>JBEKFX010000029.1:0-59103 GCA_050013115.1 Polyangiaceae bacterium
AAAGGCCCACTCCAGGGCTCGTCTGGACGCACACGCCGGGCGACGAAGGCTCATCGGGCCCATCGCAAAAGTGAACGGCTCCGTCGGTGCCGGGATTGCACGAGCTTTGGACGCAGACGGCTCAATAGGGTCCCCCGTTTCAGCAACAGCGGAACCGCTAAAACTATCTACGTTGACTTCCGGGGCTTGGTCGCGCCACCGGTCAAAGACTACCTACTCGCCGCTCGGAGTCCGTCTTGAAGTGCTTCTCGAACCCGCCCGCGCGCTTCAGCGGGTGCGCTTCAGGGCTCAGAAGCGCATGACCACGCGCGAGGAGGTCCTCGTCGACGTCGCACGTCGCTTGGACGACTACAACGAGCTCGAAGAGCTCTTGAACAACAAGGCCGCCTTCGCGCTCGCGCGAGTGCGGGAGGCGATTCAGAAGGCGAAGGTCAAGCCGGGGCCCGAGCGCGCAAAGTTCGCGGCGCGTGAAGCACGTAAGGCGCTTGGCCTCGATGGCGCCGTTGTCGCCGACATTTGCAGCGTCCTCGAGAACCACGGCATCAAGGTGCTGACCTCGTCGTTCGCGTCCGAGGGCTTCTTCGGGCTCTCGGTTGCCGATTCCGATGGCGGTCCCGCCGTCGTCGTCAACACCTGGGATCGCATCTCCGTCGAGAGATGGATCTTCACCGCGGTGCACGAGCTCGCGCACCTGCTGCTGCACCTCTCTGCGTTCGACGTCGCCGAGGACGTTGAGGACAAGGAGCAGGAAATCGAAGCGGACACCTTCGCGGCCTACTTCCTGATGCCCGAGGAGCTGTTTGACGCCGAGTTCGCCGACTCGCGCGGGCTCGGCTTCGTGGACCGCGTGCTGAAGATCAAGCGCGTCTTCCGGGTCAGCTATCGCACCGTGCTTTACCGAATGCAGGAGAAGCTTTCCCCGGACGATAGGAAGAAGGTCTGGATGACCTTCGCGTTCCAGTACAAGAAGCGCACCGGGAAGAGCCTCAGCAAGGCAGACGAGCCCGAGGGCTTGCGGCCAGAGGCGTTCACCGGGCGCCCCCCGGACCGGAGCGCCGAGGAACCGGACCGTCTCCTCGCCGCGGATTTCGTCGAGGACCGCCTTCGATTGCTGGTCCGCTCAGCTGTCGACCGGGAGCTCATCTCGCTGGGGCGAGCCGCCGAGATCCTACGCATCGACCTCGCGGAAATGCGGGACCTCGCGAACTCCTGGCTAGCATGAGAACAGCTCGACGTGTCCGAGCCGACCCGCTTCCTCATCCTCGACGCCTGCGTTCTGATCGATCTTTCGCACATCGACCGAGACGTTCTCGCCGAAGTATGTCGCACGGTCGGCTCGGTACACGTCGCAAGGTCCGTCTTCGATGAGGTGAAGCAGATCGACGAGGCCGCTACCGCTGCCGTCGGCCTTGCTCTCGCAGAACCGGAGCTAGAGGACCTGCTAAAGGCGGCAAGGCTCCCGCGGGAGTCGCTCTCGTTGCAGGACCGACTCTGTTTGCTCATAGCCGCCCGGCAGCGGTGGACGTGCGTGTCGAACGACAAGCCGCTGCGTGCCGCCTGCGCGAGTCGAAGTGTCCCGGTCCTATGGGGTCTCGAGATGCTCGCCCTTGCGGCACCGGAGGTGGCGATCGCGCGCCTCGAGAAGGCTGCTTGGGCGATCCATGCGAAAAACCCCCGCTACGTCCCCAAGAAGCTCGTCGAGGTGTTCGTCGCGAAGCTCCGTCGCAAATGAGTCATTACTCCAATGAGTAATCGCGCCTCAGCCGCGTCCGCCCGTCTCATCAAGCGCATGCGACGCCGCGGCGCTCACATCTGGATCCGAGCAGGTCGAGAGCTCTCTGACAATCGCTCGGACGGCCTCTGTGTCCGCGCGGATGTCTCTTGCATCTCGGTTCACCCCCTTGTGGATGGCGAGGTTTCTCTGCTGGCGCAGCCGATGAAGGTGCCCTGCCGACGACGGCTGAAGCATGCGTTCAGCCGTCCTGAAGAGGTCCATCGTCGAGCCCGGTCTCCGTTGCTGGCCCGGTGCAGGCGCTGCCGCCGAAAGAACCTGCTCGAGAAGCGCCCACCAACGGACGAATGAGCCGATCGCTCGATCGCGCTCCGTGGTCTCTTGGCCTCCCCCTCGTCGCTACAAGGGCGAAAGCGGCATCGCGCGCTCCGCGCACTGGGCCGCCATCGCGAACAACCTCATGGCGATCGGAGTCACCGCCTGAGGCTCCGACAGGGCCCGCCCATGATCCACGCGAGGTCCGCCACCGAAACCGATCATGGCAGATACCATCAGAATCGCCGACTTTGTTGTCCAGTAGGATCCGGCAGGCGGGACGAGGCTCTCCGGTGCGGGCCGCGTCGTGACGACTGGGGCGGGCGTCGACTTGCGACCAGGAACCCGCGTTGCTTTTCGGTGGCCAGGAGCCTGGGCGGAGTTCGTCGCAGTGCCGCTCGCGCGAGTGATAACGGCACCCGACGACGTCTCCATCGACGGCGTCGCCCAACTCCCCCTGAACCAGGTTACATAGCGGACGTGAAAGGCCCCGCGTGGATTGGCCTCACCGCGCCGTCGTCGTCCGTCGCCAAGCTCGTGTCGGCGCTCGCCGCCATGCGGGGGCTGCGCATCGTCGATATCACGGCGAGCGCCGAGGAGCTCAATAGGGTCCCCCGTTTCAGCAACAGCGGAACCGCTAAAACTATCTACGTTGACTTCCGGGGCTTGGTCGCGCCACCGGTCAAAGACTACCTACTCGCTCCCTGACGACAACTATCGACGACAATTACCGAGGACCCGACGACAATTACTCGAACCGTGTCGCACCCCATCGAGGCCCTGCGAACAATCCACCTGGAGGCACCCTGCAAGAATAATTGACTCCGCCGGCAGTGCGAGCTGTTGCGCCTATCGCGGTCCGGTCTGTATTACGCGCCCCAGCCGACCGAGCCCGAGGAACTTGCGCTGATGCGACGGATCGACGAGCTGCACCTGCGGCTTCCGTTCTACGGCAGCCGCAAGCTCGCCATCGCTTTGCGCGACGAGGGTCATGAAATCAATCGAAAACACATCCAGCGCCTCATGCGGCTCATGGGGCTTGAAGCGATGGTTCCTCAAGCGCGCACGAGTCGGCCGAGCCCCGCGCATGCGACGTATCCGTACCTGCTTCGAGGCCTCGATATCAACCGCGTCAGCCAGGTCTGGGCAGCCGATATTACGTACGTTCCGCTTGCGCACGGCTTCGCCTACCTCGTCGCGATCATGGACTGGTACTCGCGACGGGTTCTGGCCTGGCGCCTCTCGAACACACTCGACCCCGGCTTCTGCGTGGACGCCCTGGAGCAGGCGCTCGCCCGCTTTGGTGCACCCGAAATCTTCAACACCGACCAGGGCGCCCAATTTACGTCCGAGTCGTTTACGGGGGTGCTTCTGCGGCGCAGCGTGCGCATCAGCATGGACGGTAAAGGCCGGTGCATCGACAACGTATTCGTTGAGCGTCTTTGGCGTTCGGTCAAGTACGAGGAGATCTACCTGCACGCATACGACGACCTCCGCGACGCGCGCGCAGGCATCGGTCGCTACATGACGTTCTACAACGAAAGCCGACCGCATCAGGCGCTCGGCTACCAAACGCCACGGGCCTTCTTCGACGGGCTGCGCTCCGGCAGGGCCGCGTAAACGTTTTTCCCACGTCGTCCACAGGATCGCTCACAACTTGCAGGTCTCCCCCCCGGCCCCCCCTCAATTCCCACCTGACACGTGAGCGTCATTATGGGTGACAGGCACGGGATTCATGACGAGAGCGACTACTACTTGACTTTACATATCAAACGAGACAGAGAAGAAAAACGAGAGCAGGCCCTACCTTAACTGCGGGCCAGTTTGGTCCGAACGATGGGGTCCACCTCACCCACCGCGTCCCAACACCTTGGCTTCCGCCGCAACCCACAGACGAGTCTGCCGCTCGTCGAGCAACGGCGCGAGCATCGTGTACCTCCCCGCGATCTCGTCAATCCGTACACTGTCGACTGTCATCCCCCTAGATCATACGCGCCCTTTTTCCATTGTGTTTCCATGAGCTTTCCATTCCATAATTCTCGGACGGAGCCTAACTAACAGAGCCGCCTGCCGAACCACCGTCCCACAACGAAACAGTGTCGTTTCCTAGGATCGCGTTGCATCCGGCCGTGAGGGCGGCGGCAAAGACGAGCATGAGGCGGATGCGCTTCATAGTGGTCTTCCCCTGCCCCGTGCCTACGTGGCGTTCAGAACCGCCCGTTGACGATTATACCGCCAGGGGCCATGCGCGACTTGCGCGCTCACCGGCCCCTTCGGCGCTGTGAAAAACAGGACAGCGCCGACGGCAACGAGCGCGCCTCCGGCAGCGAAGAATATGGTCGAGAGATCGCCCTTCTTGGCGGCGTCGGCTTCCCCGCTGGCGCCCGTCTGGTTGCAGGAGTTGGCCGGAGCATTGATATTGATGTTACTGGCGCAATTCTTTTCATAGTTTTGGTGCGCGCTGAGCGACAGCAGGCCAAATACGGCACCCGCGCCCAGGCCGGCGACGCCTATGACGAGCCCGATGGGACCTTGAGCACTCCCGTGGCTCGACGCGCCTTCGTCGATCGGAGGGGGGGAGCGCACGGTCGGCCGGCGCTCCGGCCGCTGGCAGGACCGGCGTCGCACTGCTGATCGGCGCGATCGGCGCGGTCGCTTTGGGGGCCGTCGGCGGCTCGGCCGAGGGGCCCCCGATGACGATTTGCTCTCGGCGGTTCTGTTCGCTCTGATGCAAAACGAAACGCCGGACGACCGGCCGCTCTCCCTCGAGCTCGAACCGGAACTCGTGTTCACCAGGATCGAGCGCGATGGCAACTCCGCCCAGGCGATCGGCATAGGGAGCGCCGTCGATGGTGAGCTTCACCTCGTCGGAGGTCGTGTCCGGCGCCATCCTTGGCGAAGAAGAGGATGCTCGGAATGGCCTGGTTAACTTCTATCAGCCGCTGCTGGCAGGAGGCTCGGATAAGATCGGGACACGCGGGCGCGGCGCAGGTCGAGAGTGAGACGCGCGACTCCACAAGCTTCTGGGTTTTGCGGAAGGAGACCGCCTTTTCGCTCGCGGCAATGCACGCGTCGGTGTCTTGGGCATGGGCGACACCTGAAACGCAGACGACGGCGCCAAACGCGAGAAGGAATGCGAATTGACCGGCTCTCGGGGCGGCGAGGTCTCTGAGGATCATTTGCAAACCTTCTTGAAATGAGGTTGGCCCTCGCTGTCGTAGGTTGCGACGACCGTGCACACGGGAGCCGGTGGTGGTCGAGACATCGCGGTGGGCGGCGGCGACGGGACCGGCGGGACGGAGGCGGGCGGCTTGATCTTGGTGCCCACCGGCGCAGCGAGCGAAGTCTGGCCAGAATTTGCCGCGGATGAGGAGTCGGAGGCGACGTGAGTTTCCGACGGCAGGGGTAACAGAGATTCGCCCGGTGCTTCGTTTCTCGGTGCTTCGGTCATCGTGGACCGGCTCGCTGCCGTAACGGACGGCATCGGCGTTCCCGCGGTGGGCGGCACGTCCGCCGAGGGCATGGATGCTCTCCTGGACACGATCGCGAATCCGCCGAGGCCGACGGCGGCGATTCCGAGAAGGGCGTACAGCACGACGGCCTTCTTGGCGCCACGCGCCAAGCTCACCGCTGTGCGCCCGACCGGCGCCACCGTCTCGGGCGCGACCATCGTTTCCGCTTCAGGTTGCAGGGAAGATGGCAAAGCCAAGACGCTCTGGGAAAGCCCCGCTGCCTGGATGATGCCCGAGATGCGTTCGACCGAGCCCTTGGCGCGCTTCGGCGCGAAGGGCAAGAGCGCAATCGCCAGGTCCGCGACGTTCGCGTATCGCCGTCGGCGGTCTTTCTCCAAGCACTTGCGGATGACGGCCTCCAAGGCGGGCGGCGTATCTGGGCGAAGGCTCCGAATGGATGGCGGCTCGTGGACGGCGATCTTGACGGCAACCTCGCCGACCGCTTGCCCCGGGAAAGGGACGCTGGCGGTCAAGAGCTCGAACAAGACGATGCCCAAGGCCCAGAGATCAGTCTTCGCATCCACGTCCTTGGCGCTCTGCACCTGCTCGGGCGACATGTAGAGCGGCGAGCCCATCAGGGCCGCGGTTCGCGTGGAAGCGCCCGCAGCGGGCCCACTTCGGTCGACCATCTTCGAAATGCCGAAGTCGAGCACTTTGATGGACAGTTGTCCGTCCGATCTCCGGACGCAGAAGAGATTCGCGGGCTTGAGGTCCCGGTGAACGATTCCGAGCGCATGCGCCTCTGCGACGGCGACGCAAGCCTGAAGGACAAACTCGACCGCCTGCTCGATCGGGAGCGCGCCGCGCGCCTTGAGCCAAGCCGCCAGGTCCGCGCCCTCCAGGTATTCCATCACCATGTACGGCGCGCCGTTTGGGAGCGTGCCGACATCGGTGACACGGGCGGCGTGCTCGCTCTTGATCTTCACTGCCGCGCGCGCTTCTCGCGCAAAGCGCGAGACAGCCTCGGCGTTGTCGAGCGCGTCGGGCAGGAGAAACTTGAGCGCGACTTTCTCATCGAGCTGGATGTGATGAGCGGCCACGACGACGCCCATGCCTCCGGCGCCCAAGACGCGCTCTACGCGGTACTTGCCGGCGAGGACATCGCCTTCGCGAATGCCTGCCGCTGACTCAAGACCGCGATTCATGGCGCCCGAGTCCGCCCGAGGAGCCGAAGGCCACTTCCACCGGGCGCCCTGGGGCAGACGATCGCGCACTCCATCTCCTTTGTCAGAGAACGTCAAGGCGTGGAGAGCTCACGAAGGCGCCGGCGCCCGAGGCGAAGCATGGCTGGTCCCTGCCGTCCGAGTGTCGATGTCCTGGTATTGGCCGGGCTCTCCGAGTTTCCTCTAGCCCCCTGGCTCACGTCGCTCGGTAAGCCGCGCTGACGACCGCCTCGCCTGCGTTCTCCGTCGGGCGCGAGGCCAGTGGTTGCCAGTGGCCTCGCGAAGTTTACGCTCTCTGCTCGTCCCTTGACGTCGTCTGCAGAAGCAGGTCATGTGTGCCATGCTCCGTCGAAGAGCGTGCGGGGGGGCCGGCCGTGAACGGCTTGGGGGGCGGGCTCGGGCAATGATGAATCTTGATTGCGCGCCAGCTGGGAGCATTCGCTTCCTGCTCGTGGCGGGTGGCCTCCTCGGCGCGTCGTTCGCGTCGGCGCCCAACGCTTACAGCGAAGACGTGGTGACCGAGTGCATCAACGCCAATGAAGACTCTTTGACGCTGCGAAAGCAAGGCAAGCTGCTCGACGCTCGTCGGGCGCTTGCCGCATGTGCGGCATCCACTTGCCCCGACGCCATTCAACAGGCGTGCCGCAGTCGGATCGCAGAGATCAACAACGCGATTCCGACTGTGGTGTTCGATGTGAAGGACGCTGAGGGCAGGGATCAGATGGACGCGAAGGTCTCGGTCGACGGGCAGCCGATGGCCGCCGTCGGACTCACGGCCATACCGCTCGATCCCGGACGGCACGTGCTGCGTTTCGAGGCGGCGGGCCAACCGCCATACGAAAGGGACCTCGTCGTGCGCGAAGGACAAAAGGAGCAGCGGGTGGCCGTCGTCCTGGGCGGCGCCCGAGCTCTTGTGCCGACCCCCGCGCCCTCCCCCGCTCCGAGCGAAGCGACTTCGCTTCCGCCAAAGGAGGCCCCCGCTCCGGTCGACGCGGTCGAGGCGGCCGCCGAGGCAACGAAGACCAGTCCCTCGACGGAGCAGCCGCCGACCGCGGGCACTGGCCAGCGCACGGTGGGGTGGATCCTTGGTGGAACGGGAATCGCCGCTATGGGGGCGGGTGTGGCCCTGGGGCTCGTCGCCAAGTCGTCCTACTATGGCGCTGCGGGTTGCTCGGGAAGCATTTGCACGAGTCGGTCCGGATTCGACACGCAAAATTCCGCACGCGGCTTAGGTAACATCGGGACGGGCATCTTCGCGGCTGGTGCCGCCCTGACGGCTACGGGCGTGATTGTTTGGATCACGGCGCCAAGGGGCTCCGTCACGGGCGGCGACCCGCCCTTGCGGGTGGCGTTGACCTCCGCCGGGATGGTCGTGAAAGGGATTTTCTAACCGTGGCTCGATTGGAGCGATGGGCCTTCGTCGTGCTCGGTCTCGCCGGTTGCGACGCCGTGCTCGGGCTCAATCAGAGCACGCTCGAATTAGATGGCGGCGTTGGCAGCTCCAGTCCAAGCAGCTTGAGCGCGACGAGCTCCAGCTCGAGCGCCAATGGTATTTCAAGGTCAAGCAACGTGAACTCGAGTTCAAGCAGCGGCAGTGACGCTGGTGCCGTCAGCGAAGGTGGAACTTCCAGCTCATCATCATTGCCAAGCCATTCGAGCTCAACAGGACGGAGCGGATCGACTTCCAGTTCGGAAAGCCCGGGGAGGTCGAATAGCTCGAGCTCAAGCACATTGAGCTCGAGCACATCGAGCTCGGGCTCCGCCGTGACGACGACGACAATCGGATGGGGCACACCCATAACCGGTGGTCCCACGGGCTTGGGGTTGACCGCCAGTGTGAGCGTGGACCCAAACACCACCGTGGGGACGATCGGGCCGGAGTTTATCGGGTTCAGCTACGAAAAGACGCACATCACGAATGACTCGCTGAACAGCACGAATGCCGACTTGGTCGCTCTTTACACGCTCATCGGTTCCCCACCGATTCGGCTTGGGGCCGACGATGTCGATAACTGCAACTGGGCGGGTACTGGAGCGGCCCCGGCCGCGCCGTCTGGCCAACCATTCACGCATACCATCGTGAGCGGCATGGTCGACGAGCTGTGCAGCTTTCTCGGAGCGACTGGAGGCAAGATCATCTACGGAGTGAACTTTCACTCGGATAACGTGACAGCGTCTGCAGCGGAGGCCGCCTATGCGATGGGGAAGTGCGGGTCGAGCATCATCGGGTTCGAGATTGGCAACGAGATCAACCGATATGGAACCTGGGCCTCCCTCCAAGCGGAGTGGGAGTCGTTCGCGACCGACATTGTCGCCACGCCAGGAGCGATGCTGGTGGGTCCGGCTGCGGGCGACGGAGAGGCTGAGTCGCTTTCGGCTCCATTTGCTGCCGACGAATCGGTCAAGTTTGGGAGTAAGCTCGTCCTTCTGACGCAGCACTACTACGCTGGCACCGCCAACACGACCGACGCGACGGCGGCCACCCTTCAGACGCCCGACCCCGATTCCCCCACTTCCGAAGACGGGCTTGTGGGCACCGCGACCACGATGAACACCGCGGCCACCACCGACAAGATTCCAGACGCCTGGCGGATGGGCGAGGTCAATACTTTCGCCGGTCACGGTCAGATGGGAGTGAGCGATACGCTCATCGCCGGCCTTTGGTCGCTCGATTTGATGTTCGTGAGCGCCCAGTACGGCGCCAGCGGGGTCAATTTCCACGGCGGCGAAACCGGAATGGATGGCAGCAGGCCGTTTTACTACGAGCCCATCATGGAGACCGGTGGTGTCGTTGTGCAGGTGCAGCCGCTTTACTATGGCATGCTCCTTTTCTACCTTGCCGGACAAGGCCCGATGCTCTCCACGGCAGTTACCACAACCGACTTGTATTTCACCGCGTACGCCATCGAGGCGGACGGATTTACAAGCGTGGTGCTCGACAACAAGGACGCGACGAATGGCATCAGTGTCACGGTGGATCTGGGAGCCGCGGTGACAAGCGCGAGCGCCATTTATCTGCAGGGAACGCCTGCGGGTTCGCTAACGGCAGCGGCAGGGGACGTTACCCTTGCTGGGGCCACGGTAACGCCAGCGGGCGTGTGGAATCGCATTCCCCCGTACATTCAGACGGTTTCGGGCGATACCGTTTCGGTTTACGTCCCAGCCGCGAGCGCGGCGCTCGTCCAGGTGCTGGAATAGTGATTGGTCTGGCTGCATGGATTCGGGCACGTCGACTCCGGTTGCCGTTTCAAGCCCGATGCTCCGCGACTTCGGCCGCGCGGTGTTCGGTTCGATGTGTGTGCCCGTTGGTTTCAGGGGGTCCTGGCGCAACGAAACCCGATAAGTCGAGGTGGTTCGCCGGGGCGTAGTAGTAGTCGCGGTACGGCGGAAGCGAGACAGCCGCGGTGTTGTAGAAGCTGCCGCCACGGCCCACTCGGGAGGAGGCGCTCGTAAGATACGCATAATCTGAGCACGGATCGACGTAGGTAGCGTACCAATCCAAGTTCCACTCCCAGGCTTCCCCCGCCAAATCCAGCTGGCCCGAATAGCCTGCACCCATCGTCGCCGTTCCCACGCGCGCGATGTTCGCCACATCCTTGCAAGGCGCCAACGTGCCGGTGGGGTAATAACAGTTGCCCTGTCCGTCTCCGCAAATCGCGTACTGGTTGGCGGTCCCGGGGTCCGTCGAGCCCCACGGGTATTCTCGCTGCTCACTTCCCCCCGCGGCCGCGTACTCCCATTCCGCTTCGCTCGGCAGAAATCCGCCGTCCCAAATGCAGAACGCGTACGCCTCGTACCAGTTCACGCAGATAATCGGCAGGTTCTCTTGGGTGCCGGCCGCGGTCGTCCACGAATCGAAGGGAGGGTTGCAGCTCAGGTTGGTCTCCCACGTGGTCACCGCGCTGGGGCCGTTGCTATTTCCGCGTTCCAATCCGCTGCGTCCCAGCCTGTCTCGTACGTTCCCGGGCTTCCGCTATTGGCCAGTCCCCCCGTTCAAGTGCGTGTGACTGCCACTGCCGTTTGCGGGAGGGGCACCCGTGCCGTCCGTCAGATAGTTCACGTACTGCCGAAAACGACCCACCGTCACCAGGTACTTGTCGAGGCGGAACCCGCTCACCGTCGTCGGATCGGCCAAGTCGGGCCAGCCCCCGTCCGGAGGTCCGCTTGTCGTTCAAGATTGTGTAGTAGGTCCGGTCGTAGGTCCCTCCGGCACCTCCGGGCTCGTGCAGCAACTCTCAGCGGCGGCCCCACAATTGCTCAGGCCAGAACCGCTCGTCAGGCAACTCGCACCGGACGTCGTCGAGCCAACGCACGCGCCATTGGTGCATGTCCCCGTAGCGCACGTCCACGGGGTGCCCCATTGGCCGTTCGACTCGCACGTCTCGAGGTCATTCCCGGAGCACCGCGTCGCGGAGGGCGTGCACACGGTCGAGCCAAATTGGTTCGCCGTTGCAGTGACAACGGACGCCCCTAAAACGTTATATGTCACCGCGGCGGTTCCGCGTCTCTTGGTCGGCCGACGCGCTTTGGACCGGCTACTCGCGCCAAGGCTCGAACGGTGCTCGAGCGAGGCCCCCTCGGTCGTGCCAAGCCCGCTCTAGTCCGGGGCTTCATCGTCTCCACGCTGAAGCGTCTTGTCGAGGATGGTGTTAGCCGAGACGAAGCCGAGCGACTCGCAGCAGGGCTGCGCGCCGGTGCGGCCATGCACGTCGCCGAGTTCCGAAGCGTTGCAGCCGAACCGGGCTTTCCGACGCCGTGTTCGGTGGCGTGCGCCGCCGGCGGTGGTCGTCGGGTGCTTCGCCTGCTCGCCTTGGTTCCGGATGTTCGTGCCCCGGTTCTCGCGGCCGTTCATGCGCAACTTGAGGAACTCCTCGAGCGCCTGGAGGAAGCTGAGCTGGCCGAGGCCGTCCACGACGCACTCGATGTTCCTGCCCTTGCGGCACGCGCTGCTGCCCGCGTGCCCAGCATCAATCGGAACCGCCTGGCGAAGCTCATCGGCCTGCGCCCAAGAAAGGAATATGCGGCCTGCGCGATCGAGGTTTACCTGGGCTCCACGAGCTATGATGCGGCGAATTTTTCTGCGGAGAACCTTGTCCTTCCCCTCGCTGAATTTGTGAGCGCAGAGGACGCAGCAAGGATCGCGGAGAAGGCCAGGGAACCGAACTCCCAGATTGGCGGCGGATATCGGTTTGGAGCCGTGAAGGCGCGCCTTGAGGAGCTCGGGGTCTGGCCTGTTGAGCCTCCGGTCCAAATCGCGCCCGAGGACCCCCTAGCCCCCGAGGGCAGCGGGGTGACGGTCCGGCACGCGGGGGCTCACCTCCGATAAAGGGCGCTTATCGGAAGTGAGCTCTGGCGACCCCGGCGCCGCACAGGCTTGCCTCGGATGGATTGACCGACCGTCATCCCCGACGGACGATGGTCGTCGGAGCCGACCATGTCCCGCGACCGCGCCCTCGTTCGTTACGATACCGACCTCGCCTCCCTCGACCAGCTCGTTGAGGCGGCGCGTGGTTACGCGGTCGACTCCCGCGCGAGCTCGACGCGCAAGGCGTACCTCGGTGACTTTGCCTCGTTCGAGGCCTGGTGCGCGCGCCCAAATTGGTTCGCCGTTGCAGTGACAACGGACGCCCCTAAAACGTTATATGTCACCGCGGCGGTTCCGCGTCTCTTGGTCGGCCGACGCGCTTTGGACCGGCTACTCGCCGAGGACTGCGACGTCGTCATCTTCGGGCCATCCAACCAGTACGTGTCCATCGATCCCATTCTGTGCCTCGACGGCGTGCGCGATGCGATCGCGCAGAAGCCGGTCGTCGCACTGAGCCCGATCGTCGGCGGGGCTGCGATCAAAGGCCCGCTGGCGACGATGATGCGCGACCTCACGGGAGAGGCCGCATCCGCCGGTGCCGTGGCCGCGCATTACCGCGGCCTCATTTGCGCGATGGTGGTCGAGCGCGGCGACGAGCCCACCGTCCCGTCGATCCCCGTGCTCGGAACTTCGACGATCATGCGGTCACGCGAGGATCGCCTGCGCCTTTCGCGCGAGATTCTCGCCTTCGCTGCCAAGGCCGCGCGATGAAGCGGCCGGCCTGGGCCATCGTTCCGGCGAAGTCGCTTCTGCACAGCAAGTCGCGCCTTCGCGGCGTGCTCGGCGACGAAGACCGAGCCCGCTTCGCGCAGCGGCTCGTCGAGCACGTGCTCGACGTGCTCGGCGCGTGCGGTCTCGACGGAGTGCTCGTCGCGACCGGTGGCGACGACGTGGCGTCTCTCGCCACGTCGCGGGGGGCTCACGTTCTGCGCGATCGCGGAGAGGGATCGCTCGCGACCGTGGTCGACCGGGCGCTCGCCGAGGTCGCGTCACGGGGCGCGGCGGCGGCGGTGGTTCTCATGGCCGACCTGCCCTGGCTCGAACCGGGCGACGTCGCGGCTTTGCTCGCGGCACTCCGCGATCACGACGTCGTCCTTGTGCACGACCACCTCGGGCACCATACCAACGCGGTGGCTCTCGCCCCACCCACGGCGATGGCAACGTGCTTCGGTCGCGCCGACAGCTTCGCCGCCCACTGTGCGGCCGCACGCGCGGCGGGCCTGCGCGCGATCGTACTCGACAGCCAGCGAATCGCTTTCGACGTGGACTTGCCCGCCGATCATGCACAACTCACGGCCGCGCGACCGGCAGCCGGAACCTGAAGCGGTCGCTCTGCGCGAGCTTCTCGTAACTACCGAAGATCGTCTCGGGATCGTCCACCGCGTCGAGCGCGTCGTGCTCGCCGGGACCCGGCTCGCGCGGGAAGGCGCGGAGCACGCCGTAGCGTGTGCTCCGCTCGAAAGGCACGCGGCCCGCGTCGCGAATGGCGCGCCGCAGCGCCGCAGGCGTCTGCAGTTGGCCGTGTGTGGCCCCGGCCGCCGTCGAGATGCTCTCGTTGATGAGCGTGCCTCCGAAATCGTTCGCTCCGCAGGAGAGAAGCCACTGCGCCTGGCGCATCCCGTCTTTCACCCACGAGACTTGGAGGTTCGGGATGGTAGTGCCCAGCATCAGGCGCGAGATGGCGTAAAGACGGATGACGTCGTCCCCCGTGGGGCCGGGGCGCAAGTCGGGCAGCTGTTGTCGCAACGTCATCGGCGCCTCTTCATGCACGAACGAGAGCGGCACGAACTCGGTGAAGCCGCCCGTCTGCCGCTGGATCGAGCGCAGCAGATCGAGGTGCCGCATCCGCTCCACGTCGGTCTCGATGTGGCCGTACATGATCGTCGAGGTCGTGGGCAGGCCGATCGCGTGGGCCGTAGTCACCACGTCCACCCACTCCGCGGTGGTGATCCGCCCCGGCGCGATCCGCGCACGCACGCGGTCGTCGAGCACCTCGGCCGATGTGCCCGGCAGCGAGCCGAGCCCTGCGTCCCGCATCTCTTCGAGCACCCGGCGAAAGGACCAGCCGCTCTCTGTGGCCGCGAACTTCACCTCCTCGGGCGACAGTGCGTGCACGTGAAGCGCGGGCGCGGCCGTCTTCAGCGCTCGGACCATGGCGACGTAGAAGCGCGCGTCGACGCCGGGCGCGAGGCCCGCCTGGATGCAGATCTCCGTTGCACCGAACGACTGCGCCTCGAGCGCCCGCCGCACGATCTCGTCGATGGGCAGAAAATACCCTTCGTCGCTCCGCCGGGTTCGTGAGAACGCGCAAAAACGACATGCCTTGGCGCATACGTTTGTAAAGTTGACGTTGCGGTTGACCACGTAGCCGACGTCGTCACCGACCTGCGATTTTCGCAGATGATCGGCCACGGCAACGAGCGTATGCAGCGAAGGCCCGCGCGCTTCGCACAGAAGAACCGCCTCGTCGACGCGGAGATCGGCCCCAGCGAGAGCTCGCTCGAGCACCCGTCGCACGTCGGCCCGCACCGCGCTGAACAGCGCGTCGAGACTCATGACGGACGGCCCGAAGGCCGCAGCCGGCCCATCACGTCGCGCGTCGGAGCGACCAGGTGCGGATCGAGGAAACCGGGACGCTCGACATAGCGGTCGTAGATGGGCGCGCGCGGGCGAAGCTCGAAGCCGGCGCGCGAACAGGCGTCGGCCAGTGCGTCGATGTGCGGCCAGGGGTGGCGCGGGTTGATGTAATCGGGCGTCACGGGCGAGATCCCGCCAAAGTCGTTGAGGCCCGACGCGAGGAGCGCTTCGGCCGACGACGGGTTCAGATTGGGAGGCGCCTGGAGCGAGACATCGCCGTCGAGGATCAGGCGGGCCATGGCCACGGCCCACGTCACCTCGTCGTCGGTGGGCTCGGGTGCATGGCTCATCGGAACGCCCGGTACGGCGCGGAAGTTTTGGACGATGACCTCTTGCACGTGTGCGTGCCGGCGATGCGCACTCCGGATCGCGAGCAGGCTCTCCACCCGCTCGCGTCGCGTCTCGCCGATCCCGACGAGAATCCCTGTGGTGAAAGGGATTCGCAGCCGCCCGGCCGCCTCGATCATCGCCAGACGCTTGTCGGGCCTTTTGTCGGGCGCGCGATGATGCGGCATTCCGGGCTCGCACAGGCGCGGACTCGCGCATTCGAGCATCAGCCCCAGGCTCACGTTCACTTCCTTGAGACGAATCATGTCCGCGTCCGACAAGAGCCCTGCGTTGGTGTGGGGCAAGAGACCGTGGGCCAAGGCTCTCGACCCGGCCCAGTGCAGGTACTCGACGGTGCTCGCCTGGCCGAGCGTCGCGAGCGTGTCGCGATAGGCCGAGAACGCCTTCTCCGGCTTATCGCCAAGACAGAAGAGCGCTTCGGCGCATCCCAGCTTCCGAGCCAAGACCAGCTGCCCCTCGATCTCGGCCGGGGTCATGGTCCACTCGCCGGCGTCGCCAGGCGAGCGCCGGAAGGAGCAGTACTCACAGTGATTACGGCACAAGTTGGTGAGCGGCAGAAAGACCTTCGGCGAATAGGTCACGACCCGGCCGAAGAGCGCGTCGCGCACCGAGCTTGCCGCGGCACGAACGGCGCCGGCAAGATCGCCACCCGCGAGATCGTCGTCGTCGGCGATCGCGAGCGCGTCTTCGTCCGCGAGCGGTGCGGAGAGCGAAACGCCCGGGGGGAGCCCCACGCCGCGCTCAGCCCATCGAGGAGACGGAGGTGGGCTCGATCTCGTATATCACGCGGACCTCTCCCGGCTGCCCGAACGGGTACGTGTCTTGGCCAAGGTACTTCTTGGCCAGCGTGTCGATGCTCGCCTTGGCGCCCTCCTCGGTGGCGTGGACGATCTTGCCGCGCACGGCAAGGTGCGCGTAGGGGTTGTCGGGGTCGACGATCGACAGGGCAACGAGGGCGTTCTGCGTCATGTTGCGGTCTTTGATGCGACCGCGCGCCGTGTTCACGATGAACTTTCCGTTCTGGTAGAGAAACCACACGGGCGTCACCTGCGGCGATCCATCGGGCATCAGGGTCGCGAGGTGCGCCAGCGCCTTCTTCTCCGTGAGGACGGGCAGAAATTTTTCGGGAATCGTCGTGCTCGCCATGCGCTCGCCTCCGTGGGTCGTGAACACTGTACTCGCAGGAACTTACAGAACGCCAGGCCCACCGGAGGCCAGGCAGCCCGTGCACCCGTCGGCCTCCACCTCCGAACCATCCGAGGACCCCGCATGGACCTGGAACTGAGCGGCAAACGGGCGATCGTGACCGGCGGGAGCCGCGGCATCGGCAAGGTGATCGCGCAGGTTCTCGTCGCCGAGGGCGTCGACGTGGTCATCGCGGCGCGCGGCAAGGAGCAGCTGGAGAGCACCGCCCACGAGGTGGTCGGATACCTGCGCACGGCCCGCGCCGTGGCGCCCACACGCGATCGACGCGGGCGGGGGCAGCCTCGGCGTCATCAATGACTGACTCGACGTCCGCTTAAGTGCCAATCGGGTCGCAACTACTGGATTGCATGTGCTCGGTATCGAACGTAGAGAGCGACGTGCCTGACCGATCCGATTCGGTCACGAAGAAAGTCGTGCTCCGCGCATCGCGGGCCCGCGTCTGGCGCGCCATCTCCGACAGCGCGAAGTTCGGGAGCTGGTTCGGGATGCGTGTGGAAGGCCCGTTCGTCGCGGGCACCTCCGCAAAGGGGATCATCACGCCGACGACCGTGGACAACGATGTCGCCCAGCTGCAGCGCAGCTTCGAGGGCCTCGTATTCGAGCTGCGCATCGTCGGCGTCGAGCCGGAGCGGCTCCTTTCCTTCCGCTGGCACCCCCACGCCGTCGACAGGGAGGTCGACTACTCGCACGAAGGCCGACCCTCGTGAGCTTGCTCCTGGAGGAAACGTCGGCGGGCGTGCTGCTCACCGTGACGGAGTCGGGCTTCGACCGGATTCCGCCGGAGCGCCGCGCCAACGCCTTCGCCGCGAACGAGGCGGGCTGGGCAAAGCAGTGCGAGCTGATTGGGAAGTACCTCGCGGCCCGCGACGACGGCGGCCCCGACGCCATCGAGCTCCCACCGCGAGAGAAAACGAGCTCGCATGCAAATGAGACGGGTATCAGTTGCGCGCCTTCTGGGCGACCGCAACGATGCGCGCGCCCTCCATCCGGATGCCCTCCTGCGTCCCTCGCGGCACCTTCGCGGCAAGAGGGACCGACTCCGTGTACGTCATCGAGCAAGGCCGAGCGCGATTGATCGCGAGCGGCCGTGAACTGCTTCGGCCGGAAGGCGTCGACTGGACGCCTCGCGGCCTGGTGGTCTGCTCCTTCGAGTCGAACGAGATTTATCGTCTCGACGAACACGGTGCGAAGCAGGGGGAGCGTCGGCTTCGACTCCAAGCGCCTCCGACTCCTCGTGCCCGACGTCGCGGACGGCGTGGTCGAGGTGTTCGAGGTCCATTTGAAAGGGAGAGGCTGAAGGCCCCGCAAAAACGATTCTTCATCGGGCAAACCGGACGCGCGAGCCAACGCTCTTCACCATCCCGGATGATGACGGGCGATGAGCTCCGGGTAGCTTCGCCGGTAGTAGTTCCAGAACTGCTCGCCGTAGCTGGTCGGGCCTTCTCCGGCGATGGCGCCCTCGCCGGACTCGAGCTGCTCGCGCGTCGCCATGAAGCCTGCGCCCCAATGCCGGGGGCTCCTCTCGACCACTTGCGCGAAGCGAGGCGCGAGCGGAAGCGGCGTCAGGTGGGTGCCTGTCCGAGCAGCGCATCGAGGGCGTGCTCTCCGCCGCGCTCGGGATCGCGAGTCTTCCCTCGACGACCGTTCTCACGAGCTTGCTCCGCACCTGACGCGCACCTGACGCCCGCCCGGCGCCACGCTACGGCAGCAGGATGACCTTGCCGTCGGGATGCCCCTCGCCGACGAGCCGGAGTGCATCCGCCGCCCGGTCCAGGGGGAACGTCTTCGCGATCCGCACCGACAGCTGACCAGACCCGGCCAGCGAGGCGAGCTGGCCGCGAGCCGCATCGCGAATCGCGGTGCCGGGGTCCGCACCAGGCCCCCCGCCGATAGCGACCGCACCGGCGGCAAGGAAGGCAGGCGCGTTGACGATGGTGAGGACCCGCGCGCGGTTGGCCACCAGCGCGAGCGAGACGTCGAGTGCCTCCTGTGTGCCGACCAGGTCGATCGCCACCGTCGGCGTGCCGATGTTCCGCACGCGTGAAGCCAGCCCTTCGCCGTATTCGACCGGCGTCGCGCCCAGCGACCGCAGGAGCTGGTGGTTGCGCAGCGACGCGGTCCCGATCACCGACGCGCCCCGGCGGCGTGCCAACTGCACCAGGACCTGCCCGACCGACCCGGCCGCGCCGTGCGCCAGGACGACGTCGCCCGTCCCGACACGCGTAGCCTCGAGCGCGTGGACGGCCGTCGCGCCGACCAGCAGCAGCCCGGCAGCCTGCTCCCACGACAGAGAGGCAGGCTTCACGGTCAGCGCTCCCTCCGGCACGACGAGCGCCGACGCATACGTCCCTGCAGCTCGGAACACGATCACTTCGTCGCCCGGCCGCCACGCAGTGACATCCGGGCCAACCTCGGTCACGACCCCGGCCGCCTCGAAGCCCGGCCGCCAGGGCAGGTCGGGCGCGCGGCCCCGCGTCCCGCCCAGAATCTTCAAGTCGACCGGGTTCACCCCGATCGCCTTCACCTGGACCCCGACCTGCCCCGGCCCGGGCGGCAGCAGTTGCCGCTCGACGACCCGAAGCACCTCCGGACCGCCGAACTTTTCGGCCAATACGATCTTTGCCAACTCGGTCATGTGCGCACCAACTCCTCGCCAGCCCCCCGGACCCCCCTTTCCGTGAATGTAGCGCGTCTCCCGCACGCTTCGTACTCACTCGGGTGCGCCCGCGCGGCGTTTGGCATCCCGCGATATCACCTATGAGAAATGTGCAACACTCGCTCACTGCTTTTTGCTTGGTGCCGGGACTCCGCTTCGCCTGCTCCAGAGCCGGGTCCGACCAGCGATTCTTGAGGCAGCTTACGGCCGTCTACGTTCGACCGCATCGCCGGGTGCCCCGTAGAGGACGAGCGCGTGCCACAGACGCCGGAACCGAGTCAGCATCTCGTCGAGCGAGTCGCCGTTGCGCCATGGGTCGGGGTCGCGGTTCGCCGCATTTGCTGCCTCGCCGATCGTGGCGGCGTCCAGGACGCCGTCACGGCAGGCGCGTGCCGCCAGCTCCGAGAAGGGCGGGCACCATCGGGCAGACGCGCTGAAAGCGCCGAGGGCGCCCCACTGGCAATCTCCTTACAAATCACTCCAGAGCGGTTCATCCGCGATCAGCACGCGTTCAAGCACTCGAGGATAATCGCCATAGTTGCGCACGGCGTAGTGCACGGCGGCGCGATTGTCCCAGAACGCCACCGACCCCGGTCGCCAGGAGAATCGGATCTGGTGTTCCGGTCGAGCGTACTGATCGGCGATTAGCTTTAGCAGTTCCTGTCCTTCGGCCAGATTCAGGCCGACGATGTGGGGCTTCTTGGCGAGATCGACCCACAGAATTTTCTGCCCCGTTTCGCGATGAGTCCGCACGATCGGATGGGCGACAATCGGATAATCGTTGCCAGTCTTGAGGAGTTCGTCGCGGAAGTCGACGGTCGCGAAGAGGCCCTCCAGCCGAGCCTTCAGGTCGTCCGACAGATTGGTGTAGGCCAGGCCGGCGTCGACCCAGATGGTGTCGCCGCCGACCGGCGGCAGATCCACGGCGCGAAGCACCGCCCCCCAGCTTGGCACCAGCCGCCAGTTCGTGTCGCTGTGGAACCCCCTCCAGTACTCCGTCCTCTGAGCGGCCAGGCGCTCGGTCAGCTCCTTCGTGGCAGCGATGAGATGCAACCCCGGCGAGCCGTTGATCGGCTTCGCTGCGGCGTATGGCGGCGTATAGATCGGTCCGAACTGTCGCGCGAAGGCCACTTGCTGATCTCGGTTCAGATGTTGATCGCGAAAGAACACGACCTTGTAGTTGAGCAGGGCGGCCTTGATCTGATCGCGAAGCTCTGTCGAGAGCGGCGAGCGGAGATCGACCCCCGAAATTTCCGCGCCAATGGTCGGCTGGAGAGGCTGAACCCTCAGTGAATCAGACCCCGGCCGCTCGAGTTGTGAAACTGCACTCATTTGCTTTCTCCTTCTACGCTGACGCTTTTCGGACAGACAGAAATGATCGCGACTTGCGGCGTACAGTATTCGTCATCAATGAGGCTCTGTTCAATCGAGTAGTCCCAATCAACGTGTGAACGAATCTCATACGCATGCAGGCCCGACGTCGAGACAAACCATTAACTTTGCCGCTGGACCTGTTCGTCGAACCGGGGAAGTTCATCGTCGATCCGCACAGACAGCACAGACAGCGACCTCGAATTGCATTCGTCATCTCACGCTACCTGACCCTCGACCTGGCACTTGCGGACGCAGGAATGCCTACGATTCGCGGGGCGGGGCAATCCTGTCGAGGCTCGCGAGATCGGTCGTGCCGAGGTGCCAGCGTGCCGCCCGGACGTTGGCGTTCACCTGGTCGGCCGAAGTCGCCCCGGCGATCACGGACGCGACGACCGGGCGCGTCAGTAGCCAGGAGACGGCGAGTTCAAGCAGAGTGTGGCCACGGGCTTCTGCAAAGGCGGTCAGCTGTTCGATCTGGGCGAAGTTCTTGGCCGTGAGAAAGCGGGCTGCCCACGGACTGCCTGCAGAAAGACGCGCGCCTTCGGGTTCCGGCTTTCCTACGCGGTATTTTCCGGTCAAGAGCCCGCAGGCCAGGGGAAAGTAAGGCAGAAACGCGATGCCGCGCTCCCGGCACTCGGACAGAACACCTCGTTCGGGCTCGCGCTCGAGGAGACTGTATTCGTTCTGGACGCTCACGAAGCGAGCGGCTCCGGGCTTGCGCGCAGCTTCGGCCTCGCGAATTCGATCGACCGAGAACTGCGAGGAGCCGATCTCGCGGACTTTGCCTGCGCGCACGAGGTCGTCGAGAGCACCCTGGGTGTCGGCGATGGGAACGTCCGGATCGGGCTGGTGCAGTTGGTAGAGATCGACGTAGTCGGTCCTGAGACGTCGCAGGCTGGCCTCGAGGGCGCTTCGCACGTATGCCGGCTTGGCTCCCTTGCGGCGCTCGTCGATGCGACGCCCGAACTTGGTGGCGATGTACACGGCGCTTCGCCGGCCCTCGAGGACGCGCCCCAGAAACTCTTCGCTCCTCGTTTCGCCGTACACATCTGCCGTGTCGAAGAAATTGATGCCCGCGTCGACGGCCGCCCCGATCACTCTCTCACTGCTCTCGAAGTCGAGCCGCTTGCCGAAATTGTTGCAGCCGAGCCCAACCACCGAAACGTCCAGAGAGCCGATTCGTCGCCGTTCCATTCTCTTCCCGAGGGGACCCTCGCACGAACGCGGGCCGCGTGTCTACTATACGAGACGGCGCGAGGTTCGCCACGAACGTTCCGAGGTCGTCCATCACGAGCCAGCCCTAACGGACGCCTGCGAGCGACGCTTTGCGTGCGAAGTCGAATTCGTCGCCCGGAACCCAGCTGGGGGCTTGGTCGGCGTTGGCGATCTCCAGTGCGGCAAAGAAACCAATTTGCGCGTCCTCCACCATGCCGTCGAAGTTCCAATCGGGTCGGATCTCGTCGCTGGGTTGATGGTAGTCGTGGGACTCGTAACGAAGAATCTGTTCTGTCCCCCACCCTTCCGGTCGGCCGATGAAGTCCGTGCCGGTCTTCAGATACAGCGCCGGAACGCCGATCTTCGCGAAGCTGAACTGGTCGGAACGATAGAACGAACCCCGGTCCGGAAACTGATCGGGCTTCACGATGCGACCCTGCCACCCGGCGACGCGTGTCACGACTGCGTCGATCGACGACTTGCCGCGTCCAACCTGGGTGACGTCTCGCGTTCTTCCCCAGATGTTGCCGCAATCGTAGTTCAGATCGGCCACGATTTTCGTGGGCGCCACAGGCAAGTGTTCTGCGAAATACCGGGACCCGAGCAAGCCTTGCTCCTCGGCCGCCGTGAACAAGACGAGGACGGATCGGCGGGGCGGGCTGGGCAGCGCCTTGAAGGCTCTGGCAATACCGAGCACCTGGGCGTCGCCCGCGGCGTTGTCCACTGCGCCGTTGTAGATGGTGTCGCCGCTGGCATCGGGCTTGCCAACACCGAGGTGGTCGTGGTGGGCGCTCACGATGACATATTGGTCCGCGAGGGCCGGATCGCTCCCTTTGATGACCCCGTACACATTGGCCGTACGGGCAGGTTCGAGCTTGTTCTCGAAGCGCAGGGACGTCGTGATTCCGAGCGCGACGGGGACGAACGCCTTGCTGCGGGCGGACTCCACGAGCTCGACCAGGTTCCGCCCCGCGAGCTGGACCAGCGCGCGGGCTCCGTCCGCGGTCACCCATCCCTGAACGGTCAACGCCGGCGCACCATTGCTGGGCAACTCGAAGCGCGTGCCGCCCCACGACGCGCGCACGACCTGGAACGGATAACCGGCGGACGGCGTCGTGTGAATGATGATGGCGCCCGCAGCACCGTGCCGCGCGGCGCTCTCGAATTTGTATGTCCAGCGGCCGTAGTAGAGCCGCGTGGTCCCGCCGAAGAGAGCCGGATCCCAATCGGGATCGTTGTTCAACATGAGAAGGACCTTGCCCTTCACGTCGTGTCCCTTGAAATCGTCCCAGCCGTATTCGGGCGCTTCGATGCCGTAGCCGACGAAGACGACCTCGGCGCGATCGACGGCGCCTCTCGCCGTCTGCACGCCGCTGCCCGCGATGTACTGGTCCCACCATGAAAGGGACAAGAGACTGTTCCCGTGCTCGAACGTCCAGATTTTCGGCATGGCGGTCGTCACGGAGACCAGGTCGATCGGTTGCTCCCAGCCGTCCCGCCCACGGCCAGGCTCGAGACCGAGAGAGGTCAGCTGTTCGACCAGGTACGCGCGAGCCGCGCGATCGCCGTCCGTCGCTGGGCCTCGACCCGCGAACGCGTCAGCCGAGATTTGCGTGACCTGATCTCGCAGAAACGGCGCAGTGATCTCTTTGGACGCAACTTCGACCTCGGGTGGAGGAACCGACACCGAGAATGACGGACCGCCCTGGGCGGGCGTGTGCGCGATGTGGCAGGCGCCGATCGCCAGCGACCACACGAGCGCAAGCGTACGAATCGGCAACGAGCGGATGCCCGTCGGCCGCAACGGAGCTGGCGCCGCAAGCCATGAGCGTCCGCGCAATGGCAACCGAGCTCGAGGCATGGAACCTGCGCCTATCACGTCTTGTATAGAAGACAAGCAGCGAAGGGGAGGTGACGCGCGCTAGCTCGCGCGTCCGGTTCGCCCGTAGGTGAGTCGTTCTATCCGATCTGCTGGGATCCGATAGAACGGCAGTAGGATCGTTCCCGAGGGCCAACGGGCCAGTACTGAGTTACGCCTTGCGGAACGCCTGCCAAGCGCTCCGGTCCAGCCTCCAAAGCTCGGTCTCGGTCAGCGCAGGATCGACATAAGCCCCCGGTTGAATTCCGACGAAAGTAGCTGGCGTCCGTTCCTTGATGCGTCGCGAACGGAGGTTGCCGTGGGCGTTGGACAGAACCAGCTCCTCGAACCCGAGCCGTTCGAACGCGCAATCGGTCGCAGCGTGGCTCGCTTCGGACATGTAGCCCTGCCCCCAGTACGCTCGCCCCAGCCAAAAGCCCCGGTTGTGCGGTTTGCCTGGCCGGAAGAGCTCGACGGCCCCGATGCATTCGAGCGGCGCTTGCTTCGGAAAGAGGCCCCAGAGCCATCGCTCGACGCCCGGCTCGCCCGCGGCCAGCTCGAGGAAGTGTCGCGCGACACCTCCCGGGGGAAACGGCCACGGGGCCCGTCGCGACAGAAAACGTAGCACCTCGTAATCGGCAAAGTGTCGCTCGTAGCTCTCGGCATCGAGCTCCGACAAGGCGCGCAGCCAGAGTCTCTCCGTCTCGAGCGTCGGGACCGACAGCACCGGCGGGCAGAACACCTTCTCGAGCAGGAGCAGATCGGGTGTTTCGGGACGGGCCCCGAGCTCTTTCCAGCCTTGCTTGGCGTAGAACCGGCGCGCCCGCCCGTTGCCAACGGCTACGCTGAGACGCGCGCTCGCGAAGCCACGCGCGCGAAGAGCCCTCGCCACGTAGGCGTCGAGCTCCGACGCGAGCCCGAAACCACGGCTCGACGGCTCCAAGTAGTAGAGATGGACATAACCGACCCAGGGGGTCGGCCTGAATGTGCCCAGCTCCAATTGCCCGACGAGTGCGCCCCCGTGGAAGACGTGGAGCGCGAGCCCGGGGTCGCGCTCCACCTTTGCCTTCAGCCAGTCCACGTAGTGCGGTTCATCGAACCGCTGGTCGTCGCCGAAGCTGCACGCCAACGAGTCTCGTCGGAAGCGAACCGCCGCCGCGATGATCGCGGCGTCGGACACGTCGATGGATCGAAACTCAATTCGTGGAGAAAACATGACGCGAAGGTAGACGATTACCGGGGCACGGATCCGTGCGCCAAGCGCGCCGTGGCGACCTTGCGAATGTCGTCGATCGCGTACCGCAGCATGGCGCACCGCTCGAGGCCAAATCCCGCCCCGATCGCCACCTGCTGGACGGGATCCGCGCCCAGAGCGCGCACGACCCACGGCGCGTACTGGCCCCACGCCATGACCTCGTACCAGTCGTCGGCGCGGCGGACGTCCAGGCTGAATGCGCGCTCGCACATGGGGTATTCGGTCGGCGTGAGGCGGACCTCCGAGTTCGGCATCAGGCGATCGACGGCGTCGAGGAGGCGCCCGGCAAACCACCAGAGGTCGACGGCCGGCCGCTCGTCGACGACGAAGACCTCGAGCTGATGAAACGCTTCGAGACGGGTCGCGCTCTCCTGCTCCACACGATAGGTCTTTCCCGCCGCGGTGAGGCGCAGTCCGCGCCCGGCCCACCGGACTTGGAGGAGAAGAGGCAGCGTGAGATCGTACCGAAGCACGGTCTCGCCCTCGATGCGCTGTAGATGCGAGCGCTCGATGTAGACGGCGTCGCCGCCGAGTTCGTGCTTCGCCCGTTCGAGGTTGACGACTTCGGGCAGGTCGTCGATGACGGCGAATCCGGGGAAGGCGCCGCGAAGGGCCGCCAGGGTTGCTGCAACCGGGTTGTCGGGCAGCTCGGCCAGTCGGGGCCGGGCGAGGAGCTCGACGATATGTTCCGGCAGGTTCGCGGGGACGGGTCGACCGTCGAGGCTTCGTGCTTCGTCCATTTCGATCTCCCTTCGCAACTGGTCGCGTATCCGCTGCAATCGTTTGCGCACGGTCGCTGGCTCAACGCCCGCGGCGCGGGCGAGCTGCTCCGCGGGGCACCCGCCGTGGTAATGAAGCTCGCAGAGCTTGCGCTGCTCTGGAGCTAGCGTGAGGAGCGCCCGCGCGAGCCAGCGCTGCTGGTCGGGCGTCCACCGCTGCTCTTCTTCGTCGAGGACCGGGGGCGGGTCAAGTACGTGTCCGGGCACCCAAAGCGCGCGGATGCGCCGGCGGTGGTTCAGGGCCGTTGCGATGACGATGCGGCGGAGCCATCCCGCGAAGGCCTCCGGCTGCTGGAGGTCGACGAGGCGTCGAAACGCTGTCAGATACGCGTCCTGGACGGCGTCGCGGGCATCGGCCTCACGGCGCACCGTCTTCCACGCGGTCGCGTATGCCATCGCCTGCGTGGCCTGGACGAGAGCGCCGAAGGCCGCGACATCGCCGCTCTGGGCGGCCCGCACCCAGCGGATCAGAGGCTGCGGGGGGTCCATGACAGCGTCTCTGAGGGGAGGACACGCGTCCCGTCCGATCGTGACGGGCATTTTGTGCGATCGCCGACGACGATTGCGCTCCTCCATCGATCCGCTCTCGATCGGCACATAGCGGGTAATTTGTTCTGCCCGTTCGCAGAAACGCGACTCCGTCGGCGGTCCCTGCGACTCTCGCGCGAGAGGCATTGCAAATACTCATGAGACACGGCCGCTGCGCCGGTGTTACGGACGCTGCAGGCCGGAGGAAAAATTGACTCTTCGAAGACAGGGATTACGCGCGCTCCTCGTCACGAGCGCGTTGGCGTGCACGCTGGGGGCCGCGCTCGGATCGCAAGCCGATACGCCACCGGTCACCACAGCGCCAGTGGACACGCCAGACGCGGTCGCGCACGTTCGCGCCGCGACGGCGATCGCCGGAAGCGACCTGACCGTTCCCCTTTTTCTTTGCCGTGCGGATTCGACGAGCGTCGTCCGGCAAGCGCTCGAAGCGGGTTCTACCCGATGGGTGGAACCGACGCGGGCGTTCGATAACCTGTACTACGTTGGCAACGAATTCGTCGGCGTCTGGGCATTGCGCACCAGCGCCGGCCTGATCCTCTTCGACGCCAGCAGCAGCGCCGACGAGGCCGAGCATCACCTCGTTCCCGGTCTCGTGAAGCTCGGACTCGATCCCGCACAGATAAAGTACGTCATCATCACGCACGGCCACTGGGATCACTTCGGTGGGGCGGCGTATCTCCAAAGGAAATTCGGAGCCCGCATCGCCCTTGGAGCGCCCGACTGGGATCTCATCGAAAAGGCACCACCCGGAAGCCTCGAGACCAAGGACCACCCCATCCCGCGCCATGATATTGCGGTGGTGGACGGCCAGCGAATCACGCTCGGCGATACAACGGTGACCTTGTACCTTACGCCCGGCCATACGCCGGGTACGGTGTCGGCGCTCGTGCCCGTTCACGAAGGCGGCCAGACGTATACTCTCTCACTGTTCGGAAGTGTGGCATTCCCACCGTCGCTAGAACCCACGGAGCGGACCGGCGGCCTTCGAAGGTACGATGATTCCGTCGTCCGATTTGGCGACATCAGCCGCCGGGCCGGCACGCTCGGTATCTTGAATACGCACGTCTTTGCCGAAGGAGCCCTGAATCGACTCGCGCTCGCGCGGTCGCGGCGGCCGGGACAGCCCAATCCATTTCTCATCGGCCTCGACGCAACGGTTCGCTACTACGCTCTTCTGCATGAGTGCCTCCAGGCGGCCGAATCGCGCCCTCAAGTGGCGAGCGACTGGGGCAAACCGCCGTCTTCGGTGCCCCTGCACCCGTAGAGGGTCATTCGGCGCGGCGAGCATCAACCCGTGTGGGCGCGGCCGAGCTCCCGATCGATCCGCGCCGGATCCACGGAGCCGGGTCGCGCGCCTGTCCGAACCAGCTCGTTGGCCACCCGGACGAAGCACTCGTTGACGGGCGTGGGCACGCCGGCGGTTCGCCCGAGAAGGACGATCTCGCCATTGAGGTAGTCGGTCTCGATGGTCCCTGTTCGGCGCGCGAGGCTCTGCCACGAGGAGCCGCCCGGGTGGGCCTCGCCTTTGACCGGCGCTAGCGTCATGTCGCCTCGGCGAGGGCTCGAGAGGCCGGCGTCGCCCGCCTCGATGCCGGCGGCCTCGAGCACCGCCTCGCCTTCCCTGCGGAGGGCGTCTCGAAACTCGCCGACGCGCGGATGCGCGCCGAGCGTCGCCTGCACCACGTTGCCGAGGTTCATGAGCAGCTTGCCGTACTTCTGCTTCATGATGACGGCGTCGGCCACGGAGCTGAAGCCGGCCTCCTCGAACGCCGCGGCCAGACCCTCGGCCACGCGGTCGCGACCCTCCGGGTAGCGACCCACATCGAGAATGGCTGACCGGGGCCGCGCGTAGCACCGGATGATCCCCGGTTCGAGAAACACCGCGGGCGTCATCACGCACACGCCATAGACGTTGGGAAACAACCGGAGCGCCAGTCGCTCGTTCTCCACGCCATTCTGGAGGCACACGACGGGCTGCCGGTCGGCGCCCGCCCCGCGGAGCTGCTCGAGCGCGCCGAGCGTGTCCTGCGTCTTCGTGCAAAGCAGGATCGCGTCGTCCGGCCCCAGGTGGAGGTCCGACGCCGCACCGTACACCGGGAATCGCACGTGCTCGTCGCCGTCCGGCGTCTGCAGCGTGAGTCCGCGCGCGGCCAACGCCGCGAGCTGTGCCCCCCGCGCGATGCCCGCCACCTCGGCCCCGCTGCGTACGAGCCGGGCCGCGACCAATCCCCCCACGGCGCCCACACCGAAGACCAAATACCGCATATGGCGCGCAACCTTCAGAACCACCAACGTGTCTCGCGCGTCGGCCCCTTTCAAGCTCGCTGACGATGAGAGTTTCTCAACATGAGCCGTGACCCTCTCGCACACGCGAAATCCCTATGGGGTAGGTGAGCTGCCGGTCCCGGGCCAGGTGATCGCGGCACTCCTGGCGCGCTATGGTGCGTGGCGTGTTCCGGCGCTTCGACTTCGAAGGCTTACCCGTTCTCGTTCAGGAGCCCGAACCCCAGCCGGAGACCGTGTCGCCGCTCGTCCTCTTCCTGCATGGGTCCGGGGAACGCGGGATCGACGGCTGGAGCGCCCTCCGGTACGGGCTGCCCGAGGTCGCCGGGCGGCCGGAGATCGCGCGCATCCGGATCGCCGTCCCACAATGCCCCCCCGGAGACCGCTGGATCGACTGGCTCGAGCCGCTCGCATCGCTCGTCGAGGTGCTCGGAAGCGAGCGCGCCGTGGTCACGGGCTTCAGTATGGGGGGTCGGGGTGCCTGGATGTTCGCGCTGCGCCACCCCGAACGCATCCTTCGCCTCTCGCCGGTCGCAGCGCACCTCCCTCCGGGGACCACGGCCGAGGAGCTCGCACACGCCCTTCCTTCCGTTCCGATCTGGGTGATTCACGGCCGCGACGACGAGCGCGTGCCCGTCTCGAACGCGGACGCCGCCGTCGCGGCGCTCGCGGCGGTCGGCCGTCGCCCGCGGTACACGCGTTACAAGGGGCTTTCGCACGGCGCGACGTGCACGACCGCCTATGCGGACGGCGAATACCTCCACTGGCTGAGCGTGCCCTGATCGTCGACGGCGAACGAGCGCGAGTCGGACAGCGCTCCCCGCGCCGGGATCACGCCGCCGGTGGCTTGCGCGCCAGGGCGAAGATCCGGGCGCCCTCGGTCCGGATCCCGTCCGGGGTCCGGAGCCGCTCGAGCTCCGCTTCGATCTCCGCGCGCGCGCGGCCGCGAAGCTCGGCAGGCAACTGCGACAAGAAGTTTCCGAACGAGCTCGCCTGCGAGAACTCGATCGCCGCCGCCGGGGTCGGGTAGGACGCCCCATTCGGCTCGAGGTCGATTGCGTTCACCTCGAACCCGGATTCGGTCAGGAGCCCTCGAAGCTCGTCCGCGTTGACGCGATGAGCGACGCCGTCTTGCGCGTCGGGATGGCGGCTGCACGGCTCCCGCGAGAGCACTTCTCTACGGATTCGTTGCAGCGAGTTCGTGTGATCCTTCGAACCGGTGGTGATACCGACTCGCCCGCCCGGCTTGAGCACGCGATAAATCTCCGCAAGGGCGCGGCGCTGGTCGGGCAGCCAGTGAAAGACGGCGTTGAGATAGACGACGTCGAAGCTCGTGTCCGCGTAGGCGCTGAGATCGTCGGCCGTCCCGACGCGGAACGTCAGGTTGGGCTTGGCCCTCGCGTTCGCAAGAGCGATTCGATGCGCAAGCGGATCGAAGCCGGCCACGAAGCCCCCCGGCCCGACGCGCTCGGACACGTACTCGGCCAGGAGGCCGGTGCCGGCGCCGATGTCGAGGACGCGCTCGCCGGCCCGGATGCCCAGTCGCTCGACGAGCTTGCGGCCCGCCTTGAACTGGCGATCGGCGCTGACGGCGTCGTAGTGCTGGGCGAGCTCGGGGGTGTCGAGGGTGAGCTGGACGGTGGGCATTTGTGCGGTTCAATACATCCACAATGTCTCGTATGCAAGACCCACAGACTCGTGGCGAGCACGAGACCGCGCCGGCGGTTCTCGCAACCCACGGATATGATCCAGACGGCCCGATATGGGCGCATCGCTCCTCATTCGCGGCGCGCGCGCGTCGTCCCTGCTCGATCGCCGACGCTGCCCTCGCAAGCATACCGCGCGCACTCTTGTCTGGTATAGTGGACACACCCAGGAGGGAATCCGTTGTCCAAACCAGCCCGCTCCTCGAACCCACCCGACGCCCGTACCCTCTCTCGGCGCAGCCTCGTGTCTCGGCGCAGCCTCGTGCTTGGTGGGGCCCTCGCTGCCGTGTCCGCAGGCTGCTCGCGGAGCGAAGCGCGCCAAGAGCCAAGCCCGAACAAGAACGGACCCGGTACGGCGGGGGGCGAGCTTCGCGTCGCCTTCGACGGCGCGGCCGTCTCCACGATCGCACTCGACCCACAGAACTCGGGCTACGCACCGCACAACCGCGTGATGCGCTCGATCTTCGACAGCCTCACGCGGCTGAATGCCGATCAGTCGCTGAGTCCCTGGCTGGCCGAGTCCTGGATCGTCTCCCCCGATCGCACGACGTACGAGTTCAAGCTGAGGCCGGGAGTCCAGTTCCACGACGGCACGCCCCTCGACGCGGCCGCGCTCAAAGCCAACTTCGATCGCGTCGCCGAGCCGAAGAATGCGCTGAGCTCCCGCATCAACCTGGGTCCGTATGCCGGCTCGGATGTCGTCGACCACGAACGCGTGCGCCTGCGGCTCAAGGAGCCGTTCACTCCCCTACTCCGCAATCTCTCGACGACAAAGCTCGCCGTCGTATCGCCAGCAGCCGTGGCGAAGTACGGACCGACGTTCAACCAGCAACCGGTGGCTACGGGCCCATTCCGCTTCGTCGCGCTCGAGCCAGGCCGGGCCGTCCACTTGGAGCGAAATCCCGATTACAACTGGGCCCATGGGGCAGCGGGCCATAATGGCCCGGCGTACCTCGACCGGCTGACTTTCGTGAACGTGCCCGAAGAGGCGACACGGATCGCTGCGCTGAGGGCAGGAGAAGTCCTGGCGGCGGATCTGATCCCGGCGCAGAACATCCGCGAATTTCGCTCGGATCCTGCCTATGATCTTCTCGAGAAAGAGCTCCTCAATACGAATTATTCGCTCGCCATCAACGTCGTCCGGGACCCCTGGAACGACGACGAGATCCGACTCGCCGTACGGCTCGCGCTCGACATCGACCAAATCGTGCGCTCGATCTACTTCGGCACGTTCCCCCGCGCTTGGTCGTACCTGAACGCGACCATGTTCGGATCCGCGGAAAAATTGCTGGCCGATTCCTGGCGACCCGATCCGGCGCGCTCGCGGCAGATCCTCGAGCAGAGGGGCTGGAGCGTCGGCGCCGACGGAGTTCGTGAAAAGGACGGCAAGAAGCTCACGCTGCACTTCATCGACTCCCAAGGGAATCGGGAAAAGCGCCTCGAGTTGATGGAGCTCGTCAAAAACCAGCTCCGGCAGGTCGGGATCCAGATGATCATCGACAGCCGGCCGGGCAGCGTCGTTCTCGGAGCGATCCAGGACGGCAACTTCGATGCGATGGCCGGCGCGAGCTTTCACGCGGATCCGGACATTTTGCGTCAGCTGTACGATCCCACCGTTCGGTCCACGTACGGATGGTTGCGAGTCGTAGACTCAGAACTCGTCGCATGGCTGACTGCCGCGGCTCGCGAGCCCGACGGCCCCGCGCGCGCAGACTACTACTACAAGGTGCAGCGCAAGATCCTCGACAAGACCTACGCCATCCCCTTCTACATCTTGATTTACAATCTCGCGGTCTCGAAGGGCGTCACGGGCGTGACGATCGACAACCACGGCTTTCCCGAATTCTATGACGCGCGCAAACTCGGCTGAGCACGAGGAAACTATAGAATGGTGCGGACCGCGAGGTACTTCCCGATCAACTCGCACTGCTTCGCCCAGCCCCCCTCGTTCGCGGCGAAGGCCTCGGCGCGCCGCTCGAGCGGGATCCGGTCGAAGCCTGACTCCGTCACGGTGAGCAGAACGCCCTCCGACGTTTCCTCCAGGAGGAAGGTCACGAGCGTCGGCTCTTCATGCGAGTAGTCGACCCCCCTGTCGACGGCGTGGGGGTGCCAGCGGAAGGAAAGGAGCCGCTCGGGCTCGACGGCGACGATGCGGAGCTCGAATACGAGGCCCTCGAAGCTCCGCTGAAGGTCGGCGACCTCGTTGTCCACGGTCGTTGGCGTGATGATGCCCTTTACCGAGGTGTCCGCGACGAACGGGCCTTCCACACGCATTCCGAACCAGCTCCCGAACTCCGTGCTGTCGGAGATGGCGCGCCAGACGCGGGCCCGCGACGCACGGAGCAAGACTTTCTTCGTGATCGAATCGGGTAGGGCGCCGACGCGAAGGGGATGGATAAGAGCCAAGGTCGACTCCGCCCTACGGTCCATCATGGCGAGAAGACAGCGGACGGGTCAGAAATTGTACGCCAGTTTGGCGTAGTAGAACCCGCCAGTCGGTGCGAACGGCGCCGGGCCGTACACGAGGCCTGAGGAGCCCGTCGCCGGATCCTGTATCCCGTTCTTGCTCGGGTAGACGTTGAACACGTTGTTTGCGCCGACTCCGAACTCGAAGCCTTCCTTCGTCGTGTACGTCACGTCGATGTCCGTGAGCCAGCGCGGACCGTAGTGCGTATCCTGCGACACGATCTGGCTGCGCACGTAGTCGTACGGCCCGTAGCGCGTGTTCCACACGGTCACGCGGACGGGCCCGAGCTGGTACTTCACCGTCAAGATGAGCTTGTCCTTGGGCAGGTTGACGGTGAGATCGCCCGCGGCTGCCCGTCCGAAGAATGTCAGACTGTTCGGCGCTCCTTGTGGGAACGCGGCAAGTGCTGCTGGCGTCGGCGCAACGTGCGTGATCTCGGTCACGTTGTAATTGAACCCGGCGCTGAGAAGGAGAAACCCGGCGTCGTGGAAGTCGTGCGAGAACTCACCCACGATGTCGACGCCGCGCGTACGCGTGTCGGCCTGGTTGGCGAAGTACTGCACGTACTCGGTCCCGATGTGGCCGTACTGCTGGAGGAGCGGCGCAATTGCCGGGCCGAGGAGCGCCGTCGTGCGCCCGATCCGGTCTTTGATGTCGATCTCGTAGCCGTCCACCGTGATGTTGAACTTCTTGAAGGGAGTGATCACGGTGCCGAGCCCGAAGTTGACCGACCGCTCGGGCTTGAGGTCCTGGGCGCCGAGCGCTCGGGCGAGGGGCGATGTGGTCGGAACGAGCAGCGACAGGCTCGGAGAGACGACGCCCGTCAGCGGGTTGATGTTGGTCCGGTTGTTCTGCTCCGAATAGCCGATCTGCGTGAGCGACGGCGCGCGGAAGCCGCTGCCGATCGTACCCCGGAATGCGAGCTGCTCGAGGACATCGATACGCGAATTCAGTTTGCCGCCGAACGTGGTGCCCGAGTCGCTGTAGTTCTCGAGGCGGACGGCGACCCCGTTGTACCACTCCTTGATCGGGTAGATGCCCGAGTCGAGGTAACCGGCGACGACGTTCCGTGTCAGCGAAACGGTGTTGCCGGGGGTGATCGAGACGCCGGCCTGGGCGCCGACCGATGCGGGCTTTCCGACGTTCGGGTCGCCCTGCTGGTCGCCCGGCTGGAAGATGTACCCGCCGTTCACGTACGTGTCGGGATCGCCGGCGAACGTTTGAAAATGCTCCGTCCGGACCTCGACGCCCCCGGAGATCTGCAAGGGCTTCGGCAGGCCGACCTCCAGCGATTTCGTGACGTCGAGGTTCTGCACCCACTGGTCGAACAGGTAGGTCGCCATGTTGGGGAAGCTCTGCGGCGAGTTCGGCCCGAGCGACGGATTGATGGTGAAGTCGCTGTACTGATGCTGGCGGTTCCGCCCGTACGACGAGCTCAGGTCGACGTTCGCGCCCCAGAGGACCCCCTTTGCCCCCGCGACGAACTGGTAGTCGTACTCCGAGGTGTTGTTCAGCGGGTAATACCCCTCGGGAAAAACCGACGAGAAGCTGGCGGCGCTGTCCGGGCGACGGTAGTTGTTGCCGATGACCGTCGAGCGCACGCCGAAGGTTCCGAACGAGTAGAGCGTGACCGCGTCGACCGGGAGCTGGAAGTTGTAGGAGAGGTTGAATAATTTGATCTCAGGGTCGCCGTTGTGTGCGCCGTCCCCGTTCCAGTACGCGTTCTGCGGATTGTTCGCTGGTGCGTAAGGGACCTGGCTCGCGTAGAAGTTGTTCCACACGAGGCCGCGGTAGCTGGCGTCGGCCGAGAGGTGCAGGAACCCCTTGCCGACCCGGAAGCCTGCGTCGGCCTCGGCTCGGTCGGCGTTCTTGTCGCCCGTGCCGTCGTACAGCCGGCCGGCCTGAACGCCGAAACGGCCGCCCTCGGCGTCCTTCTTGAACACGATATTGATGACGCCTGCGACGGCATCCGACCCGTACTGGGCGGCGGCGCTGTCTTTGAGCACCTCGATGTAGTCGATCGCGCTCGTCGGAATGAGGTCGAGATCGACCGGGTTGACGCCGCTCGTGTCGCCGCCTCCGTTCGTGATGAACGACCCATTGTGCCTGCGTTTACCGTTGATGAGAACGAGCGTGTAGCCGGGCCCGAGGCCGCGGTTGATGACGGGACGGACGATCGTCGTGATGCCGCCCTCGTTGGTTCCGAAGCTGAGCGAAGGCAGGACCTTCGCGATCGCCTCACCGAGCTCCGCGCGCCCCGTCTTCGCGAGCGTCTCGCCGCTGATGACGTCGATCGGTGCAGGGCTCTGGGCGACCGTGCGAGGCGGCCCGCCGCGTACTCCCGTGACGACGAGCGTGTCGAGCTCCGAGCGGCCGGAGGATGACCGGTCCTTGGGTGTCGCTTCCTCTGCAGCGGGGCTCGGCCCGGAACCCGCGACGGGAGGCTCTCCGGTCGGACCGGGGGGAGAGACGACCGCGGTGGGCGACGCGGTTGGGCCCGCGGTCGGCGGGGCCGGCGTGCCGGGAGGCCCTTCGACCGGAGAGGGTCCGGCCGAAGGCGCAGCCGTTGCGGAAGGGGCGCTGCTATTCGCCGGCTGAGAAGGCGCAGCCGTTGCGGTCGGTCCGGCGTCGACCTGTGGCGGCGCGTCAGGAGCCGCAGAAGGAGAGGCCGCCACGCCGCCGTCCGGATTCGGTCCGCCAGTCGCGGCCTGCGCGTACGCCGGTCGCGGCGCGAACGTCAGCCCACCCGCAAGAATCCCGAATGCGAAGATTTGTTTCGCCACGATGGTCTCCATGGTCCTGTGGGCGCACGCAGGCGCAGCCTGCACAACGGCGACGGGCGAGCGTCACGGGCTATTTTTGAATTGCATGGACTTGGTCCGCGCCGAAAGGCGCGGGCCTCGCCCGTTGATAGAAGTGAAAGAAGAAGTCCTATTGGGTTACCGACGGACGTCGACGCAGCAGCCGGATGGCCATGAGCGCCACCACGACGCCGTAGAAAAGAGCTGTTCGGAGCGGAACATCCGGCGACGGGCCGTTCGACACGTCGCAGGACTCGCTCGGGAGGTCGAGGGCGGTAGACGGCGCCGAGCTGGGCGCGGAAGACGCGGCGTCCTTCACCGCGCCCGCTTCGCCGGTGGTGGCGTCGCCGAGCGCCGCGTCAGCTGCACCGTCGATCTCGCCCGCGTCGATCTCGCCCGCGTCGATCTCGCCCGCGTCGATCTCGCCCGCGTCGATCCCGCCTGCATCGATTTCCACGCTCGCGTCTGACGCATCCGGGTTCGGAGAAGTGGCATCTACGATCGCTCCCGAGTCGGCTTCGTCGTTCGCGTCGGCGGAAGGCGCCGAGTCCAGAGCGTCTTCGGCGGCCGTGTCCGCGAATGCAGCATCGACGACCGCGGCGTCGTCGTCACCCGCGTCGTCGGCACGGGCCGTCGCAGCGAGCCCGCAGGTGAGCATCAACGCCACCGTGCAGGGGAGTGCTTGAAACGTCTTTCGCATCGGAGGAGTCCTGATGTTCCTATTTCAGTTGAACGAGAAAGGCGCGACGTCTGGCAGAGAGATGACTCTCTCACGCGGCGGTCATTGATGTCTAGTATGCAAGACGCACGGCAAGCGCCCTATCGCAATTCTTCATATATCGATGAGCGGTGCAGATGCACGATGTCCGGCGTGTCCACAGTCAACCGGCAAGGATTATTTTCCGACGCGCGCGTGGCTGTCGCAGCTTGTTCGGGCACACAGTGTCTTGTATAAGGGACACAAACGCTCCCGAGCCGCGAGGGCGCGTACAACCAGCAGCCCGCCAAGAGAGGCGCCCATCCATGCCCAACATTCGACCCCTCCATGATCGTGTCCTGGTCAAGCGACTGAAGGAAGAAGAGACCACGAAGGGCGGGATCATCATTCCGGATACGGCGAAGGAAAAGCCCGTCGAAGGCGAGGTGGTCGCCGTCGGGAACGGCAAGGTCCAGGGGGACGGAAAGATCGTGCCGCTGGCCGTCCTCCCGGGCGAGCGCGTCCTCTTCGGAAAGTACGGGGGAACCGAAGTGAAGGTCGAAGGCGAGGAGCGTCTCATCCTGCGCGAGGACGACATCCTGGCCGTCGTCGAGCGCTGATTCAAAACCCGTCAGAACCTGGAGACATCCACAATGAGTGCCAAGCAGATCGTGTATCAGGAGAACGCGCGGAACCTCGTCCTTGCTGGGGTCAATGCCCTGGCCGACGCCGTGAAGGTCACGCTCGGTCCCAAGGGCCGAAACGTCGTCATCGAGAAGAGCTTTGGCTCACCGACCGTCACCAAGGACGGCGTGACGGTGGCCAAGGAGATCGAGCTGGAGGACAAGGCCGAGAACCTGGGGGCGCAGCTCGTCCGCGAAGTCGCCTCGAAGACGAGCGACATCGCGGGCGACGGGACGACCACGGCGACGGTCCTGGCTCAGGCCATCTTTCGCGAGGGCTCGAAGCTCGTCGCCGCCGGGCATGCACCACTCGACCTGAAGCGCGGGATCGACAAGGCGGTGGAAGCCATCACCGCTCACCTGCACCAGAGCGCAAAGTCGACAAAGGACCCGAACGAGATCGCACAGGTAGGCACGGTGAGCGCCAACGGCGACACCGCCATCGGCAAGCTGCTGAGCGACGCGCTTCAGAAGGTGGGCAAGGAAGGCGTCATCACCGTCGAGGAGTCCAAGACGGCGGAGACGACGCTCGACGTGGTCGAGGGACAGCAATTCGATCGCGGCTACCTCTCGCCATACTTCGTCACGGATGCGGAGCGCCTCGAGGTCTCGCTCGAGGACGCGTACATCCTGCTCAGCGAGAAGAAGATCTCGAACCTCAAGGATCTGCTGCCTGTCCTCGAGGCCATCGCCCGCCAGCAGAAGCCGCTCCTCATCGTCGCCGAGGACGTGGAGGGGGAGGCGCTCGCGACCCTCGTCGTCAACAAGCTGCGCGGGACGCTCGGCACGGCCGCAGTCAAGGCGCCGGGGTTCGGAGACCGACGCAAGGAGCTCTTGAAGGACATCGCCATCCTGACGGGAGGCCAGGTCATCGCAGAAGAACTGGGCCTCAAGCTCGAGAACGTCACCCTGAGCGATCTCGGCCGGGCCAAACGCATCAAGATCGACAAGGACAACACCACCATCATCGACGGCGCGGGCGACAAAGCGAAGATCAAGGCGCGCGAACAAGAGATCCGGACGCAGATCGAGAACACGACGAGCGATTACGATCGCGAGAAGTTGCAAGAGCGGCTCGCGAAGCTGGCGGGCGGCGTCGCCGTGGTGCGTGTGGGCGCACCCACCGAAACGGAACTCAAGGAGAAAAAGGCTCGCGTCGAGGACGCACTGCACGCGACCCGCGCAGCCGTCGAGGAGGGCATCGTTGCGGGCGGTGGAGTGGCTCTCCTTCGTGCGCAGGCAGCGCTCGATGGCCTCGTGGTCTCGGCCGAGGAGGCGGCTGGGGTGCGGATCGTCCGCAGGGCGGTCGAGGAGCCGCTTCGGCAGATCGTGGCCAACGCGGGCGGCGAGGGATCGATCGTGGTGCAAAAGGTCCGTGAGGGTTCCAATAGCTTCGGATACAACGCGGCGACCGGGGCGTACGGGGACCTCATCGCGCAAGGAGTCATCGATCCGGTCAAGGTGGTGCGAACCGCGCTGCAGAACGCGGCGAGCGTGTCGGGACTCTTGCTGACGACCGAGACACTCGTCATCGAGAAGCCGAAAGAGGACAAGAGCACGCCCAACGGTGCGCACGCGCACGCCGGAGGCGGTGACTTCTGAGCGCGTTTGGAATCAGCCGGCGCGCGGAAGGGACTCGGCGCGGATCTGCGTCCGGTGCAGAACGCGCCGCGCCCCGGAGTCGAAGGCGTTGCGGCGGTGCATCGTGCAACGATTGTCCCATACCACGAGATCCCCCACCCTCCAGCGGTGCTCCCAGAGGAGGTCGGGACGAGTCGCGTGGGACCAGAGGGCGTCGAGGAGCGCCGACGACTCCTCGAGGCCGAGGCCTTCGACATACGCATTGCGCCGCCGTCCCAGGTACAGACTTCGCCGCCCCGTCTCCGGGTGAATGCAAACAAGCGGATGCAATGCGCCGGGCGCCGTCCGCGGGTCGTCGCTGGCGGTCACGCCTTGGCGGACGCTGCCACCGCTGGTGTACGTGCCGTCGTGCTTGACCCGCCGGCCCGCAACGCGCGCCCGCAGGTCCGCGGGCAGCGTGTCCCAGGCGGCGCTCATGCTGCAAAAGCTCGTCTCTCCGCCGGAGGCGGGGACTTCGAGGGCGTAGAGAATGCTGGCTTTCGGGGGAAGCGGCAAATAAGACATGTCGGTGTGCCAGACGGCTTCTCCGGAGCCGAGGCTGCCGATCGGAACTCCCCGCTCGACGACGTTGGAGACGACGTAGATCTCGGGGTGCCCTTCGACGAAGCGCCGCCCGGTCTCCTGGACGGGGGCATCGTCGAGCTCGCCGAAGCGGCGGCTGAACGCGATGAGATCCTCGTCGCCGAGGCCCTGGCCGCGAAAGAGGAGAACCCCGTGGGCTAGCCACGCGCGATGAATGGCATCCTGATCGGCCACGTCGAGCGCGCGCAGGTCGACGCCGTCCACCGCGGCGCCAAGTGCAGCACCCGTGGGCACGACCCTGACCCTTGCCGATGCGTCTGCGGGTGTGGTCACGTCAGGCCTCACTTGGCGCGGGATGGGCGCCACCGTACGTCGTGGAGCCGACCTTGCGCGATGGGTCGATTGCCGCGGACGCGAGGGCCCCGACGACGAGCAGGCCCAGGGCGACGACGAACGAGGCGCGATAGCCCCCTGTCCGCTCGACGAGCCAGCCAAAGACCACGGGGGAGATCATCCCCGCGATCCCGAACCCTGTATTCATCATGCCTCCGGCAGTTCCAGCGAAGTCGCCCGCGATGTCGAGCGGAAGGGTCCACAGAACCGCGTTCGTGAGCTCGAGGAAGAAGAACGCAACCGACAGCCCCCAAACGGCGGTGACGGCGCTCGTGGTGGTGACCGCCGGAACCATGAACGCGACGGCGCCGAGAAAACCCACGAGAAGCAGGCTTCGGCGGGCGAGAACGAGCCGGCCCGTCCATTTGTAGATGGCGTCGGACACGACGCCGCCGAGCGTATCTCCGATGACGCCCCCGAGCAGCGGCAACGCGGCCATGAGGGCCATCTGCTTCAGCGGGAAACCGCGCGCGTCCGCGAGATACGACGGAAGCCAGGTCAGGAAGACCCACAAAGACCAGCCGTAGCAGAAGTCGACGAGCGTCACGAGTCCCATAGCCCGCGCGATCCGCCTCCACGGCGTGCCGACGCGTCGGGGAGCCAGCCCGAGCGCCAAAGGCGGCCCGCTTTCTTCACGGATCTCGGCGAGCTCAAACGCTGTCACCCCGCGGTGGAGTTCGGGTCGATCCCGGAACGAGAGAAGCCAGAGGGCGGTCCAAACGAGGCTCGCAAGGCCGAGGACGACGAAGGATTGCCGCCAGCCGTAGGCCGCCGCGATCGCGATCACCACCGGGGGAGCAACGGCGCCGCCAAGACGTGCGGCGCTATGGGTGACGCCCTGGGCCAGACCGCGCTCACGAGCCGGCATCCACCACGCGAGGGCCCGCGTGGCCGCCGGGAATGCGCCGCCTTCACCGATTCCCACGAGCACACGGACGGCGATCAGCGTACGCAGCCCCACGGATGCGCCTGTGAGGATGGTTCCAAGGGCCCAGATGACACTGAGGGCGGCGAGAACGCGGCGCGGACCAAAGCGATCGGAGAGCCACCCACCGAGAACCTGCATCGCAGCATACGGATAGGCGAAGGCGGAGAACACAAACCCGAGCTGGATCGGGCTCAGCCCCAGATCTCTACGCGCAAGAGGCGCGGCGACGGAGACGTTCACCCGGTCGACGTAAGCGATGAAGTACATCGCGCAGAGGACGAGCAGCACCCCGTGACGGACCCGCCACGCCCTGCGGACGACAGGGGCGGCACCCTGTCGGCTCATCCCCGGAAATGAGCGTCGCTCATAGTGATTTGTCATGTCTTATATAGTAGACACGTGGCGCGAGCGCTGCCACACCTGTGGCCGTTGGAGGAGAGTCGTGACGGACGACAGAATGAACAGACGGCGATTCTTGGCGGCCGCCGGTACGTCTGGAGCCGCCCTGGCCAACGTGCTGGCGGCTACGCTGCCGCCAGTCCTGATCGGCTGCGCCACCCCCCAATTGAGGCACCCGAACCTTGCAACGGTACCTCCGGCGCTCTCCTCACGCGCGAACCGCGCCGCCCCACCACCACCTGGCGAGCCGGCACTGAGTCTCAATGCGACCGAATACGCGTTCGTCGATGCTGCGGTCGATACGTTCATTCCTGAGGACGAGCTGAGCCCGCCCGGCAGCGCGTGCGGCGTCACCGTATTCATCGATCGGCAACTCGCGGGGGCGTTCGGGAACGGCGCCCGCCTCTATCGGCAAGGGCCGTTCGCGGCGGGGAAGCCCGAACACGGCTATCAGCTGGCCCTCACGCCGCGCGAATTCTTTCGTGCCGGCATCGCCGCGACGAACGAGTTGACCCAGCGCACCCTCCGCAAGCCCTTCGACGGGCTGTCCGCCGACGCACGCGCCCGCGTGCTCTCGGACCTCGAACACGGCACCGCGGAACTGACCGGGGTGAACGGACAAGCCTTCTTCGAAGCCCTGCTTTCGCTGACCATGGAAGGCTTCTTCGCCGACCCGATGTACGGCGGCAACCGCGACAAGATCGCCTGGAAGATGGTGGGCTATCCGGGCCTGCCAGCAACGTACGAGGTCGAAATTCAAAAGTACCGGGGCCTGCCATTCGCGCCCGAGCCCAAGTCGATCGCCGACTTCACCTGAGGAGATCGAGCGCGTGGTGCGACTGCCTGAAACGGATGCGGTCATCATCGGAATGGGATGGACCGGAGCCATCATCGCGCGGGAGTTGACGAGAGCGGGACTCCGCGTGGTGGGCCTCGAGCGCGGCGCCGCGCGAAGCCCTGCGGAAGACTTCACGCTCCCGAGTGTTCGCGACGAGTTGAAGTACGTCCAGAGGCACGAGCTCTTCCAGGATACACAAGTCGAGACGGTCACGATGCGTCACGAGCCGTCGGAGACCGCTCTTCCGATCCGGCGACTCGGCGCATTTCTTCCGGGAAGTGGCCTCGGCGGAGCAGGCACGCACTGGAACGGGCTTCACTGGCGGCTGCTGCCGTCCGACCTCGGTCTGCGAAGTCACCTGACGAACCGTTATGGCAGGACGGCGATCGCCCAGGAGATGACCATCGAAGACTTCCCCGTGTCGTACGACGAACTCGAGCCCCACTACGATCGGTTCGAAAAGCTCTGCGGCGTCTCGGGCAAGGCCGGCAATCTCCGCGGTCAGATCATCGACGGCGGGAACGTCTTCGAGGGGCCCCGTAGCGACGAATATCCGAACAAGCCTTTGCACAAAACGGCCGCAGGTGACCTCTTCGAGGCGGCAACCAAGGCACTTGGCTACCACCCGTTCCCCGCCCCGGCCAGCAACGCGAGCGCGCCCTACACGAATCCGGAGGGCTTGACGCTCGGTGGCTGCGCCTATTGCGGCCACTGCGAACGCTTCGGTTGCGAGGTCAACGCCAAAGCGAGCCCCCACTCGACCCTTCTCCCGATCATTGTCGGGAATCCGAACTTCTCGCTCCGCACGCACGCCTACGTTCGGCGCCTCGCGTACGACAAGGTGGCGAGGAAGGTGCGTGGAGTCGAGTACGTCGATGTGCGGAGCGGCGAGGAATACGAGCAACCCGCCGGGCTCGTGATTCTCGGAGCCTATGTCTTCAATAACACGCTGCTCCTCTTGACCTCGGGCATCGGCACCCCCTACGACCCCTCCACCGGTCGAGGCTCGGTAGGAAAGAACTACTGCTACCAGGTGGGAAGCGGCGTCCAAGTCTTCGTCAAGGACCACAATATCAATCCGTTCATGGGCGCCGGCGCTCTGTCCATGAACATCGACGACTTCAACGGCGACAACTTCGACCACTCCGGCCTCGGCTTTTTCGGGGGCGCGTGGGTCGGGAGTGGCACGAGCGGGGGACGGCCCATCGCTCACCGGCCGGTTCCTCCGGGTACCCCGCGCTGGGGCGCTGACTGGAAGCGGGCCACGGCGGCTTGGTACAATCATTCATTCGCCATCGGGGCGTCCGCAGCCAACTATTCTCATCGCCTGAATTATCTCGATCTCGACCCGACCTACCGCGACGCGCTCGGCAGACCGTTGATTCGAATGACCTATAATTTTCGGGATAACGACCATCGATTGGCCGCCTATTGTGGCGAGGTCGCCGAAAAGATCGGCCGCGCCATGAACGCGACCATCGTTTCGAAGCCGGATACTCGGCGGCGTGATTTCAGTGTCGTCCCGTACCAGTCAACTCACAACACGGGGGGAACCATCATGGGCCATTCACCTCGGACGAGCGTCGTCAATCGATACCTGCAGTCATGGGACGCAGACAACCTCTTCGTCCTCGGCGCGTCTGTCTTCCCTCAGAATGCAAGCTACAACCCTACGGGAACCGTCGGAGCGCTGACCTACTGGTCGGCCAGCGCGATCACCAGCCAGTATCTCAATCGACCTGGCCCGCTGGTGCACGCATAAGACTGCCGAATGCCCTGGGACCTCTTCATTGCGGCGAGACTCATTGCGCAAGTGGCCCCCCAGGCGTCGCCGGACCCGGACCACGGTCGCGCCGTGTTTCAGATCTGCTCGGCGTGTCACAACGGCCGCGCCGACGCCCTCGGGCCGAGCCTTCAGGGAGTCCTCGGCCGGACGGCCGGCACTCTTGAGGGCTTTCGTTACTCCAACCCCATGAAGCGAGCCGGCTTCGTGTGGGACGTGGATCGACTCAAGTCGTTCGTGCGTGATCCGCAGGCAGTCGTCCCGGGAACCCGGATGCCGTTTTCAGGGCTCACGCAGCCCGACGACGTCGATGACCTCGTCTTTTATCTCACCCGTCTCAAATAGAACGTGGGAAATCCCGTCCATCCAGCATCCATGTCAGGCAGATTGCAAATGAATCGATTGTGGCCGTCAAAGTCGATCGGCAGGGCCGTGGCGACCGTCATACTCGCAGTGACGGCGTCGGCGTTGGCAGGCGACGAAGCCCATCCGGCCGCGGACTCGCCGGCCGCGCTCGGGCATGTCCAGGCGGCGACGGTCCTGGCTCGGGACGACCTCACGGCTCCCTTGTTTCTTTGCCGGCCGGACGCCCCGGCCGTCGTCAAGCATGCGATCGAGACGGGCGCGAGCAAGTGGGTCGTACCGACCCGTACCTTCGACAATCTCTATTATATCGGCAACGAGTTCACGGGAGTCTGGGTCCTGAAGACGAGCGCCGGACTCATTCTTTTCGACGCGATGGCAAGCGAACAGAACGCGGCGCAACAGCTAGTGCCGGGGCTCGTGAGGCTCGGCCTCGATCCCGGTGCGATCAAGGTCGTCGTCGTCACGCACGGACACTGGGACCACGTCGGGGGAGCGGCCTATCTGCAAGAGAAATTTGGGGCCTCGGTCGCCCTCGGCGGCCTCGATTGGGACCTCATCGCGAAGACGCGCGACACAATCCCCGGGGCCGCTCCTCGCCCCATCCCGCGGCGCGACATCGTCGTCGTCGACGGGCAGCAGATCACACTCGGCGATACTACGGTAACGCTGTATCTCACGCCGGGGCATACGCCGGGCACGGTCTCGGCGCTCGTGCCGGCGCGGGAGGGCGGCAAGACGTTTGTGCTCGTGCTCTTCGGCGGCGTCAACCTGCCACCGTCCCTCGAGCCCAACGACCGGACGGGCGGTCTGCGCGAGTACGATGAGTCGGTGGGGCGCCTGGCCGAATTGGCTCGGCACGCCGGCGCGGTCGGCATCATGAGTACCCAGGTATTCGCCGAGGGGGGGCTCGCTCGCCTTTCTCTTTCACGGCTTCGACGCCCAGGGCAGCCGAATCCCTTCGTGATCGGGGCCGAGGCCACGGCACGCTACTTCGCGCTCCTTCATGAGTGTGCGCAGGCATCCGAGGCGCGGGTCTCACGTTGAAAGCGGCCCTATGCCGGTAGCGGAGCGGCGCTTTCGCCGAGGACGGGGCGAGAGCTGGAGCGCCGGTATCGCCAGAAGGCTGGGAGCAGGGGAATGCAGAGGAGCACGCCCGCCACGCAAACGATGCCGCCCGAAACGACGGAGAACTTTACGCCAAACGCGGAGGCCAAGGCGCCGGCGCGCGCGTTGCCGAGAAGCGGCCCGGTCATGTAACTGATCATCTCGACGCCCGCGAGACGACCTCGCATGTGGTTCGGAACGGTCTGGTTCCAGATCGTCTGACGGAACATGCCGCTCACCATGTCCGCGGCGCCGGCGACCGCCAGACAAGTCACGGCCGCGGGGAGCGAGCGCGCGAAGCCGAGCGTCACGATGGCGAGACCCCAGATTGCGGCGGCGATCACCACGGCCGCCCCGTGGCGGTCGACCCGCCGGGCGAAGCCGCTGAACAGCGTCATGATCAAGCTCCCGAGTGGGATGGCGGCGAACAACCAGCCCGCGGCCTCGGCGCCACCCCAACCTTGGCCAAGCTGGGGGAAGAGCGCAACGGGCATTGCGAAGATCATGGCCACGATGTCCACGATGTACGTGCCCACCAGCTCCGCGCGGCCTGCCGCGTAACGCAACCCATCCGCGATCGACCTCAGCGGGGACGCATGGTGGCTCGGCGGCGCAGGCGGGGCGACCAACCCACCGATACAGACCATCGACGCGACGAAGGACACGACGTCGAGAGCGTAGGCCGAGGAGAGCCCGAACGACGCGACCATCCAGCCCCCGAGCGCAGGTCCGCCGATGGCCGCCGCGCTGTGACGCAAGGTGCCGAGCGCGGCCACCGCGGACAGCTCGTCGGCCGCGACGAGACGCGGCGTCATCGCCTCCAGCGCCGGCCGGTGGAATCCGTTGACGCCGCTCATGAGCGCCGACACGACGAATACGAGGATCGCGCTCGGGTGCTCGCTTCGGGCGTTGATGACGAGGGCGAGGGATCCGGCCGCCAGGATCGACTCCGAGGTGAGCAAGAGCCGCCGACGGTCCAGGCGATCCGCGAGCGCACCGCCGAAGAGCGCCGCGACGATGAGTGGAAGAAGCTGCGCGCTGCCGAGGAGTCCCACCCAGAGAGAAGACTTCGTGAGCGCGTAGATCTGAAGTGGCACGGCCACGTACGTGATCATGCTGCCGAACAGGCTGACGGTCTGGCCGGCATAGAGGAGCCGGAAATCTCGATGCCTGCGGAGCGGCGTGATGTCGAGGAGCATGCTGCGCGGCGAATGTGGCACGCAGGTGCGAGCTGCGCGAGCGATGCCCGTCGCAAGCGGCACGCGTCGCCCTCGAGCACGCGCGGCAGCTGCCCGAGCGCGTGACGGAACCTCGTTCGTAAGTTGGGCTGGCGCTCGCTAGCCGTATCAGAATTACTCATCCCAGCACGCTCCTGCGAACGGTAGGGTCCGCGCTTGCCATGTCGCTCGCGCCCTCGGCTGACATCCTGGACGAGAAGGCGGCGGGTGCGCCGGTCGAACGGCCCCGCGAACGCGGTCGCGCAAGTGGAGTCAAGCTTCTCGCCGAGACGCTTCGGGGGTACGCCGGTCGCGCTGTAGCCGGTATCGCCACCGGGCTCGCGTGGACCTGTTGCAAGCTCGCTGTCCCGGTGTTCTTACGGCGAGGGCTCGATCTGGGGATCCGCGCCGGCGACGGGGCGGCGTTGCGCCAGGCGGTGCTCGGCATCGCGATCGTGGCCGCGATGGGCGCCGGGTTCGCCGGCCTGCGCCGCTACCTCGCCCAATCGCTGGCGGCGCGGTTGGAGACGGACCTGCGGGCGCGGTTGTTCGCTCACCTGCTCCGGCTGGATCTGGCGTTCCACGCGCGGTCGCCCGCCGGCTATCTCGTGTCGCGGGCCGTTTCGGACCTTCAACAGATCCAGCAGCCGTTCGTGAACGTGCCGATCACCGTATCCAACGCTGTGATGTTCGTCGGCAGCCTGGTGGCCCTGGCTTCGATAGATCCCGCGCTGGCGGCGGTCGCGCTCGGCCCGACACTCGGCGTATTCGTCGTCGCGCGCTGGCTGACCGCCCTACAGGGGCCGCGCGTGCGGGCGCTGCAACACGCGCTCGGGAGCCTCGCGAGCACCGTCGAAGAGGCCATCGCGGGGATCCGGTCCATCAAGGGCCTGGGCCTCGAGACCGTCGAACGGGCGCGGGTACAGGCTCGGAGCACCGACGCTTACGCCGCCGCGATGCGCGTCAACCGCGTGCGCGCCACCGTGATGCCGGTTCTCGACGTGCTGCCCGCCCTGGGACTCGTCGCGGTGCTGTGGTTCGGCGGCGAGCGCGTGATCGACGGCCGGCTGACGGTCGGTCGGCTGGTCCAGTTCAACTACTACGTCCTTCTCTTGGTCAACCCGCTCCGCATGACCGGGATCACGATCGCCCAGATGCAGCGAGCGCTGGTTTCGGCGAACGCGATCGCCGCGTTGCTCGCGCTCTCCCCGACTATCGTCGATCCTCCCCACGCACAGGCACAGACGCCGACGCCGGGCCCCTCCGGGACGCCGGGGTTGGCCGTGACGAGGGGGCGGGAGCGCTCCGGTCAGCCGCGCGGCGCGGAGATCCGCTTCGAATCGGTCGACTTCACGTACGCCGACGGCAAGGTCGTGTTTCGCAAGCTCGATCTGCACGTCCGCGCCGGGGAGACGGTCGCCATCGCGGGTGCCACCGGATCCGGCAAATCGACGCTTCTCGCCCTGCTCGCGCGATTTCACGACGTTTGCGGAGGGCGCGTCGTCGTCGATGGAGTCGACGTGCGCGGGAGCTCCATCGGGGAGCTGCGTGTGAAGTTGGGCATCGTCTTCGAGGATCCGTTTCTCTTCAGCGGATCCATTCGCCACAACATCGCCTTCGCGGCGCCCGGAGCATCGGTGGCGGAGGTGCAGCGTGCGGCCCGGGCCGCCGGGGCCCACGACTTCATCATTGGCTTCGAGGACGGATACGACGCGCCGGTCGGTGAACGTGGCCTGTCGCTATCGGGCGGCGAGCGCCAGCGGATCGCCCTGGCGCGCGCCCTTTTGACCGATCCGCCCATCCTGGTCCTCGATCAGGCCACGGCTGCGGTCGATGCAGCCAAAGAGGAGGAGATCCGGGGCGCCCTCGCGTCAGTGATGCGCGGCCGAACGACCCTGCTGGTCGCCCATCGCCCAGCGACTCTGCGCATGGCCGATCGGGTGCTCTTGCTCGACGGCGGCGGTATCGCCGACACCGGAACGCACAGCGAGCTGCTTGCCCGCAGCACGGTCTATCGAAACCTGCTCGCACTGGAGGCCCCGGGCCTGGCAACGGGCACGGCCCCATCAGAGAGGCCCGCGCCCTCCGATCGCGGGCACGCCGCGCGGAGGACGGGGTGAGCGCGCCAACGCGTCGAGCGGCCACTGCGATGCCAGCGAGGGCGCTGAGGCTTCTCGTGCCACACCGCAAGCTCGCCGCCGCCGCGGCCGTGATGGTCGTGCTCGCGACGCTGGGCTCTCTCGCGGGACCCGCCGTCCTCCGTTACGCGATCGACCACGGGCTCAAGGCGGGCCGTCCCGATCTGCGAGTCGTGGCACGCTGCAGCGCCCTGTTTCTTGGGCTCGCCTTGGCCGCGGCCGTCCTTTCCCGCGCCCACACGGAGCTGCTCGGAGCGGTGGGCGAGCGGGTGGTCCGCGATCTGCGCGATCGGGTATTCGACCACGTGATGCGCATGTCGGCCCGGTACTTCGACCGCACGCCCGCCGGCGTCCTGGTCTCGCGGATGACGTCGGACATCGATGCGCTCGAGGAGATGGTCCAGCTCGCTCTGCTCCCTTTCGTTCAAAGCACACTTACCTTGCTCTTGTTGGTCGGCGTCCTTTTCGCGCTTTCGCCGGCGCTGGCCGCGGTGTCGCTTGCGCCGATGCCTGCGCTGGCGGTCGCCTCAGTCGCTTTCCGCCGACGATCGAGACGCGCATACCTGACCGTCCGGGAACGAACGGGTAGGACGCTCTCGACGATGGTCGAGAGCCTGGCGGGTATCAAGGTGGTGCAGGCGTTCGGGCAGGACCGATCGCGGCTGGCGACATTTCTCGGTGAGAACGACAGGCTTTTCGCTTCCGGCATCGAAGCCATTGGCGTCCAGGCCCGCTTCCTCCCCGTCGTCGAGGCCACGACCGCCCTCTCGACGGTCCTCGCGCTCGGCGGGGGAGGATGGCTCGTCTCCCACGCGCGCGTCAGTCTGGGCACGGTCAGCGCCTTCATCCTCTACTTGCTCATGATCTTCGAGCCGGTTCAGTCGCTCAGCTTCTTGTTCAACACCGTGCAGTCAGCCGCCGCGGCGCTCGACAAGATCTTCGGCCTGCTCGACACCCCGGTCGACGTGGCGGATGGGCCGACGGATCTGCCCGCCCGCGCGGCTCTCTCGCTGAGCGACGTCGAGTTCGGCTACGGGGACGGCCGGGATGCGGCCGTGACCGGAATCTCGATCACGCTGTCCCACGGCGAGCGCCTGGCGCTCGTCGGTCCCTCGGGGGCGGGCAAGTCCACCTTGGCCAAGCTGATGGCGCGGCTCTACGACCCGATGCGTGGGGCGGTCCTGTATGGCGGGGTCGACCTCCGGCGCGCTTCACACCGATCGCTGCGGCGCCGCATCGTCCTCCTCTCGCAGGAAGGCCACCTGTTTCACGGCAGCGTGGCCGAGAACTTGCGCGCCGTGCGCCCACAGGCAACCGATTCGGACCTCGAGACCGCACTCCGGCGCGTCGGCGCCCTGGAGCGCTTTGCCGCGCGCCCGCAGGGGCTGGCCTCCCCCGTCGGTAACCGCGGGATGCTGCTGTCGTCGGGCGAGCGGCAACTGCTCGCGCTGGCGCGGGTCGCGCTGCTCGACGCCGATGTCTTCATTCTCGACGAGGCCACGGCGAGCCTGGATCCGGCTACGGAGGCGCAAGTGAACGCGGCCCTGGACGCGGTGATGGTCGGGCGGACGGTGGTCCTCATCGCGCACCGGCTTTCCAGCCTGGAGCGCGTCGATCGCGTGGCGGTGGTCGCGAACGGCCGCATCGCTGAGTTGGGATCGCACGAGGAGCTCATCGCCTGCCGCGGAGCCTACGCCGCGCTCCACAACGACTGGCTGCGCTCCGGTGAGCGCGCGTGAGAGCGGTATGGCTGCCGCCCGCGTCGAGCGCTCCTGCATTCGCATCCCGCCCGAGCGTTGTTCCGCTGTCCGGTGTCTGCTATACGGGACGCATCGTGATGGCTGAAACCGTTCGCTCGGGCGCGCCCGAGCCGTTGCCAATCGAGACCGACGTCCTGGTCGTGGGTGGAGGCATGGCGGCATGCTGGGCGGCCATCTCCGCGGCCAAAGCCGGGGCTCGCGTGGGTCCTGGTGGACAAGGGGTATGTGGGGACGAGCGGCGTAACGGCGACGGGCGGGCCGGGGCACTGGTGGGTTTCCCCGGAGGGCACGGCTCGCGCCGACGCCATCGAGAAGCACTGGATCGCGGGATGCGGCCTGGCCGACCGAGGCTGGATGGAGCGCATCATCGATACGACGTGGCGCACGCTACCAACGCTTTCGCCCTTTTATCGATTCGACGTCAACGAACAAGGCCAGACCGTCTATAACGCGTTACGCGGCCCCGAGTACCTCCGCGCTCTGCGCCACGCCGCTCTGGACGTGGGCGTGACGATTCTCGATCAGAGCCCGGTGCTCGAGCTGCTGCTCCACGACGATGGCTCCGCAGCGGGCGCGAACGGGTTGCGACGTCAAATCCAACAGCCGTACACCGCGCGTGCGGGCGCTGTGATTCTCGCGACGGGCGGCTGCGGCTTTCTCGGGGGCTTGCTCGGCAGCGGCACAAACACCGGCGACGGTCACTTGATGGCCGTCGAGGCAGGCGCCGAGCTATCCGGCATGGAATTCTCGAACGCGTATTCGATCTCCCCGCGCTGGAACTCGACACGCACCCTGATTTACGCGTACGCGCGGTATTACGACGCCGAGGGCAAAGAGCTCGATGTCCTCCCCCGCAATGGAGTGCTCGGGCGCGCCTTGATCGAGGGCCCGGTCTACGCTCGCCTGAACGAGTGCCCCGACGGCCTCCGCAAGTCGCTTCCGCAGATCCAGCCCATGACGCTCCTGCCTTTCGTGCGGAAGGGTATCGACCCGTACAGCGAACCGTTCGAGGTCAAGTTGTTCGCCGAGGGCACGATCCGGGGCACAGGCGGTCTGCGCATCGTCGGCGATCATTGCGAGACGACCGTCCCGGGACTGTTCGCCGCAGGCGACACGGCGACACGCGAGCTCATTGCCGGCGCCGTCAGCGGGGGTGGATCACCGAACTCCGCGTGGGCCCTCACGTCCGGGCTGCTCTCGGGACAAGCAGCGGCGGAGCTCGCGCGGACCCGCGGCCGGCGCGTCAGCGAGAAGGCTCGCGCGCAGGGCACGGCGGGCCTCCGCCCGCGCAGCACGGCAAGGCAGGTCGATCGTCCTAGTGTGCTCAAGGTCGCCCAGGACGAGATCCTGCCGCTCGACAAGAACCTGTTTCGGTCCGGACCGAAACTCCGCGCGTCTCTCGGGCGACTGGAAACGGCCTGGCGGGAGATCCGCGACCACGATCAGGCCCAGGGTGCCGACGCCGTCGCTGCGCGGGAGACCGCAGCCGTCGTGGCGACCGCTCGCCTCTGCTACACGGCGGCGCTGACCCGCGACGAGAGCCGCGGGATGCACGAGCGCTCGGACACCCGGGCAGAGCGCCCCGATCGGGCGCGCCGGCTGCTCATCGGCGGCCTCGACGACGTTTGGACGAGGCCGGAGGCCCAAGAAGGATGGAAGGCGACGCATGTTTGAGCTGATCGTCCGAGACCGGTGCACGGGCTGCAACCGCTGCGTGGAAGCGTGCCCCACCAACGTGCTCGAGCCTGGCCCCGACAAGGTGCCTATCGCTGCTCGTATCGAGCAATGCCAAACCTGCTTCATGTGCGAGCTGTACTGCGCTTCGGACGCCATTTACGTCGGTCCCGATCGGGACGAGCGCCACGCGGTGAACGAGGCCGAGATCGTAGCATCCGGGCTCCTCGGACAGTTCCGCCGCGACTCGGGCTGGGACGAGTGGGCGGACGACCCCCGCTACCGGTGCCAGATCTGGAAGCTCGGCCCCTACATCCAGGCGGGCTTCAGGCAAAGCACCGAGCGCGTCCAACAGCGGCTCGCCCAGAAGGCAGCCGAGCCAACCGCTGCCCATCCCGAAAGCTCGTCGAAACGGGAGCGGTAGCTCGCGTCGTAGCGAACGCCGCCGGGCTGGACCGAGTGCCTCGGCACACTCATTTCGCGCCGGCGTGCTGAAGCGTCGCCGGTGAGGAGCGGTTGAGGTTCGTTTCGATCGTGCCTACCGGCTCGGCGACCGAGCCTGCCTCGGTCAGGCGCCGCTTGGCTTCGGCCAGCACGCTATCGGGGAGAGGGCCTTTTTTCGCAGCTCGAATGTTGTCGCGCAAGTGTTCCGGGCTTCTCGTTCCGACGATCGTCGTGCTCAAGCCCGGATGAGAGAGCGTGAAACGAAGCGTGAACTCGATGCGGGTTGCACCGTCGAGCAGCTCGTCGAGCCTGGCTTGCTCCCAACGGTCTTTCATCGTGGTGCCCGGCACCATGTAGTTGGTGCGCTGCCAATCGGTGGGCGCTCCGCGCGCCACACCGCCGCGAATGATCGTTCCTGCCCCCGCTTGCGCGGCTTTGGCAATGACGTCTTCGTGATCGCGCTGCAGCGCGGAGTAAGGAATCTGGAACGCATCGAATACGCCCATTTCGATCTGCTCCACCAGGTTGGGCAGCGTGCCCGACACGCCGAGAAACCGTACTTTCCCCTCCCCCTTGAGCTTGATGGCTTCTTGCAGCGCGCCGTCCTTCTCGAATTCCGCTTGGGTGAGACTCCGGTGAAACTGCACCAGGTCGAGATGATCTGTCTTGAGCAGACGCAGGCTGTTCTCCACGCCGCGCCGGATGTTCTCCGCCGTATGCACGTGCTCGCCCTGCGCGCCGCCGACCACGCAGCCGCACTTCGACGCGAGAAAGTACTCGCGCCGGCGGTGGGAGATGAAGCGACCAATGAGCTCTTCGCTGCGTCCGTAGTCAATCGAAGTATCGACGAAGTTGATGCCAGCGTCGAGTACGCCGTTGAGAACGCGCTCCGCCTCTTCGTCGGCGATCTGGGGGCCGCGGGGAGCGCCGCGCAGCTCCATGGCGCCGAAGCCGAGCGTGGTGACATTGACACCGGTGCGCCCGAGAGGGCGTGTGGGCAAATCGGTCATGGGCTCGCGTCTCCTCATCGGGCCCGCGCTCCGTGAGAGGCGGGCCAGCCGCCGGACGGTAGTCGCCTATTCTGGACGAAGTCAACCCGGGGCCGCGACCCTCTCGCGCACCATTGCTTTTCTTTCGGAGACTCAATGCACATATGAGATTCACTTATGAATGAGAGCCCGTCAAGAATCACAAGATTCGTTGTCATTGGTCGCGGGCAGCATTGCCGTGTATGCCGCGAGTCATGACTCCACTGGATCCCATTCGCGTCGGGGCCCTCGATTTGCCCAACCGAATCGTCATGGCGCCCCTCGGGCGCGCCCGCGCCAATCCGGTGACGCGCGAGCCGACCCCTTCCGTCGTTCGGTATTATACGCAGAGGGCAACGGCCGGGCTCATCGTGTCCGAGGCCACGCACATCTCACCGGACAGTGTGAGCCGGCCCGGGACGTCGGCCATCCACAGCGAGGGGCAAGTCGCGGCGTGGCAGGACGTGACAGCCGCCGTGCACGCGGCCGGCGGCCGAATCTTCCAGCAGCTCTTCCACCTCGGACGCAAGGCCGATCCGGCGCGCTTGCCCCGCGGTGGGTTGCCCCCGGCCCCCTCGGCGATCGCCGCCAAAGGGGAGTTCAGCACGCCCGACGGTCCACGGCCGTTCCCCGTCCCACGGTCGCTCACGCTCGACGAGATTCCGAAGCTCGTCGACGAGTTCGGGCACGCGGCGCGAAACTCGAAGCGAGCAGGGTTCGACGGCGTCGAGATTCATGGTGCCAACGGGTTTCTCGTTGATCAGTTCCTGCGCGATGGGGCCAACACGAGAACGGATCGGTTTGGCGGATCGATCGAAAACCGGGCCCGCTTCCTCTTCGACGTCGTGGACGCGGCCATCGACGTGTTCGGGGCCGGTCGGGTCGGCGTGCGCCTCTCTCCCCACGCACGCGCGGACGGCATCGACGATTCCAGCCCCGAGAAGACCTTCGGGTATGTGGCGAAAGTCTTGAGCGCACGACGGATCGCGTACCTTCACTTGATCGAGCCGGTGGACACGGCCCCCGCCGACCGGCTGGGGCCGGCCGTCCGCAAGGCATTCAGCGGTTGCCTCATCGTTTGCGGCGGCCTCGACCGGGGCTCGGCCTGGCGGGCCCTGGCCGAAGGGCGCACAGATCTCGTGGCATTCGGCGCAGGATTCATCGCCAACCCCGATCTCGTGGAGCGCCTTCGCCGCAACGCGCCCTGGAACGCACCCGACCCGTCCACCTTCTACACGGGCGGCGAGCGCGGCTACACGGACTATCCCTTCCTCGACACGACGGCCAGCGCCGAATGACCGAACGGCTCGGGCCGACGGCAGAAGCTGCCAGCGACTTCAACTCGCGCCGCTCGAGTATTCTCCCGACTGGAGCTCCGCTCGGAGCGCGTCACGATGTTCACGCGAAATCGAGGCACTCCCCAACACCGGCGCCGAGGCCACCAACAGTCTCGTATACGGATGCCGCGGGCGATTGACGATCTCCGTCGTCATCCCCGATTCCACGATCGACCCACGATACAAGACGACGACTCGATCGGTCAGGCCGGCGACGGATCCCAGGTCGTGAGAGATGAACAAGAGCGATATTCCAGACGCACGCAGCTCCGATAGGAGCTCGAGCACGTGGACTCGATTCGCGGAGTCGAGCGCGCTAACCGGTTCGTCGAGAATGAGCAGATCGGGTTCGGTGATCAATGCGCGCGCCATGGCGACGCGCTGGCGCTGGCCCCCTGACAGCTCGCCGGGGAAGCGATCGCCAAGCTCCAGATCGAGTCGCGTACGCTCGAAATGGTCGCGTACCCGAGCCTCTACGGCCCGTCGGTCGAGTGCGCCCCGTATCAGCAGGGGTTCTGCGATCGACTCGGCGACGGTCTGGTCCGGATCCAGACTTCGCAGCGGATTCTGGAACAGGTATTGGACCACGCCTTGCGCCCTGAACGCGCTCCACTTTCGCGATGAGAAGCGAGTCGTCTCCTCCCCCTCGATGGAGACCGTCCCGGCCGAAGGCTTCACCAGACCGACTACGGCTCGTGCGAGGGTCGACTTTCCCGATCCCGTCTCGCCGATGACACCGACCGCCTCGCCGCGATGAACCGAGAGCGTCGCGGCGTGGAGAGCGGTCCTCGCAGTCGAGCCTCGCCCGTAGCGCACGGACAACCCGCGAACGTCCAGAGTCGGCATCCCGTCACGAGGCATGTTCGAGCCGCTCGGCTTCGCCAGTATTCCGAAAGCGGCCCAATCCGTACGTGCCGTGTTCGCGAACGAGCGACTGCGTATAGCTGTGCCGAGGTCGACCCAGGATCTCGTCGACCGATCCGCTCTCGAGGACCTCGCCCGACCTCATCACCAGCACCTCGTCGCACAGTTGCGCGACGACCGCGAGATCGTGCGAGACGACGACGAGGGCGAGCCCGGTCCCGCGTTGCAGGTCGACCAGCAGGTCCAGAATCTCGGCCTGAACGGTGACATCGAGCGCCGTCGTGGCTTCGTCCGCGATCAGGACCGCCGGGGCAAGGGCCACGGCCGAGGCGATGAGCACGCGCTGGACCATTCCCCCGGAGAGCTCCTGGGGATACTGCTCGAAGACGAGCTCCGGGTCTCGCAGATGGAGCGACTCGAAGAGTTGCAAGACCTTCGCCTTCGCCGATCGTCGCGGGATGTTTCCTTTGACGCGAAATATCTCCTCGATCTGCTTGCCGACCCGCATCGCGGGGTTCAGGTAGGACGCGGGATCTTGGAAGACGCCCGAAATGACGCTCCCTCGCGTTTCGGACCAGTCCTTGCGCGAAAAGGTGTCGACGTCTCGCCCATTGAGCTCGATCGTTCCACGCGATACCTGGAAAATCTTCGGCAAGATGCCGAGTATGGCGCGGCACGTGAGCGTCTTTCCGCTCCCCGACTCGCCGACGATTCCGATCGCCCGGCCTCTGCGCAAGGAGAACGTGACCCCCTGCACCAGCGGCTTTGACGTGATGCGGCTCGCGATGTTCACGCCCTGGAGCGACAGGACGACGTCGTCCGGACGCGCGGCAGCGGCCAGGCCGGTCATTGCGCACGCTCTCCGATCGGTGCTCGAAGGTTTACCCTCTTCTTGCGATCGAGCAGCGCGCGCCCGGACTCGCCCGTGACGTCGCGGATCGCGTCCGCGAGCAGGTTGAGCGCCCAGACCGTGACCATGATGAGAACCGTCGGAAAGAGCGGCGCATACGGTCGATAGCTCAGGTAGCCCAGGTCCGAAGCCAAGAGCCCTCCCCAGGACGGCGCGGGCGGCTGTACTCCGATGCCCAGAAACGTGAGACTCGAGACGACGATGAGGCCGTGACCCATCGCATTCGCGAGCGCGACGGCGATCGGCGGCAGCACCTTGTTCCACACGTGCTTTCGAATCACCCACGCAGTCGTCGCTCCGGAGAGCAACGCCGCCTCCACGTATTCGGCGCGGGCCACCGAAAGCGCCGCCGCGCGCGACACCCGGTAGGTCGCCGGCGAGACGAGGATGCCGACCGTCACCATGGCAACCGTGATTCCGTTCCCGAGCAGCGCCGTCATGGCGACCGCGAAGAGGAGGAACGGCAGCGCGATCAGGGCATCGAAGAAGCGCAGACTGACCCATTCGAAAGCAGACCCGAGATACACGGAGAGGATGCCCGGAAGGGCGCCGACGACCAGTGCGATCACCGCCACCAGAACGGCGCCGAAGACGCTGACGGGCGAGCCGCACAGCAGGCGGCTGAGCACGTCGCGTCCGAGGTAGTCCGTGCCGAGCCAGTGCGCGGGTGAGGGATGCCGGAGGATCTCGTCGGAGCCCGACAGAGGAGACTGCGATGCCAGACGCGGTCCGAGGGCCCCGAGCAGCAAGATGGCGCAAAGCAAGGCGAGGGCGAGCCGCGCGCTCGGCAGCTCGAGAATTCTTCGGGGCACGACCAGCTACACCCCTCTCCCCGAGCTTGGAATCAGGCGATTGAGGATCGTGTTGACGAGGACGTTGAACGCCACCACCAGGACGATCGAGACGACGAGGACGCCCTGAACGGCAGGCACGTCTCCCCGCAGCGCCGAGTCACTCGCAAACCTTCCGTATCCGGAGAGGCCAAAGATGGCCTCCGTTACCACCGCGCCCCCGAGCAGGTTCGGAAACTTCATGCCCAGCACAGTCAGCATCGGTGCAATTCCATTCGGTAGAACGTGCACGAAGAAAATGCGTCGGTCGCTCAGGCCTCGGAGGGCCGCTCCCGTGACGTAATTCTCCCGATAGGCCGACACGAGGCCGACACGGAGTTGACGGGCGACGTCGGCCGTCGTGTCGAAGCTCAGGGCAAGCGCTGGCAGGAGCAAATGCGATAACCACGGGCCCACGCCTTCGTCGATCGGGATGTAACCGGCCGACGGCAGCAGCCTCCAGGTGACGGCGAAGACGACGACCAGCCCGACGCCGACGACGAACGACGGGATCACCGAGATGAACGCGGTGAACGCGGTGATGGCACGGTCGATCCACGACGTGTGGGTGAGTGCTGCGACGGTCCCGAGTACACATCCAGAGATGACGCCGACGACGAGCGCGAGACCCGCAATGGAGAGGCTGACAGCGGCCCTGCCGGCGAGCAGCTTCCCTATGGGTTGGCCGTTGGCCCAGCTCGTTCCGAGGTCACCCCTCCCTAGCGCAGTCAACCAACTCACGTACCGAACCAAAAACGGCCGATCCAGGCCCCATTCGTGCTCGATCCGCGCGACCGCTTCCGGCGTCGCCGACTCGCCGAGCTGCAGGTGGGCAGGACTGAGGCCGCTGACGAAGCCGAGCAGATACGTGACGAACGTCCCGACCAGGAAGACCGGGACGAAGATGGCCAGCGCCCTCAGGAGCGCGATCGTGATTCGGCGCACACGCAGCCCGAGCACCGAGGGCCGACTGGGCACGACGCCTGGTCGGACGGTTTTTCGCTCCGTCCGAGGAGGCTTCGCAGACACGGACGCTGCCGACATCGACGTCAGCTCCTGTCGGCGAGGAGCTTGACGCCGCTCCAGTGGATCTGGCCCGGGATGGCGGGAAGCTTCGGAACCCGCGGGCCCTTCACAAAGAGGTTCGGGAACGTGTGCGTGAAGATCGTGGGGGTCGTCTTCAACGCCGCCCGGGTCGCGGCCTTGAGGTTCGCGGCGTAATCGGGTGACTCGAGCGGAGTCTGCCGGGCCACTTTGATGGCGGCAAGGAACTCGTCCGACACGAACGGGCCGCTCAGGTTCAGAGGCCCCTCCGGCCCGAAGTGCGCCGTGAGCGTCTGAACCGGGGATTCACGACCCGTCGTGCCGTAGAGGGAGAGCGCGAGTTCCTTCGCAAAGAAGGGTTGGGCCCAGTTCGTACTCACCGAGATCTTTGCCGTGATCCCGACGGCTGCCAGCTGGGACTGAACGATCTCCGCGGCCGGCGATGCCGTGGGAATGACGAAGTCGACGGTAATCTGTCCGGGCGCATACCCTGCCGCCTTCAATATCTGCCGCGCCTTTTCGGGATCGTAGGGCCACAGCCCCTCCGATTCGTCGTCGTAGGCGACGTACCCCTTCGGGAAAGGCTGATTGGTGACTGCCCCGTAACCGAACGTCACCTTGTCGACGAACTCCTGGCGATTGATCGCATAGTGGATGGCCTCGACGACCGCCGGGTCCGTGAACGGCTTCTTGTGGATGTTGACGGCGATGTTGGAGGCGTTGAAGCCGGGTTGAAAGATCACCTCGAGCCCCGCCTGCTGCGCGGCCTTGACCTGACTCGGCGCGAGCACCGCAAAGTCATAGACGCCGGTCTGGACCGACGACACCACCGTGGCCGGATCGGTCCCCGCGTAGACTTTGACCTCGTCGATGTAAATGTGCTGGGCGTCCCAGTAGTCCGGGTTTTTCTTCAGATAGACATGCGATTCGGGAACGAGCTCCACCACCTGGAACGGCCCCGCGCCCACCGGAAAGGCGTTCAGCGCCTTGGGATCCCGGGCGGCCTTTGGACTCGTGATCTGCGCGACGCGTTGCCCGAGCAAAAGCGGAATCTGGTGGTCCACCTGCGCCAGGTGAAGGACCACGTCGAGATCGTTCGCGACGCGCACGGATTCGATGGCGAGTAGGTAGTCTTTGACCAGTGGCGCGACCAAGCCCCGGAAGAGAGTAGGCGTCCGGCGCTAACCGTGGGTTTTCCCACGGGGTTTCCGGACGCCTCTCGCCGAACCCGGCGTGCGCCTTTCGTTACGCACCGGGCTCTCCATAGGTGTTGACGCGAAGA
>JBEKFX010000030.1:0-56096 GCA_050013115.1 Polyangiaceae bacterium
TTCGTCGTTGGCAGTGAATGGACTGACGCCGGCGCATTCGATTCGTTCACCCTTTTGGTCGACTTCGGTCCGACCGACGCATTGTTCGCTTATACGATTCAGACGCCGCTGACGGGCGGCGTCTGAGACTGTGCACGACATGCGTGCGAGCCAGCGGTTCAGAAGGGGCGACACGTGATTTCGCGGTATACCTCGGCCGGACTGGGAAGTGTCGGTGGGCTGGTCGTCGGGCTTGCCGCAGCCGTATTCACTTTGGGCATTCACTCGGCCCGCACGCCGTCGTCTCCGATGGCCGCAACGCTACGATCGAATGGCGCGCAATTCGACGGTGGAGGACTGAGTGTCGAGGACCAGCGTGCACGGTGGATAAGTGACCACCGTGCCGCAATCGACCGCCACACGCGAGAAGAGAACGACCCGCAGTGGTCTTCACGGGCGGAGAAGAGCCTGGAGAGTCTGCTCCGTCCCCTGGCCGCGAACGGGAACTTCCAGGTCGAGTCCGTGGACTGCAGGACGACGTCATGCATGGCGGCTCTTGTTTTCGACACGTATGCGGACGCACGCAAAACCTGGCCGACGATTCTGCATGCGAGAAATCACGTGGGGTGCATCACGGATATCATGTTGGAAGACCCGGACGGGGGCGCGAAATACGGAGTCACCGTATTCTATGACTGTAGCGAAGGCCGCCGCGCCCAGTTGAGTCCCGGTTAGTAGCTCCGATTTTGCCTTGCCGTCGACCCCTCTGCCCCGGAGGGGCCCCGACGAGCGCAGCATCGGTGGCGTTGGGCCGTTCCTTCGCCCTGTCACCGTCAAATCGACTGTCCCATGGAAACGGGAAAATTGACGTGTACTGGATCATTGTGTCCGAACGGGTGTCTTCAACAGAAGAGACGTCAGATCAACCATTGAAACAAAATAGAGGCAATAATGCGAAATCGGTCCTACGTCACGATCGTCGTTGCGTGTTGCGCCGCGCTTTGTTCCGCAGAGTCGGCTGCCCTCGCGTGCACTTGGGGGGATCCCAATTGTGAATGGGTTCAACTGTCGCCGAATCCACCGAATATGGCCGCAGGCGCCCAGATCGCCGTCAGCGGCGCGGGCGGAACGAGTGAGTTTTACTACGTCGTTACGTCCTCCGGGCTCTATTATACGATAGTCGACGTTTCGTCGCAATTGAGTAGCTTGGATTGGCTGGTGGGTTCGACAACCATTAACACGGGGAGCATCAAGCAAATCACCGCCGACACATCCGATGAAAATATTTACATGATCGATAACTTGGGTACGCCACTCTTTTACGTCTTGAATGGCGGCGGGCAAGGTCCCCTGGGCACGGCTATTGGCAATCAGGGCGCACCTCATCCGGGTTACCCGGATACGGGCTGTCCTCTGCCGACCGACATAGCTGTCGATGAAGAGCTCAATGTTTATGTCGTCGGCTGCAACAACAACCAGTTTTGGGTGGCTCCGAGAGCCGGTACCAGCTGGGGGACCTGGAAAGCGTATTCCGTCAAGGGCGCCGCCAACCTCGTTTCTATCGGCGCAAACGCGGCTTTCGGCGAGCAGGGCCCGTGGGTTGTCGACGCCAACGGACTCACGTTTCAAGTCTTTGCGAACGGCACATCCGACTCGATCGCACGCCCCGAGTGGATTGACAACACGGCGCACACAATCGGCGTCTACGGCCCATCCAATACCGCCATGGCCATCGGCGGGGACTCCGAAATATGCCAGTGGACCTCGCGCTCTGGCTGGGACTTTCCATTTCTCAATGGCTTCGGCGTCCAGATCGCCGTTCAGTCATATACAGCATTCGTGGAAGAGACCGGCAATCTATATACGTACTCGAATGACCTCGATCCGTGACGGCGCTGGGGCCAGCTCGCGGTCCCAGGCGAAAGAGCGCGTCGCCCAACTGGGCGTCGGGGCCATCGGCCGCTTGCGACGATGGCAGACCGGTGGGCCGGCGCCTCGCCTCCGGCCGAGATTCTCCCGCGCGCCGCGGCGTCAAATCCGACGAAGGCGAACATCGTCAAGGCGGTGATCGCGGCGACGGGGCGCAGCTGGCGTGCCCCTTGAGCGTCGGCGCGAGCCCTGGCTACAGGGCCATCCGTCACCTTCGTCAGGACAGCGCCAAGTAGGTCGACGAGGACGCGGGCGCCTGTGGATCGGCTGCGGCCTGAGCCGCTTCTCCGAGCGACGTGACTTCGTCGATGAGGTGGGGGTCTACCGGAGCGATCAGTTCGCTTCGTTCAGGGGCGCACGTCGAGCGCAAGCATGGCGTCACGGGCGGCAGACGCAAGTGACGCCGTCGGATGGGCGGTTACCCGCGGCGCGCCGCCTCGATCGTGGCGACGTCGATTTTCTTCATCGAGATCATGGCCGAGAAGGCGCGCTCGGCTCCGGCGCCTCCGGCGGCCAGGGCATCGGTGAGCGCACGTGGGGTGATTTGCCAGGACAGGCCCCAGCGGTCCTTGCACCAGCCACACTGACTTTCCGTCCCGCCATGGTCGACGATCGCGCTCCAGTAGCGGTCCGTTTCTTCCTGGCTGTCCGTGGCGATTTGGAAGGAGAACGCCTCGCTGTGTTCGAACTGCGGGCCACCGTTTAGACCAAGACAGGGAACACCGAACACCGTAAACTCCACCGTGAGCACGTCGCCCTCCTTGCCTCCGGGCCAGTCGCCCGGCGCATGGTGAACGGCGGTCACTTCACTGTTCGGGAAGGTCGCGGCGTAGAAGCGCGCCGCCTCATGAGCGTCCTTGTCGAACCATAGGCAGACTGTGTTCTTCGGCTTCATCTTGGGGTGTCCCTCCTCGATGCTCCGATTACCGCGACAGCGCTCCGCCTTCTAGCGAATTCCGTGCCCGCCCGTGAGCGCCGGTCCAAAAACTTCGGCCCTCGAAGTCCGCGTTCAGGGGCCACGGAGACGGCTGCGGCGACGGCGCGAACGTGAGCCAGAACGACGTCGCGCGGCACCTGATTGTCCGCGCGACCTTCCGCCGCGCTGCGACGCCGACTCGAAGCGACCTCCTCCCCCGCGGGCCTATCTGGCGGCAACCATCGACGTTCTCTCGACGCTCCGGCCGACGTTCGCGATCGTCCCGCCGAGGTCCGGCGTAGGGATCTCGGGGGGCCGGACAGGCGCGAGCTGCGAGGGCGGTCGCCATGTGGACCGAAGGCTCGTCGGCTTCTCACTTCGCACTTCGCGCAGCCGTGCGTTGGGCGCGGCGGCGTCGTCAAGGAATCCGTGGAGCTCGGTGAAAAACCGACCCGGCTCCTCGTGGTGGGGGTAGTGCCCGCAACCCTCGAAGGTGACGAGGCGAATCCCTTCCACGGCCTCGGCGAGCCCTTGCGCGTGCACAGATGGGATGACGCGGTCATGGTCCCCCCAAAAGACCGCAATGGGCGGCAGCTGCGACAGTTCCGCGGCGTGATCGAAGAATGTGTGTCGCTGTCCGCGCCAGTCGATGATATCGCGCACCGTCCGTCCAAACGCTCGGGCTGAGCCGCGCTGCGCGTTCATTGCGCTGAGCATCGCGATCTCCTCTTTGGAGAGCACGTCCCCGGTCGCCTTGAGCGCGAGTCGCGTCCCGATCTCCATGAACGGCTGGCCCAGACGTTCGACGACGAACGGGACCGTGGCGAGTCGAAGCGCAGGGGTGATCTCGCGGCCGAGCCCCCCCGACGAAACAAGGACCAGCCGGCGAAGCCGTCCGGGACATTCAAGCAAGAGCACCTGAGCGACGCCGCCCCCGAACGAGTGGCCCACAACGTCAAGTCGGTCGAGCGAGAGCCGGTCGCACCAGCGGCCCATGATGTGGGCGTACCATCGCAGCGCGTAGCTCGCGTCGGGACGGCCGGAAAGGCCGTGTCCTGGTAAGTCCGGCACGAGGACACGGCGGTCGACCGCGAGCAGAGGAGCGAGGTGTCTCCAGGTCAGGTAGCAGTCGTTCAACCCGTGCAAGAGCAGCAGCGGCGGCTTGCCGGTGGACTCGCCGCATTCGGCCCAGTGCAGGTCGACATCCTCGATCGACACGAAGTGGTGAGTCCACGGCGTTGCGATGGTCGTCCGGGGGCTCGTGCTCGCGACCAAAGTATCGGTGGAAGGGGCCCGACGGCCATCGAACGCTCGCATGACGCATTGCGTCTGCACGCATCAGGCCAGCGAGCCGCCGCAGGGACGAGGCCTCGCGGACGTAAAATAGACGACCCGTCGGGGACGGAGGGGACCCCGAGTCGCTCTCATGGCCCACGGGTGTGCGCAATATGTGCGCGAGAAACCGGCCCTTTCGACCGACGTCACGCGGGGTGGCTCACGGAACGCGGGGTGGCTTATGGAGCCTGTTCTCGACGCGAAAGCCCGCGGCGTCTTCGCATGCTCCACAGGAAGGCACCCTGGTCGCCACGGCCACGATGGCGCGCATCGTGCAGTTTTATCCGATCGGGCACGCTTCCGTGCGGATTCGAAAGCAACGATTTGGAAAAAGGACATTGATCATGCTCTGGACGCTCGCCGTCGTGTTTCTCGTCTTGTGGGCCATGGGCTTCGTCGCATTCCACGTAACGACCGGCTTGATTCACCTCCTTCTCCTCGCCGCCGTGGTCGTGGTGGTCGTACAGCTCGTCACTGGCCGCCGTACCATCTGACTTATCGGCCTCAGCGGTGTCGTGCCGATGCGCTGCAAACCCCCGCGACATCGCATGCCATTGGCATCTTGCCTTGGCCGCCCATCGCCGCCGCCAATCGTGAGCAAGGAGGCGCGCCCGAGCGCACCCCGGGCGCGACGCACGGCGGCATCGCCGCGGCCCGTGCGACACGCCGCACGAGGTGGGGGGTGAGTCCAGGCCATGACCTCGGCAACCATTCCATCCATCGACCAGCCCAGCATGTCGGCGGGCCCATCGCCAAACTGCGCCACGAACGCCGCCGCCAACTCGGCCGCGGCTTCCTTGGTTTTCGGGCCTAGCCTCGCGTGGTCCGTCCGGTGTCCCGAAGGTCGAAGACGAGCACCTCGGCGTCTTCTTTGCCCGTGATCTCGATGGCGTCCTCGCCCACAATCGCGAGCCCGTCGCCGCTCGCCGTGCTCACCGCGTCCACCTTGCCGCGCACTTGCAACGAGCCACGGGCGACTTGAAGCCACGCGACGCGACCGGGGCGCAGGCCCAGTCGCACCGACCCACCAGGAGCCAGTGAGGTCGCGTAGAGATCGACGTCCTGGTGAATCGTCACCGAGCCATCACGGCCATCCGAGGACCCGATCAAGCGAAGGCGGTTGGTGCGTTCGGCCGCGGGATACGACTTCTGCTCGTAACTTGGCGGCAGTCCGACCATCTCAGGGACGATCCAGATCTGCAGAAAGTGAAGGAACTCGGTCTTCGACGGGTTGAATTCGCTGTGCGCGATGCCCGTGCCGGCGGACATGCGCTGCACCTCTCCTGGGCGCAGCACCTCTCCCGTCCCGGTGCTGTCCTTGTGCTCGATGGCGCCTTCGAGCACGTACGAGATGATCTCCATCTCCTTGTGACGATGCGTCCCGAAGCCCTTGCCCGGTGCCACCCGGTCTTCGTTGATGACCAGAAGATCGTGGAAGCCCGCGAACAGAGGGTCGTAGTAGTCAGCAAACGAAAATGTGTGGCGGCTGTCGAGCCAGCCATGCTGGCCACGGCCTCGGTCTTCAGATCGACGAACGGTCAGCACGGGGTCACCTCTCGAGGGCCCGTAGCTTAGTCGGACAGCGCGGGCGTCGCTTGGATCTCGTTGCCCGGACCCCCCTGTTGCCGGACGCGATGGTCTGCTGTGCTCGGCGCGTTGTCGATGCGACGAGCAACGCCTACTCCGCGGGATCCGGCCATCGCGATCACCCCGACCGCTGCGTCTCAAGCCCCCACCCGCGAGGACGATGCGCCCACCGGATGCCGGTGGATCTGACGAACACTCTAGCATCGATCGAAATACTCGCGCGCCTTGCTCGCGAGGAAGAACCAGAGTCAGATTCCCGCACCATGGGTGATGTCGTCGCAGAACGCCGGTCGCAGGTGTTTCCCAAGCTGACTGACGCCCAGCTCCAGCGGACCGCCCGCTACGGCGAGCAGCATCACGTTCCCGCGGGAGAGATCCTCTACGACCAGGGCAGCCCCGCGCTCGGCATCCACGTCGTCCTCAGCGGTGCCGTCGAGATCGTCCGGCCAGGCATCCTCGGGCAGGAGCTCATCACCGTCGAGCGTGCCGGTGAGTTCACGGGCGAAGCGAACGTCCTCGCCGGGCGCCGCGCGCTCGTGAGAGCCCGCATGGTCGAGGACGGCGACGTCCTCGTCATCGGGCCGCAGGGCCTACGGCGTCTCATCCAAGAAGATCCGGAAGTCAGTGAAGTGATGATGCGCGCGTTCATCCTGCGGCGCGTGGCGCTCATCGCAGGCGGCTTGGGCGACGCAACACTCATCGGCTCGGCCCACTCGGCCGATACGCTGCGGCTTCAGGAGTTTCTCACGCGCAACGGCCACCCGTACACGTACGTCGACGTGGACCGTGACGCGGACGTACAGGCTCTCCTCGATCGCTTTCACGTCGGCGTGGGAGACGTACCGATTGTCATCTGCCGCGGAGAGACGGTGCTGAAGAACCCCTCGAGCGAGGCTGTGGCGGACTGCTTCGGCTTGAACGCCGCCGTCGATCCCGGAAGGCTTCGCGACGTGGTGGTCGTTGGGGCGGGGCCTGGCGGGCTCGCCGCCGCGGTCTATGCCGCGTCCGAGGGGCTCGACGTGCTGGTCGTCGAAGGCCACGCACCAGGAGGGCAGGCCGGAACGAGCTCGAAGATCGAGAACTACCTCGGCTTTCCAACGGGGATCTCCGGGCAAGCACTCGCGGGGCGCGCGCTCGCTCAGGCCGAAAAGTTTGGAGCGGAGCTCGTGGTGGCCTCTCGCGTGGAGCGGCTCGCCTGCGCGGATGCGAGCGGTTACGAACTCACCCTGTCGAACGGAACCACGGTGCACGGTCGCGCGATCATTATCGCGAGCGGCGTTCAATACAGGCGGCTGCCGATCGAGAACCTCGGTCGCTTCGAGGGGGCCGGCGTCTACTACGCTGCGACGACGACCGAGGCCCGGCTTTGCGGCGGGGCAGAGGTCGCCGTGGTCGGCGGCGCCAACTCCGCGGGACAGGCGGCCGTGTTCCTCGCTGCGCAGGCGCGGCACGTCCACGTGCTCATACGCGGGCCAGCCCTCGCCGACACCATGTCCCGCTACCTCATCCGTCGCATCGAGGAGACGCGCAACATCACGCTCCACGCTCACACCGAGCTCGTCGCGCTCGACGGCGACGATCGGCTCCGGAGTGTGACATGGCGCGGCCCGAAGGGGGCGGAGCCCCGTCCTCTCGCGCACGTGTTTCTCATGATCGGCGCGCAGCCGAATACCGCATGGCTGGGTGGGTGCGTCGCGCTCGACGACAAAGGGTTCGTGAAGACCGGAACGGATCTCACCGCCGGCGACGTGTCTCGCACGCGGTGGCCGGTCGCGCGCGCGCCCTTTCTCTTCGAGACAAACCGGCATCGTATCTTTGCCATCGGCGACGTTCGCTCGGGGAGTGTCAAGCGGGTCGCCTCCGCAGTCGGCGAGGGCTCGGTCTCCGTGCAGCTCCTTCATCGCGCGCTGGCTGAGTAAGCGGTCGAAAAAAGGCTCGAACAACGGGGTCACCGCCCCGAGGGAAAGTGAGGTCCCTCTCGCCGCGTCAGGCCGCGCCGCGATCGAGCGGTAGTCCCGCGCTCTCCCAGTCCTCGACGCCTCCCGCGTAGCGTCGCACGTTCGTGTACCCCTCCTGCAGGAGACGATGGTACGCGGCCACGCTCGCGAGGCAGGGCGGGTTGGTGCAATAAACGACGATCTCGTCGTCTTTCCGCAGCGCGGACAGCATGTCCGTCGCGTCCTTGAAATGAAGCGAGCCCGGGATGTGCTTGCTCCGAAACTCCCAGTCGGCGAGCGCCATGACAAGCTTGAACCGTGGATCCTTCGCCTCGACTTTGCGCCAGAGCTCGTCGCGCTCGATGGTTCGCACGGGCTTAGCCGAGGAAAGCGGACCTTGGATGGGGATGGGCATGGGAGCGCAAAGATAGCGCGATCGATGAGCGCTCGGCCGGGAAGGTGCCGGCTGTGCGCGCGACGGTTCTCGGCGTCCTGAAACTCAATCGCTTTCTGGGCGACGGTTCTTCGCGTGCGGCACGCCCATCGCAGAGGAGGATGCCGGACCGTTGGTCTCCTGAGTTACGGGCTGGCCGGCCGCGGCTTCGGCCCCGTGGTTCCAAGCACGCCGCCGGGCGCGATTGAGCGCGAGGTGTGCGCGTCGACGGTGAGGCTCCCATCGATCGGCGGCGGAGGCGCAGCCACACCCATGGCAATCGGGAGCACCACACTGCCGTCCGGCGTAATGGTCCCCGAGACGATCGAACCACTTTCCGTCGTGATGGTGCTCTCCGACAAGACATTTCCGTGGACCTGCGCATGGTGCAGGATATCGACCGCGCCGACGCTTTCGATTCCGCCGGTCACCGCGTGACTGCCGATTTGCGTGATCCCCGTGCCCACGTTCACGACATTGCCAAAGCCGCTCGGCGAATTCAAAATACTTGCTCGATCGTCGACCAAGAAACTCTGAGTCGCTTGGATGGCGGGGCTTACGTAGAGCATTTGATCCGCCGTGACCGCGCCGCCCGGACCGGTGACCGACCACTGAATGTCGTAGTTGCCCAACCCCAGCGTCGCTTCACCGCTTATCACCGGAATCGGCGGCGTCAACAGCGCGCCGTCGACGCTAACGGCTTCACCGCTTGGAACCAATGCAGACCCACAATTGTCGGTCGCCGTCGCTTGGCCCACGTCGATCGTTGGGTTGAAGCTGCAAACTGGGACGAGGGATACAGGTGGAATGGTCAAGACGGGTGCGGTCGGGACGCAGGGACCCGACGCGGCGGACGGAGTGACGCCCGTGAGCTCTTGGGCCGAGGCCGCGCCGGACCACGTCAACCCCGTCGCTACGACCATTGACCATGCAAACCAAGAATCCCGATCGATGACGAGTGTGCTCATAAAATGACGCTCGCCGCCGACTTCTGATCGGGGGATGGACCTCGCATACTGGTCCTATCCGACCGTTCTCATTCGTCGCACGCGTTCGTCCGTCGTCGGCCGATGGGTGCGATTGAGCAAGCGACCATTGATCGTCTTCGCGTGATCGCCGGGTATGGGGCGCCGTTTCGGGAGGCGCTCGACGCCGCGCGCGGAGGCATTGCCAGCCTGACGGCTGCCCTGAGACCTTCGCCTTCTCCGGGCGGCTCGACGTCAGCTTTCCGGACGGCCGAGCGTTGGTCTCTGCCCAATCGTTAGGACGACTCGCCGGGATGACGACATTTGGGTACTGTGCGGAACGCCTTTCCGCTAGAAGAGGGGGACGATGGGCTGCCGGAGCCGCGCGTTTGGAGTCGCTGCTGCCGCGATCCCACTGAGCCTCGTTGTGGTCGCCGGCGAGTCGCACGCTCAGCCCGGTGGCTCGAGCGAAAAGATCACCGCCGAGGCCCTCTTCGAAGACGGTCGTCGGCTGGTCGCGGAGGGAAAGGTCGCGGAGGCCTGTCCCAAGTTCATGGCGAGCGAGAAGCTCGATCCCTCGCTCGGGACCCTTCTCAATCTCGCAAACTGCCTAGAGAAGCAGGGCCTTCTCGCATCCGCGTGGGCCTCATACAGGGAGGCCGCGAGCGCCGCGGACGCGGCCGGCCGCAAGGACTACGTCGCGACGGCGGAGCGGCACGCCGACGCGCTCGCTCCGAGGCTCGCCCGACTGACGGTGATCGTGGAGCGGCCCACCGAAGGCTTGCTGGTGAAGCGCGACGGCGTCGTCGTCGACAGAGCGGAGTGGGGACTTGCGATTCCCGTGGACACCGGCTCACATACGATCGAGGCAAGTGCACCCGCTCACAAGGGCTGGGCCACGGCCGTTGCCGTTGGGCAAGAGGGAGCTCAGGCGAAGGTCACGGTGCCGCTGCTCGAGGCCGTGCCCGAGCAACTGGTGCAGCAGCCGTCACCGCCGCCCGCGGTTGCGCCTCCGCTTGCCGCGCTGCCAGGGCTCGTGACGCCTCCGCCTGCCGAGCAGCGCTCACCCTCGCAGGTGCAGCGGGTGATAGGCTGGGCCGTCGGCGGGGTGGGTGTCGTCGTGCTGGCTACAGGGGGCGCGCTCGCTGCCGTCGCCAAGTCCAAGTACAACGAGTCACTCGCCAACTGTGAGTCGACAAACGCCGACCTCTGCAGCGCCACCGGAGTGTCCCAGCGCGACGGTGCCCTCAGCGCGGGAAACGCCGCCACGATTGCGCTCGGCGTCGGCGCCGCGGCCCTGATTGGCGGAGTCGTCGTCGTCCTTACGGCGCCGCGCGGAAGCCGAGCCGCGTTCCTCGTCGGCCCGACCGTTGGTGGCGCAGCCCTCGGAGGCACGTGGTGAAGGGTCACGTGCTCGCATCGGTCGCGACCCTTGGGGTTGCCGCAAGCGCCTTCGGAGCGGCGGCGGCGTGCAACAGCATCCTCGGCATCAAGGCGGCGCAGCTCGAAGACCCGCTCGATTGCGACAACTATTGCAATGTGGTCAGCCAGAACTGCCAAGACACCAACGCCGAATACTTGCCGGGCGACGATGGCGGAATGGATGTCTCGTTATGCATGCAAATGTGTAGCTATTTCACGCTGGGCACGCGCTTCGACTATCCGGGCGACGCCGGGACTCCCTCGGGCGTCAACACGCTGGGCTGTCGGCTCTGGCACGCACACGCCGCGGGCGACGTGAACCGCAATGGCCCGATGGCCGCGGAGGAGCATTGCCCGCACGCCGGCCCCCTCGGCTACAGCGTCTGCGTCGCGCCCGGCGAGAACGAAATCGACAACTTCTGCAGACTCGACGTACCGTATTGCTACGCTTACCCCGACCCCCCGATCACCGTGTACGGAGGCGCGAGCGAAGGGCTCCCGCCCGAGATCGAAACGGCGGACGAGGCCGTTTGCGTCGCGCGTCTGAATGAGGAAAACACGCTCGCCGACGGGGGCTTCTATCTGTACTCGGGAGCCGTCCCGGGGTCCGGCGACGTCGCGTATTCGGACACCAACACGCTGAACTGCCGGCTCTGGCACCTCGAATACGCGATTCAGACGGAGACGAATTCGGAAGCGGGGGGGCCGCCCGTCCACTGTCCGCACACGGGCGACCCGAGCGTCAACGCCGACGGGACCCCGGGTCCCTGCGTGTGGCCCGACGGCGGTCCGAGCCTCGGCCTGCGGCGGACCGTGCCAGGGCGCGCCGCTCTCTGCGTGTCGAGGGTCGCCGCCCGCTAAGCCACTGAGCCGGATCCTCGATCACGCATTTGCGGCGGGTAGAAAAAAGTAGACGCTCCGGCGCTTGGAGTCGCCAGACAGCCCAAGCCGAAGAAGCCCCGTGCCGTGAAGATGCGACGATAGAGCGAATGACTCGCGTCGCACGACGTGATTTGCTGCGGCGTGAGGCTACGCGTTCACCGCCGTGACGGGATTCCGTCGACGTCCACGCCGCCGTTCGCCGTGGTCGGTGCGGTGATGGCTGCCGGCGCCCTGGACGCTGCTGGGGCCACCGCAGCGCTCCGCTCCGGCGCACTGCTGCGCCGCAATGTGATTCCGTCAAGGTCTGGCCGGTGGGGCGGAGCTTGCGCGGTCGCCGTCGCAGGGGGGGCCGGGGAGGCGGGGCTCGGCGGATCCGAAAGAAAGGTCGGAGCGATTCGTGTCACGACCGGTGGCGACGGTACGGCGACGGATGGGAGGGTGCGCGGCTCGGCGACGGGTCCCGCGGCGATGTCCGACGGAACCTGAACGGCGGGAAGCGCATGCGGTTCGGAATCCAATCTCGGCGCCGACCGCCGAAAGACAACGAAGGCCGCGGAGGTCGCCACGGCCACCAGCAGGAGGCCCCCGAGCGCCACCAAGCGCCGCTTGACCACTCCGCCGTCGCGCTGCGAAACCCACCCCGCGGGGGTGCTCTGCAGCTTTGGAAAGGCGTCGGAGGGGTTCGATGCAGTTGGCGGCCGCCCCGGAGTCCGCGATCGTGCGTCTTGGGGCGCCGAGAATAAATCCGAGGCCAGTGCGTCGAGCATGGCCACCAGTTCAGCCGCATTTGCAAAGCGCTTCGCCACTTCCTTTTCGAGACACCGGTCGATGATTGCGATGACCTCCGACGGTACGTCCTTGCGAAGGTCGGACACTCGGAAGGGCACTTCTCTGGCGATCTTGACGCAAAGCGCGGGATACGTGTCCGCCTCGAACGGCCATCGCCCGGTAAGGAGTTCGAAAAGCACGACGCCGAGCGACCAGACGTCGACGCGGGCGTCGACCTCCCGAGGCGAAAGCATTTGTTCGGGCGCCATGTAGAGTGGCGAGCCAAGAACAACAGCAGTTCCCGTAAGGGCGCGGGCCCCCTCGCCCTCGGCGGCGATGCTTTTGGAAATGCCGAAGTCGAGGACCTTCAGCAGTGGCTCTCCTCCCGGGCTATGCGTTAGAAAAAGATTCTGGGGCTTGAGGTCACGATGCACGATTCCCACCGCGTGGGCCTCCGCCAGCGCCATGCACGCTTGGCGTAGCAATCGGAGCGCGTAGGGGACCGGCATCGGCCCGGTCTCGGCGAGGATCTTTGCGAGATCGCTGCCTTCCAGGAACTCCATAACCATGTAGGGAGTGCCTGATTCGAGTTCGCCAACGTCCATGACCTTGGCCACGTGTTCGCTCTTCAGCTTGGCGGCGGCCCGCGCCTCCCGCAAAAAGCGAAGCGCAGCGTCGGGATGAGCGAGCGCCTCCGAGCGAATGAATTTGATCGCGACGAGCTGTTCGAGGTGCTCATGACGCGCCGCCACGACGACGCCCATTCCCCCTGAGCCGAGCACCCGCTCGACACGGTACTTCCCGAGGAGAAGGTCGCCAATCTTGACCCCCGCCACGTCCATTCGATCCGTACAAATAGCACCGTCAGGCCTTCTCGGCGATTCATCACCCGCTGTTTATCAGCGCGGCTTTCGGCTCGGCGGATCGATCCGTAAGTTCAGGACCGCTCGGTCTCCTCCGGGCGCCTCTCCGGGCGCCTCTCCAGACGCCTCGCGTGCGCTTGGCGGCTCGACACCCGCGGGCGACGTCGCAGATGCAAAAATTCAGCGACCCTCGGCGTCGCCGATGCCGCAACGAGTGCGGAGATCGCGGCTCGTCATGCTCCGTCACCAGCTCCACGACGCTCGGACGGCGACACGCGGACCATGCCCGCGTCTTCGACGGAGCCAGAGCTACTTCAACTGGCTGTCTTTGCTGCCTCTGCGGTTGTAGAGGCTTTGATGCACATCGAGCCGGTCCGCCTCGGATTGGCAAGGCACGCATCTCCGCACGCCCGGCAATGCTCGGCGCCGCGGTTCGGGGATCGGCTCGCCGCATTCCTCGCAGGCGAGGAGGCTTCCGCCCTGCGCGAGCCGGCTCCGCGCCCGTTTGACAGCGCTGTCAACGGTCGCGTCGATCTGATCTTGCACGGCGCCGTCCTTTGCCCAACCGACCGCCACGGTCGAAACATAAGGCACGAACGGACCGTGTCGAGGCGTTCGACGGAGGTACCTTGGGGGACCGAAAACGATGGACCAGGGAGCGCAGCGCGGCTTGCGTCGAGTAAGCTCTTCGCCATGACGGCGCGTTCAGGCACTGCGCTCCTGCCGCTCCACTACGGACGCGTCCCCCCATGGTTGGCGTCGCGCATGGCGAGCCTCGGGCGGGTGATCACCGAGGCGATCGTCCATCACTACGGGCGGGACGAGCTGCTCCGCCGGCTCGCGCATCCTTACTGGTTCCAGTCGCTCGGCGCCGTGATGGGCATGGATTGGCACTCGTCGGGGATCACGACAAGCGTGCTCGGCGCGCTCAAGCGCGGCCTCGCTCCCGTCGAGCGGGAGCTCGGCCTATACGTGTGCGGCGGTCGGGGCGCCCAATCCCGCAAGACGCCGAACGAGCTCGTAAGGGTCGGCGAGCTCACCGGGCTCGACGGGGTGAAACTCGCCGATGAGAGCCGTCTCGTCGCGAAGGTGGACGGGTGCGCGGTGCAGGACGGCTACGACCTCTACCTCCACGGTTTCATCGTCACCGCCGAAGGCCATTGGACCGTCGTGCAGCAGGGGATGAACGGGCCCCGGAAGCAGGCGCGGCGCTACCACTGGCTCAGCGAAGCGGTCACGTCGTTCGTCGAAGCTCCGCACGCGGCGATTGACGGAGTGCCATCGGCGACCTGCATCGTGAACCTCACCGACGCGCGCGCGGCTCGATCGCGCGCCGCGCAGCTGGCCCTCGTCGCGGACGGCCCCGACCGTGTGCTCGAGGAGCTCGCACGCCTTCGCGCCGAGTCTCCCGTCCCGACACCGCTCCTCCCTCACCTCCAAATGCCGGAGCACCACGACGTGAGGAGAGACGACGTCGTCCTCCGTCGGCTCGCGGGCTCGCTCGCTGCCGCGTCGGCTCGCGGGCCGAAGGATTTCGCCGAGCTCCTCCTGACCCCGGGCGTCGGCCCGAGGACGGTGCTCGCGCTCTCGATGGTCGCGGAGGTGGTCCACGGTGCCCCGTCGCGCTTCAGCGACCCAGCGCGGTACTCGCTCGCGCACGGCGGCAAGGACGGGCATCCTTACCCCGTGCCGCTCAAGGTCTACGACGAAACGGTGCGCGTGCTGAAGCGCGCAGTCGAGCACGCCAAGCTAGGCCATGATGCAAAGCTCTCCGCGATCCGGAGGCTCGACGAGCAGGCGCGGCGGCTCGAACGCCTCGCCGAAGCGCCGGACTTCGAGGCGTTCGTCGAGAACGAGTGGGACGCGTCACCCGGGTACGACGGGACGACCGCGATGGACCCCACGAATAAGCTCCTGCCGGTGCGCAGGAAGGCTAGGCCGCGGGCCGACCGGAGGCAGCTTGCCTTGCCGCGGGTGGGGAGCTGACGTGTCGGGCTGGCGACGGCTTGAATGCGCCGCCAGTCATGGGCTTGCCGATTCGGCCTGCCTCCTTGCGTAGTGCTTCGGCGGCAGTCCGACGTGGCGCGTGAATGCGACGCTGAACGTGCTCGCGGAGCTGTAGCCGACGTGCGCCGCGACTTGGCCGACGGTCATGCCTCGCCGCCGCAATAGGTCTTTCGCCAAAGCCATGCGCCACCCGAGCAAGTACTCCATCGGGGTAACTCCGACGGCGCAGCTGAAGCGCTCGAAGAACGTGGAACGTGACAGCGCAGCCTCCTTCGCGAGCTGCGCGACCGTCCACGGCTTGGTCGGGCGTTCGTGCATTCGTCGGATCGACGCGGCGACCCGCTCGTCACCCAAACCTCCGAGGAGGCCCGACGAGGCCCCGGTCCCCGCGGTGGAACGGAGGGCTTCGATGAGGAGGACCTCGAGCAGGCGTGCCAGGACGACATCACGCGCGGGGCGCCGCTCCCGCGACTCCTCGCGCAGGAGCTCTACGAGAGTGCCGAGCCTTCGCTGGTCGCGAAGGTGCACGAGTCGCGGGAGGAGCGAAACCAGGAGGGCCGCGTCCGGAGAGCCGAACGTGCAATGGCCGATCAGCATCCGCACGTCAGGCGGGCCGCTTTGAACGCCAAGCCTGAGTTCGCCATTGGGCTGCGCGACAGGGCGGGAGTCCTCCACCGCTGGCTCGAGACTTGATGCCGTGAAGTCGTACGCCGAGGGGACCAGAGCGAAGTCCCCCTTTTGGAGCGCGATCGGCTCGTGTCCGGCAGCCGCTAGGCGGCACAGACCATCGAGGATCACGCAGTAGAAGACCTCGCCAGCCTCCGACCGGCGAACGCGCCACGGGCCTCGGGCGCTGACGAGCTTCGAGTACGGAGCGCCCGGCTGGAGCAGCGCGACGACCTCGGCGAGCGGATCGACCATTTCGGACTCACGCCAATGAAAATTGGACCTCCTACCGTAGCACGTCCAGGCAGCGCGCCGTACCGTCCGGGTGCTGGAGATCACCAACGACAGGAGCTCGGATGAAAACAATCTTGATCACTGGGTGCTCGTCCGGGTTCGGCCTCGAAACCGCCCGGCTGTTCCTCGAGCACGAATGGAAGGTCGTCGCGACGATGCGCACGCCACGAGAGGGCCTCTTGCCCCGCTCGGATCGCCTGCGTGTCCTCGCGCTCGACGTCACCGATGCGGACAGCATCCGTCAGGCCGTGGACGCCGCAGGCCCGCTCGACGTTCTCGTCAATAACGCGGGGATCGGCTGGCTGAACGCACTCGAAGGTACGCCGATGAGCATCGCGCGCGTGGTGTTCGAGACCAACACCATCGGTACCATGGCGGTGACGCAGGCGGTGCTGCCTCAGTTCCGGCAACGCAAGGGTGGCGTGGTCGTCAACGTGTCGTCGAGCGTGACGCTGCGCTCGCTCCCGCTGCTTGCGGTGTACACCGCAAGCAAAGCAGCGGTGAACGCCTTCACCGAGTCGCTGGCACTCGAGCTCGAGCCCTTGGGGATACGCGTGCGGCTGGTGCTGCCGGGGCGATCCCCCGAGACGCGGTTCGGCGACAATGCGCGGTCGCGGATGAAGGATGGCTTCCCAGAGGCGTACGCCAGCTTCGCGCAGAGCACCCTGGCGAGGTTGCAAACCGCGACAGCCGCCATCACGCGGTCGAGCGACGTGGCCGAGGCGGTGTGGCGCGCGGTGAACGATCCGTCGTGCCCAATGCGCGTACCCGCCGGGGCGGACGCGGTCGAGTTGGCGAGCTCGAAGTGACATGGAATACCGACCGTTGGGCCGCACCGGCGTCTCAGTCAGCCAGATGTGCCTCGGCGCGATGATGTTTGGCGCATTCGGCAACCCCGATCACGACGACGCGGTGCGGGTCATCCATAGGGCCATCGATGCCGGGATCAATTTCATCGACACCGCCGACGGCTATTCCGCCGGCGAGTCCGAGCAGATCATCGGCAAGGCTCTATCGGGCGGACGGCGCGCCAGCGTGGTGATCGCCGTCAAATTCGGCCCTCCCTTCGACAAGGACCCCAACCACCGCGGAGCGTCGCGCCGGTGGATCGTCGAAGGCGTCGAGGGCTCGCTGCGCCGTCTCGGAACCGACTGGATCGACCTCTATCAGGTGGGCGTTCCCGAGCCGAGCACGGATATCGATGAGACCCTCGGCGCCCTGTCCGATCTCGTGCGCGCCGGCAAGATCCGATACTTCGGCGCGTCCAAGGTTCCCGCCTCTCAGATCGTCGAAGCGCAATGGGTCGCCGATCGCCGTGGCCATGGCCACTTTCGCACCGAACAGCCGCCCTACTCGATGCTGACGCGAGCGATCGAATATGACGTGCTGCCGACCTGCCAGCGCCACGGAATGGGCGTTCTGGCCTACAGTCCGCTGGCCGGCGGGTGGCTGTCGGGCAAATACCGCAAGGGCAGGCCGGTCAGCGGGCCGGGCTCCGCGGCACGCTTGCGGCGCCTCCCCGCGCGCTACGATGCGAGCGACCCCTCGAACGCCGCGAAGCTCGACGCTGCCGACACGCTCGGCGCGCTCGCCGACGAGGCTGGGCTGACCCTCGTCCAGATGGCCGTCGCGTTCGCAACCCGCCACCCCGCTGTCACCTCCGCGATCATCGGTCCACGCACGATGGATCACCTCGAGGGCTATCTTGCCGCCGACGGACTCGCCCTGTCAGGCGAGGTGCTCGACCGCATCGATGAGATCGTCCCCCCGGGGGTCACGATCAACGTCGCCGACAACATGTGGGAGTTCGGCACGACGGCGCTGGCCGCCACCTCCCGGCGCCGGGCATGGCCGGGTTGACCAAAGGGTCACCGTCCTCGTGAGGCCGGCGCGCCCGGCGATCTCCTCGACCGTACGTCTCGACGTACCCGCTCTTGAAAGAGCGCCATCACGGCCTTCTCCAGCCGTCCACGTGCGTCGGGCTCCCAGCGCTCCGTCGTCCCGGACGCTACGTGATTGCAGGAGCTGACATCACATGGTAGTCGTTATGTCAGAATCTGACATCAGGAGGTTCCCATGCGTGTCTTCGTCACTGGTGCGTCTGGTTTCATCGGTTCTGCCGTCGTCCGCGAGCTGAACGGTGCAGGGCATGCGGTCGTCGGGCTCGCGCGCTCCGATGCTTCCGCGGCGGCGCTGGCCCTTGCGGGCGCTGAAGTGGCGCGTGGCGATCTCACGCGCCCCGAGACGCTCTCGGCCCCGGCCGCGCTGGCGGACGCGGTGATCCACCTCGCGTTCGATCACGACTTCTCCAAGTTCGCCGACAATTGCGCGAACGAGCAGCGGGCGATCGCAGCGCTCGGCGACGCGCTCGCGGGCACGCAGAAGCTGCTGATCGTGACCTCGGGCGTGGGCATGGTCAGCACCCGGGGTCGGCTGGCGACCGAGAACGACGCGCCGCCTTCCGACGGGGGATTCCCGCGCACGCCCGAGCGGGCTGGCGATGCCGTGGCGCAGCGCGGGGTGCGCGTCGCAATCGTGCGTCTGCCGCAGGTGCACGACACGCGCCGCGCGGGGCTCGTCTCGTTCGTGATCGAGGTCGCGCGCCAGAAGGGCTTCGTGGGGTACGTCGGCGATGGATCGAACCAATGGTCGGCAGCGCACGTGAAGGACGTCGCGCGGCTCTACCGGCTCGCGCTCGAGAGGAACGCGACGGCGCGCTACCACGCGGTGGGCGAGGAAGGCGTGCAGCTGCGCGCGATCGCGGACGTCCTCGGGAAGGGACTGCGAGTACCCGTTCGCTCGATCTCGGCCGACGAGGCGCCGGGCTACTTCGGGTGGATGGCCACGCTCGCAGGCGAAGACATCCGCTCGGCGAGCGAGCAGACGCGCGCGGCGCTGGGCTGGCAGCCGACCGGACCGGGATTGCTCGCCGACCTCGAGAAGCTCGAGTGGGTGTGAAACGATTCACGCGGTCGCTCCGATGAGAACCATGTTGATCTACGGGGCCACCGGCAAGGCCGGACGCCTCGTGATGGAGCGCGCGCTCGAGCGGGGCTGGGCCGTCGCGGCATTCGTGCGCAATCCCGGCAAGGTGCCTGAGGCGGCGCGCGCGAAGGTGACGGTGATCAAGGGGGATCTCTGCGACGCGGCGGCCGTGTCGGCGGCCGTTCGCTCGTCGCGGCCCGACGCCATCGTGGACGCATCGAGCGCGCTCTCGTTCGGTCACGCCAAGGGCCAGCCGGCCAACAACGCGGACCGTTCGATCTTCACGAAGGCAACGGTGGAGGCGCTCGAGGCCGAGGGGCGGTTGGCCGATTGCGTGATGGTCATCGTCGGCGGTCAGCTCCTACCCGAGCCTGGGGGGACGATCGAAAAGTGGTCGGTGGCGGCGCTGGCGTGGGTGATTCGTAACGTCGCCGCGCGGAAAGCCTGGGCCGAGGCCGAGGCTTGGGTCCGTTGGTGCTTCGAAGGGGCGCCGCCCGCGTTCCGATTCGTCTATGCGCGCCTCGGGCAGATGGTGGAGCGGCCGTCCCGTGGCACGCTGCGCGCGGAGCCCACGGAAAACAACATCCAGCACGGCAGCGCATCGTACTGCGACGTCGCCGACGCGCTGGTGCGGCTCGCATCTGACGTGGAACGGACATGGGAACGTAAGGCGCTCTTCTTCAATTACGCCACAACATGACGTCGTCCTTCGATTGGCCGATTGGCCGCAAGCGCCACCGCGGTCTTCCCGATGCAACGGCGAGAGCGATGGCGGCGCTTGCGAACAAGGCAACCGAGAGCAAAGCCAGATCAGTCTCGGTAGGAGGTCATCGCATCGCCCAGAGCGGTCCGCAGAGAAGCAAGCCAGGGTTCGTAGTTTAGCCACCGGTCGACACCTTCGCGGCTGATGGGCTGCCGCACCTGCTCGGAACTCGCTGTGCGCACGTTGCGATGGGTTTTGTGAAACTCCAGACAGGCCGGCTCGAAGGCCAGACCGCAGAAGTGAAGGACGCGGCGGACGGTGCCCTCAAGGTCGTCTACCACGTCTTCATAATGCATGGTCAGAATCCGCCTGGGCAGCGCCACGCTCCAGTGCCGCATGATTTCAAGGTAGGTGCGGTAGTAGCGTGCGACATCATCGATGCTGTAGCTGAACTCCTGCCCGCTGAAGAACAGCTGCTTGAGATTGCCGAAGCAACAGGCCATGGGTTCGCGCCGGACGTCGATGATCTTGGCGTTCGGCAGCATCAGATGGATGAGGCCGATATCGCGGAAGTTGTTCGGCATTTTGTCGATGAAGAACGGGCGCCCCGTCTGACGGTACGCCCGCGTTTCAGCTAAGAAGCGTTCGCCGAGGCACTTGAACTCCTCCGCGGTTAGCTCTGTCAGCACACCTGGATAGCCGGGCTTATCCAGGTCCGTGCCCCGACCCCGCAGATCCATGACAATGCGTTGGATATCAGCGAGCTCATGGGTGCCCTCGACTTGGGGGTGCGAAGCCAGGATTTGCTCGATGAGCGTGGAGCCCGAGCGGGGTAGGCCAAGGATAAAAATGGGATCCGGATCCCCCGCGCCCCACCCTTGCCGTGCCGCGAAGAATTCCTTCGTGCACACCTGCTTCGACAGCCGGGTGTGGGCCTCGGCGCGCCCGGGCAGGTGGCGAATCTCGCCGCGCTTGAGGGCATTGCCACGCTCATAAAATTGCCAGGACTCTTCATATCGGCCCTGGTCCTCCAGCGCCTTGCCCAGCGCAAAGCACAGGTGGTATCGGGCTATCAAGGAGGTGGCCGGCGCAGCTTCCGCTGTGCGCATGCGCGCGATCTCTTCGTCGGCAAAGCGGTAGGTCTTGAGGTTGGCCAGGCTCCACCAGGGCTCGCCCGAGTCCGGCAAGGCGGCGATGGCCGCGTGATACTCCTGAATGGCTTCCGGCTGCCGCCCGACGGTTTTCAGCAAGTCTGCCAGCCACAGGTGCAAGTCCGCGGTCTCAGTTCCGGTTGCAGCGCCTTCCGCCAGCATCTGGCGGTACAGGCGAATGATGGGCTCGTAATGGCCGAGTCCGACGCAGGCCGCCGCGTACAGCTTCAGATAATCCCGGTTGCCGGGCTCGAGCTGCAGTAGCGTGTCCGTTTCCCGCCGCGCTTGCAGATACTTCTGCCGCTTGTTCAGCACACCGGCGTAGTCGGCTCGCGCTGCCCCGTAGTCCGGTGCCAGCTTCAGGACGGATTGCAGCAACCGTTCGGCGTCATCCAGCGCGTCGCGCTGGATGACGATGCGGGCCAGCAGACGTAGGGCCTCGACATGATGACCTTGCTGCAGCAAGTAGGCGCGTACGATGCTCTCCGCCGCCGTCAACTCGCCGTCAGAAAACATGCTGCCCGCCTGGATGATGGGCAGCGGCAGCTTCTTTAAAAGCGCGATGTGCTCGGCTGCGGAGGCGGCGTTCTGCTGGTCTCCGGTCACATGGTACAGACCGTGCAACATTTGCCAGCTGTCGGGCAGCGCCTGGTTCATTTCGACGCCGCGCCGGAATGCCTCGATGGCTCTGGGGGCATCCCTCAGTGCCAGGTAGCAGTGGCCGCGCTCCTGGTACAGTCGGCTGCATCGCGGGTGATGCTGCTCCAGGCGTCGAAGGTGTTCGAGCGCGTCCGCGACCCGATTCAGACAGCGCAAGTTCATCGCCGCCAGGTACAAGAGGTCACGGTCTTCGGGGTGCCGAGCCAGCAGCAGGTCGATTCCTGCCAGCGCCGCAACGTAATCACGTGTTCGCGTAAGTTCTTGCAGACGAAGAATCTCCTGCTCCAGCGGCGCCGTTTGGGTCGTCAAAATTTCACACAGGTCAGGCCACCGCCTCGGCGAGGCGTGGCACGGCCTTTGAGCACCCGTTCGCCCCGTCGCACGCACGAGGCGCAGATCACTTGTTCGATCGACACTTCCACTGGAACGGATGAGTTCATGGCGCGAGGAATCGTCCACCGTTTGATGACGGGGAGGTCAAGTAAAAGCATGCGCGATAGTTCTGAATACTCGGCGCGCGCAAAAAAAACGACCAGAGCCAGTAGGCTTCATCGAGGCCTCATAGGGAGGTGTCCGCCGCGGCTGGACCATCGGCCGCCGGCGGCACACCCCGCTCATCGCCTCAGATCAGACAGGAACCTTCAGGGTGACAAGGCCGCCCATCGCCGGATCGGAGATGCTCTCGCGGCCGGTCTCGATGTGGCCCGCGAAGCGATACTCGAAGGTCGGGTCCTCCTCGACCCTGATGACGAGGTCATACCAACCGTGGAACTCTTCCAACGACCAGTCGTACACAATTTCCTTGTCCCGGCCGGTAAAGAACGCTGGGAGGATCTTACCCGTATAGGCGTCCGTCACCGTGACGCTCGCCTTGCCTTCTGTCAGGTTGGCGATTTCCAGCACGAGAGAACCGCAACCCACGAATCCGTGCGTCGCAGTAACGCCAAGCTGCGCGGCGGAGCTGTCGTGGCTGCCGTTGAACTGACGCAGGAAGCCGTTCGGACCGTAGACCGACAGGCCGTAGACCAGCGCAATGTCCCATGTGCCAGACAGCGACTTGCCCGATTCTACGGTGTAGGCACGGACAGCGTCCGCGGCGTTGACCGAGCGCACCGAGAACACCGCGGCCGTACGGCCGGTGTTGCTGAACGTCAGGGTCACGGTGCCGGCGGCGGCGTTCACAGCGGCGGTGACCTCCAGGTCGTACGGCAGCGCGCGCGCCGGGCGTACGCCTCGCTCCTGCGTCGGGATGCCCAAGGTGATCTGCGAGACCGATGAGGGTGTCAGGCTGGAACCGCCACCCGAGGACAGCTCCTCCGGCAGCCAGGCGGACGTGTCCGGCAGCTGCGCGACGGGACCGTTGGGATTGGCGAAGTTGAAAAAGGAGGTCAAATCGCCGCTCACTGCACGGCGCCAGGGCGTGATGTTCGGGCAATAGACCCCGAAGCGCTTCTCGATGAACTTGATGACCGAGGTGTGATCCGACAGTTCGGAGTTCACGTAGCCGCCCTTGCTCCAGGGCGAAATGACCAGGAACGGCACACGGAAGCCGAAGCCCATGGGCAGCGCAGGCGAACCCGGCACCTGCTCGTAGTCGGCGGTGATCGTCGTGGCGCCGTCCGAACCGTCCGTGCTGATCGCCGGGACTGGCGCCGGCAGGTGGTCGAATGAACCGTCGTTCTCGTCGTAGTTGACGATGAACACGGTCTTGCTGAAGACCTCCGGGTTGCGAGTCAGGATCTCAAGGACCTGAGAGATGTACCACGCACCGTAGCCGTTCGGGGCGGCCGGGTGCTCGCAATAGCCGTACGGGGCGACCAGCCAGGACACCTGCGGCAGCGTGCCGTTCGTTACGTCGCTCTGAAACTGTGCGAACAGGCCCTCGGCCCAGGTCTCCCAGGCTGTGCGGGACGCCGTGAGCGCGGGGGTGTTATAAGCGAGGGCGGTGCCCGTCGCGCCCTTCTGGAACAGCGGCGAGCTCGCCGGCGCGTAGGCGTACTGCTGGAAGTACAACACCGGATTGTCCGTGTAGTTACCGACGAAGCTGCCATTGCAGACCGGCTGACCAGCGGAGTTCGTGGGGATCGGCCCGCTGCCCTGATCGTTGGTGATGACGGTCGGGGTCGACACCGAGTCACCCACGATATCCTGGTAGATGCGCCAGCTGACACCGCCGGCCTCCAGAAGCTCCGGGTAGGTCGGCCACGACAGCGGATAACCATTCACATAACCGTTGCCGAGCACGATGCCGCCGCCATGGCCGTTGGTGCCTTGCGCGGTTGGGGTACCGTTGGGCAGGATGTTGCCCGGAATGTTGCCGTTGCAACCGGTCCACAGGTAGCAGCGGTTCACGTTGGTCGGACCACGGAACGAGCAGTAGTAGTTGTCGCCGACCGTGAAGGCATCGGCCAGCGCGCGGTGATACGGAACGTCCGGGCGCTCGCGGTACGCCATGGTCAGGGGGTTCTTGGCCGAGACCCACCCATCCCACTCACCGCCGTCTCGAGCTTCGGTGCCGAGAGGCCAGCCGTGGTCCAGTCCAGGACGGTACACCAGATTCAAACTGTCGGTCGGAAGGGTGGCGGAAGGTGCGTTCGCCGCCGTTGCGGCCGACGCGTTGATCTGGAATGGCGGCACCACCAGATCGGTGGTCACACCGCCGAACTGATTGGCGGGCCAGCCGTAGGTCACGCCGTTCTCCACATAGCCGGTGGCGGGAGCGCCGAACGTCGGCGCGGCGGGCTGCAGGAACACGGGGTTCCCGTTCTTCTGCTTGACCGCGCGCGGGTCGGAGAAGCCGCGCACGCCGCGCAGGGTACCGAATACTTCGTCGAACGAGTTGTTCTCCTGCATCAGGATCACGATGTGCTCGACGTCCATGATGGTGCCGGTCTTGAAGTTCGCCGGGATGGTCAGCGCCTTGGCGATGGACGAGTCGAGGACGGAGGCGGCCGAGCCCAGGCCCATCAGCTGCAAAAATTGACGGCGATCCGTCAGCTTGCGATCATTTGCCACAAAATATCCCCTTCCCGGACCGCAATCCAGGTGTTGATTTCAACGAAGTGGTAGCGACGACCTGCGGCGATGTGGCCGCATTCCGAGCTTAGAGCCGGATTGTTGAGTCGCAGTGAAAGGTTTGTGACGCGATCACGGCATCGTACAAGGCAGCTCTTTCGGGGTGCGCTGTTAGCCTGCGGCCGGACTACAAGTTTTCGCCTCGGCGTTGCTGTAGAATCATCTGCCGGGAAGTGCCGACCGTTGCGTTTCTCGCCTGGGCGTTGCTGTAGAATCATCTGCCGGGAAGTGCCGACCGTTGCGTTTCTCGCCTGGGCGTTGCTGTAGAATCATCTGCCGGGAAGTGCCGACCGTTGCGTTTCTTTCCCCTCCTTGATTTGCGGTCCTCATGAATTCCGTAGCCGAACTGCTGCCGCAATTCCTGCAGAACCGCGGCGAGCTTTACCTGCAGGCCATGAACTTGCGCTTGCTCAACCACTTCGACGAGGCGCTGGGCGTACTGGAGCGGCTGCAGCAGCTGCATCCCCGTTACAGCCGCTTGTACGAGGAGCGTGGCCACTGTTACGCCGCTCTGAGCGATGCCCCGAAAGCCATCGACGCCTTCCGGCAGGCCGTGAACATCAACGCCGCCCTGCCCGCGAGCTGGCAGATGCTGCACACTCTGTATTTGGGGATGGGGGATAAAGAGAACGCGGCCAGGATCGCAGACCGCCTCGGCACGCTGCGCAACCTGCCCCCCGAGATCATCGAGGCCGGCAGCCGCTTCGCTGACGGGGAGCTTGTCCACGCCGAGCGCGTCTTGCGGATGTACCTGGCGCAGTATGGCGAGCACATCGAGGCCATGCGCCTGCTGGGGCGCATCTGCATCGCCCGCGGGCTGCGGGCCGATGCCGAGCAGCTGCTGCAAGCAGTCGTACAACGGGCCCCCGGTTACCGCGCCGCGCGTGCCGACTACGCCCGCGCACTGCTCGATCAACACAAGTATGTGCAGTCTCGCCAGGAGATCCAGCAGTTGCTCGAGCTCGATCCGGGTAACAGAGCCTACCTCCGGCAGTACGGAGAGGTCTGTATCAGGTTGGGTGACTATGAGCCCGGGATCAGCCTGTACCGTCGGCTGCTGGGCGATGCCCAACCGGGACAGGAAACCGCGGAGCTGCACATGTGGATCGCGTTTTCCCTGAGAACCAAGGGGCACCAGACGGAGGCAATCCAGGGGTACCGTGCGGCCATCGCTGCCTGGCCGGAATCGGGCGAGGCCTGGTGGGGTCTGGCGAACCTCAAGACTTATCACTTTTCCCTCGACGACATCGCGCGCATGCGCTTGGCCGAAGCTGCACCCGCCGTGTCCCTTGTGGACCGCTACCACCTGTGCTTCGCGCTCGGCAAGGCACTGGAAGACCAGAATGACTACGCCGACTCCTGGTCGTACTACGAGCGCGGCAATGGGCTCAAGCAGGCGGAAGTTCGTTACCTGCCCAGGCTTGCCGAGGCCCACGTCCAGCAGTCGAAGCGGGTGTGCACACGGGAATTCTTCTACAGTCGCAGGGGCTGGGGCTTCGCGGACGCGGATCCCATCTTCATCCTGGGGCTGACGCGGGCCGGTTCGACACTCATCGAACAGGTCCTGGCGTCGCATTCAGAGGTCGAGGGCACCCAGGAGCTGGCGGACATCCAGCGCATCGTGATGGCGTTACGCGGCCGCGGCACGAACCTTCAGAACCCGCGCTACCCGGGCGTACTGGCCGAGCTGGGGCCGCAGGACTTCCGCAAGTTCGGCGAACGCTTTATGGCCGACACGCGGATCTACCGCCAGACGCAGCGCCCGTTTTTCATCGACAAGTTGCCGGACAACTTCCGCGACATCGGCCTTATCCACTTGATGCTGCCGAATGCGAAAATCATCGACGCCCGGCGCGAACCCATGGCCTGCTGCTTCAGCAACCTCAAGCAGCTGTTTTCGGGCGGGCAGGAGTTTAGTTACAGCATCGCGGACGTCGCGCACCACTACCGCAACTATCTCGAGCTCATGCGGCACTGGAACGAGGTGTTGCCGGGGTGGGTCCTGACGGTGCAACACGAAGACATGGTGGAGAACCTCGAGGGCAACGTGCGCCGCGTCCTGGACTTCTGTGGCCTGCGCTTCGAGCCCGCCTGCCTGGAGTTCCACAAGACTGAGCGTAACGTGCGCACAGCCAGTTCGGAGCAGGTGCGGCGGCCCATCAACCGCGAAGGCGTCGACCAGTGGAGGAATTATGAACCATGGCTGGGCCCGCTGAAGGACAGCCTCGGCGACGCTCTGACTACCTACAGGGACTGAACGACGCCGGGTCACGTGCGCCGGACCTGGAGAGCTGCCATCGCGGGGGCGCCGTGTTGAACGAGACGCAGCGTCGCAGCGTCGACGAGGGGCGCTTCTTGTCTCCGGGAACACCGCAGCCACGCGCGAGTTCGTTCCACACATCGACGCGGTGCTCGTCCTGCTCGGCGCCGACCCGCCGATCTCGGGTGAGGAGCTCGAGCTCGTGATCTCTCCTCCGATATCGTATCGCACCTATGATGTACGAGCGGATCCGGCCGCAAACCCCGAGACGGGGGCGGGCGATTCGTTCGCCGGGGGCCTCCTCGGGTATCTGGCAGGGCGCGCGGAGACGAGTCCAGCGGCGGGCCGGTCTAGTCCAAGTGAGTTTTTCGGCTACGGATGGCGTGACGTTCGCAGCTCGCGAACCATCTCGTCGCGGCTCGTGCGACGTCCTCGGGACGGGGGGTCGTATCGCTAGCCCATGCAACGAACCCATCAGGACGGACGAGCAGTGCGAGAAGGCCAAGGCGATCCTTGATGTCGCTCGCCACGTACCTGACACGGTCGCCCCAGAGCCCATCGAGCGCTCTTAGCGACGGCTGCCGGCCGAATTCCAAGAGCAAACCGTTGCCCGCTCGTAGCAATGTGCCGAGCCTCGTTCCGTCCTCCAGCTGGAAGTCCGGGCAACTGCGCCCCACGAGAGGGTGCTCATCGCCGAGGTCGTAGCGGAGGGACACACTCCAGATACGGTCCGCGAAATAGGTCGCGCCATCGCGCGTATCCATGAGGTCGCGCACGACGGCCTGGAGCGGGCGCGAGCTAGGTCGCATCAGCGCGACTTGAGCCCGCGTCCAATCGAGAATGCGCGCTCCGACCGGATGTCGCTCGGTGCTGTAACTGTCGAGTAAGCCATCGGGGGCATCCCCTCGGAGGGTCGCCGCGAGCTTCCACCCGAGGTTCATGGCGTCTCCGAGCCCCAGGTTCAGGCCCTGCCCTCCGAGCGGTGAATGAATATGGGCGGCGTCTCCGGCCAGGAGCACACGCCCCTTGCGGTACGTCGTCGCCTGGAACGAGCGATCGGTCCAGGTCGACACGAGATGGAGTGCAGTGAGCGTCACGTCCGTATTGGATACGCGCCGCAGCACCGTCTGCACGTGCTCGAGCGTGATCGGCTCTGCGCGATGGCAAGCGCCGCCGTCGAAGTCGGCAAACGCGAGAAACCCGGGTTGTGCTTGCGTGTAATTGCCAGTCGGAGTGGTCTGCCTGCCCATCCGGAGCTTCTCGGGATCCACGATGTCGACGTGGACGGAATAACCCGTGAACTCCGGCTCGGTCCCGACGAACTCGAAGCCGCCTTGCTTGCGGACGGTGCTGCGACCGCCGTCGCATCCGACCAAAAAGCGCGCGCGAAAGCGTTCCGCGCCAGAATGGACCGTCACGGCATCGTTCTTCGTCTCGAAGATGTCGACGCCGTGCCCGCGTTTTATCTCGACGCCGGCGGAGATCGCGTGAGCTGCGAGCACGCGCTCGATCGCCTCCATCGCGCTTCCGAGCTGCGTGGACGACGGGCCCGGCAGGCGATACGTCCACCTCGCCGTGTCGATGTTGGCGTGGTCGAACTGGACGCCCGCGAAGTGGCCTGCCGGCCCGCGCTGCGCTCCCCCGGGCGTTACCTGGCTCGGCTGGCCGGGCGCACCCGCGGCACGCGCCTCAGCAGCAATCGGCTCCAGAAGCCCGCGGCGGTAGAACGCCTCGATGCTGGGCCCCCAGAGGCCTCGCAGTCCAAACGGGAGCCCCTTCAGCGGCGAATGTGGATCCGCGAGCTTCTCGAGCACCAGCACGGAGAGCTTGGCGAGCCGCAGCTCGCAGGCGAGAAAGAGGCCGACGGGGCCGGCTCCCGCGATAATCACGTCGTAGACCAAGGTGTCCTCCCGGCTCGGGTGCTCGGTCCGGGCCTACGCCAGATGCGAGCTCGTAGAAAGGTAGAGCGAACGCCGTGAGCGCCGCGAAGCGCGACGCGGTATCTTCCACGCTGGCGTCCACGAAAGTGATCGGCGCCGATCGCCAGCCTGCCGTCCATCGTACGGGGTCAGCGCTCCGATGTTCAAGAGGCGCGAGTTCCTTGCGAACCCCTGTACCAACGCTTTCTTGCACCAACGCCTGACTCGTACGGGAAGAGCCACGCGGGCGAGAGCGGTACTACCACCAGACCCGCGGCCCCTCGCCGAGGTGGACTCGTACATCGACGGGTTCACCCGGCACTGGAAACGGCGTCTCGCGGCGCTCGAAGACCTACTCGACAAGGAAGCGAGCCAATGACTGGACCGAACGTTATCCACCTTGAGCACGTCTATTCGCACGCTCCCTCCGCGGTCTGGCGAGCCCTCACGACACCTGAGCTGCATGCGCGCTGGTGGCGGGCCGGCGACGCGGCTCACGTCGAACGAGACGCTCGAAACACGGCTCGTGCACCTTCGTTACGCCGTCGAGCCGACGTAGCCGCATCGAGGAGAGCCCAGAGTCAGACTCTGTAGTAGAGGTGGCTGCCCGCCCTTCAAATCGAGGAGCTCAACATGGCGAACAAGACGTGGTTCATCACCGGCACATCGCGCGGCTTCGGACGTGAATGGACGATCGCGGCCCTCGACCGTGGCGACCGCGTTGCCGCCACCGCGCGCGACACGGGCGCCCTCGAGGACTTGGTTTCCAAATACGGAGATCGCATTCTCCCGCTCGCGCTTGACGTGCAGGACCGTTCGGCGTGCTTCGCCGCGGTCGACCAGGCGCAGAAGCAGCTCAGCCGCTTGGACATTGTGATCAACAACGCGGGCTACGGGCAGTTCGGGTTGATCGAAGAGCTTTCGGAGAAGGAGCTTCGCGATCAACTGGAGACGAACGTCTTCGGCGCCTTCTGGGTCACCCAGGCTGCGCTTCCCCATCTGCGGAAGCAGAAGGGCGGGCACATTCTCCAGGTCTCCTCGATCGGCGGGATCTCCGCCTTCGCGGGCATCGGTGCGTACCACGCATCCAAGTGGGCGCTCGAAGGGTTTACCCAGGCGCTCGCCCAGGAGGTCGCGGATTTCGGCATCCACGTCACGCTCATCGAGCCGGGCGGCTTCGACACGGATTGGGGTGGATCGTCGGCCAAACGCGCGAAGGAGATGCCCGAATACGCCGAGCTCCGCGAGAAGATCAAGGAGCAGCGCAAGGCGCGCATCGGCAAGCAGGGCGATCCCAAGGCCTCGGCGCGCGCGCTGCTCAAGGTCGTCGACGCGAAGGAGCCGCCGCTCCGTGTTTTCTTCGGCGCCGCGCCCCTCGGGATCGCCAAGGCGGATTACGCGAAACGGCTGGAGGGGTGGGAGAAATGGCAGCCGGTGGCGCTTGAGGCGCAGGGCGACTGAGGCCGCGAGAGGGGCGCCGCGGGTGCAGGCCCGCCTCCGGGAGCCGCGGCGTGACCTTCAAGATCCCTTGGTGGATGAGCAACTCTTCGTTGGGCAAAACGACATATACGTGGTCAGACTCGATGCGGGCCCCATCGCTCGCAGCCGCGACCGGCATGCTCGTCGTTCGCGACAAAATCTCGACAAGCTTGCTCTCGTGAGCCGGATCGAGATGGTGGATGACCACGACCGCGATCCCTGGTTTCGCGCCGAGCTCGCGCAAGAGCTCGCCGGTCGGCGCGAGTCCTCCGGCCGAAGCGCCGACGGCGGCAATCAGGAACGAGCCGTCGCCCCCCGGGCCCGTCGCCTCGCTGCTCGCGTCACTCGCCTGAACCACGGTCCCGCTTTGCCGATGCTCTCCCGCGGAGACCTTATGCGCTTGGGTCGGTCGGCGACGAGCAATTCGACACATCGGCGCGACGGGGTTCCCGGCACGAATGACCCGGGCAGGGCGCGCTTGCTCGGAAACGCGTGTTCCGGCGCGTGAATCAAGCCCGTTCAAGTACCGCATCATTCGTCCGATGGTCCGCCGTCACTAGCCTTCACTCCTCGGCTCGCCGATCCCCAGCTTGTCCTTGAGCTCGCGGATGCGGTCGCGAGCCACCGGCAACTCCGTGGCGCGGTCGTCGCCCAGGCGCACGCACGCGCCAACGCTCGACCGAGCTTCGACTTCGCGCACCCAGGCCAGGTTCACGAGGACTGCACGATGGATGCGCAGGAAGCCCGGCCCGAGGCGGGTCTCGAGGGCGTTGAGGGTCGCGTCGACATCGAGACCGGCCCCGCCGCAAAAGGCGACGGTCTGCCTGGCGTCGGCACCGAAGTGCGTGACGTGAGCCAGATCGAGCACGATGTGCTTCGCGCCGGAGCGCGCGGCGATGCGGCCGGGCTGGGCGGGGGCCAGCGTGGATGGGGACGCCCGCAGCGCGACGGACGCGGCGGACGCGTCGGCCTTGGGCACAGAAACCGCCCGGTCGACCTTGTCGAGCGCGCGGTCGAGATCGGCCTTACGCACAGGCTTGACGAGGTAGTCGAGCGCGGCCACGCCGAACGCCTCGAGCGCGTAGCGCGCATGGGCCGTGACGAATACGACCCACGGAGGGACGTCGAGCGACGAGGCCAGGGCGAGGCCGGTCACCACCGGCATCTCGACGTCGAGGAACGCGACGTCCGGTCGGGCGTCCCTGATGGCGCGCGCGGCCTGGCGCGGATCCGTCGCGTCGCCCGCCACGACGACGCGACCGGTCGCCTCGAGCATGCGGCGCAGCCTCCGGACCGCCAGCGCCTCGTCGTCGACGATGAACGCGCGCAGCACGCGGTTCATCGCGCCTCCGCGGCGGCCGGCACCTCGAAGGCGACCCGACTCCTGCCGCGCTCGTCGAGTCCCACGGTCAACGTCGCGCGGTCGCCGAAGAGGGCCGCGAGGCGCTCGCGCAGAGTGTGGAGCCCATGCCCCTCGGAGATCGCTTCGGCCGGGAAGCCGTGGCCGTCGTCGCCGACGGCGATCGTAATGCGTCCCTCCCGCGCGTCCGCGACGACGCGCACCGAGCTGCCTTCGGGGCTCGGGGCGACAGCGTACTTCACGCTGTTCTCGACGAGGGACTGCACGGCGAAGAGCGGCACCTCGGTCCTCTCGAGTCCGGCGGGGACGTTGAACGAGAAGCGCAGACGCGCACCAAACCGGACGCGCTCGATCTCGAGGTAGTCGGCAACGAGCTCCATCTCCCGGCCGAGCGGTACGAGGAGCTTTGGATCGGCGTCGAGCGATGCGCGAAGCAGCGACGAAAGCCTCTCGATGACCCGCTCGGCCGCCCCGGCGTCGTCGGGGATGAGCGCGAGGGCAGCGTTGAGCGAGTTGAAGAGGAAGTGCGGACGCACGCGCGACTCGAGCGACGCCAGGCGCGCCTCGAACGCAAGTCGCTGAGCCCGAGCGAGATCGATGTCCGCCCGGAGGAGCGTGGCGGTCGTCGCCCGCAGCAGCTCCCCCAGGCGGTCGAACGACAGCACTGTCAGGACGATCAGCAGCGTCAGCACGAACGTGATCGCGGCGCCGGGCAGCCACCGGACGACGAACGCGCCCGAGCCGCCCGTGCCACCGGCCGCGAGCAGGATGGCCCCCGCGGCCAGGCCGCCCAGCAGCGACAGGGCGAGGAGCGTTGGGACGATGATCGCCCAGCGGCGCAGCCTGGGCATGCGCTTGAGCCGCGGATCAATGGCCGTGAACAGCGCGGCTGACGTAACTCCGACGACCACGACCTGGCTCATGCCGATGCCGACGCCGACCGCGAACGTCCCGCTGCTCAGGGCGCCTCTCGCCAGCGTGGCGATTCCCCCCGACAGCACGGCGAGGATGGTCCCGAGGCCCAGCGCGCGCAGGGCCGCCGCGCGGACGGCCCGCGGCCGGGCGCTGGGATCGGGTTCGGAGGGCATCGGCGCACTCTGATGCAAGACGCGAGCGGCGTCACGAGCTCGGAGGGACGAGCATCGGGCAGCGCGCAGCCGCGCGGACGGGAGGCTCGAACGACACGAACGGGTAGAAGGTCACGCCGGCGATCGCCGAGCCTCCGCCGCCAACGCTCCCCTGGAGCGGGGACGTGCCCCCGACCTCGATGAAGAAGGAGCTACGCGGCGTGTAGAAAAACTCGAAGCCGAAGTGGCCTCCGCCACCAACGGTGGGTTTCGCGCTCGGCAGTCCGGCGACCGCGTCGAAGACCTGGACTCCGCCGCCACCGTAGATGCGGGCGAAGTTCAGAAACACGGGGGACGCTCCGTAGAGTTCGACACGGCCCCCCACATCGACGCGCGATGACTCCTCATAGACGGCCATCGGCCGGACCACGAAGCCGAAGTGCGGGTGCAAGGGAAGCTTGATGACGAGCGCTTGCGCAAAGGCGCTCCCCCACAGGCCGTTCGCGTAGCCGATGCTGACGGCCCCGCCGTTCGGAGCGCCCCAGGGGGCGGCCGCCTCCTGTGCGCGAGCCGAGCCGGCCGCGGATGTAACGAGCGCGAGGGTGGACGGTGCGAGGAGAAGAAGACGGGACATCATGTCGAAACCTCCATAGGCCCCTTGTCCCACCGCCTCGGCGCCGGCTCCCGTCATTTCCGATGGAGGGTCGCAAGACGAGGATGAAAGGTCGCCGGCGGCGACGAGCGGCCGCAGAGCGAATAGGCATCATGGGGAGGGGGCATTGGCCCCGAGCGAAATCGATCGCTTCGTCCACGGTCGCAAGACGAGGATGAAAGGTCGCCGGCGGCGACGAGCGGCCGCAGAGCGAATAGGCATCATGGGGAGGGGGCATTGGCCCCGAGCGAAATCGATCGCTTCGTCCACGGCCGCCGCGACGTTCTGTCGATGGGCCACAACGAGCCGGCGACCGACCGCACGAAGCACGATGACCCGAGGCACTCAATTGGTAAGGCGTGTCGGTATTTGGGGCAGAAGTGGGTCGTTCGCTCGCGCGAGCGACGCTCGCATCATGAGCGCGAACTGAAAAGTAGAACGCGACGCACCGTATCGAAAGTGTGGTGCCTGCGCGGACTACGTCCGCCTGCCGATCCACCGCTCGAGTCACCCCATGCTCCCTCTGAAGAATCGGCGCATCCTCATCATTGACGACACTCCTGCGATTCATCAGGACTTCCAGAAGATCTTGGCGCCGTCTTCGCACGCGTCGGCGAGCCTCAAGGACGACGAGAGCGTGCTCTTCGGAGAGAAGCGCCCGGCGACCTCGGCAGAGCAAGTCTACGAAATCGATAGCGCTTTGCAGGGCCAAGGGGGGCTCGTCATGGTGACGCACGCAGTCCGTGTGAACCGCCCCTATGCGCTTGTCATCGTCGACATGCGTATGCCTCCGGGCTGGGACGGCGTCGACACGATTAAGCACATCATCGAAGTCTGCCCGGCGGTCGAACTGTGTATCTGTAGCGCCTACTCCGACTACTCGTGGCATGAAGTCGTTCGGCGTTTGGGCCGGACGGGGTTACGCCTCTTGCGCAAACCATTCGAGACCCACGAGGTACGCGCTATGGTCCACGAGCTCACCGACAAATGGCAACGTCAAAACGGTGACCGCGCCGTCCCGAAATCAACCTCCCGATGACCCGTGCGCTTGCCCAACCCGCGCTCCAGGTCCTCGGCGCCATCTGCACCCTGATCGTGTTCACCTGGCCATTCCTGGCGTTCGACCGGCCCGTCGTGGTGGTCGTGTACTTCTTCGTCGCCTGGTGTGGGGTCATCGGCTTGCTGTTCGCGTTTTCGCGTGCGCGCGAAGACATGGGGGAAGACGACGCGACCGGCGGCTTCGAGCTTCCGATCGATCAGGACGACGATGCTTAGTACGACACACGTCGTCGTCGTCGTCGGCGCCTACGTCGCGTTTCTCTTTCTCGTCGCGCGATTCAGCGAGGGTCGCCGGGCCAGCGGCACGGGTTGGACCAACAGTCCCATCGTCTACGCGTTGTCGCTCGGCGTGTACTGCACGACCTGGACCTTCTACGGCAGCATCGGGAAGGCCACCGTCGACGGCATGCTCTTCTTGCCCGTCTATCTCGGCCCGACGATCGGCATGTTCTTCGCGCCGGCGATTCTGCACCGCCTCATCCGGCTCAAAGAGGCGCATCACATCACGAGCCTCGCCGACTTCATTTCGGCCCGATATGCAAAGTCGCGGCTCGTCGCGGCTCTCGTGACGATCATGCTCCTCTTCGGAACGGTTCCGTACGCGAGCCTTCAGCTGAAGTCGGTCAGCGACACGTTCGCCCTTGCGACCGCCGGTTCGGGTTCCGCGCTCGGTGGTGTGCGCTGGGTCATGCCGCTGGTCGTCGTCATGATGATTGCCTTCACCGCCATCTTCGGGCTTCGTCGCCTCGATCCCACCGAGCGGCATCCGGGTATGGTGGTCTCGCTCGCCGCGGAGTCGCTCACCAAGCTTCTCGCCTTCCTCGTCGCCGGCGTTCTCATCACCGAATGGGCCTTTGGAGGGTTCTCTGGGTTTCTGTCGCGACTCGCGGCGGGCCTGCCGACCCGGCTCGGCTTCATGCAAAAGGCGTCCGGCGAGCAACTCGTCACCTGGATGACGTACATGCTGCTATCGACGGCCGCGTTCTCCTTCTTGCCACGTCAGTTCCACGTGGGCGTCGTCGAGAACTCGAACGTGAAGCACACGCGCACGGCCATGTGGCTCACGCCGCTCTACCTGCTCGCAATCAACGTCTTCGTCGTGCCCGTGGCCGTCGCCGCGATGCTCATCCTTCCGAAAGGAGCTGCCGCCGATACGGCCCTCATGGCGCTCCCTCTCGTCGCCGGCCAGCGCGCCGTGTCCCTCTTCGTCTTTGTAGGCGGTTTCTCCTCCGCCACGGGGATGATCATGGTCGAGACGATGACGATGGCCACGATGATGTCCAATCACCTCTTTCTGCCGATTATCGACCAGAGCCCTCGACTCGGGTTTTTGCGCCGCCACCTTCTCGGCGTCCGCTGGGCCCTGGCTGCGATCTTCATATTCGCGGCCTTCGGCTTCGTCCTCAGCGTTGGCAAAAGTTACATGCTGGTCAGCATCGGCATGATCTCGTTCGCCGCGGTGCTCCAGCTCGCCCCGGTGAGCCTCGGTGCCCTGCTCTGGAAGCAGGCAAGTCGGGTCGGGGCCATCCTCGGCCTTTCCGGAGGATTCATCGTTTGGAACTACACGCTCCTCATGCCCACGTTCGTCCATAGCGGGTGGATGGACGCGTCGATTCTGGCCGCGGGTCCCTGGGGGATCTCGGCGCTCCGCCCAACGGCACTCTTTGGACTCGAGGGCATTCCGTCGCTGACCCACGGCGTCATCTGGACGCTCTTCTTCAACATCGGTCTCTACGTCGCAGGCTCCATCTTTTTTCCGGCGACCGCGGCCGAGCGACATCTCGCGGCCCAGTTCTTGACGCTCGGGCGCAACACCGAGCTCGATGACACCGGCCAGGCCACGATGTCTGCCAAACAGGAGAGCGAGAAAGCCGAGCAGCTCCTCGCGCGCTACTTTCCTTCGACCGAGGCGACCGCCCTGATCGCTCGCTGCCGCGAAGGAGCAGGGATCGCGGGCAAGGAACGGATCACGGCGGTCGAATGGGCCGAGTTCAATAGCCGGATCGAACGAGCGCTCGCCGGAGCCATCGGCTCGGCATCCGCGCACGCGGCGATGCACAAAGATCGCCTGGACGACGAGACCTCCAAGGCGCTCGCGGTGGTCTACGCAAAGATGCTCGCGCGCATGCGAATTGCGCCCGCCGAGCTTCGCAGACGCGTCGACTACTATCAGGAACGCGAGACGTTGCTGAAGCAACAGGCGTCCGAGCTCGAGGAGCGGGTGCTCGAACGCACGCGCGAGCTGACGGTTGCGAACGACGCGCTCCGAAAGGAGGCCGTCGAACGCAAGAAAGCCCAGGCCGACGTCATGGACATGAGCCAGCGGCTCGCCGAAACGGCGCATCGGGCGGGAAAAGCCGAAATCGCGACCAACGTTCTGCACAACGTCGGCAACGTCCTTAACAGCGTCATGGTTTCGGTTCGCGTTGTCTTCGATCGACTCAGCGAATCGCGGGTGGTGAATGTCGGCCGGATCGCCGAGCTATTGCACGAGCACGAGGCAGATCTCGGGTCGTTCATAAAGGAGGATCCCCGAGGCCAGCGCCTCCCGAACTATTTGAAGAATCTGGCCGCCTACCTCCTCGCGGAGCGCGACGAGTTGTTGGCGGAGCTCGAGGGCATCAGCAACAACGCTCGACACATCAAGCACGTTATCAGCGTGCAGCAGGAATTCGCGGGCGTATCCAACTTCGTCCAGGCGACGGACATCGCGGGGCTCATCGAAAATTCGGTTCGGATCAGCACCCTCGAGCACGAGGGCATTGCGATGGTGCGACAATTCCTGGATCTGCCGCGTATGATGGTCGATAGGCACAAGGTTCTTCAGGTTCTCGTCAATCTGGTGAGCAATGCCAAGCATGCACTCAAAGATGCGAAGGTGCCTGAGCCCAAACGGGTCTTGGTGCGGCTGAGTGTGCCGCGCAAAGGATTTGTCGCCATTTCCGTGACGGACAACGGGGTGGGAATCGCCCCGGAGCATTTGGAAAAAATTTTCCGGCACGGCTTTACGACGCGCAAAGACGGCCACGGCTTCGGGCTCCACGCCGCGGTCAACACCGCGCGTGAACTCGGCGGCTCGTTGGTTGCGTCGAGTGACGGGCCCGGGCTGGGCGCGACGTTCGTGCTCGAGTTCCCGTGCGAAGAAGCGGCCGAGGCCGCGGAGTAATCGGGTGCGCTTTAGCCCGTGCGGCGCACGTGATCAGAAGCCTCTAGAAGGGCGCAGAGGGCCCGCTCGGCATAGCAGCGTTCTTCCGAGAGAGTAGCACGGCGTGCCAAGATGAGGCGGATGTCCTCGGCGCCGTCGCATCCTTCGGCGGAACCGCCCGGAAAGCGTCGAGAGGGCACGCAGCAGCCAGGCGTGGGGCACCTCACTCTCCCGACGATGAAGCCTTGGCCGCGTGGGCCGCAGGGCGCGAAGGTGACGAGCCCGTTGACTCGGCTCTGACAGCGGCAGCTGCGACGGTGCAAGGTGGAGACGACGCGACGAACGACAAGGCGAGCGCGATCCACACGGCGAACTTCTCCCGGGGCGAGCAAAGGCGTTTCGTGATTACGGCACTCGAATGTAGTCAGCGGGCCAAGGGTCCAACGCGAAGTACATCCGCTGTCCGTTGTCGTAAAATGTTGGTGCTGTAATTGTCAGACTCACTGGCATGCCGAAGAGGAGCGATGCGGGCGTCCCGCCGTCCGTGAACGCGATGCTCCACGTCCCCTGCGGGAGCGCGGTGAGGACTTGAACGGAGCCGTCGTCTGCGTAGACCACGGGATAGAGCTGATGATACGCGGTAAATTCGACTCCGAACTCTTCGCAGATGAGCTCCGCCTGCCCAGCCGTCCTCTGCCAGCGCCCGATCGCGAGCACGTCGAAGTCGCTCTCATTCGAGTAAGGAGTGACGGTCGCGGGATCGGGGGGCAGCACGAGGGTCTGCTGCTGTCCGGCTTCGTCGATGGGAGCCGGCTGGAAGTCCTGGGCCGGACAAGTGCACGTCAGACCACCATCGGCCGGGCCACAGGCGTACGTCGGGCCCACTTGCGGTGTTCTACCCTCGCCAGGCGAGAAGGCGCTATCGGAGCCGTCGTCGGGCGCTATCCCGTCGATACCGCCGCCGTCCACGCCCGTGTCGGATGCCGAGCTGTTTTCGGTCGCTGGGATGTCGCTGTCTTCGTCGGACGGGGGTACGCTCGTGACGCCGAGAACGCTCGTGCACGCCGACGCCTCGGCGACCAGCGCAAGGGCGGCGAGAAGGGGCATCATGGTCAAAGTGTTCGTGCCCCACGCAGCATGGTGCCCTCGGGCCCCGGGCCGGCCACACGCTCGGCCCGGACAGCGTGCTATCGGGTTCATGGCAACACCCGTGTTGCAAGAATTCATACGGCACCTCACCATCGCCGAACCCAAGAAGTCGGCTCATTCGCAAACGCTTCTTTGTCAGAATCCGCTCTCGCGATAAGCATGGCCCCACCTGCCCGGCGGTTGGCCAAACGGCCAGGACGCTCGCAACACCTCGCGTCGACCGATGGAGTTCCGTATCCGTAAAGGCAAGGATGGCGCCGCCGGGTGACAGGACGCCTCCACATGGGCGACCTCACGCGCAAAACGACCTGCGCGACGCTTCGGGTTTGTAACCGCGCCGGGGCATAGAGATCACGCGACGGCGCTCGGTCGATGTGCTGGTCGTCGGAGCCGGACCCGCGCGTCGCGCTGGCGAGGCGTCAGCGCGTACCCCGCGGCACCCACGAGGCTCGTAGCGGGAAGTAGGATTTCGCATTTTCGAACCTTTTGCATTTTTGATTGCTCACACTTGTCGTGCAAGCGAGGGGCCACTCTCCGCGAGAGGAGCTCGCGGCCGCGCGGCGGTGCGGCCCCGCTGCTGCGCGAGTGGTATCCGTCGTCGCGACAGTGCGCGTTCGCTTTGCGCCAGATGAGTGTCTCGTTGGCGTCGCTGAGACTGTCTCGGAGACGGCTGGGCGTCAGTCAATGGGGACTCCATCGGCGAGGGTGCACAAGAATATGCGCCCGTCGTCGCCTTCGAGCTCGACCTCGTCGGCGCGGAGTCCTTCTGCCAGCCGCAGTTCTTGTCGGGCGCCGGCTATATCACCTACAGCGCGTTGACCCCTTTTTCCGCGCAATACGAGATACCTGACTGCGGAAACTCATGGACGACGGCCGAGTCGTCGAACAGCACTTACGGGCCGCTGCCGCAAGGCGCGTACACCTCTTTCGTCCAGGCGTTCCGTATTCCGAAATGGACCGAGGTCCCGACGGGCTGCGCCACGAGCATCGCCGCGGGCGATGGCACCTCCCCGTGGATTATCGGCTGCCCCGAGTCGTCGGGACAGACAGACCTCGGAGTCTATTACTGGGACCCCTGGAGCGGGAGCGCGGGCGCCTGGATTCACACGAATGGCTCTGGGGTGAACATTGCTGCTATAGCGACCTCTGACGGAAACATTCCCATGTACGTGAACTCGGCCGGAGCGATTTTTCTCGGTCAGTATGTCAGCGACATCGAAGGTTCGAACGGCACGACGACGGTATCGTGGACACAACTGTTCGGTTGTGCGACGAGCATTTCCGGCTCTGGCGGTTATGGTTATCTGGTTTCGCCCGGATATCCCACGGTCTACGTCACGGGCTGCACCCCGACGGAGGGCGGGTACGTCCCCTACATCTCGGCGAACGGGCTGGGGGTCACCCAGCCGAGCGACTGGAGCAGCCTGGGTGAAGGAGGGGTGAGAATCTCCGCATCCACGGACGGTACGGATCTGTGGTTAGTAAAGTCAAACCACGAAATTGATAACTATCAGTCGGGATCGGGCTGGCAAAAACAGGGGGGGGAGGCGCTCGACGTTTCGGCCGGAACCAGTGCGGGGTCGGTCGTGCAGACGGACCAGCAGATGTATCAGCTGAACGCGGGCGCCTGGATTGGCCGCCCGCCGTGGATCGTCGGAACCAACAACGTGCTATATCAGTGGAACGGTAGTGGGTGGACCCTTCAGTCCGGCGGTCCGGCGAAAGCCCAAAAGGTTTCGATCGGGCAAAACGGTACGGTCTGGGTCATCGATACCGATGGCAACATTTGGTTCTATAACTGACTTCAGGCGGACCGATCGATACTGCAGGTGGTCGCGATTCGATCTAGGGGGAAATGGGCTGTCGATCCGCCGGAGCCGGGAGCGCGTCCACCTGTGCGCTCGATCGGTTGGCAGACATGCCTTGCGGTGGCGACAGAGAGGAAGCGGAGCCGCCGAATGTCTGCATGGTCCGCGGACTCGTAAACCATGTCGACCTTCCTGGACTTGTTCCTGCTGGCGGACTCCGCTGAGCGGAGCGAAACGTGGATCGCGGAGTTTACGAAGCCCCCACCGAGGCGGGCTCTGAGCTACATTCGACTCCGTGACCATCGACACACTGGAGGACGCGGCCGCGTCGAACCGTCCGCGTCGAGGTCCTACTCCCGGCGTCGTCGTCGTGTTCACGGCGGGGCGGGCGACGTCTCTCTCTTTCGCGGTCGCTGGCGACGGGTTGATTCTGGGACGAAGTTGCCCTCGAGGCGCTTCGATCCATGACCCCCGGATGTCGCGGGAACACGCGCAGGTTTCGCACGGCCCGGAGGGCTGGACCGTTCGTGACCTGGGAAGCCGTAATGGAACGAGCGTCAACGGCCGCTTGGCCATCGGCCCCGCAACGTGCGCCGACCCCCCCGTTGTACGCTTTGGGCGAAGCGTGGCGCTCTTGGTCGCCGACGTCGTTCCTTTCGCCGCTGCCCTACCGATGCGCGGCCCCGATTTCGTCAGCGGCCCCACACTGCGCGCGGCCTTGGTGGAAATTGCGGCCGCGGCGGCAGACGGAAAGGATCTACTCATTTCGGGTGAGAGCGGCTCTGGAAAGGAAATCGGAGCGCGACATTTCCATCGCGCGGGTTCCCGGGCGACGGGTCCATTCATTGCGATTAACTGCGCTGCCATCCCGTCCGGGATCGCCGAGCGACTCCTTTTCGGCACGGTGAAAGGCGCCTATTCCGGCGCATCCGCGGAGGCGCGCGGATACGTGCGGTCCGCGGGGGGCGGAGTGCTTTTTCTCGACGAGTTCGGCGAACTGGATCTCGAGGTGCAGGCAAAGCTTCTGCGAGTCATCGAGACCAAGGAGGCCCTGCCGGTGGGAGCGTCCCGAGGTTTCGAGGTCGATGTTGCCTTCTGCTTGGCGACGAACCGCGACCTGAGAGCAGCCGTCGCCGACGGCAAGTTCCGGAGCGATCTCTATTATCGCGTAACCCAGTCGCAAGTGGTCCTCCCACCGCTACGCGAGCGCCGGGAAGAAATTCCGTGGCTGATTGAGCTCGCGGCTGAGAGCGAAGCGCCGGGGCTGGAAGTCGATGCGCAGCTCGTCGAGGAATGCATATTGCGACCGTGGCCTGGGAATGTTCGCGAACTGCTCGGCGAAATCCGACGTATCGCTCGCCATGCGTGCGCCCAATCGGTGCCGATCCAGTCGAATCTACTGGCACCCCAGGTCGGCCTAAATGTCGAGCAGAAGGTAAACCCGGCGCCGAAAGAGAGAACGCCCGTCACCGCACGAGCGGTCGAGCAAGCGTTGCGTGAGGCGCTCAGCGTCTCCGCGGCAGCCAGAGCCCTTGGGATCCATCGGTCGCACCTTTACCGACTGATTCGACAGTTTAATATCAATCCGCCGTCCCCGTCGTCGTCACGAGAATAAGCGTCTATCGCGCCGAGTGAGATTCCACGCACGCCGTCCGGTCGATCGGCGATCCGCGGGACCGACCTCACTCAAATATCCAAATAGTTCCCACTTGGTCGCTTGCCCAGACCTGTGTCACCGTTTCGTAAGGCTGCGCACTGTTGTCGGTGGCGATGCTTCTGAATGATGTCCCGACCGGCGCCGCCAAGTCGGTCCAGCATGCGCCCAAATCTTTGAACACGTTGCCACTTGAGAGGCCGTACGCAAAACCATTCTTTGCTGCGATCTGCGTGAAAGTCACAGTTCCCCCGTCGCACAGAAGGTTCGTTAGTGCAACGTTGCCCCAGACTCGACCATTAAGGTCCAGGTAAAAGGTCGATCCGGTGATGGTGTCCACAGTCACTTGCTCGGCCCCGGTCGACGGCATAGCCGTCCAGACATTCAGCGCGCTGCTGACGGCCGCGTACACGCACCACCCACCTGGCTGGTCACCCATGCATCCGTGATGGTTACTCGTGCACAGGCCCCACGGATTTCCAAGGGCAGTGGATCCGGCGTTCGCAAAGCTCGTTACGCCTACAGCGACATTGGTGTCATTTTTCCATAAGGTACCGTCGCCTGCCCAGCCAACGTAGAATTCATCAGTCGCATCATAGGTGACGATACCTTCGTAGTACTCGTTCGCGTGGGATGTCCAACTGCCTGCGGTTCCTTCGGAGGAATAGGCTTGCAGCTGGTAATCCCCCGCGGCATCTTGGGCCGAGGTCAAAACGTATAAATAAAAGGAGGCGTTGTCGTTGGCATTCAGCCAGAATGGCGCGAGCGTAACCACGTTGATTTCGAGCGTGGGGGTGAAATTATAGGCAACAGTTGGAGCGGCGCCGCTGTCAAACTGGACCCAACTGCCCTGGACAGTCGCGTCCAGTTCCGGCCCGCCGGTGGCGTCCTGGTTGCAGCAGTCGTCGATGACGTCGGGGGGGCTGCCGTCGTTGGCGTCGGCGCTGCCGTCGTTGGCGTCGGCGCTGCCGTCGTTGGCGTCGGCGCTGCCGTCGTTGGCGTCGGCGCTGCCGTCGTTGGCGTCGGCGCTACCGTCGTTGGCGTCGGCGCTACCGTCGTTGGCGTCGGCGCTGCCGTCGTTGGCGCTGCCGTCGTCGGGCTCCGTGCTGTTGTCGTTGGCGTCGGCGCTGCCGTCGTTGGGCTCCGGGCCCCCGTCGTCGATGTCGGGACTGCCATCGTTGACGCCGGCGCTGCCGTCGTCGGCGGCCACATCCGAGTTGCCCACGTCGACGAGGCCCGCGTCGCCTTCGATCGGCAGGGGCAGGCTCGTGAGTCCGACGACGTCTGCGCATGCTGTCCCCGTCGCAATGGGGACGAAAAGAAGGGCAGCAGTACGACGCTTCATCGTTAGAACTCCTGGCGCAGTAACAACGACCAGGCGCGCGCCCCCACGTCGGCGGAGAGTCGGACTGAATGGGCGATCGGTTGCGGCGGCGTGTGGCCTGTTGCAATGACGATTAGTGCCCCACTTAGAACGAGGGCTCCCCCCGCGATGAAGGCCGCCGTCGATACGCTTCCATCGGCGATCGCCATCGAGTGGTCGACAAGGCCTTCCGCGTGGCCCGCTGTTGAACAGCTGGAGGGCGGGCAGTCCGACTTCTGCTTATTGGCGTTGGATGCGGTGAGGGCCCCGAACACGCTGCCGAGGATGATCCCCACGAACCCAGCTGCGCCGACGGTCAGGCCAACGATCGTTTCGGTGCGCGGGCCAGGGAGCGGTCGTGTGGCGTGCGCCGGCGCGCGTGTAAGCACGACGGTAATCTTTTGGTTTCTGTCTCCCTCGTTCGCCTGCACCGTCTGCTGCGCACTCGTTCCGTCCGCCCGCTCGAAATGAAACGTGTGTAGCCCCGGATTCACCGGTATGGCCTGGCCGTCGAGCTTGGCCAGGAGGGGTTGGCCATCCATGCGGACTTTGACGTCGAAAAGACTGGTCCCGGTCGCATCCGTAGCCACGAGGACGACCGTGACGATGCTTTTTTCGACGGCCTCAAGCCAGCCCGCGCAATCGCTCTGCATGCTCGTCGGGCACTCTTGCTGCGCGCAGACGCGGAATTTCTCGCGTGCCTCAATCAGCCTGTGCTCGTCGTTCAACCTCTGTCCCTCAATCGCCGCGTCGAAACAAGCCGTATGGTCAGCAAAAGCGTCGCTGGTCACAAGGCTGAGCGACACGCCAAGGCAAACGGGCAGCGGGAAATTCAAACGAGACGGCTCTTTCTAGGGACAGGCCGGCTTGTATCGCCGGTGCCCTTCGGGATCAATGACGTACGGCGGATGGCAGTTTACAATGAGCTCCTTTTGCCCAGTGACCTGCTCCGGGGTTGAAGCAGGCTGCTGCGCGGGCAGAGGCGGGGGCACGCTCTCAGGTGCCCCCGCCTCTGGGGTCTTTGAGCGGCGCTCGCCGCCCGAACCGCGCGCGCCTAAGGCTCGCGAAACGGGAAGCGGCGCCAGCGGTCCGGCGCCTTCTCCGGGCGAACCAACGTGAGGAATGGGGACAGCCCGCCCAGTCGAGAGCTCTCCAGTCGGCATCGAAGCCTGTTGCAGCGGAATGTTGATCCGCAAAGGATCGCGAGGTTCATTCTCCTGCATGGCGACCGCGCTCACGCTCGGCTTGGGCAAGACGTGGTGCTCAGGCGCACTGTGGAATCGCACAAGTCCGTAGGCCAAGCTGCCGACGAGCAAGAGAGCCATGGCTCCGGTCGCGAGTGCAGCGCGGAGTCTCGCGGGCCGGCCTAAAAGCCGGCGAGCCATGGCTTCATACGCCGAGGCATCAAGCGACGGCGACGCCGAGAGGGCCCCGGACGACGGCGGCGCCACGACCTGCCCAGCATCAGCGCCCCCGGTTGACGACTGGGCCAGCGTTTCCGCGTCCCCCCCCGTCGAAGAAAAGTGGAAACCCTCGATGAGTGGCGTCGCCGACTGGCTCCCACATGCAACGCGAAGGATGCGCTCGAGCGTCGCGGCCGCGGTCGCCGTCCCATGCGGGGCGAGCGCTGCGCCGAGATCACCGACATTGGCAAAGCGTTCAGCCGGCTCCCGTCTGAGGCAACGCAAAACCGCCGCTTCGAGTCCCTCAGGAATCTCGCGACGAAGCTCACGAAGAGGCACAGGGCGGGTTTCGGTGGCCGCGGCAAACAGCGCAACCACGTTGTCGCCAAAGAACGGAAGCTTGCCGGTGAGGAGTTCGTACGCCACCGCTCCGAGCGCCCAAATGTCGGAGCGTGGGTCCACTCGCTTGGCGTCCCGGAGTTGCTCCGGAGGCATGTAAACCGGGGTCCCCAACACCGCATCCGTTGCCGTTATCCCGGTTGCTGCCGGCTGCATCGCCTTCGAGATTCCAAAATCCAAAACCTTGATGCGAGTAGTTCCATCCGGACGCCGCGAGAGAAAGAGATTTGATGGTTTCAAATCGCGATGCACGATCCCCATGGCGTGCGCATGGGCAATGGCATCGATCGCTTCGAGTAGCCAATCCACAGTTTGCGCAAGGGGTAGTGTCGGCCCACGCTCCTTCGCGATCGCGGCTAGATCTGCGCCGTCAAGAAGCTCCATCACAAGAAAAGGCTCGCCGCTGTCGAGGAGCCCGAGGTCGAGAACGCGGACGACGTGGTCGCTTTGAATTCGTGACGCGTTGCGAGCCTCGGTGAGAAACCGTGCGGTTGCTCCGGCGTCGAACGCGCGAGCGCCCCGCATGAGTTTGACAGCCACCTCGTGGTGCAAGAGTTCGTGTTGCGCCGCATAAACGACGCCCATCGCGCCGGCACCGAGAATCCGGGTGATTCGATACTTTTCGGCGAAAACTTGGCCCGGCTTAACACGTTGCGACAGCGACGGCGTTCGGTCCATTCGGGGCCTCTACCGATGGTCTTCGAATCTAGTTCGCCCGGATGAGGATGTCCACGACACAATCCCGCGCGCATCCGAAGGGCCGGGTAGGCGCGAAAAATAGGTGTTTGACGGCGGCACGGCCCGGAGGCTCGTCGCATCGAGCGGACCCTCGTCACGTCGCACGCGAGGCTCCCGAGGTCCCTTCGGCTCGGTCCGACTCCCAAGCGATCGCCCTCACCGGCATCCACGCCGTCAATAAAACGCGATGTCATCGACCGCGATGTCGAAGCTCACGCTCATCGCGATTCCTGAGTCTGCGGGGGCCATGTAGGACGAAAACTCAAATTCGACCTTCTCGAGATTCTGGACGTCGAACTGATCGGTCTCTACCCTTGGTTGGGGGGCCGAGAAACCGTCACGCGTAAGGCTCGCGAAAGGTATCTGGCATAGAACCCAGACGCCGGCCCCCGCATCCCCTTGCGTCGGACAATATGCGCCATAATCGTCGCCATCGCGGAATGTCGATGTGACGAACTTGACGTGCACCGTATTGTTCGCAGCCGAATAACCTTGCCCTCGCGTTCCAGTCGTCGCCCCCTTCACCCAGAACTGTATGCCCGTCCAGGCGGCACCCGCATCGTCAGCCGTCCCCGAGCTGTTGAGGCTGAAACCGATCCCCGCACCGTAGCCGGTGAAGCCGGTTCCCGATGCGCGATACGCGCAGTTGTTCAAGTCACCGCACCCGGGCTCTGTAGCCCCGGTCGTAACGGGCGTGCCCCCGTCGACCGTTCCGTCGTTGTACGAGAACCACCCGCCGCCCGGCAAGAGAATGTTGCCCGGACACCCTGCATCGAGGTCGGGCGGCGTTCCGTGCGAAGTGGGCATACCGGTATAGATGACGAGCCCTGGGCTGGGTAGGCTGCACGAGGTCGCGCCTGCCACGGTGTTGGCGCTTGCGTCAGGGGTCGTCACCGCAGCGCTGCTCGTCGGGGGGCCGACCGTTGTACTGCCGGTGCTGCCGTTACCCATTGTCGTGCTGCTTGTAGTCGAATCCCCCGTCGTTTGGCTGCTGCTGCAGCCGTCCGCCACGAACACCGCGACCAGCAGCGCCAGCCCCGCACCTGGGACGAAGTTGGACCCACCGGCTACCGCGCTTTCGACCTCACGTCGAATGAGCGTTCGCCGTGCGCCCGGTAAGTTCGTTTCACCAAATGAATGTCGTCTCATTCGCTTTTTCTCCGTGACGAATAAAGCGCAAAATAGGCGGTTCTCCCGTCCGCGCGGTCGCGCGTCCTCCATCGAACAGTGCGAGTATTGAAGAACCAGTGAATCGGCGCCATCGACCCCGGGCGGCGGACACGGCTCAACGTTCGAGACCTCCCCCTGGAAACGGAGCGCTGAGCAGCTCGCAACGAGCAGGATCGGGATTCCAGGTAAGACCCGTCGGGCACTCGCACGGCGACTTTGCATCGGCAACGTTGGATTCAGTGAACAGTATCCCAGCCTGTACGGGACAACACGGACGCAACAGGTCGAGGCTATTCGTTTCCCCCGTAAAGCCGGTGAATCCCGCGTCCGCGCAGGACCCCGTCACGCCGCCGACGGAGCTACCCAGATTTAGCTGCACCGTGATCGTGGTCCCCGCACCAAAGTTTGCGCGCGACCCATCCTGTAGTCCGACAACGTTGAATTCGGCGCCGTGCCATTCGAGCGCGAGGTTTAGAAGGCTCCGACCCGACTGGGCGTACAGAGGCCCGTCGTTTTGCCAAAAGAAAACCCAGTCCAACCCCCTAGAAACCGAGCCCGCCAAGTGAAAGTGGCCAATATCCGCGATTGAGAGAGGGGCCCCCGGAATCTGATAGCGGGGGCCATTAACAAAACAGTCACTTCCAGTAATACCTGCGTCGGGTTCGTCACCGAACTCGTGCCAGTCGGTCGGACAAGGCCGGCCGTAGTCGATAAGCCAATACTGTACAGTTATCGACGCCGTTTGAACGCCGTCGTTCTGCAGTTCGAACTGCTGCCATCCTTGACACTTTTCTTTTTGCGGTGAGTTGTCGCAAGCGCTCGTCGTGAATCGATTGGAGTTTAGCTGAAGCGAAAACGAATCTTTTCCGGTCGATGCGTCGCCGAGAACGTTCTCTTCGCTTGTCGGCCCAACCACGGCATCGAGAAAGGAGCCTTGGGCTTCGCTGACTAGCGTTGTCGTTTCCAGCGCATTGTCGATACCGTTTCCGATCGTGGCGGGCTGGGGTCCTTTTGCAGGAATGAGTGGATGACTTGAAGTCGTCTCGCAGGCGACGGACTGCCAAACAGGGCTTGGCGGCGTGGCGCTAAAGCATCCCTTCTCCGGAGAAGTACGCCCCATCATATCTTTCTGCCAAGCAAGCCAATCAAATTGGGCGTCCGATGGGCGCGTCGCCGCCGGAGGGGTCGCCTGGCATGACGGGAGCAGCAGCGCCAGCGCTGAGTGCGCAAGAACGGACATCGTTGAAAAATATGGAGGACCTCCACCTTTTACACAGCAGCGGATACGGGCCGATGTCGACGTGAGCATTGTTTTGTCCTCCATTGGAACTTGGCGTAACATTGCGATGGCTCCGACCTTGTCTGTTTTTTTTTTTGGACTCGCGCGCCGCAATCGTCACGGATTGCAGTTGTCGGCTGCTTCGCAGACATCGCCGTGAACAACTGCACATGACTTGGCGTGGGCCGATTCACATACTCGTACTCATGGGTTTGCACAGTATGTACCTTTGGTACCTCTCGTATCCACCGTCAGAAGGCGGGCGCTGCGCAAGAGGAGCCGGCGCACGCCGCATAGAGGTTGTTGGCGTCGTCGGTGACCCAAACGTCATACGGGCCCGGCGTTCCGTCGTAGGCGTATTGTCCGTTGTCGGCAGCGAGGGCGACCGCGTGGCCGGCCGGGCCGGTGCCGGCGGCTCCGACCGTCTTCCAGCATTGGGCCGCCAAATCTAGCCAGTAGACGGTCCCGGGGCCGGCGAACGCACCGTCGGTGCCCCCGATCGCGTAGACTACCATGTTTTTCATGGCGATCTGAACCGCATAGAGGTTCGCGGTGTCCGAAGTGCAGCTCTCCGTAATGGGGTTTTGAACGGTGGTCGGAAAGCTGAACTGATTTGTCGCGCACACGCCGTGCGCGCACCTGTATGCGTAATATTGGACGACGCCCCGTACGGAGATGGATATCGGCGAGGCTATGCCGTAAGAGGTCAGGAGGTCCGCCGTGGCCGCGTAGGCGTCGACGACAACCTGCTCGCCGAAGAAAGGTCCAGGCGAAGTGCTTGTTGTGCTATCGCCCGGATAGTACCCAAAATAGTTTCCCTGGTCGTAGGCGTAAATCGTCGTTTCTTGCGTTAGGAAGCCGCCAAGTGGATTGGCGAGGAGCATCGCGGCGCTTGTGAACGTCGTGTTCCATCCGGGCTCGGCGTTCCAGGGCTGGTGCGCGCCGGTCGCCGCTACGAGTACCTGTCCCGGCGTCGAGTCCCCGGCCGACGTCCAACCGAACACGTACGCCGCGTCGGCCGACGTCGAGACCCCCCAGAGGCGCACGCCCTGCGCGAACCACTCCGGCGCCTCCACCGAGAAGGGGCTTCCCACTGGAGTGACGTTTGTCGGCGTCAGGAGCCACGCCTCGCGGTCCTCGGTACTGCCGCACGGCACCTCGTAGGGCGACGTCACAGGGGCGCAGATCGGGTTCGTCGTGTTGTCCAGCACGTAGAGGCTGAGTCGCCCGTCGGCGTCGTACCAAGGCGCGACCGCCACGAAGTTACTTCCCAGCTCAGGCAGGCCGGGCGGCGCACCCAGGGTCTTCGGGCCAGTGTTGGGGCCCACCTGGCCGATCGGCGACGTCCACCACGAGTGGGCTTCGGCGGCGGGCTCGCAGAGTAGGAAGCTCGAGGCAGAAGCCAATGCCCACACGATTGAAAGACGCATGTGAATTTCCTTAATGGTGATTGAGAAAATGGATTGCGCTCGCCGCGGTGGGCAACAGTGCACGGCGTCAGCAACAGCTGACAGTCGGTAAACTTTGAGAGCGATGCACCCATTCGTGTACGATTGCGGTGCGATTCACTCAGAACTTCGCGTCGATCGTGATGGTCCCTTGCGCGTTCGTCGTGGGGTCCGGCGCGCACACCATGTGCAGGGCGCCGCTGGCGAAGTAGCCGTCGGCCGCGTCCTCACCCGGGCCCGTCGTCACGTTGGTCAGCGTCAAACTGAAACTCCCGACGGCCGGCGGTGCAGGCAAGTCCGGCAGGCCTGGGGAGGGCTCGGTCATTAGCCAACTCCCGTTTGCATTCTCGTAGCAGAGCGCTGATTCGAAGAGGATGCTCGGCGCCGCAGGGAGAGTGCCCACCGATTGCGTCGTGTACGTCGTGACAAGAGGGTCGCCCGCGAACGAAACGTTGATATACAGACTGGATGTCGCCGTCGGCGGCACGAGGACAATGGTCGAGAGGTCGGGCATCAAACCGCCGTCGCCTTGGGCCTCGGAGCCGGCCCACACCGCTCCCGTAGGACAGCCGAAGTCGACCGTGCCTACACCGGCGGCAGTGCAGGCGGATGGATCGTTGCAGACGGTCAGAAAGCAGGAGCCGCTCCCCTCGGCCCCTCCGGCGTCCTCGCCGGCTGGCGCCACGCCAGAATCGCTTTTCGGCCCATCGGAGCCAGACGAGTTACCGCAGGCGACCAAACCAACGAGGAACGTCCACGAGGCTCGTTTCATCAGGTTCGATTTGATGCTCGTTGAACGGGTCGAGCCGTATCCCGATGCGTGCGACACACCGATGATAGCGCCCGGCGAATGTGAATGGCTTTGTTCGTGACGGCGGCGCGTGACGCGCCGTACGCACGGGATTCGTACCGGGAAGTGGAAAGTCGCATTGTTTTCACTCCAGCGCTGTTGATTCATCTGGGACGTCTCGTGCAAGGGAGGGGCCACACTCCGCGAGCGGAAGCGGCCGCACTGCGCGGGTGCGCCTCCACTGCTGCGCGACAGCGATGCGTGGTCGCGTCGTCCCTGTTCGCCTGCGTTAGATGAGTGTCTCCTTGGACGTCGCTGAGACTGTTTCCGAGACGGCTCGGCGTCAGTCAACGGGTGGAGCGGCCGGCGCCTCGATCCGTCAATGGGTGGAGCGGCCCAACGCGGGCCTCGAGAACAATCACCCTCCATGCGCGTCACGAACACGGAAAATTCGGCCCGGCCGAATTGGTCAGCGCGGTGGCGCGCCGCTCTTGGGCGTGATGCCCGCCGGCCAGACCGTCTCGTTGGCCCCAATCAAGACTTTCGCCGCCGGGGACCTCGGCCAGATGACCTCCGCATTCGAATGACCTAAACGTTTAGTCGCGCGATCAGAAAAAAACCACCGGAAGACCCCCCCCATTATCACTAAATGTCGAGTCAACCGAGTCAGCTCATGTCATTGGTCGCGAAAGGGCCCGCCAAGCCCCACGCTGCACCGCAGGTGTGGGCCAAAGGCCACGAGCGGAAAACCAGCGCTTATTCGGTTGACGAACGCGTCCTGCCCCCTTTGGACGTCGGCGTCGCCCGGCCCGAATGCCCGCGCCGCTCTTCTCGTGCGGTCTCCTAACCGCTCGTCACGACGTCCGCAGTCGCGTATCGCCAACCCATCGACTGGCTCCCCGCCGACCGTCTCCGAGACAGTCTCCGCGACGCCATAAGACAGGTATGTAGGAGACACCGTACGTGTCCAGCGAAGGCCGTACGCGTCAGGCGGAGATCGCGCTCCCACAGCTTCACGCGTACAATGGCCGGGGCGGTGTTGTCGCAGAAAGGCCCGGATGCGCGGATGCGCCGCAAGTCGTCCCCCTCTTGCGATCGCCTGAGAGCTTTTTGCACCGCCGAACACCACCTCGCTGGCTCACCTCTTGCGACGTGAAAAACCCATGAGCAGGTTTGACTCCCCGCAAGCCATTGGGCGCCCTTCAAGGCCGGGGTTGGTGTACTCTCGATTGGCACTGACTCCCGCGCGTCGAATATGCTTACGGGCAGTCGCAAGCCAGTTCGCTTGCCCTTCCCGGAGAGGCACGACGTTGGCCAGCCCGCGCCTTGCCATTGAAGATGTCAGTGCTGTAGGGCAGTCGTTCAGTACCACGTTTCATTCACATTCCGTCCGAAGACATTACTTTTCACGACAATTCAGTTCAATCGGAGAACATCCCATGAAACACGGTGGCGCGCAGCGCGGCCCACCGCTTCCGGCCGAAGGATACCGTGCTCCAGCTCCTCGAGAACGCCTGAAGAAAATGTGGCGACAGATGCGCGCCTCCCCACGGCAATCCCAGCGGGGGGCGTCGTTCGCGGCGGCGCGCACAACACATATCGCCCCGCGCCACATAACAGCGGATCGTGACGGAGCACGTCACGAACGAGCGCCATTAGGCTCTCGGGCCCCTTTCGTCCATCGACCGGCTGCGTCGCGACGAACAGGCGCACGCTCGGCGGTAGACTCAGCACGCACGGACCTGCGCGATAACCTCGAGAAAGCGAGCCAGCGCAGCGCCATCGAAGGAGGCCGGCACCCGAACAACGTCGCCGGAGCCAAGCACGATCTCGAAGCCGGTGCCGTCGGCGTGACTCGCCGTCCGCCCCGCCGCTGGACGAACCACCAGCTCCTGGAAAGTGGTAAGCTCGGCTCCGCCGAGCCGGCGTCGCCAGAGATACACGCGCTGGGGATCGAGCCCGTGCTCAGCGGCGAACACCCCACACCGCCAGTTCGCAGTCCCGATTGGGCCACCCGTTCGCAGGGTCGTGGAGCCAGGGAAGCGGCTTGAGCAACCGAGGAGAAGGGGGGTGGCCCCGAAACGGTCTCGGCGTCGATGAATGGTGACGTGGGGCCGAGAGTGCGACTTGGTTACGCGGACGGCCGCGCGCCGCGTCGCCGCGCCGCTTCACCGTTGGCGGGCTTCGAGCATTCGCTTAACTTGCCATTGCATGTCGAGAAGCGATGGGAGCGTGGACGCGGCGCGAAAGGCCCATTCGCTGCGCGGGCCCGGAGGGCATTGGCCCAGCGGACGCCAGTTAGCAATTGCGCCCCGATGCCCAACTCGATGACGCCACGGATGCTCCGCGCGCGGATAGACCGGCGGCCGCTGGCCCACGCCGGGGGGTTCGCCGGAATCGCCCTTTGTGCTGCTGCACGGGTTGGGCGGCTCCGGCAAGAGTTGGGGACCGCAGGTGGAAATGTTCGCGCGTGACCACTTCGTGGTGCTTCCCGATCAGCGCGGCACGGGTCAATCGAGCCACCCCGAGAGCGGCTACACGATCGCGCAGCTTGCCGCGGATGCGGCCGCGTTGCTCAGCAGCCTGGACCTCGGTCCGGCCCATGTCATCGGTACCTCCACCGGAGGCGCTATCGCGCAGGTGCTCGCCCTCGACCACGCGGCGCTCGTCCGCAGTATCACGTTGGCCTCGTCGTTCGCGCGGGCCGACGACTTCATGCAGCGCGAGTTCGCCCTGCGCCGCAAGGTGACCGTCGAGTCGGATCCGCAGACGGTCTACAGCTGCTACGCTCCATTCCTGCTCGGTGCCCGCTTTTCGCGCGACAACCCCGCCAAGGTGCAGGCGTGGGTGGACCATGTCGCTTCGCTGCCCATGGAGCGCGAGATCTCAGCCAAGCGCATCGACATGATCATGGCCCACGGCGCCCGAGCGCCGCTCGGCGGCGTCCAGCAGCCAACGCTCGTCATCTGCGGCGACCTCGACGCGTGCGCCACGCTTCCCCACTCCGAGGAGCTCGCGCGGCTGATTCCAGCCGCTGAACTCAACGTGGTACCTGGTGGCGGGCACTTCATCCACACCGAACAGCCCGAAGAGTTTTTCCGGCGGGTCCGTTCGTTTCTCAACCGCCACTGAGGCGCCCGCGATGTCCTCGCCTACCGCGGGTTGGGAGAACTTCTTTGTCGCCCAAGTTGGCGCGGCCGCCGCGCTGAGTGGCCTGGTCTTCGTGGCGGTCTCCATCAGCCTGCGGGCCATCCTGGCGAGCCAGCACCTGCGAGACCGCGCGACCGAGACGCTGATGACCTTCATGTCAGTGCTCGCGATCGCGACCTGCGGTCTCGTTCCGGGGCAGGGTACGCGCGCGCTTGGCGCCGAAGTCGTTGCGTTCAGCGGGTTTGTGTGGCTGATCGCGACCAGGCGCCACCTGCGCGCCTATCGCGATCCCGGCCTCGACGTCGAAGCGCGTCGGTGGCTTTGGGCTCGTGTCCTTGGTGCACAGGCTGGCGGCCTGGCGTTTCTGTTGGCGGGAGGGCTATTGCTCACCGGGCACGAGGCTGGCCTTGCTTGGGTCGCCCCGGGCGTCCTCGCTTCCTTCGCCGCAGGCGCTTTCAACGCGTGGGTGTTGCTCGTCGAAATTCAGCACTGACGGGGACGCACCGCCTGGTCCGTGTTCCGCGGAAAGGGTCGTGTGCCGCTAACCCAGCGCCATCCAACGGCGGAATCACGCCCATCCGCCAGGCCGCGCTCTGCCCATGGTGCTCAACGTCCGTAGGCATCGAAACGGCGGAATGCGTTTGGGTCATTCGGGTCCTTGCGTTGACGTTCCTTCACACGGTCGTAGGCTTCCGAGCGAAGCACCTCGCGCCCCTCTCTCTCGACTGGCAATACAACGTTGTCGCACGACAGGCTGCCATTGGGCGCAGTCACCGTTGGACCCAGTCGCGGGGTGCCCCGTGGAGGACCAGCATGTGCCAGAGGCGCCGGAACCGCGTGCGCATTTCGTCGAGCGAGTCTCCGTTGCCCCATCCGCCGGGGTCGCGCTCGGCCGCGTTCGCCGCCTCGCCGATCGCAGCCGCGTCCAGGAGGCCGTCCCTGCCGCGACGGCTGCCCGAATCTCGCCACCCGCGGCATCCCGCCGACAGACGGCCGCCCGCTCGACATACGCGAGCGCCCCATGCCGGTCGCAAGGGAGTTCGCTTGGCATGCGATCTTCGCCTATCAGCATTCGATGGGCCATTGTCCACTCGGCCAATGGGACACGCGAGCCTTTTTCAACTGCCAGGGGCTTCGGCGGTTATCTCGGCGCAACAGGCGACTCTTTTGGCGTGCGAGCGCTCGACGTCGTCGAGTGCCGTGTTCCGATATCAACGGCGGCTTCGGCGTGCCGCCGACTGCCGACGATTGTACGATCCGACACGTGTTCTGGGGCCCGCGGACGTAGTGCTTCGTTGTGTCCAATGCCGCTGCGAGCCTCGCGTCGCGCACGTGCTCGGCGCCGGCGAAGAGATTGGCGAGCCGAGCCGCGAGCCTCGGCGCGAGATTCTGATCGAAGAGCAGTTTCAAGCCGCCGGGATCGACAGCAAGCGCCGCTCACGATCCGCAGCGAACCCTAGCAAGTGGGGCAGGCCATCGCGGTGATAGCCACCGTCTTTAGTCGCCGACGGCGTGCCGACCCGCGCGCGCTTGAGGCGCTCGCCGCCGTGGTCGCGGGCGATGTGCGGCCGCGGAGTGCGGCCGCGCTGCGCGACGATGGCGCCGAGCTGATGGTGGCCACGCTCGCCGCAGAGACCGAGGAGGACTAAAGTTGGAAGCGATGCAATCGCTCAAGGCCCGCGTTCACAACGGCCGTCTCGTGCTCGACGAGCCCACCGACTTGCCCGAGGGCGAGGTCGTGTACTCGCAGCCCGTCGATGCCGACGACATGAGCGACGAGGAGCGCGACGCGCTGCACGACTCGATCCGCGAGGGCCGCGAGCCCATCGAAGCTCTTGCGTGCATCGGTCGGCTGCGTCGCCACGTAAATCTTCACGCTCGGCGGTAGTGTCAGCATCGGCGACCTCGCTCGGCAATCTCGAGAAGCTTGGCCACCACCTCCGCGTCGAACTCCCCGGAGATCCGGACCCGACGGCCGTTGACCAGAATGACTTCGATCTCTCCGCGCTCCGACGTTGCCCGCGCGCTCGGACTCGGCGCAACGCGAACAGGAAGAAACCGAACCTTACCCGTTTCGCCGGCAGGCTCGTCTACCCCACTACCGGCCCGAGATGGCTCGCCCACACGGCCAACGTACCGGGATTCAGGCCGCGCACCGATGCGTACGCGCGCGCGCTTTGCCCGCTTGCACGCCAACGTGCCACTTCTTCGACCCACTCCGCCTTCGTTCGGCTCGGTCTTTTGACC
>JBEKFX010000031.1:0-112205 GCA_050013115.1 Polyangiaceae bacterium
GCCGATCTCGCCCGCGCCGATCTCGCCCGCGCCGACCTCGCCCGCGCCGACCTCGCCCGCGCCGACCTCGCCCGCGCCGATCCCGCCCGGGTCGACTGCGGCTCTGCCCGACGCGCCGCCGGGTGGGAGTGCGGCGCCCGCGCCGATCTCGCCCGCGCCGACCTCGCCCGCGCCGACCCCTCCCGGGTCGACTGCGGCTCTGCCCGACGCGCCGCCAACCGGCCCGAACTCGGTAAATCTTGCGACGGCGGCGGCGCATGCCACGGCGGACGGTGCGGCCGCACCCGCGGGCGACGCCGTTCTCGAAGCAGCCCGACCGAGCGAGGGGTCGGACGCGGCGGACTCGAGCCGTGCGGTCGCCGCCCATCCCGGCGAATCATTGCCCCCACCCATTCCCGAGGGGGTACGGCTTCTGCTCTCGGGGGTCATCACATTGGGCATCACGTACATGCCCGCGCTCGTCGTGGCCAATGAGAGCCCTTTGCCGGTCGACCAGAAACTCTATATCCCGTTCGCCGGTCCGTGGCTGGATCTTGGCAATCGACCGGGCTGCGGGTCTTTGGCCATCCCATGTTCTCCGGAAGGGGGCTATCGAGCCTTGCTCGTTGCGGACGGGATCCTGCAGGCGGTCTCGGCGATCGAGATCCTCGCGGGGCTCAATCAGATGAAGCACCACGACGCGCCCGCCCGAACCGCCGGTGCCGACAAGCCTGCGCTCCTGCGCGTCGCGCCGACGTCCGTCGGCCCGGGAGCTCTTGGGATGATCGCCGTCGGTCGTTTTTGAAGACCGCGGCTGGGGATGGGCCGCGGCATTCGGCCCGTCCACCGAGCGCGCATTGCGGCGAGATGCGAGCGGATCGCCGTGACGGTTGTCGGGCCGCGCCGGTCGGTCGTACCATCGCGCCGCACATGTCCGACGACGATCTGAAGGCCGAGCTCGAACGACTTCGCGTCGAGAATGAGCGTCTGAAAAAGCGAGGTCAACGTGCGACGTCGCTCAAGGTTTCCGAGAAGGGCGGGGTCTCTCTTTACGGGCTCGGGCGCTTTCCCGTCACGCTCTACAAGGAGCAATGGGCGAAGCTCCTCGACATGGCCGACGAGATTCGTGCGTTCATCAAGGAAAACGATGCGAAGCTGAAGGCCAAAGGCGACGAATAGGCGCGGTCGAGCGTTTTTTTGTACCTTTTCGCTCGGTCGCGCCAAAGCGACGTGGGCGTAACCCGCCGGGGGCGTTCGAAGGACGAAACATCCCGCGCCGGGTGCGCGCGCGCGATCCGGGCGATTTCGTTCAACGTGCGCATCGTTCGGGTGTTCTTGATGGTGGATGCGCCGCCTCCACCTCGTCCGGCCCGACCCGGGCGAATCGCCCCGTTTGAACGAAGCCCTCGAAGATCGCGAGGACGAAGACCTCATGCTCCTCGTCCGGGCCGGATCGCGCGAAGCCATGGCGGTCTTGGCGACGCGCCACATCGACCGGCTCACCAGCTTCTGCACGAAGCTGACGGGTGACCCGGCGGCCGCGGAAGACATCGTCCAAGAAGCGCTCTTGCGCGTGTGGACGCGCCGCGCCGATTGGCGTCCCCGCGGGCGCTTCGTCGCGCTTCTCTTCGTGACGGCTCGCAACCTCTGCCGCAACCGGGCGCGTGATGTGCGGCGCCGGGCTCGCTGGGTGGGGCCGGAGCCCCACGACGAGGCGGAGCCCCTTTCGACGCCGGCCGACGTCGATCCGATGATCACCGAGGAGCGCTTTCGCGATGCCCTGCGGGCGCTCGGCGAGCTGCCCGAAGCGATGCGCGAAGCGGTGATTTTACGCTTCGACAGTGAGCTCTCCTACGACGCCATCGGCGCCATCGTCGGCGCCACCGAGTCGACGGTTCGTTCGCGGGTTCACTACGGACTTCTCAAAATGAGAACATTGCTCGGAGCACCGGAAAAGAGATGAAGCCGCTTTGCCCCAAGCTCGGAGAGCTCTCCCACTTGATCGACGGCGAGCTCACGGAAAACCGCGCCATCGTCGTTCGCGAGCACGTGATCGGGTGTCGACCGTGCCAAGCCGAGGTGAAGACGCTGCGCGGAATCGTGGCAGGCGTGGGCAAGGCGATCCCCGCCCGCCCCGAGGCGATCGATCGGCTCCGCGCCGCGCTCGACGGGGTCGAAGGGCGCTCGCGCTCGTCACGATGGCGACGGAGCGTCGCCGCGGTCGCTGCCGCTGGCGCGGTCGCCGCGTCGACCTTTCTTGCGCCGGCCTGGACCGCCCGGCCAAAGAGCCCGCCGGCTTGGGCGGCGCGAGGGGGAGTCCCCCGTCCATCCATTTCACGTGACTTCGGCGTGACCGTGTATCGAGGGACCGCCCAGCTTCTTCCGCTCTTGCCCGGTGAGATCGTCAAGCCGAGCGAGGCGTTCTCCGTGGCGACGCGGGCGATCGATGCGAGCGTCCCGGCATTTTTCATGGTCTTTGCCGAAGACGCAGCGGGGGTCCTACACTGGATTTCGCCCGCGTGGCTCGACCCGGCGCGCGATCCGACGGCCATTCCGATCGCTCGAGGCGAGGCGGCCCCGGCGCAGGCGATGGCGTTCGACGACCTGGCGCCCGGCATCTTGCGGGTCTTCACGGTCATCGCCGCCGAGCCCTTGCGCGTCTCGGAGGTCGAAGCGATGGCACCGTCAGGCGTGACGCGCGCCGCCATCGAGGGGCGGTGGCCCGATGCCGCGGTCGACGAAATCGTCGTGAGCGTCACTGCCCAAGGAGGATCGCGATGAACACGCAGGGCGACGATCGACACGGCGGACACGATGTCGGTCACGCGACGATGCGCGCCTTGATGGCATGGATGGCCGCGGTCTTGACGCTTTGCCTTGCCTTCGAGGCGCGAGCGGACGGGCCGCCTCCGCGCCGCGTTCTCGCGCTCGTCGTGACAAACAACAAGAGCGCGGAGCTCGGCAGGCCAGAGCTTCGGTATGCCGATGATGACGGCGCCAAGTACTATGACCTCTTTCGCATGGTCGCCGACGAAGCCGACGTCGAGATCTTGACCGACTTCGACGCGGACTCGGCGCGTCTTTTCCCGGAAGCGCTGGCCGCGGCCCGCATGCCGATCCGAAGCGAAGTCCAGGCGGCGTCGGCGCGGCTCGCTGCGCGCGCCCGGCAGGCGTCCGGCGCCGGCGAGCGGGTCGACTTCTATTTCGTCTTCGCCGGCCACGGCGACGTCGATCACGGCCGCGGCTTTCTCGAGCTGCGCGATGGCCGGCTGACCTCCGACGACATCGAGTCGATCCTCAAGACCATCCCGGCCACGCGCGAGCACGTGATTCTCGACAGCTGCAATTCATTCTTCGTCCTCAACCCGCGGCGCCCCGGAGGACGACAGCTCGCCGTGACCGAGGAGGCGGCGCGCAGCCTGAGCGATCGGCTCCCGAATGTCGGCGTCCTTCTTTCGACGAGCGCCGAAGCCGAGGTGTTCGAGTGGTCGGAGCTGCAGTCGGGCATTTTTAGCCACGAAGTCCGCTCCGGGCTCTTCGGTGCAGCCGACGCCAACGGGGACGGCCGCGTCAGCTACGCGGAGATTCGCGCCTTCGTCGACGTCGCGAGCGCGCGGATCGACAACCCGCTCTATCGCCCGCGTCTTTTCGCGCGGGGGCCCAATGGCAACGGGGACGAGCCGATTCTCGACCTCAGCGAGGCCCGGGCCGCGCGGATCGAGGTCGACGGCCGCGAGCAACGCTTGACGGTCCGCGACGCCCAGGAACTGCCGTGGATCGACCTGCACAAGGAAGCCGGCGCCACCCTGACGCTCCGACTGCCGATCGGCAGGGCGATGGGGGCATCGATCGACGAGCGCGACGCGCTTGCGCCCGGCGCGCCGATCGTGTCACGCCGCCCGGCCCGCGGCGGCGGTGCGCCCGGCGGCGTCACGTTGGCCTCGATGAGCCCCCGCGGTCCGAGCGAGCTGCTCGCCAAGCTTTTCGCCGCGCCGTTCGGTCCGCATGCATTTGCACAGTGGTGGCAAGGGGCGCCGGCGCAGGAAGAGCCCGTCTACGGTGTATCGAGAGAAGACGCGACGCGAATGCGCATGCTGCTCGCGAACGTCGCCGACATCGAGCGACGCCAGCGCCAGCTCACCGCAGCCAGCACCATGGGCTTGGGCGCATTGTTTCTCGCCGGCGGCTTGGGCGCTCTCTTCGACCCGGCGCTGAACGTGGGTTCGTCGCGGGCGGCTGTCGGGTACACGGCCGCCGGCCTGGGCGCGGCCGGCGTCCTCTACGGAGGGCTCACACTGGCGAGCCCGAGCGACGGCGAGACCCTGTACGACAGCTACCTCGCCGGCATGGGTTCGCCGGGGCAAGACGCCGCGCGCATCGTCGCCCGGACCGAAGAACGGCTCTTCGAACTCTCGGACCGCTATCGGACGAAGCGAAGGTGGGTCTCGGTGCTCGGATGGTCGCTCGTCGGGGTCGGCGTGGCGACCGCGGTCATCACCGAGAGCGGCGCGCGGACCGAATCGGCCCGTTGGGTGGGCGCGTTGGAAGGAGGCCTTTTTGCGGTCGAAGGAGGCGTCTTCGTGCTTGCCGCCGCCGCGCCGACGCCCGTCGAGCGGCTCGCCGATCTGTGGGCCAATGATCCGGCCAGCGAAGACTCGCCGAGGCACGTCACCCTCGGTCTTTCGCTCGCTCCTTTGCGCGGCGGCGGGTGCGCAGGGGTCACGGGGACATTCTGACTTCAGACGGCGATCGTCGCGGTCCGCGCGCTCTCGTCGTCGACGAGAAAGCCCCCGACTTGTCGGGCCCAGAGCGAGGCATAGACGCCACCGCGCAACATGAGCTCCGCGTGACTGCCATCTTCGACGATTCGCCCCTTGTCGAGAACGATGAGGCGGTCGAGATGGGCCAACGTCGAGAGCCGGTGCGCAATCGCAATGACCGTTTTGCCGACCATGGCCTCAGCCATCGCCGACTGGATGAGCGCTTCGGACTCGCTGTCGAGCGCGGACGTGGCCTCGTCGAGAATCAAGATGGGGGCGTCTTTGAGGAGCGCCCGGGCGATGGCGATGCGTTGACGCTGCCCGCCCGAAAGCTTGACGCCCCGTTCGCCGACGAGCGTGTCGTAGGCGAGGGGGAGCGTCATGATGAACTCGTGGGCGTGTGCGCGCCGGGCCGCAAGGAAAACTTCGGCGTCGCCGGCTTGCGGCCGGCCGTAGCGGATGTTTTCCATCAGCGTTCGATGAAAGAGGACCGCGTCCTGAGGAATGAGCCCGATGGATCGGCGGAGGCTCTCCTGGGTGACGTCGGCGATGTTTTGCCCGTCAATCGTGATGGATCCACTCTGGCTTTCGTAAAGACGCATGAGCAGCGTGGCGAGTGTGCTTTTGCCGGCGCCGGAATGGCCGATGAGCCCCACGCGTTCGCCCGGCTTGATCATGAGATCCAAGCCGCGAAAGACAGGTCTCTTGGGGTCGTAGAGAAAGTGCACCTTGTCGAAGACGATTTCGCCGCGCGTGACTTTTAGGCCGGTCGCGCCGGCCCGATCGCGAATATCCCGCGGCACGATCAACATGTCGAGCGAATCGCGGATGCTCCCGATCATGTCGTAGGTGTCAGGCAGCCCATTGGCCATTTCGAATACGTTGCGAATGAGCTGGATCATCAATGTCGTGATCAGCAAGAAATCGCCGACGCTGATCGTGCCGCGGATGAGATGGTCGAGGGCGAGCGGCAAGAGCACCGCGTAGATGACGACGTTCAACGCCTGCAGGATGAGGCGCATGTGCACGAACGAGCGATATTGCGCCCGCTGGGCTTCGAAGGTGTCCGCGACGGAATGGCCGACGATGCGGTCTTCCTTTTCGTGGGCGGCAAAAAAGATGACGTTCTTGATGTTGGTGATCGAATCGACGATTCGACCGGTGAGCTGGGCCTTGGCCTCGCTATGGGCTGCCCCGAGCGCGGCGATCTTTCGGCCCATGACGATCGTGATGGCGATGTAGACGACCAGCCACGCGAGCAAGACGAGCGCGAACGCGGGTTTCGCGCGAAAGAACAGGACGAGGAGCAGGCAGCATTGAACGGTCAGGGGCAGATAGTCCCAATTGGTCCGCTCGAAGAGGGTCACCGTCTGCTCGGGCAGGAGCATGGCGCGGTGCGCAACTTTGCCGGTCAACATGTTGTCGAAGTACGTCGGGCTGTGGCGCTGCGCGTACGTGAAGACGAGTTGGCGCGCGCGCGCGAGCACGGGAATCCGGCTGCTGTAGGAGCAAAACCATGCGCCCCACTCGACGACGATCGAGACGGCCAGGATGGCAAAAAAGCCGAGAAGGGGCCGCACGAGTCCGTTCCACGCTCCGGGCGCGTGCAGGTCGCTCCGGGCCGCGGTGTCGACGATGCGCTTGGTGGCGTAAAACTGGAGGACCGAGAGCGCGCGAAGGGACACGGACGCCACCGTCATGAGGACGACGGTCGTCCCGTACGGGCGCGCAAAGAGCCAGAACAAGCGGAAGATCGAGCGAGGCAGCGTCTCGGGCACCTCGGTCGTCAGCGGCGGCGGCGGAGGCAGAATCCGCCCGAGCCAAGAGGCGTGGGTCATGTCGAGACTCCGAAACGACTGAACGAATCGACCTGCACGTTGGCCGCGAGCTTATCGCAGCCGCGGTCTCGGCGGCGCAGCCCGGCAGGTCAGGAGTTCGCGCGCCGGTGCGCGTCCTTGCGCCCGAGCACGGTGCGGTCGGCAGGGGCCCTGCGGGTCGATGCGCGCGTCGGTGCCCGTCCGCCGGTCGCGGTCGCCCCCGCACCGGCGCTCCAGGCCGTTCGGTCAAGACGGCGGCCGAGGCTGTCGAGGTCCACGCTGGGCGTGGGGGCCGAAATCGGCTACGAATGCCGGGTCGCGACGGAGGGCGTCAGCCGCTCGCCGTCCGTCTCGTGAAATCATCTCTGACTTCGTTCTTCACCACGCCGGGCTCGCCGACGCAACGGCCGCAAGGTCAAACAGACGCGGGGAGCTCGGAGCGGCGCTTCGTCGAACGCCAACTCATCCTGACTTCGCTCTTCAAGCAGGGCTCGTCGAACGCCAACTCATCGCACCGTCGACATCGACTTCCAAGGAGGGATCGGCATGTGCCTCGGCGTCCCCGGTGAAGTGGTTGAGCTCCATGACAAGGAGGGTATGCGCTTCGCGAAGGTCCGTTTCGGCGGAATTTCGCGCGACGTCTGCGTCGAAGCCGTCGATGACGTGAACCCGGGCGACTTCGTCCTCGTGCATGTGGGTTTCGCCATCGCGCGGATCGACCGCGAGGAGGCCGCCCGCACGCTGCGCCTGCTCGAAGAGATCGGTCAGCCCGAGGATCTCGAGCCGTGATGGACGCACTTGAACGCCACGCGCTCGCCCTCGGGTGACGCGTCCCATCGCTTTCCTCGGGCATCGGATGGCCCTTTTTGCGACGGGCACGGAGACCAGGAAAGCCGAGACGGCGAACGGTGCGAGAGCAAACCGGCATTTTGGATCGGACCTTTTCCGACCGCTTTCCCATCTTGGCCGCGCATTGGTTTGGACCGATGCCGCGCCGGTGTCGCGCACGCGGTCGTGCGACCGGCGCGCGCGCGCCCCTCTCGGCAGCTCATTGGCCGCGTCGTGCCCGGTGCAAAGTTTCGGCCTGGGCATTCCGGGACGGCCCCTCGTCCGGTGCGGGGCGGCGCTTCGCGAGCCGCCAAAAATCAGGCACCAAAAAGCGCGTGGCGGACGACATCTCCAATTTGGGTGACGAAGCGCCGCCTTTTGGACGACGAGCCGTCGTCCAAAAGGGCATCGGGATTTCGCGAGAGCGCCGCGCTGCGCCCATGTCGCTACACCGGGTTATCTTAATTGCCTATGTTGCTTTCTCTCCGGTTGACCCACTTTGGCTCGCGGCTATAGTCGAACGCACTTTCCTTGCGAGAGGTGACGAATGCAACCTGTCTATCACCGAAAAGCGATCACTCTGATGTCGACGGCCGGGGTGCTCGCACTCGGCGCCGCCTTCACGGCCTGCAGCAGCAGCACGAACAGCTCGAGTGAGTCCGCGTCGAGCACGACGAACACCTCGAGCTCCAGCAGTTCTGCCGCGGGCGGTGCGGATGCGGGCACGGATGCCCCCACCGGCCTTGTCGGCGAGGCGGGCGCAGGTTGCGCGAATCCGACGGTCCAGATCGACTTCTCACCGATGTACTCGGCGTTCATTCCAGGAAGCACCGCCCAGACCTTCCAGATTCCCGCCGTGACCGACGACGGTAACCAGGCCACCTGGAGCGTCTCGGATCCTACGCAAGCCGTTCTCTTCGGGCAGTCGTTCAACGGCCTCCCGGGCGTCATGATCACGGTTCAAGGTGTGGGGACCGGTTCGGACGGAGGCGAGGGCTCGCAAGGGACCCTGACGGTGTATGCGGTCGAGAGCGACGGCTCGTGCGGTTCGTCGGTCCTGACGATTACGGCCAACACCGAAGCCGACTGGCAGACGGGCAACTCGCGCTACAACGACGGAGTCGATTTGACCGCCGCCGGGGCCGGCGGCATTACGAGGCTACCCGACGGAGGCTTCACGCTTCCAGCGGCGGCGGCGTCCGATGCGGGAAGTGTCTACGAGCGAGACGGCGGGACCGCCTGCACCAATTGCCATGGCGTAACGGCCACGACGGGTCCGTACAGGGACGTTTCGCATACGCCCGAGCAGACGGGCGGCTTCAGCGACCAGCAGCTCATCGGGATCATCACGCAAGGCATCATCCCCGACGGCGGTTACTTCGACCCGTCCGTCATCGTTCCCGCGTGCGACGGCGGAGGCGCCAACGGCGGTCCTCTGGAGCCCATCAATGAGGATCCGGTCCTCAGGGGTACGAGCGCAGACGATGGCGGTAGCGAGCTCTGCGCTACATTTGCCTTCGATACCTGGCACTCCTTCCACCAGTGGAGCGACATCTCTCCGGACGAGCAGCCGGGCATCATTTGCTACCTCCGCGCGCTGACACCCCTGGCGCAGAATGGAACGCCGGGCGCGAACTTCGGGCGTGGCGGCGGCATGGGCCGCGGCGACGGCGGAATGCGCTTCCCTCGCGACGGGGGCATGCCGCCTCCTCCTGACGCGGCCGGAGAAGCGGACTCAGCGTCCGCCGTCGATGCCACGACGACAGATGCCAGCGAATCAGAGTAGGCTCTGATGCGCGAGCCGACCCATGAAGTCGATTGCTCTCCTCTCACTCGGTTTGCTCGCTGCATGCGGCGGCGCTAACGAAACCATTGGGGCCGGACAAGAAGACGACGCATCGAGCGACGCCTCTCGTCCGCTGGACGCCGGCCCCACGGACTCGTCCGTCGTCGACGCGGTCATCGCGGACGCTGGCTTGGCCGACGCCGAAGCCGGCGATGGGGCGCCCGATCCGTGCGCAGACGCTTCGGTGCCTCCCTACACGCTGGCGTGCACCGGGCTCTATTCGGACTTTGCGAGTCAGACACTCTCGCCGAGCGCCGTGGCGTACGCGCCGGCCGTCCCCCTTTGGTCGGATGGCGCAACGAAGGAGCGCTGGATCGAGCTTCCGCCGGGTCAGCAAATCGACGTCAGCAATCCGAGCGAATGGGTCTTCCCGGTTGGGACGAAGCTCTTCAAGCAATTCACCTACGAAGGCGTGCGTGTTGAAACACGCATGTTCCAGAAGGTCGAAGCGAATTATTGGGTCTACGCGACCTACGCGTGGAGCAGCGATCTCACGGCCGCCACCATCTCGTACGGGGCCACGGTGCCCGTCGGCAACGACGGTGGCACCTGGATCATTCCGACAAACGATCAGTGCAACTACTGCCACAGCGGAAGGCTCGATCGCATCCTTGGATTCGAGCAAGTATCGCTCGGTCTCGAGGGGGCGACGGGACTGACCCTTCTCCAGCTTGTCGTGCAAAACCTCATCACGCCGGCGCCGACCCAGGTGAACTTGCGCATCGGCGACGACGGCACCGGACTGAACGGTCCGGCCCTGTCTTGGCTGCACATCAATTGCGGGGTGACCTGCCACAACGCGAACCCGAGCGCCCAGGCGTATGCGGCCGGCATGCTCTTGCGGCTCGATCCGACGCAGCTCGACGGCACACCGGCGAACAGCAGCACATGGAACGACTTGGCGACCACGATCGGCGTGCCGTGCGTGTCGGCCGGCCTGCAGGGCAATATCCGCATTCAGCCGGGGGATCCGTCGGCCAGCGAGATCGTCGAGCTCATCAGCGAGCGCGGTACGCTGCAAATGCCTCCAATCGCTTCGCGGTTCGTCGATACGACCGATGTCGCCTCCGTGGTCGATTGGATCCAACACATGCCGGTGGCTGACGCCGGCGAGGTGGACGCGGGTCCCGAGGAGGCAAGCGCCCTGGACGCGAGCGTTCCCGACGCCACCGTCGAGGCCGGAATCGCGGATGGAGGCACTGAAGCCGCCGCGAGCCCGGACTCCGGGGCCACCGATGCGACGGTTCCGGAAGCCGGCAGCGACGGCGCGGTTTCCTTGGAAGCGAGCGGCCCCGACGCCACGCAGGCCGAGGGCGGGACCGGCGGTTCCAGCTCCGACGACGGCAGCGAAGTCGAGGACGGCGGCTCCGACTGACGGCCTGCCCCGGGGGCCCCCCGGTTTGGGCGAATGACGACGGAGCCGCCGGTGATTCGACTCGGGCGCGCGTCCGTTCGGCGATGGCCCGCCGACCGAGGTAGGCAAACGCCGACAGACGGCGGGCGTCGAACCGGTGCGCGCCCTCGTTTGGTGGACGGGCCTGCGAATTGAGATTTGTCATCGGACGCACATTCTGCGCACCCGTGCACGGATGGTGGTGGGCGGAGCGTCGGATCCTCGGGCCGGGCCGCGCGTTCACGGGCGCTTCGGGCGGCAGGCGCCCGAAGGCGCCTCCGTGATCCCCCCGTTCCGGGCTCACGATGCATGGCGGCACGCGAGCTGCACGCGACGAGGCCATGTCACTCGCCCGATTCAAAGTGCCGCTGGCGACCATCTCCCCCCAGGAAACAGTCGAGCAGGCCGCGCGCATCATGCGCGACCGGGGTGTCGGGTCCCTCGTCGTTCGCGACGCTGGCCACTTGGCCGGGATCATCACCGATCGTGATTTGGTAGTACGCGTGCTCGCCGAAGGCGTCGATCCGACGTCCGCACGGGTAGGCAATTTCGTGACGTATGGTGCCATCACCGCGTCCGTCCACGAGGATCTCGAGACCGCCGCGGAACGCATGCGTTTGCACGGGATTCGCCGCCTCCCGATCGTCGACGACCAGGGCGACGCGGTTGGCATCGTGACCGCAGACGACTTGTTGGTCCTGCTCGGCCGGGAGCTGTCGAATGTTTGCGACAGCATCGAAAATCGATCGGACTCGAGCGAAAGCCGCTGAACGGCCGTCGAACCGAGGCATTGCAAACGATTACTATCGATCAGACTCGAGCGAAAAGCCGCTGAACGGCCGTCGAACCGAGGCATTGCAAACGATTTACTTGAGACGACTGTCGACTTCGGCCTGCACGACTGGCTCTGGGTCCGGAGCTCGCCCGGCGAATTCGGCTCGCCCTCTATCGTCGCGCACGAATGCAGCGAGCGCGCGCATGGCGTCGACCGTCGTGAAGATGCCCACGACGGTTGCGCCGTTCCAAATGACCGCAGAGCCGTATCCGTGCGCCGCCATGGCGGCGGCGACCTCGTCGAGGGGCGTGTCGGCCGGTACACCGTAAACGTCGGTCTGCATGGCCGCCTCGACCGCGACGCGCTTCGCGTCGACCACGGCGATGCTGTCGAGCACCAAAATGTCTCGCTCGGACAGGATGCCGGCGAGTTGACCTTGCCGCACGACAGGCAGGTGTCGCGCGCCAGCCTCGTGCATCAGTCGTTTCGCTTCGGCAAGGCTGACGTCGGGCGTCACGAGCCGGGGCGAAGGGGTCATGTACGCTTCGATCGTGTGCACGCTCGGTGCTGAGACCTTTTTCATCGTCCTGTGCAAGAGGCAAGTCGCTCGCCGTCTTCTTCGATGTCGCGGCGGAGCCGGGTCGGTCGCATATCGCCGGCGCGCGGCGGAGTCGGGCGGGTGTGGCGTATTCGCAGATTCATGAACATTTGAGATTCATGATGCGACGAGAGCAGCTCGAAATGTGGGCATGTCCGAGTCGATGATGTGCTCATGTTGAGTTGCGAGGCCATCGTTGCGGGTTAGCTTGCGTGATCTCACGATTCGCCCAGGATCGAGCCATCGCTCAGGACCGAGCGAAACACCCGATCGAGCGAACCATCCGAGGCGGAGGAGGTAGCAAATGACCGCAGAACAGAGCCATGCCAATAGTTCGGGCCGATCCGGCATCGATGGTGACACCTTTGCGGAGAGGGTTGAACAGGGCCGTCAGGGCGAGAGCATCCGGGTAGTGACCCCCGAATCGCGAGCCAGAGGATCGAACTCGGAACGCGAATGCAGCTCGGCCAATCAACGGATCGGCGGCCTGATGAAGAAGCCGAGTGTGGGCGCCGCGATTTCGGGCACCCTCGTTCTCGGCGCCGCAACGGCATTCGGTGTTTTGGAGACCTCGATTGCAGCTGGGGCCGCGTATCTCGCATATCGACTCATCAAAGGGAAGGACCGCAGCGCTCCGTGAGCGCGTCGCGCCGGCATCGTCCCATTCGCCCGATCGGCTTTGACTTCGGCCTGGACCGCGCATGGCCCGAGTCTTCGGAAGAGAAAGAGTAGAAAAAAAGCGGATACGGCGCGCAAGGGCAAAGAAAGACAAGAGCGGCGGCGAGCGAGAGAGGCGCAAGCAAGAGGGAGAAAGGACGCGCGGGCAGAGGCGAAGAGCGCCGAGGCGCCGGAGCAAGAAGAAAAGCAGGAGAGAGAGGATAGGAGGAGGAGAAGAGCTGCCCGAGCTGCCGGGGTCATCCCAGGTCAGCCCGGCAGCTCTTTGAGCTTTAAGGGCTTCGCTGCTCTTTGAGCTTTAAGGGCTTCGCTGCTCTTTGAGCTTTTTAATGGCTTCGCAGCTCTTTGAGCTTTAAGGGCTTCAACGGCAGCCCCGTTGTTGGCTCAGCAGCCCCGCTCGGCGCTGGAGTGGGCTGGGGTGTGGGGCGGTCGTCACCGGCTCGTCGACGAGATGACCGCCTCATCGAGGTCATCGCCTCGAGACCGCCTCGTTTTCGAGAGAAGGCGATACACGGCGCATCCCGCGGCGGCTCCGAGGGCCGTCTCGGCCACACCACAGAGAAGTGCTGCGCCGACGACGGCCGCCCCCGCCATACTGGCTGCGGGAGCGCTTTCTTCGACGCGCCGGCGGGCGCGGGCCAAGACAAGAGAGAGTCGCGACGGGGTCGGCGGCGGCGTCTCGTCGGCCGCCGGCGCGCGTTCCGTTGCGATGGTCCCGTCCGGGCTCGGGACGGTCCCTTTCAGCGGTCGCACGCCGGCCGCTTTGAACCGAGCCGGGTCGACGGCGACCAGCCATGGCGCCTTGCGCCCTTCGCTCGCCGGCGCGCCCACGGGCTGCTGCCGCTCGTGGCTTGATTCCGGATCGAACGGCGCCCGCGCTGGTCGAGTGGCCCGGGGACGAAGAGCGTGCCCGAGGTCGGATGGCTCGACCTCGGTCGGCAGGGTGCCACTTTCGCCCGGCGGCGTACCGACGGGGTCTCCTTTGCGGTCAAGCAGGAGTTCGACGTCGCCGGCGCTCCGCCCGGAGTGCGACGATCCTTCCCTCGTGCCCGGCGCCACCGGATCGTCCTGGAAGTTTGGGGGGCGCTCCGTCGTGTCGTCATGGTCCGCCAACTCCGCCAAACGGCGCGATCGCTGCTCGACGGCGAGCGTGACATAGGTGAAAACTGCAGCGGCGCGACTGGCCAAAAGACCGGGCCAGCGCGCGAGCGGGACTTGGGCGAGTCCCATGGCCCCTGCGGCCAGAAAGAGGGCCGCCGTTCCCGCCGTTTTGAGGAGCGCTATGCCGCTGGCCTCCAGGATGTCGCCGACGTCGGCTCCGGTCTGGAGGGGCTGTTCCCGCCCTCGATCGGACGCTTCACCGGACGAGTCCACGAGATCCGCCCGCGCTGCAGGCGTCGTCGGAACGTTGTTGCCATCTTGAGACATTGTCGCACACACCCTCGTCCAACGGGTTTCGAAGGAAGCCGAATCGTCATTCCGTATACGTGATTGGCATGCTTCAGCACGGGGCTCGGAGCAAGGCTCGTTCCCTCGATTGGCGGTCAGAAAAATCATTTCAGAAAAGATCAATGCGCGTCAGTCGAGGTGGACGCCTCGAATCGGCGTGCAACCTTGGCTGCCATGGGGGCGACGCAGGGCACTTGGTATGACGTACCGGTCGACGTCGTTCTCGACCGTCTCGGGGTGTCCGCTTCGGGGCTGACGACGGCGGAAGCCAAAAGCCGCGAGGCCACATCGGGCGCAAACGTGTTGCCGCGCGTCAAGAAGAAGGGACCCCTCGACCTCATTTGGCGACAACTCAAAAGCACGCTCACGCTCGTGCTCTTGGCATCCGGCCTTTTGGCACTCGCGTTCTCACGCATCACGGACGGTTCGGTCGTCGTCGCCGTCGTGGCCCTCAATGCCCTCATCGGAGCGTTTCAGGAATACCGCGCCGGACGGGCGATCGAGTCGCTCGATGCTCTGGTGCCGGAAACCATCACAGCGTTGCGCGACGGTGGCTTGGCTCCCATCGCCGCCGCGGAGATCGTTCCGGGCGACATCGTGCTCATCGAGGCGGGCGACAGGATGCCCGCCGACATGCGGGTGCTGGCTGTCAGGCAACTGCGCGTAACGGAAGCCGCCTTGACGGGGGAGTCTGTGCCCACGGCCAAACAAGTGGAGCCCGTCGCGAAGGACGCCGCATTGGGCGAACGGGCCAGCATGCTCTTTTCGGGTACGATCGCGGTCGCTGGAACGGCCACCGCGGTCGTCGTGGCGACCGGCGTCAGTACGGAACTCGGACGCATCTCGGCGATGCTTCGTGACACCCGCGACGTCGAGACCCCACTGACGCACTCGCTCAGACGCTTCGGCAACATCTTGACGGCGGCGATCGGGGCGGTGGCTTACTTCGTCCTCGTGACCGCCTGGCGCCGGGGCTACCCGTTCGTCGATGCCGTGCGGGCCGCGGTCTCTCTCGTCGTGGCGGCGGTCCCCTCGTCTTTGCCCGCCATCATCACCGTGGCGCTCGCGGTGGCCGTTCGCCGAATGGCCAAGCGCAACGCCATCGTCCGGACCTTGCCGTCCATCGAAACCCTCGGCAGCACCAACGTCATCTGTAGCGACAAGACCGGCACCCTCACGCAAGGCGAGATGCTGGCGCGCGCGCTGTGGACGGGCGCCGGAGCGTATGAGCTTTCAGGCGCGGGCGTCTGCCCCGAGGGTCAGCTCTCGCGGGAGGGGTCGGTCATCACCGCGGCTGCGGCAGCCGACGTGCTCGACCTCCTGCAGGCCGTCGTGCTCTGCAACGACGCGGAGCTGCGCCGAAACCAAGGCAGCGCCTGGGAGGGCGTCGGGGACCCTACCGAGGTGGCCCTCGTCGTCGCGGCCGGTAAGGTAGGGGTCGACGCAGGCCAGATGCGGGCGCGGCTACCCCGTCTCGATGCCATTCCGTTCGATCCGACCGAGAAATACATGGCGACGCTGCATCGCCTCGATGGCGATCGCGAGCTCGTGGTCGTCAAGGGTGCGCCCGAGGTCGTGCTCAAGTTCTGCACCGGCCATGGCTTCGACCCGGCCGAGGCGACCGCCATGCTGCACCTCTACGCGGCACGTGGAATGCGGGTGCTCGCGGTGGCATCGCGTGAGCGGGCAGAAGCACAACGACGGCTCGAACCGTCCGCACTGGCGCCGCTCCGGCTCCTCGGCCTCATCGCGTCGGTCGATCCACCCCGGCCCGGGGTGATGGCGGCCATCGCGACGTGCAAGCGGTCGGGCATCACGGTCAAGATGGTGACGGGGGATCATCCCTCGACGGCCAAGGCGGTCGGCGTCGAAATCGGCATCGCGGACCCGGCCGATCGCGTCATGCGGGGCGACGAGATCGACCACATGCCGCCGGAGCAGCTCGAGATTGCCGCGCGCTTCGTCAATGTATTTTCGCGCGTCGCGCCGGAGCACAAGTTGAGACTCGTCAGGGCGCTGCAGGCCCGCGGCGACGTCGTCGCCATGACGGGCGACGGCGTCAACGATGCGCCCGCGCTCAAGCAGGCCGATGTCGGCATCGCGATGGGCCGCGCCGGGACCGCCGCGGCCAAAGAGGCCGCGGCCATGGTCCTCGTCGACGACGACTTTGCGAGCATCGCGGCCGCCGTGGAGGGCGGAAGGCGCTGTTACGACTGCCTGGTCAAGGCGCTCATGTTCGTCGTGCCGACCAACCTCGGCCAGTCGCTGGTCCTGCTGGTCGGGGTGGTGGCCTTTCCCGTGATCGGCGGCGTCCCGCTTTTGCCCGTCGTGCCGCTGCAGATCCTCTGGGTGAACCTCGTGACGGGGGTGACGCTCGCCGTGCCGCTCGCCTTCGAGGAGGCCGAGCCGGACCTCATGGAACGTCCTCCGCGTCCGCGCAAAGAGCCTCTCTTTAGCCGGAAGCTCGCGGTGCGCTGCATCATCGTCGGAACCGTCATGGCGGTTGGTGCCATCGGCCTTTTTCTCGACGAGTTCTATGGCGAAATCGTGATGCCGCGCCTCGTGGAAGACGTTGCACTGCGAAAAGCGCAGACGGTCGCGGCGACGACGATCGTCCTCTTTCAAATTTTCTATCTCCTTCAATGCCGATCGCTTCGCATGTCGTCGATCGCGGCCCGGACCGTTTCGAACCCCGCCATCTACGCGGGGATCATCTTGACCCTGCTCTTTCAGGTGGCCTTCGTCCACGCGCCGTTCATGAACGTCATCTTCCACTCCTCTCCGCTCCGTCTGCGCGACTGGCTGGCTTCAGCGGCGGTCGCGATGTCGGTCTTGCCGGTCATGGCTCTGGAGAAGGCCGTCTACGAAAGGCGGGGCCTGCCTCGCGCTTCGCGCGGCGCGCCCAGCCCCATGCGCAAGACGGCCGAGCACGGCCGCTGAAGCTCAAACACTCAACGCATCGCAACCAAACACCCCATGTTCGCTCGCCGGGAGGCAGTCCCCCCATGAAACCCCGAGTTCCCACGGCGGCCTTGTACCTTCCGTTCGTCGGTTTGCCACTCTTGGGCCTCCTCGCTGTTCTTCACTACGGGGCGGCCATCAAACCCACCGTCTCGGTTGGCGGGTCCTGGCGAGCGGACACGCAAAAGGCGATCAATGCGGCGCTCGAGTGCAGGTCGGCCGAAAATGCGTCGGCACCCTGGCCGCTCGCCATCTCGCAGTCGGGCCGCGACGTCACCGTATGGGTCGGTGACGGACGTCCGGTCGAGCTCCGGGGCCGCGTCGACGGTCCCGTCGTCACCGCCGCGCGGACCGCGGCCGGTACGCCCGTCTTCCTGCACGCCGACGTGAAGCAGCCCGTCGACGTCCGGGAGCTCGTCGGGACGATACGCGTCGAGCACTGCCCGTCGCAGGACCCCGTCGACATCCCCGTGCATGCGACGCTCGAGCGCTCGTCGCGGAAGAAAGACGGATCGCGATGACCTCCCACGTCAGCATGCTGCTCCTGCAGATGACGATCATTCTCGCGGCCGTGCGCCTCGTCGGGCTCTTGTTCAGGTGCATCCATCAGCCGCAAGTCATCGGCGAGATGGTGGGCGGGGTGCTTCTCGGGCCGTCGGTCCTCGGGTGGATGGCTCCGCGTGTTTCAGCCGCCCTCTTTCCCCCGTGGAGCTTCGGTTTCCTCGAGGCCATCAGCCACGTCGGGCTCGTTCTCTTTCTCTTCTTGATTGGCCTGAAGCATGACCCGGAGCGGATCCGCGGTCACCGCGCGACGGCCGTCATCGCAAGCCATGCGAGCATCTTGCTCCCGCTCTTTCTCGGCGCGGCCATCGCGTTGGTCTTGTATCCGTGCGTCTCCGACGACAGCGTGACCTTCACGCAATTCGCCCTGTTCATGGGCACGGCCATGAGCATCACGGCCTTCCCGGTGCTCGCTCGAATCCTCGAGGAACGACAGCTCATGAACACGGCGGTCGGTGCGGCCGCCATCGTGTGTGCGGCGGTCGACGACGTGACCGGCTGGCTCATCTTCGCGGGCGTGCTGCTGCTCGTCCACGCGCAGAAGACGCACGTCCCGATTTGGTTTGCCATCCCGGCCACGGCGGCGTTCGTGGCCGTGATGCTGTGGGTCGCGCCGCGGGTCCTCCGGCGGTTGACGGACGCCTACGAGAGGCGCGGGCGTCTCAGCCACGACATGTTTGCCGTGACGCTTCTTTTTGCTTTCGGATCGGCGTGCGCCACCGACTACCTCGGGATTCATCCGCTGTTCGGGGCTTTTCTCGCGGGCGTTGCCGTCCCCAAGAATCAAGCATTCATCCGCGAGCTCGTCGGTCGGCTCGACGACGTGACCGTCGTTCTCATCCTGCCACTCTTTTTCGCGTTCAGCGGACTGCGAACGCGGATCGGCCTGCTCAGCGGCGCGCACATGTGGCTCTACTTCCTGCTCATCTTCGCGACGGCCGTCGCCGGCAAGCTCGGGGGCGCGGCGCTCGCCGGTCGGGCAACGGGGCTGTCCTGGCGAGAAGCATCGTCTCTCGGCATCCTCGTCAACGCGCGCGGGCTCATCGAGCTCGTCGTGCTCAACATCGGTCTCGACGCCGGCGTCATTTCGCCCGCGCTCTTCGCCATCATGGTCCTCATGGCCATCGCGACGACGCTGATGACCGTTCCCGCTCTCGACGTCATCTACCCCGCCCGCCTCAGGCGCGCGGCTGCCTGAGACGGGCTTTGCGCCCCCCCCAAGTTGACGTGCGGGCGCGCGGGCGCCGGGGGCGCGGCGTCGCTCGCATGGGTTCGCTCGCATCGGCAAGCGCCCCGCGACCCGCGTGCGAGCGGCGCTGGATCCCGCCTTGCGAGCCGATCGGCTCGGCGGGCGTCGCGCGTCGCGCGTCGCGTCAGTGATGGAGGGTCGAAGATGAAAGCGGATGTCGAGTTACAGCGCCACATTGCAGACGAGCTTGCGTTCGAGCCGAGCGTCAACGCCAGCGCCGTCCGGGTTTCGGCCCAAGAAGGCGTCGTCACCCTGACCGGTCACGTGAGATCGTACGCCGAGAAGTTCGGGGCGGAGCTCGCCGCCCGGCGCATCTACGGGGTCAAGGCGGTCTCGAACGAGCTGCGAGTGAAGCTTCCGGGCAGCGAGCGGCGAGGCGACGAGGACCTCGCTCGAGCGGCCGTCCGGTCGCTTGCGACGAACATGCTCGTGCCAGCCAACCGCATCAAGCTCCACGCGCGGGACGGCTGGATTCTGCTCGAGGGCGATGTCGATTGGCAGTACCAAAAGGACGCGGCCGAGCGTGCCGTCCAATACCTGCCCGGGGTCGTCGGCGTCCGAAACACGGTTGCGGTGAAACCGAGCGCCGCGCCGACCGAGATCAAAGACAAGATCGAAGAGGCGCTCAGGCGCCGCGCCGAGTCCGACGCCCGCCGAGTCGATGTCGAAGTGAGCGGCGGTGAGGTCGTGCTTCGGGGGACCGTTCGTTCGTGGGCCGAACGACGCGAAGCCGAGCGGGCTGCTTGGGCGGCGCCCGGGGTGTACCGGGTCGAAGACCTGATTCAGGTATCGCCCTGAGTGGGCATCGTTCACCGCGCCCAGGTGACGAGGGGCAACTCGAGCGGCACGCACGCATCCGGATGGGCGGGCACGGCCCGTGGCGTGAAGTGATTCGCGGGTCTCGTGTTCTGGACCTCCGCAACGTACACGTAGCCGCGGGAGCCCACGAGCGCCGAGTCACGTCGCATCCTCACGCGCACGCTCCCACTTCCGTCGTCGTCCGCCCATAGCTCGACGGCGAGGGACTCCGGATCGAGATCGTCGAGGTAGACCGTCGCGGCGAACTGATGGGCGGCCGCTTCGCTTCGGACGCGCACCTCGCCGAAACGCACGCCACCCCAGTGCGCCCGAACAGTGCGTTGCCATTCCACCCAGTGCGCGGCCGCCGCACCTCCGTTTGCGACGCGGTGTGCCAATCGTTGGGCCCCAGGCACGTAATAGTCATCGGTGTACTCGCGCAATGCGCGGTTCGCGGAGTAGGTCGGGGTGAGGCAAGACATGCTTTCGCGCATTCGTTCGATCCATGCCCGGGGCAGACCCGACGCGTCGCGGTCATAGAAGGCCGGAACGACCTCGCGCTCGAGCAGTTCGTACAGCCGTGCCGCGTCCCGCCGCTCGTCCGATTCGTCGTGTGGCAAAGCCCAGCCGACTTCGGGCCGGTAGGCCTCCTGCCACCAGCCATCGAGCGCCGACAGATTGATCCCCCCATTGACGAGGACCTTCATCCCGCTCGTGCCGCAAGCCTCCCAGGGGGGCCTCGGCGTATTAAGCCAAAGATCGACGCCCCGGACCAATCGCTCCGCGAGCCGAACGTCGTAGTCCGCGAGAAATACGGCGCGGGCGCGTACGTCGGACCGTCGTACAAACCGCACCCAAGCCGAAACGAGACCTTTGCCCTCTTCGTCGTGCGGGTGCGCCTTGCCGGCGACGACGATCTGGACGGGCCTGGCCTGGCTTTTCAATAGATTCGCAAATCGCTCGGCGTCATGGAGAAGGAGCGTCGGGCGCTTGTAGGCCGTAAAGCGACGCGCAAGCCCGATCGTCAAGGCGTCGCCGTCGAGTAATCGACTCGCTGCTTCGAGCTTCTCGCCGGCCACACCGGAGGCGGCGAGCTGCCTTCCCACGCGCTCTCGCGCGAACGTGACGAGCTCGGTCCGCGCCTTGGAGCGGAGCGCCCAGAGTTCGGCATCGGAAGAGCTTCGGATCCGGTCGGCAGCCCGCAGATCGCCGAGCCACCGGTCTTTTCCGCATGCGCGGGTCCAGAGCGCATCGGCCGCGGCCGAATCCCAGGTCGCCACGTGCACCCCGTTCGTGACATATCCGATGGGAACTTCGCGCTCGGGCCAACGGGGAAAGAGAACCTGGAAAATCTTCCGACTGACTTCGCCATGGCGCCGACTGACTCCGTTCATTGCTCCACTGGCCCGTGCGGCGAGCCAGGCCATGCTGAGGGGTTCGCGCTCGTCTTCGGGCTGCACCCGCCCGAGGGCGAGGAAGTCACCGAGCGAAATGCCCAACTCGTCGCGAACGTAGGCGCCGAGGGTCGACTTGACGATCTCCGGTGAGAAGCGATCGAACCCCGCCTCGACGGGCGTATGCGTCGTGAACACGTTGCCGGGGCGCGTCGCCGCCATGGCGACGGCGAAGGACTGCCCCTTCTCGCGCATGAAGTCGCGGGCGCGTTCGACGGCCGCGAGGGCGGCGTGGCCTTCGTTCAGGTGACAGATGTCCGGACGGACGCCCAAAGCCCGCAGGAGGCGCCAGCCTCCGATACCGAGCACGACTTCCTGAAGAAGGCGAACCTCGGGCCCCCCGCCGTAGAGCTGCGCGGTGATGCCACGGTCCGCCGGCAGGTTCGACGGATCGTTGCTGTCGAGGAGGTAAAGGACGCAGCGCCCGACGCGCGCACCCCAGGCCCGCAGCCAGACGGGCGGGCCCGCGCGCGGCATCAGCACACGAACCCACTCGCCCTGGGCGTCGCGGACCGGAACGACTGGCATCTGCGTGGGTTCGTTGAAAGGGTAAAATTCGCGTTGAGCGCCGTCGGCGTCGATGGACTGGCGGAAGTAACCCTGCTGATAAAGAAGTCCGACGCCGACGAGCGGGACGCCGAGGTCGCTCGCGGTTTTTAGAATGTCGCCAGCGACGTTGCCGAGACCCCCCGAATACATCGGCAACGCTTCGGACAGCGCGAACTCCAGGCTGAAGAATGCGACGTGTCCGAGGGCGGATGCCGCCGGCTGTGCTTGAAACCAGCTCGGCGCGGCGTCCTCGCGTCGGCGTTCTTCGCGCAAGCCGTCGGCGAGACCTCGGAAGCTCGGCGTCGACCAGAGCTTTCGTACCCGTTCCCGCGACGCGCTCTGGAGAACAAGCCACGGATTGCCAGTTTCACGCCAGAGGTCGGCGTCGAGGGCTTCCCAAAGGGCATCGGCGCCGTGGTTCCACGCCGAGCGAAGATCGAAGGCCAGCTCGGCCAAAGGGCCGAAGCCTTCTGGAAAGGAGGAGGGCGTCGGAGGGCCGGGCAGCGGCATCGTTTATTTCTCCAATGTCCGGGCCAGCACCGTGCCAGGCTGTCGGCGCGCGGTGGTGCGGGCCTTGCTCATTGCTGCGAGGGCGCGGACTGGTAGAGGGATGAAAGGTCGCGGAGGTGTCGTCATGCTCGGTGAACTCGGCGCAGAGGAGATTAACGATTTGCTGCAGTCCGAGCTTCTCGGCCGGATCGGCTGCATCGTCGACGGTTGGCCGTACGTCGTCCCGGTCACTTATGTCTACGATGGGGAGTCGGTCTACCTGCACTCGAGCGACGGACTCAAACTTCGTGCGATGCGAGAAAATCCACAAGTTTGCTTTGAGGTGGAGCGAATCAGCAGCACGACGGATTGGCAATGCGTCCTCGCTCGAGGACGCTTCGAGCCGATGTGGCACGATGCCGACGGCTACGCGTATAACCTCATGGTGGCTCGATTTGCGACGGTCACTCCGAGCACTTCGGCTCGCTTTGAGCGCAACGAAAAGGCCCATCGTCAGGCCGGGATCGAGCGCCCCATCGTCTATCGCATTCGACTCCTTGAAAAGACAGGACGCTTCGAGCGGATATCGACCAGCTCGCCGCCGTGAATTCGCGCGATCGAGCGCTTTCCTTTATTCCGTACTCTGCGCGCGTGCGCAAGTCTTGCGCTTCGCAGGCGCCAGGGGTCTCGATCAGAGCGCCAGGATCAGGAGCGCCAGGGGTCTCGATCGGAGCGCCAGGGGTCTCGATCGGAGCGCCAGGGGTCTCTCGATCGGAGCGCCAGGGGTCTCTCGATCGGAGCGCCAGGCGTCTCTCGATCGGAGCGCCAGGGGTCTCGATCGGAGCGCCAGGCGTCTCGGTCACCGCGAGGCCTCGTAGATCTGGAGAAGGCCGCCGGCCCGGTTCGATGAAAAGAGGATGGTGCGAAAGTCGGGGCTGAGGGAAGGGTCAGCTTCTTCGAATGGCGTGTTGAGCTCGCTGACGGGCGCCGGTGCGGCGAAGGTACTGGCGACCGACGGGCGCGTCGAGGCGTAGAGATCGCCGTCGCCTGTCCGGTTCGACGCAAACCAAACATAGAGACCGTACCCGGCCACGAACGGATCCTCCGTCGTGAAACCCGCCGAGGACAGGCCGGGCACTGGAACGGGGGCGGTCCACGTCGACTGTGCCGTCGTCCGGTTCGCCGAATAGATGTCATAGGGAGTCGACGCGGTGGCTCCGGTCGCCGGGACCGTCGCGCGGTCCGAGGCGAAGAAGATGAGCCGCGAATCTTCATCGACCGCCGGCTCGAACTGACCGCCGGCCGTGTCGAGCTCCGACACAGGAGTCGGTGCTGCCCAGGCCGCGGTCCGCGATGCGCGCGTCGTCACGTAGATTTCCGGGTCGAGCGGCGCTCCGTGCGCGTACCACATCGTCAGACCGTCCAAAGAAAGTCCTGGCGAGCCTTCGTCTTCAGGCGTGTTCACCTCGGTCACCGGACTGGCCGGCCCCCACGGGTCGCCCGTGGACGCCCGCGTCGACACCCAAATGTCGCGGTTGCCACTGCGGGTCGACATGAAATAGAGCTCGAGGAGATCCCCGGGGGTCGACGGGTCTTCGTTGCTCGCGTCGAGCAGCGCGATGGCCGCGATCATGCTCGGCGCTCCGAAGGGACCGAGCGCGTCCAGCGGTTCGACGACGTTGGCGTCGCCGTCGTCGCCGTCGTCCTGGGCGCTCGCGTCGGCGCTGGCCTCGACCTGTGCGGCGGCTTCGCCGACGTCCTCGGCCGTGGCGTCCGCGGTCGTCGATGCCCGGCCGTCCGCGATCGGAGGCCCGAGGCTCCCGTCGGTGACAATCGCTCCGAGCAACTCGTCGCCGATGCTGCAGCCCGCGGCTCCGAAGAGCGCCAGAAGCGCCAGAAGCAAGAAGGTGCGGGTCATGGCCACTCCGCCCCCGCCATCAAGCCGGGGCGAACACGCCACGGCGTCACGACCTCCGACGGCACCCCGTTGACCAAGACGTCGTAATGGCGCAGGACGAGGTCGACGTCGCAAAAGATCGCGGCCCAGATCGCAAGGCTCGGGCTCGGATGTCCGGTTGCGATGAGGGCGATTTGGGCCACGTCGTCCCAAGAGAGACGGGCGGCATCCAGCGTTGCCCGGGGTCCCGCGACCGCTTCGCGCGGAGAGATGGAAACGATGTCTCCTCCCCATCCGGCCCGGGCGGCGAGGTCGAAGTGGTCGGTGATTGCGCGCGAAACCTCTGGACCCGCCCGCAAGGCGACGGAGTCGAGTCTCACGCCGATGAGCGCCGTCTCAATCGTCTTCGGAAGGACGTACTGCGCCGAGAGCCACGCCCCGAAGACCCAGGGCCCGTCGCGTCGCTCGACCCCCGTCATCAGTCCGGGCCCCTGCAGGACCCCTTGGTCCGACGAAAAAACCTCGGCCGCATAGAACGCGCCGATCGACCCGTGCCAAGGTGATGGATGCGCATCAATCGGCGCAGCGCCGAGGTTCGCTTGGATCGCCGAAGTCATTTCGCGCCGGCTCATCCCGATGCTTTCGTCGGAAGCCAACGCCGAGACCGAGCTCTCGATCACTTGCGCGACCGTCTCGAGGGCGGGTTCGTCGAGGCCTTGGGCCAGCATGACGTCGCGTGCGAGGAACCGCTCGGCGTTCCAATTCGCAAAATACAGGCGAACGAGGTCCGGGTGCGACGCGTCGACCCAAACGCGAACGACCTTTTGGGGGCCGCGGCCGCTCGACGCTTCGAGAATGTTCGCCCCGTCGATTCGGGGCACAGTCACCCATCGGATCGGTTGCCCCGGGGCCGCGACGGCGCCTTCGAGCCGCCGGACGGATTCAGAAGGTCCGGACGCGAAAATCTCCACCGCCAACGCCGTCCGATCCGGCGCCGGGCGAGCGTCGGTGGGCGGCGCGTCGGTGTCGCGTGGCCCGTCGCCCCGAGCCGTCGGTCCGTCCGCGACGATCGCGATGGACAAAGTGAGCCACGCGAGCCAACCGCCCCTCCGCGACATCCGGAGCCCAAGCCCTACGGCCCGTCGAGTCGCTGCCGGGCCTCCGAGGCATACACGGAGTCCTTGAACCCCGTTTGGAGACGGGCCCATGCCCCGCGCGCTTCTTCGCGGCGGCCCAGGGCTTCGAGGGCGCGTGCTTTGCCGAAGAGCGCTTCGGGCTTCAGCGGTTCGTCATCGTCGACGCTGAGATAGGCGTCGAACTGCGACAGCGCTTCGAGCCAAGATTCGGACCTTAGCAGCAGTCGGCCGAGCGAAACATGAGAAATGCGGGCTTCGCGGCTTTGCGGGTAGTGGCTCTGGAGCTCGCTGTAGAGAGAAATGGCAGCGGCAACCTGGTGGCGCCGGCGCTCCCCATTGGCCCTCTCGAAGAGCGAGCCGGCGCTCTCCGTCTCGGCCGGGGCCGTCGTCGACAGGGCCGTCGTCGCGACGCTCGCCGAGACGGCATGCCGCCGGGCCACGGCGTGCGACGGCCTTTCCGCCGTTCGTTCGGGGGCGGCCGTCGTCATCGGCAGAGGTTCGTCCAACCCGAGAACGGGGCTCGGCTCTGAAGACAGCGAGGAGTCCCTGCCGGTCGCGCGGCCCGGAGCAGCCAAGGCGCCGGCGGGGAGGCGGGCCGCCGCGACCCCGGCTTCTCCGGACGGCGCGACCGCTTTCCACAAGCCATGGGTCCGAACGACGGAAGCGAGCGCCCCGCTCGCCAGGAGAAAGCAGGCCGCAGCAGCCGCCCACGCCGATCGGCGGGCGAACGCGCGCGCCTTTGGCGGGGCGCCTTTGACCAGATGATCGGCCAGGCGCAGATCGAGTGCGTCGTCGCCGGGGCGTACGCCCCCTTCGGCATCGAAGGCACCGAAGACCTGGAGGTCGAAGCGACACGAGGCGCACTTTGCGAGATGGGGCTCGAGGCGCAAGCGGTCGGCCCGGGAAAGCGGAGAGCGCCGCGCGCGCTGCAAGAGATCGCTCCAGCACTGATCGTCGCTCATCGTCCGCCCTCCGAAGCGTCGAGCACTTCGCGAAGCAAGGGGTCGTCTTCTATCTTTTGCCGTAAGCGTGTTTTTCCAAGACGCACGCGGCTCCACACCGTGTTGACGGGGACGTGCGTCATGGCAGCAATCTCCTCGGCAGTGTGCCCCAACATGAAGTAGAGCACCATGGCCTCGCCGATGGCTTCGGGGAGCTCATCCACGAGCCTTCGAACCACCTCGCGTCGACGCACGGTCTCGATTCGAGCGAACGGCGACGACTCGGGGCTCGACGAAACGCAGTCGCTGGCGTCGTCGTCGGTGACGACCCAGCGCTGCCGGGTCCGCTGACGGCGGCGTGCCGCCATGGCGGTGAGCACCGCCACGCGCCCCGCGAATTGCGCGACCGTGCACTCGCCGCGAAAACGAGGAAGCGCGCCGAGTAGGCCGATCGTCGCCTCCTGGGTCACGTCGTCGACGTCGCCGTGTTCGGGCCCGAGCACCATGCGCACGGCGCCGCGGACCGTGCCCGCGATGGCGAGAACGAACGTACGAGCCGCACCCGCTTCGCCTCGTTCGACCGCCCCCGCGAGCGCGGCCAATTCGTCACGCGGCGGGGTGCCCCTCGCGTCACCGGGCTGGAGCGCCCCCTTGATGAGCGAAAGCATGGGCGAAAGTCACTATGCAGCCCAAACGTGCCCCCGCCAACTTGAAAATCGCGGTCATGCAAAGCCGGAAAGGTCCGGCTCCGTTCGCCCCTGAGCCATGCTCAGAAGACGTTGTGCAAATCCAACTAAGCCACCAAATTCAAGTCGCAAAGGCCAATTCGACCCAACCGCCACAAGCGGTGTTCATCTCACCACCTGGCCGCCTGAGGGGGTCAGTGGAGGGTCGTTGTCGGACGAGTCGTTGCCGGACAAGACAAAGAGGAGGTCCAGGGTGGCGCGGCAAAGCGCTCATCACGTGTCGAGGGTGGCGCAACATGCGGTGTGCACGGTGCTGAGGACAAGGCGTTCTTGGAGAGTCAAGGTGGCCTGAACAAGGCGTTCTCGAGGAGTCCACGATGGCGTGGGCAAGGCGTTCTTGGAGAGTCAGGGTGGCCTGAACAAGACGTTTTCGGAAAGTCAGGGTGGCGTGGGCAAGGCGGTCTTGAACGAGTCCACGATGGCGCGGCAAAGTGGTACAGGGTAGTTTGCAGGGCGCTCGGACGCGAAGGGGTGTGCGCCACCCCAACACCGCGCGTCCCGGGGCACGCACACGGAGAAGCAGATGAAGATCCATATCGGTCGGGCAGGGGCCTACGGAATCGTGTTCGGTGCTCTGGCCGGCGCCGGTGGCTGGAGTTGCGGATCGGGCGGTGGGGCCACGCCCAGTACGACCGGCACGGAAAACAGCCAGAGCACTTCGGGAAATCAAAGTACCTCCTCGAGCGCAATCGGGAGCGCCGCGACGACGAACACCGGCGGCACGACGCCTCCCGGCGAAAGCAGCAGCTCGTCGAGCGAAGGCACGACGTCGGGCACCGGAGGGCCCTCGCCGTCCACATCCAGCACCGGGCTTTCTTCGTCGACGCCGAGCGGCGGACAGTCGGGCAGCACCAGCAGCACGACCGGCACGTCCTCGGCCGCGGGCAGCGCCACCGTGGCCTTCGACGCCGCCCAGGTCGCCGTCACCGGCGTTCGAGGCATTGGTCCAGCACCCGCTCAGTCCATCATCAATTTGCACAACGGAGGGTCGACCGCGGTGACGGTGACGAAGCTTGCGTTCAGCGGAACGATTTCGCTGGCCGCAAATAAGACCGGTGGCGGCGCCACGTACAGCATGCAGACGCCGACCAACCAGGAGCTCTTTCAGGCGACGACGACCCTTCCGGCGACGATCATGCCGAACGCGGATCTGCCCATCACAGTGCAAATGACGACGACGGGCGCGACGCTTCCGGCCGACCCGCCGGGGCCGGCGCCTTACGATTCCGGTTCGAATCTCTTTACGGACACCCTGACGGCCACATTGAGCACAGGCTCCGCGACGGCCACCGTCTACGGCCTTCTCCTCGTCCAAAACCCGGCGGCCATCACTCCCCCTCCGGGCGCGGCCACCTTCGTCGGCGGCTACGAGTCGACGCTCGGTCAAATCCTGACGACCACGGGATACCAGGTCAACGTCGGCGCGGCTCAAACCGACTGGAACCCGAACACCGCCATGGTCGCGACGATGCTTTCGATGTCCAATCCCGCGGCCCCAGGTGAAATCACGACCGCGGGCGGCAACCTGTTCGTCAAGGCGGGCGCTGGCATGGTGACGATGACCGTCCTCGCACGGTTCTCCCCCCAGGGGTCCCTGGGCTTCGGCTGGTACACGCCGGGGGGCGCTACGCCCATGACGACGACGGTCGGAACGATGCAGCTCGCGTCGGACACCCAGACGTCCGACCTGGCCCGCATGGTCTATCCCCCTCTCATGGGCACGACGAGCACGGGCGCTGCGGGCAGCACGGCGTCGTTCGATCCAGGCAGCGGCTCGTTCGGCATTTGGGTCTACTCGGATCAGCTGACCCAGAAGTTCAATGAAGGGGGGACCAAAACCAATGGCGACTACGACTACAGCGAGGACTCGCTGAACTCGCCCGCCAACGTTCACCGGGTCAAGACGTTCCCCCTGGCCGATGCCAGCGGCACGGCCATTCCCCAAAGCTATCTCATCGCCATCGAGGAAGCCTCGAACGGGGATTACCAAGACTACGTCTTTGTCATCAGCAACGTCAGCATCGCACCCTGACCCTTTGCTTTCTCGGGCGCGACCAGACGCCGCCGCTCGTCTCTTCCGGTCGGCTCCGGTACGGCGCCGTGTCGCCGGTGCCCGTGGTTTCTATCCAGCTCGGAGGTGGGGAGCAGTGCGCGGGCCTGTCGCAGGGGCGCGCCGCGGCGCCCGGTCCGACCTACCCAAGGCAGCACTCCACTTCACACTTTCACGACCCCTCCGCCGATATTTCTAGCATAATTAGAAACTTACAGCGTCAATGCGAACGTGTCGGTCGAGATACGACCCTTTTGCAGGACCCGTGACGGAACGGCGGCCCATGACTCACAATAGAAACGGAAGACAGATGAAGCGCGCAGGGGAACTCCGACGCCGCGATGCCCAAGGCATCGCACCCGCCGATGGCTTGCGACGAACTGGTTGACAACGATTATTTGTTAAAGATTCGCCCCTGCGTCCCCCCTACTGTTTCCAGCCCGGTCCCAGGGGCAGGCGCCGAAGGCGCAATCAGCTCCTGAAGGAAATTGACGGTCTCACTGCTCCAGCACCGAGGTGGTTTCCTATGTCGAAGTCTGCACGTGCAGCCCTGCCCCCCTATGCTAGAGGGCACGAACCGAGTTCGGCCCGCTGTAGTTGTGGCCCCGTGAACATTTCCATTCGACGTGGTTGGGCGGTCGCCGCCGACGCGTCCGCATGCCCATCAACCGTCGGAGGTGCCCCATGATGAAACATCAGCTGCGATTCTCCCGTCGCAATCTGCTCAAGGCCATCGGAGCGGGCGCCGCCCTTCTGCCGATGATCGAAGCCGACCCGGCCGATGCCGCGGCCGCCTGCGTCGTCGGCGGAGTCAAACGACTCTTTGTCTTCGCCTGGGCCAACGGCATGCTCAGCAACGTATCGACCTGGGCGACTCCCGGAACCCTCATCACCGGGGGCGGGGGCACGGGCGCGCTCGCCGACTTCCAGTCGGTGGCTCCGTCGGGGACGTCGCTTTTGGCGGGTCAGCCCGCCGCGTCGCTCGCGAACTACGCGAGCGACCTCATCCTCCTTCATGGGGTCGACTACGACTTCATCACGGAGCAGCCCAACCCGAACGGCGGCGAGACAAACGGTCACGCCTGCTTCCCGGGTATGCTCACCGGCTCGAACTACCAGACCCTCAGCTCCACAGACTCCGACCTCGCCGGCGGCATCTCGATCGATCAGTACATCGCGAACGAGATGGTCTCGGCCGGCTACACCGGCATTCCGAGCCTGAGCCTCGGGAGCTTCGTCCACAGCACCGGCCACTTGTCGTGGAAGGGTGCGGGGCAGGTCGTTCTGCCGAACAACAACCCGTACAACGTCTTCAGCACGTATTTCGCCGGCAAGCTGCCGACCTCCTACGGGGACGCCGGATCGCCCGCCGTGACGCCGACGCCGATGACGGCGCCGACCGCCGCCACGAACAGCAGCGCCGTCATCGGCAAGAGCATCCTCGATTACGTGCTGGCCGACCTCAATCGATTCCAAAACATCGTGGGGACATCGGACAAAAACACGATTCAGCAGCACATGCAGTCGGTGCGCGACATCGAAAAAACGTTAATGGGCTACGGGGACGCGGCCGGGAGCGGCGTCGGCGACGCCGCCGTGACGGCCGGTGCGGGCGGATGCGGCACGGCGGCCGTCGCTGCGACGAACGCCAACAACGGCACCCAGCTCAGCACGACGCTGACGAGCAACATCCCGACGCTCCAAAAGCTCAACTTCGACATGTCGGCCGCCGCTTTTGCGGCCGACATGACGCGCGTCATCGTTTGCCAGTGCGGAGACCAGGGCGACTCGAACCTCATCTTGACGTGGCTGGGCTACGTGTCCGGCGGCCCGAATCCGCAAGACCCGAATACGGGCGACGAGAACGGCTACCACTCGATTGCCCACCGCAACGACGCCGACAAGAAGACGTGCGACACGTGGTGGCAGCAGCAGCTCGCCTACATGATCGGCAGCATGAAGAGCGTCACCGACATGACCGGCGCCTCCATCCTCGACAGCAGCCTGTTCCTGGCCATGAACAACATGAGGACGGGAACGCACGAGACGACGACGGTGCCGGTCGTCATGGCCGGCAGCCTCGGCGGATACTTCAAGACCGGCCAGAGCCTCGCTCTGACCGGGGTGAGCAACAACCGTCTCCTTCTCTCGATCCTCAACGGGTTTGGCTACCCGCTGACGACGTTCGGAACGGCGAGTTACTGCACGGGTGGCCCACTTACCCAGCTGAATGCATGAGCGCGACAGCGAGAACTGACCGGAGGCATCGATGAAATCCATCCGTGTATTTGAATCGTCCTTGGTGGTCGGGAGCCTCGTCGTCGCGGCCGCTTTCGCTGCTTGCGAAGGGGCCGTCGGTGGGGGTGGCTCCGCTGGCAATGACCAGCCCAACTCGACAGGCCCAGGCGGGCCTGGCAACAGCACCGGTCCGAGCGGATCGAGCTCCGCTGCCTCAGGGGGCACGCCCACGAACCTTACAGACGGCGGGAAAGCGGTCGTCCTCAGCGGCGGACTCCCGCCGGGGCCAAACGACCAGCTAGTTCCCGAAAGCTCGGGCACGCTCCAGATGCGGCGGCTGACGTCCGTGGAGTACGACAACATCGTGTCGCACCTTCTCGGCGATACGACGCAGCCGGCCACGACCTGGACGCCGGACCCCATCACGACCGCGGGGTATGTCGCACCGACGAGCGTCGCCGACCTAAACGTCCAGCTTTACTTTCAGACGGCCCAAACGCTCGTGACGACGGCGCTGGCCAATCCGACCGCGGCCGGCAACCAACTCGCCGTCCCGGCTGGGGGCACGACCGCCGCGGCGCAGACCGCCGGCGCGACGACATTCATCAACACGTTCGGGCTTGCGGCCTACAGGCGACCCGTCGCGGCCGCCGAGCTGAGCGACCTTCTCAGCATTGTCTTTCAGCCCGCGATCAGCGGTGGCGCCAGCTATAACGATGCGATTGGGTACGTGGCGCAAGCCATGATTCAGTCCCCGAACTTCCTCTACCACTGGGAAATCGGTCCGACCGAGCCGACGCTCGATGCGACGACCGGCCTCGTGCCCCTGACGCCGTGGCAGGTGGCTTCGCGCCTGTCGATGACGCTCTGGGCCGACATGCCGGACGCGACGCTGCTCACCGCCGCCCAGAATAACGAGCTCAGTACGCCGGCGCAGATCACGACCCAGGTCACCCGGATGTACGAGGACCCGAAGGCCCAGCAAGCCCTCTTCGACATGCACCTGCAGTGGCTGCTGCAAGTCGCGGACAACGTCACGGACTTGTCCGCGACGGTCAAGTCGTCGACGCTCTTCAGCTCCGCGGTCGCCAACTCGCTCCAAGGCGAGTTCACGCAGTTCTTGTCGTCTGTCTACTCGCCCGCCTCGGGCGACGGCACGCTGAAGTCGCTGCTGACGGCTCCGTACGCGTTCATCAACTCCTCGACGGCGCCGATCTACGGTGTGACGGTGAGCGGAACGGGCTTCAGCAAGGTGATGCTCGATCCGACCCAGCGGGCCGGCGTCCTCACGCAGCTTGCCTTCCTCAATTCGCAGGCCGATACGAACGAGGACAACCCCGTTCGGCGCGGCCTGGCGGTCTACGAGAACCTTCTCTGCGGCGCGGTCAATCCTCCGCCCGCGGTCGTGCCGCCGTTGCCGACGACCATCCCGGCGGGGGAGACGACGCGTCAGCTCTTTGCCGCACACGCACAGAATGCATGTGCCGCGGGGTGCCACACGCTCTTCGACCCGCCCGGCTTCGCCTTCGAAAACTACGACGCGGTGGGCGACTATCGGACGACCGACAACGGCTCTCCCGTGGACTCCACAGGGAGCTTCATCACCCCCGGCGGCTGCGCGGCGGGCGTCGCGTGTGGAACCACCATCAACTTCCAGAATGCCATCGACCTTGTCACGCAGCTCGCCGGAAACAACGAAGCGCAGTGGTGCGCGGAGCGAAACTGGTATCGTTACGCGGCGGGGCGTTTGGAGACGTCGGCTGAGCTCGGCTCTCTCCAGCGCGCGTTCCGGCAAGGCGCGCTGACCACCGGCTTCTCCATCCGGGACGCGCTGACCGCTCTCGTCACGTCGGAGGCCTTCTTGTATCGTACGCCTTCGCAAGGTGAGGTGCTCTAGCGCCACGTCGGGTAAGATAGCGCCGTGAGACTGCTGGCCGCGATCCTGCTACTCACCGGCCTTGGGCCCATCGGTTGCCGCGCGAAAAAGCCGGAACCCGAAGGCATCAATCCCAAGACCGGGGTGGAGCAGGGCGCGGCCCTCGGCATTTCGGCGCCCGAAGCGAAGGGCGAGGCCCGCTCGCCGGCCTTGGCCACGAAACCACGGGAAACGCAGCCGGAACGACCCGTGGCGCGGTGGGCTCTCTGGCCCATGCCGAACTTCGCAGCTTCGGGGCTCCCGAATCCCGAGAGCTATGACGCCAGTGTGCCCGGCACGGTTCGCGATCTCGTCACCGGGCTCATGTGGCAAAAGGTGGTTGACCCGGGAAACGTCTCGTTCGACGACGCGAACGACCGGTGCGACCGTCTGGACCTCGCCGGGTACCACGACTGGCGCCTGCCCTCTCGCATCGAGCTCGTTTCGATCATTGACCTTGCCGAAGGGCAGCCCGCCATCGACCGCAGCGCTTTTCCGGGCACCCCGTCGGAATGGTTTTGGACGTCCTCGCCCTCCGCGGCGAGTCCCACCGACGCCTGGTATGTGTACTTTTACTTTGGATATCCCAAGACCGACGCCCGGCGATCGCACTTTCGGGCGCGCTGCGTCCGCACCGACAGGGCGCCGGCTTTCGCGGGAAGTCCCGACACCCACTACGAGCTGGCCGCAGCGACGGTCCGCGACTTGGGGACGGGCCTCACGTGGCAACGCGAGCTGCCAACGCGCACCTTCGCATTCGACGCCGCGCAGGCCTACTGTGCGCACCTCGCTCTCGATGGGCACAAGGACTGGCGTGTGCCAAGCATGCCTGAGCTCGTGACGCTGGTGGACGAGCGCGCCTCGAACCCTGCCATCGACACGACCGCCTTTCCGGGCACGCCTTCCGAATCGTTTTGGACATCCTCGGGCTTCGGCAACAAATCGGCCGAGGCGTGGCACGTCTACTTCGATTACGGGAGTGCGTTGTACGGTCTCCACAAGGGGGCCTACCGCGTTCGATGCGTGCGCTGATCCGACGGGGGCCTCTTCTCGGCCTCGTTGGATTGCTCGCCGCGTGCGGTTTCGGCCGAGACCCGGGCGGCGCGAGCGCTTCGGCCACGCCCGCGGCCCAAGCCCGAGCCCCGTCGCACGCCCTCCGCTGTCATGCCGGGTGGCCGATGCCGAACGTCGCGGCGTCCAACCTGCCCAATCCACAGAGCTACGACACGACCGATCCGGACGTCGTCTTCGACCGGATCACGCGCCTCTCGTGGCAGCGCCTCGTCAGCCCCAAGAACTACGCGCAGGACGGCGCCGTCGGCTACTGCGCCGATCTCCGGCTCGCTGGGCACCAGGATTGGCGTGCGCCGACCCTGATCGAGCTCGCGTCGATTGCCGATCCGACGCGGGCCGATCCCGCGATCGATCCCTCGGCCTTTCCGGACACCCCGCCCGCACCATTCTGGTCATCCGAGCTCGATGCCACCAAAACCGGTCTCCGCGGCTGGTACGTATTCTTCAAAACGGGCGGCGCGTACGTAGGCAACGACGTCGGCGACCCCCAGCGCATACGATGCGTGCGGGGCCACACGTCGTGCACAGACCTCGAGGTGAGCCCCTACGCACCTGCGGGCGACGCGGTTCGCGACAAATTTACCGGGCTCACCTGGCAACGGGCGGCTCCGCACGATACCTACCGATGGCCGGACGCCAGCGTCTATTGCGCCCGACTCGACTCGAACGGCACGGGCTGGAGGCTGCCGAGCCTGCGCGAGCTCTTGACCCTGGTCGATACGTCGCGCGTCGACCCCGCGATCGACGTGTCGGCCTTTCCCAACACGCCGATCGAATTCTTTTGGTCGTCATCGGCGAGCGGTGCGGCACCCGAGACCGCCTGGGGCGTCAACTTCACCCGCGGGAGCTCAGGCGCGGCACATAAAAGCACGACGGCGCACGTGAGGTGCACACGGTAGGAACTGCACCTGCATCATTCGAATTACACTGTGAATGTTTGACAGAAGTCGCCGAGGTAGGATTCTCCCTCGAATACTTCTCGCCAGACGCGAGGGCGGCGAATATGCTGTCAGCGGACAGGCGATTGGCACTTTGCGCGCCCGCTTTTTTTTTGACGCTCAACCGCCATGACGCTTGAAGACTTCATCTCGACTCAGTTTGGCGAGCCAAAGTCGGGCCCACGATGCACTTAATGGGGGGGACCCCTCGTCGGCGGGACGCGCTTGGGTCGCCAAGCTTCCGGCGTCGAGGCCCCTTTGCATCGACGATTCGCTCGATTCAAGACGTACCCGAGCCCATGGAAGCAGCAAGATGATTGAACGATTCGTTCGAAGATGGCGGCATGACGGCCCTCGGGCCTGCGTCGCGATCCTGCTCGGCGCCGCCGGGCTGTTATGCACACACGGTGCCTGGGCCAAGAATGCGACCGTCGCGGTCTACGCAGAAGGCGCCGATGCAGCCGCCGTGCGCGACATGGTGGTCGCAGCGCTCCCGAGCGGAGCGACCGCGTTCGATGCGAGCGCCTTTTCCGAAGCCCTCTCCGATCAGGGTCAGAACGGGCCCTTCGGCAAGAAGCTCGACGGGGCCGCGCACGCGGCGGCCGTCAAGCGGGTGCGCGCGGCGGCAGCCGCCCACGGCGTCGATGCCGTCGTCATCGTGCGGGTCACGCGCGACAAATCGAAGCAGCGCCGCGTGCGGATGTTCCTCGTCGACGCGACGGGGTCGGAAACGCCCATCGATGACGTTCGGGTGGCTCTCAAGGACGACGCGCACGACCGGGCAGAAATTGCGTCGGCGGTCGGCCCCGCACTCGAGAAGTACGGGAGCAGCAGCCCAGCCCCAGCCGCCGCTGCGTCGAACGCATCGGCGCCCGCCCCGAGCGCTTCTGCGGGAGACGCGCCCTCCGGCGACGCCAACTCACCTCCCGGTTCGGACGCGTCCAATCCCGACACGGTGTCACACCGGCCGCACGGGACCCTTGCGCGATCGCTCTTCGACGTCGAGGTCGGCGCCGACGCCGCGGGCCGTAACTTCGTCTACAGCGATCCGATCACGAACAATCTGCGCACCTACAGCGTCGCGCCGGCCGCGATGGCCTCGGCGAGCGGCGAGGTGTTTCCCTTCGCCGATGGTCGCGCCGGGCTTCTGCGCGACGTGGGCGTCATGGCCGGCTACGCGCAGTCGCTCGGCCTCCAGTCGACGGCCGAGGGCGCCAAGATCCCGACGAACTGGAACTCCTACTACGCGGGGGCGCGGGTTCGCATTCATCCGGGCGGCGACAACGGCCCCATCATCGGCATCTCCGACTCGTACTCCGCGCTGGCGTTCACCTTCGGCTCGGCCGGCGCGTCGATTGCCGATCAGATCCCTTCGGTCAACTACCAAGCGAATCGAGCGGCCGTCGATGCCCGAATCCCGATTGGCGGCATGGCCATCTTGGCCTCGGCGGGTTTCCGCGTCGTCTTCGACGCGGGCGACGTTGCTTCGCGCTTCCGCCAGCCTTCGGTGAACGGCGTTGACGGTGAGCTCGGGGTCGCCGTCGGGATTGTCTCGGGGTGGGAGGCGCGGCTCGTCGGCGACTACCAGCGCTATTTCTATTCGTTCACACCTGTTCCCGGCAACGCCTACGTCGCCGGTGGCGCTCTCGATCAGTTCTTTGGAGGCCGCCTCGCCGTGGCCTACATTTTTTAGGAGACACGATGGATACCGCATTGTCGAACCGACCTCGGCGCCTACGTCGCGCAGCACCCCTTGTCGCGGGAATCACCCTTTCCGCTGCCGGCTGCGCTGGCACGCTGGCCGACCCCGGCGAGTTCGAGACGACCGGGGGCAACAACAGCTCGACACCAACCGCGAGCAATTCATCGAGCAGCACCTCGTCAGGCACCAGCGCGTCGGGTTGTGTCGATCCGACGTCCACCATGGGCCTGTTCACGGTGACCTGCGGCGTTTCCATTTGCCACAGCCCACAGGGCGAAGCGTCCGCTGAAGGCCTCGATCTCATCTCGCCTGGTCTTCTCGGCCGCCTCGTCAACCAGGCCAGCATGGAGGTTCCGACCGATTTTCTGATCAGCACCGCGAATCCGAGCCAGAGTTTTCTACTCCTCAAGCTCCAGCCGAATCCTCCGGGCGGGCTCGCCCAAATGCCCTATCTCGAACCGGCGCTCACCGCTCCTCAAATCCAATGCCTCACGCAATGGGTAACCGAACAGGCTGAAACTTATGAAGGCGGGGCGGGTGCAATGGATGAGGCGGGGGCCAACGGGGCATCCTCCTCGAACACGTCCTCGTCGTCAGAAACAACGTCGTCAACGCCGTTGGGATCGTCGACCAGCAGCTCGTCGAGTGCTTCGACGAGTTCGGGCGGCGGTGGTGGCGGTGGGGCGGGCGACGCCGGAGGGGGAGGAGCAGCCGTCAGCTTCATGACGGAGGTCTATCCCATCATCTCGGCCAACTGCACGGCCCACCATTCGGGGGCCACGCCGAGCGGCGGATTGGACATGAGCACCGAGGCGAAGGCCTTCACGAACCTCACGACGGGCACGTCCACGGAGGCCGGCTGCACCGAGAAGTACGTCGGCGCGACGGCGACGGCGAGCCTGCTCTATCAAAAGGTCAGCGGAACGGGGATCCCCGCCGCCTGCGGCGCGCAGATGCCCAAAGGCATGACTGCGCTGAGCGCAGCGGACGTGACGATCATCGAGAACTGGATCAACGGCGGCGCGGCGATGTAACGAACGGTCTCTCGCGCGCTCTCGCGGGAGGCCGGATGCCCTGGGAAAGCTCATGGCGTCCGGCCTTGATCCGGGCGTTATCGATGTCTCTTGCCTCATGGCCCGCGAGGCAAGACGTGGGTTCGCCGAGCGGCCTGCACGTCTCCGCCGCGCAGGCGGTCGACATGGTCCTCCGAAGCCATCCGAGCCGGCGGGGGGCTGAGCTATGTCGGGGCCGCCACGTCTGACGACGCGGCGGTTGACCCCGGCGGCGTCTCTTCGCTTGAACCCCGACGGGGCTGGTCGGTCGAGGCCCGAGGGGTTGGATCCTCTCGTGAATCACGGGGCGCAGCCAGAGCGGACGCCAATCGCTGACTCGACCTCTCGATCATGGCCTCGATGGTCTTGTCGAGCGCCAGGGACTCGGTCGTCGGGGGGCGCCGGAGGCCGTAGCCGTCGGGTGACTGCGCTTGAAGAATTTTGGCAATCAAGGTCCGGAACCGCAAAAGATGGGCCTCGGCACTCTCGTCCGCGCGTCGCGGCAGGCCCTCGCCCAGGCGTTCGATCTGGGGCCGTCCATCGCCGAGTGCGGAGAGGACCGAGCGGACGGTCTCCGCCTCGTCGTCGACGAGGGCCGTCAATGGGGCCGCGACCTCCGGAGAAAGCTTCTTTTCGGAAAGCATGACGGCTTCGACGATGTAGCGATTGAGGAGAAGGTGAAGGTAAACGGTTTCGGTGGGCGGCGGTAAGGGATCGATCGTCTTCATGATCGACATCAGCCAGTCGACCAGCAGCCGCCCCGCGGGTCCGAGCTCGTGCCAGCAAGACTCCTTGAGCTTCCGACCCAAATAATGCGATCGCTCGAAGGCCTCGCGCCGGCTCGTCATCGTTGGAAACGACGCGTCCGGCGCTCCGAAGCGCTTCACGAGATCGGACTTGCGCCGGTCGGCTTGTAAACAAAGGACGGCCAGGTGGACGTAAACGTGGAACGCCGCAATGACGCGGAAGGTATCCCAAGCGTTCGACCGATTGGATCCGCCGACGTTCCAAATCGCGCAGACGGCCGCGCTGTCTTCCGAGGTCGGCGGCGCGATGTCCTGCGCCAGAAGCGAATGCGCCTGACGAAAGTCATATAGCTTTTGATGGAGTGATTCGTGAAACAAGTGCTCGGCGACCCACCACGGATTCTTCAGCATGTCGCGATTGAGAAAGATCGCGCCGCCCACCCGGAATTCCGAACACGACCCCTTTTGCATCCAGCGTCCGACATGGGGGACGACGACGACCACGTGGGCATGACTGAGGGCGCTTCGCGAGGTGAGCGGCATGAGGGCAGCGAGGAGCTCGGCCCCCTTGGCCAGTTTCGCCAGGTCGTCGGCGCTCGGTACGCAGAGCGGCTCACCTTGAAAATTGTCGCGAACGATCTTTCGAAAGGAGCGCCCGAAGACGTCGTCGGGATGCTCTTCGCTCCAGGTCCACCCGTGGAATGACTCCGTTCCGAGACGGCGAACGTTCGAGAGGCCCGCCTCGGTGGGCCCCCCGATCTTGCGTTCGTCGAGGTACCGCAACGTTTCCCGAAATACGCCTTCGCAATCGTCGAGAGGGAGCCCGTCCTGGCTGCCCTTGACGACTTGGCGCAGGGCCTGGTGCACGGCGTAGCGCACGACGGGGTCGCCGATGACGCGATAGCGGCGAACCGAATTGGCTTGATCGAGGGCGCGTGAAAGCTCCCCCGCGACGGGCAGAAGCGCCGCAACTTGTCCAAGGCGGCGCTTGTAGCGGACCTGCAATTGTTCGTGCACGTAGTCGCTGTCGCCGAACGGCCGCTCGCGGGCGAGAAGCGTATCGAGCACGTCCAGGTGGTGCTGGCTTCGCATACCCATTAACTTAACGTCGCAGGTGAAGGGCGGCCCCACTTTTCGACGTGGAGTCGTCGGGCGCTTCTCGCCGTTCGCTGGCCGGACCGTTTTACCGGCCGATGAGCAGAACGACCGAGCGGCCGGCGACCGCGATGGTCGGGCTGGTGACGAGCGGCTCGCTGCCGGGTTCGTGCATGAACCCGTAGGAGGCCGCGGCCGCCTGCGTGTCGGCCACGAGAACCCAGCGGGTACCCGATCGGGGTGGGGGGAGCGCCGCGGCGATCATTTCGGTAAAGCCGTTGTAGGCGACGTAAATCCACCGGGCTGGGTCGCGGGCCTCGACGCCGTCGATGGCAAACGCGAGAAAGTGCCGGGTCGGGTCGGCAAAGTAGCCCGCGTCGACCTCCCGACCGTCGTCTCGGTACCAGGCGATGTCCTTCGCGCCGGTTCCGTGCGCGTCGGTCCCGAGAAAAAAATCGGCCGGCCGAAGGGCGGGGTGCGCGCGCCGGAAATGGAGGAGTCGCCGGGTGAAGACGAACAGATCGCCTTCTTTCTCGAGAAGGGACCAATCGATCCAGTTGGCGACGGTGTCGAGGTTGTAGGGGTTGTTATTGCCCCGCAGCGTGCGGCGCATTTCGGCGCCCGCGGAGATCATCGGCACGCCCGCCGACAAGAGGAGGAGGGCTATGCTCGTGCGCTCGGCTTGCTTCTGGGCGACGACGTCGCCGCCATGGTCCCAGCACATCTCGGCCTCCGCCGAGCGTCCGCCTTCCGACGGGCCGAAGGGGGGCGGCTGATCATTGCGAATGTCGTTGGTCGAGTGAAGGTCGCGCAGCGTGAGCCCGTCGTGGCAAACGACGTAGTTTATCGAATTCTGCGGGCGGCGCCCGCGCGCGCGAAAAAGGTCGTCCGAGCCGGCCCACCGCGTCGCCAGCTGGCCAGGCGTTACTGGCACGATGCCCACCTTGTTTTGGGAGGCGCGCACGGCGTCCCGGAACCGGTCGTTCCACTCGGACCAGCCGGCCGGGAAGTTTCCTTGCTCCTCGCCCTTGGGCCGATCGGTGTAGGGTTCGGCGATGAGGTCCACCCCGGGGCCGCCGGCTGCTGGGCGTGCGGGGAGCTCTCGGACCGCGCGTTGCAAGACACCGTCGGGCTCGTCGGGTCCGAAACGATATCCTCCCGCCGCTTGGGTGTTCCCGAGCACCGCCGCAAGATCGAAGCGAAAGCCGTCGACGCCGATCGCATGCGTGTAGTACGCGAGCGACGCGATGATGAGGTTTCGGGTGGCGTTCGTCGCCACATTCAAGTTGGGACCGACGCCGTTGTCGTTCTCGTAGAGATTCGGGCGGCCGCTGTCGCCGAGATCTTCGTAATAGTCGCCGTTGGCGAGGCCGCGCAGCGAATAGATGGCCCCGACGGTGCTCGTCTCGGGGTCGACGTCGCCCTCCTGGTGGTGGTTGTAGACGACGTCGATGTAGACCTTCAGGCCCGCTTCGTGAAACGCCTTGACCATCGCGATGAGCTCGCGCGTCGGGCCGCCCGGCGACGAATCGGCGGCGTACCTGCGGCAGGGGGCGAAGTAGCTCACCGGGTCGTAGCCCCAGTAATCGTGAAAACGCGCGAGATCGGCGATGTCGTTGACGGCGTTTTGCATCTCGTGGACGGGCAGAAGCTCGATGGCCGTCACCCCGAGGTCGCGGAGGTAGCCGACGCGCGCCATGGCGCCGGCGTACGTGCCTCGCAAGCCTTCGGGAACGGTGGGGTCGTTCCGGGTGAGCCCCCGCAGGTGCGCTTCGTAAATGACCTCGTCTTTGAGCGGCCGCTCCGGTTTGACCCCGAACGCCGGACTCGGGACGTCGAGAACGATGCCTTTCGGAGCAAACGGTCCGGTGTCGACGAGGCGAAAGCCGCTACCGGACTGGTAGGCGCTCAAGTCGCGGTGGTCCGGCGTCAGGGGATTATGGCTCACCTCGAGGGCATATGGATCGAGCAACAGTTTGTTTGGATTGAACCGATTGCCGTGCTCGTCGACGTCCGTCGAAAACCCCCGATCCGTTCCCGGTGCCCATGCCGCTTCGTAGACCCAATTCGGGCCCCAGGCGCGGTATCCATAATAGAGGAAGTCGCCCAGGCCGGTCTGACGGAGCTCCGAGAGGCCGAGGCGTGCCGAGAACACACCGACGACCGACGGGATCATCGTCCTTCGGGCCACGGGGGCGGCTTTAGTCGGGTGGGCATAGACCCAGACTTCGATTCGGGTGGCCCGAGCGGCCCACACCCGAAACTCGACTTCAGCACGGCCTTCGCAAAAGCGCGCGCCCAAAAATACGAGGTCAGCCACCCATCCCTCGAACCGACGACGAGGTCGGATGCCCCCTCATGCGGTTTGACGCTCCGCGCGGGGTTGGTCGGGCGCCGGTGCTCTTCGGGCCTCGCGTGAAGGGCGTCCAGGCATCGCGGCCGCCATGGGGGTCCCTCGCGCTCATCGCCACGACCCAGTCATCGTACGGAATCGCGCGGCCGTCGAGGTCACGGCGACGAGGACGCGCGCGCTTCGCACAACCGGACCGGGTGGGTGCCCGGGATATCGCCCTGCACGGGCGTACCTCGTCGCCGGGAGCTGTCAGCTTGTCCTTCGCACTTGCCGGGTCATCAGGCATGTCTTTCGTCTCGAGAAGGCAAGGCCAAGCTCGAGGTTTGGCGACCCTTGAGGTCGCTCACCGCGCCCGGTGCGGGTGAGCTCGCAAGGTGGGTCGCCGAAGCCGTCTCGGCGGGTTGCGGCATGCCCATCAGGTGTACAGACGGGTGTAGGCCGGGCTAGCGTCGTGCTCGGATGACTCGCACCGTGCCGATCCGCCCGCGTTCGGGTCGATTTTTTCTCGGAGCCGCCGCGCTGCTGGCGGCGGTCTTGTGCCTTTGCGCGCTTGCGGTCGGCGGCTACGTCTCGGCGAGGCATTGGGCGGACCACACCCTCGAAGTTCGGCAGGAGACCTACGAATGGCTCGCGGCCGTGCTCGAGGCCGAGACGAGTGCGCGCGGCTTCATCGCCACCGACCGGCCGGGCTTTCTCGAGCCCTTCGATGCGGCTCTCGCGCGTGAAAGAAGGGCGGCGACGCGCGTCCACGACATCGTCGCCGACAACCCGGCGCAGCTCCAGAGGGTCGAGGCGGCGGACCACGATGGGCAGGTCCTGCTCGACGAGCTCCGTGGACTCGTGGCGCTCGGACGCGCCGCCCATCGAGACGACGCGCTCGCCGCGCTCGAAGCGAGTGAAAGCAAGCAGAGCCTCGATGCCTTTCGCTCCGATGTGCGCGGCATTCTCGCCGACGAGCACCGCTTGCTCCTGGCCCGTCGCGCGCAAGCCCAATCGAGCGGTCTCTTGGCCCTCGTCGGCGCGGTCCTGCTCGCGTTCGCGTCGTACGCCCTGCTCGTGCTTGCGTGGGCGCGCGACCGAACCCACGACCGGCGCGTCGCAACGCTGGCGACCGAAGCCCGCGGCCGGCTTGAATCGATCTCCGTCCTCGCCGCGGCTCTGTCGAACGCGCGGACGCGGCGGGAGGTCGCCGACGTGATTGTCGAGCATGGCATGCGCGCGGCGCGCGCCGACACGTGCACGCTCTACGAAAGCGACGACGCTGGGACGGCTTTGGAGCTCATCGGAGATCGCGGCGTCGATGTGGAAGTGCTCGAAAAGGTCCGCCGACTGACGGCGACGACGAGCCATCCGGCGTTCGCGACACTCCGGTCCGGAGCCGCCATGTGGGCCGAGAACGAGCTCGAGTACGCGGTTCACTACCCGGCGCTCGTCGCCATGAAGACCGAAGGCCCGCGAGCGAAGGCCTTTTGGAGCGTGCCGCTCGTCGCCGAAGGCCGGCCTCTCGGTCTCTTGGGGGTCGGCTTCTACGAGCCTCGAAGGTTCTCCCCCGACGAGAGGCAATTCGTCGAGACGCTGACGAAGCATTGCGCCGAGGCGCTCCTTCGGGCGTCGCGTCTCGAGCGGGAGGACGAAGCGCGGCGCTGGCTCGCGACGACCTTGCGCAGCATCGGCGACGCAGTCATCGCGACCGACCACGAGGGCCGGGTCACGTTCATGAACCAGGTCTCCGAGAAGCTGACGGGCTGGAGCGAAGCGGACGCCCGCGGCCGGCCCCTCGACGAAGTCTTCTGCATCGTCTCGGAAGAGACGCGCGCGGTCGTCGAGAGCCCCGTGACGAAGGTGCTCCGCGAAGGGACGATCGTCGGGATGGCCAATCACACGCTCCTCCGGTCGAGGCGCGGCGTCGACATTCCGATCGACGACAGCGGCGCGCCCATCCGCGGCGAGAGCGGTCGGGTCCTCGGCGTTGTCCTCGTCTTCCGGGACGTCACGCAAGAAAAGCGCGACCGCGCACGGAGCGACTTTCTCGCCAGGGCCGGCGAGGCACTCGTCGCGTCGCTCGACTACGAGGCCACTTTGGCCACCATCGCGACCTTCGCCGTCCCGACGCTGGCCGACTGGTGCTCGATCGAGCTCGTCGAGGCGGGTTCGAAGATCCCGCGGCAAGTCGCCGTGGCGCACGTCGACGAGAGCAAGGTCCGCTTTGCGCGCGAGCTCGGAGAACGATACCCGCCCGATCCGAAGGCACGAACCGGCGTCCCCGAAGTCATCCGCTCGGGCCGATCCGAGCTCTACACCGAGATCCCGCAGGAGATGCTCGAGCGCGCGGCCCGCGATCCGGAACATCTGCGCATCATTCGCGATCTTCGGCTGAGGTCCGCGATCGTGGTCCCCTTGCGCGCCCGGACCCGAACGTTCGGCGCCATCACCTTCGTCCACGCCGAGTCCGGCCGTCTGTACACGGGGGACGACCTCGCCTTCGCCGAGGACTTTGCTCGGCGCGCGGCCATGGCCATCGAAAACGCCGTCGCCCTCAAAGAGACGGATGAGGCGCGCGCCCACGAGCGCGAGCTCCGTCGTGAGGCGGAGCTCGCGAGCCGCGCCAAGGACGAGTTTCTGGCGACGGTCTCGCACGAGCTGCGAACGCCGCTGAATGCGATCCTCGGCTGGACGGTCACGCTGCGACGGCGATTGCCGTCCGAGGAGGTCGATCGCGCTCTTTCGATCATCGAAAGAAACGCCCGCCTTCAAACGAGGCTCATCGAGGACGTGCTCGACATCTCGCGCATCATCAGCGGTAAACTCGCCTTGAACCTCGGCCCCACAGACGTTTCCAGGGCTATCTCGGCGGCTGTCGAGACCGTGACGCCGGCCGCGGAAGCCAAGGAAATCGGCATCTCGATCGAGGTGACCGGAGATGGCCTGACCATCACCGCGGATGCCGACCGCCTGCAGCAGGTCGTTTGGAACCTTCTGTCGAACGCGGTGAAGTTCACGCCCAAATGCGGCCACGTGACCGTGCGCGCGCACCGCGACGGGTCCGACGTGTGCATCTCGGTGAGCGACACGGGCGAAGGGATCCGCCGCGACGCATTGCCTCTCGTCTTCGACCGCTTTCAGCAGGCCGATGCATCGACGACGCGGCGTCATGGCGGCCTCGGGCTCGGGCTGGCGATCGTGAAACAACTGGTCGCCGCCCACGGAGGAACCGTCCACGCCGAGAGCGCGGGCCCGGGCCTCGGGGCGACGTTCGTCGTGCGCCTGCCCGCCCGATCGGCGGCGCCCGCGATCGGCTGGGCTTCTCGGCAGCCCACCGCCCTGACGACGAGCGTCAAGGCGATCGACGACGCGCCCCGGCTCGACGGCCTTCGCCTGCTCGTCATCGACGACGAGGAGGACGCGCGCGGGCTCGTCAGCGAGGTTCTCCGCGAGCAAGGGGCCGAGGTCCACTGCGCGGCTTCCGCCCGAGAAGCGCTCGACAAGTTCGCCATCGTGCGGCCCGACGTCGTCGTCAGCGATATCGGCATGCCCGAGGCCGACGGTTTCGCCCTGATTCGAAGGATCCGCGCCCTCTCTCCCGCCCAGGGCGGGCGGACGCCGGCGGTGGCCCTCACCGCCTATGCGCGGGGGGAAGACGCCGCGCGCGCCTTTGCCGCAGGCTTTCAGATGCACGTGACCAAACCCGTCGAGCCGGCCCAGCTTGCAACCGTCGTGGCGAATCTGGGCGGCCGCAGCCTCGAAGGCGTGTGAATTCGGTCGCCCGCGAACGCGCGCGGCTGAAGCCTCGAAGACGCCTGCGTCGCCCCCGGCCGTTTCACCCGGGCGTCTCGCCAAAGCGGGCTTCTACGCGGAGCCGGACCCAGTCCTCGAGCCGCAGGGCGCCGAGGAGCGCGCGGTACGGTCGCAGGCCGAGCGACGTGAGGCGGCCCTCCCAAGTGCCGGTCGCCATGACACGGTCTTCTCTGCCGCCGTTCGCACTCCGCACCTCCACGCCGAATTCGACCGGATGCGCCGACCCACGAATGACGATCTCGCCCGAGACCCTGCCTGACGAAAGACTTCCCTGAAAGCGGCCCCGAAAGTCGATCGATGGAAAATGCGCCTGGTCGAGCACATCGGCCGAGCGCATGTTGTCGCGCATCTTGCGCTTGTCAGAGTCTCCCAGTTCAGCGGGCACGTCGATGGCGTCGACGCGAAAGTGCACCGCGACGGCGACATCCACGGGCCCGTCGCCTTCGGGGACATCGAGCGTGAACCGCTCCGGTCTGGCGACGAGCGTCGGGTCGTGTCCGACCGCTGCGAGGAGCCCGGTGGCACGCAAATCGATGAGAACTTGAGATTCGCCGAGGAGGTCGAGCCGCATCGTCGAAGTGCGCTTCATGCTAGCGGCGGGCCAGCCGGCATCCAACCGACCGGATCGCGACGCGAGCGCGACCGGCCCGCGCCTGACGCGTCCGGATGACTGCGATGGTCACCCGAAACGGGTCGCAATCCATGCCGCGCCGATCAAGGCGGCGCAAAGCCATGCCCAGCGAAGCATGCGGGGCGCGAGGCGGGGACGCGCGGCGGCGACGACGGCCGTCATGCCAGCCGGATCGGCGAGCGCGCCCAGCATTTCGGCCGCGCTCGAAAAACGTTCGTCCGGGTTGCGAGCGAGGGCGCGCATGACGACGGACGCAAACGCCGGGTCGACGTCCGGTGCGGCCGTGGTCAGCGGCTTCGGGTGGTCGTGTAGTTTCGATCGCATCAGGGACGCGACGCTCCCGGTCGCGAACGGCGTCGCGCCCGAAGCGAGCTCATAGAGCATCGCGCCGAGGGCGTAGATGTCGACGCGCGCGTCGCCGCGGCGACCGCGAAACTGCTCGGGCGCCATGTATTCGGGAGTCCCCAGGCGGTTGGAGAACCGGCCCCAGGTCAATCGCCGGTCGCGATGGTCGAGTGCGATTCCGAAATCGACGATGCGCGGGGCGCCATGCCCGTCGAGGATCACGTTCTCGAGCTTCAGATCACGATGAATGACCCCTTCGCCGTGCATGTAGACGAGCGCTGCGCAAATCTTACGCCCTATTTCAGCCACACGATCGACCGGCAGGCGCCCCTCGCTTTTCAGCAAGTGCCAAAGCGAGGACCCCTCGACGTACTCGAACACGATGTACGGCCGGCTCTTTTCGGGCGCCGGCAAAACTCGCGCGATTCCCGGATGACGCAGCCGGAGCCCAATTCGCTCCTCGCGTTGAAAGCGCGCGTAGAAGACGACGTCGCTCTCGAAGCGCATGTGGGGGACCTTGAGGACGACCGTGGCACCGGTTTTGCGCTCGTGGGCCTTGAAGACCGAGCCCATCCCGCACCGCGCGAGGACGCGGACGATTTGGAGGCCGTCGAGGACATCGCCCGGCTCAAGTTCGTAGGAGCGCGGCCCCCGAACGGACGCGCGCTCGCCCGAACCGGCCGCCTCAGCGCCATCGGAGAGGGTCGCGTCGACTTTGGCTGTAGCCAGCATGCGCCCATGGGTAGGTTACCCGCGCGTCAAGCCGCTATTAAGGTTGCGGGCGGCCACATTAAGAAAGCGTCAAGAACGGGGTCGGTCCCCGTCGCCCGCGCGGCCGACTGACGACGCCCAACCGTCGAGGCCCTCGGCGTCCCGCGCGGGCACGTGCCCCTGGCTCAGCTCATGCACGCTCGTGGCTTCTTGAAAGGGGAGTGGCCTCGCCTGCCAGGCCGTCGAGCTCGCCTTCACCCGCTCGCCTTCACCGGCTCGATTTTTCGGAAGATTCAAAAAAAACCGCGACTGGCATTCACGTCTTTAGCCCATTTTTAGTGCGCAGGCTTTAGAACATGGCTGCGGAGGGAAAACTCGATGGACATCGTCTACGTGGGCTTCACGTTCGCGCTCCTGGCGATCTCGTTTGGCCTGATTCAACTCTGCGATCGCGTCTAAGCGGCTCATTCGTGTCCTGATCACGAGGAATCACCATGCCTGTCCTTTATGTCATCGGAGGCGTCGTCTCTTTCGGATTGCTGATTTATCTCTTCGTCGCGCTGCTCAAGCCGGAGGCATTCTCGTGAACTGGCAAGGCTATGCCCAAATCGCCCTTCTCATGGCGGTTCTCCTCGTGTCGGTCAAACCGCTCGGCGCATACATGGCGCGCGTTTACGACGGCGAACCGATCCTACTCGAAAAGGGCCTCGGCTGGCTCGAGCGGCTCATTTATCGGCTGAGCGGCGTCCCCGCCGATGCCGAGCAGCGCGAAATGAGCTGGACGACGTACGCCGTGGCCATGCTGGTCTTCAACGGCGCCGGCATTCTCGCCGTCTATGCCATCGAGCGGCTGCAGGGCTTTTTGCCTTTGAACCCCCAGGCTTTCGGCGCACCGACGCCGGACCTCTCCTGGAACACCGCCGTCAGTTTTGCGACGAACACGAACTGGCAAAGCTACGGCGGCGAAACGACGATGAGTTATTTCACTCAGATGCTCGCGCTCGCCGTGCAGAACTTCGTCTGCGCGGCTTCGGGCATGGCGGTGATGGTCGCGCTCGTGCGCGGAATCGCGCGAAAGACGACTTCGACGCTCGGCAATTACTGGGTCGACGTGACGCGGAGCACGCTTTACATCCTCGTGCCGCTCGCCCTCGTCCTCGCCTTGATTTTCGTCTCGCAGGGCATCGTGCAGACCTTCGGTCCGTATGCCTCGGCCGGCTTGCTTCAGGCGACCAAGGACGCCGATGGACACGCCGTCACCGACCAAGCCATCGCCCTCGGGCCGGCCGCGTCGCAAATCGCGATCAAGATGCTCGGTACGAACGGCGGTGGCTTTTTCAACGCCAATTCTGCCCATCCATTCGAAAATCCGACTCCGATTGCCAACTTTCTGAACGTCTACGGTCTCCTGCTCATCCCGGCCGCGCTCACTTACACGTTCGGCAAAATGGTCAAGGACACCCGCCAGGGGTGGACCATTCTCGCAGCGATGCTGGTCGTCTTCGTGCCGCTGCTCGCGCTGTGCGTTGCGCAAGAGCAAGCGGGAAATCCCTTGCTGGCGCCGCTCCACGTCGATCAGGCGGCCAGCGCGCTGCAGGCCGGCGGAAACATGGAAGGCAAAGAGGTCCGATTCGGCATTTCCGCGACGGGCCTCTTCGCGACGGCGACGACAGGCGTCTCGTGCGGTGCGGTCAACGCCATGCACGACTCGTTCACGCCGCTCGGCGGCCTCGTGCCGCTCTGGCTCATTCAGCTCGGCGAGATCATTTTCGGCGGGGTCGGGGCGGGGATGTACGGGATCTTGATGTTCGCCATCGTGGCCGTCTTCGTCGCGGGGCTGATGGTCGGGCGGACGCCCGAATACATCGGCAAAAAGATCGAAGCCAGGGAGATGAAGATGGCGTCGCTCGCCATCTTGTTCCCGGCGGCCACGATACTCATTCTCACCGCGGTCGCCGTCGTGACCGAGGCGGGCAAAAAAGGTGTCTATAACCCGGGCCCGCACGGGTTCACCGAGGTTCTTTACGCATTTTCCTCGGCCGCCAACAACAATGGAAGCGCCTTCGGCGGTCTCGGCGCCAATACGCCCTTTTACAACACGATGCTCGGGGTCGCGATGTTTCTCGGCCGCTATTTCGTCAAGATTCCCGTTCTCGCACTGGCCGGTGCGCTCGCTCAGAAGAAGCTCGTTCCGGTCGGCGCGGGGACCCTTCCGACCCATACGCCGCTCTTTGTCGCCATGCTCGTCGGGACCATCGTCATCGTCGGCGCATTGACATTCATCCCCTCGCTCGCCCTCGGGCCGATCGTCGAGCAACTGCTCGCGAGATCATGAGGGCCTGGAAAACCGCCATGAATACGAACAAGCTCGTTGCACAATCGCCGTCCGGCGGACCTATTCCCTCGCTGGGAAAGAACCCGCCGAACGCCGTGCTGCCCGGCAGTCCGGTCGGCGGCCACATCGAACACGGAAAGAACCGCCGTCGAGGCCAGGCGCGGCCGCTCTTCGAACCGACGATCGTCCGCCGCGCTGTCGTCGACAGCTTCCGAAAGCTCGACCCGCGACACCAGGTCAGAAACCCGGTCATGTTCGTCGTCGAAGTCGGAAGCATTCTGACGACTGGCCTCTTCGTGCAAGCGACCGTCGGTCAGGGCGAAGCACCGGCCGGCTTCATCCTGGCCATTTCGCTCTGGCTATGGTTCACGGTCCTCTTCGCCAACTTTGCCGAGGCGATGGCCGAAGGACGCGGCAAAGCGCAAGCCGACTCGCTGCGCAAGGCGCGAAAAGACATCCAGGCCAAGCAAATCCAAGAGATTCGGCGAAACGCCAGCACGAAACCGGTCTTTGCTTCGCAACTTCGCAAAGGCGACCTCGTCCTCGTCGAAGCGGGAGACTACATCCCCGGCGACGGCGAGATTGTCGAGGGCGTCGCGTCGGTCGACGAGAGTGCGATCACGGGCGAGAGTGCCCCGGTCATTCGCGAGAGCGGCGGCGACAGGAGCGCGGTGACCGGCGGCACGCGCGTGCTGTCGGATTGGCTCATCGTGCGCGTGACGGCCAACCCGGGCGAGACCTTCCTCGATCGGATGATCGCGATGGTCGAGGGCGCCAAGCGCCAGAAGACCCCGAACGAGATTGCGCTCGACATCCTGCTGGCGGCCCTCACCATCATTTTCCTCCTTGCCACCGTCACGCTCTTGCCGTATTCGCTCTTCAGCGTCGAGGCAGCGAAACAAGGAACACCCGTCACGATCACGGTGCTCGTGGCGCTGCTCGTCTGCCTCATTCCGACGACCATCGGCGGTCTGCTCTCGGCCATCGGCATCGCCGGCATGGATCGCATGATCCAGGCGAACATCATCGCGACGAGCGGCCGAGCGGTCGAAGCGGCCGGCGACGTCGACGTTCTCCTCCTCGACAAGACCGGCACCATCACCCTCGGCAACAGGCAGGCGACCGCCTTTTTGCCCGCGCCGGGCTGCACGAAAGAGGGCCTCGCCGACGCGGCCCAACTGAGCTCGCTCGCCGACGAGACCCCGGAGGGGCGCAGCATCGTCGTGCTCGCGAAGGAGCAGTACGAGATTCGCGAGCGCGACGTTCACGCGCTCAAGGCGATCTTCGTCCCGTTCACGGCTCAGACGCGCATGAGCGGGGTCGATCTCGACGGACGGGAAATTCGCAAGGGCGCGGCGGACGCCATCGAGGCTTACGTGCGAGGCAACGGCGGCTCCTTCCCGCCCGAGGTGCGCGCCAGCGTTTCGTCCATCGCGAAGACGGGAGGCACGCCGCTCGTCGTCGCCGAGGGGGCGCGTGTGCTCGGGGTCATCCAGCTCAAGGACATCGTCAAAGGCGGCATCAAGGAGCGCTTCGCCGAGCTCCGCAAGATGGGCATCAAGACCGTCATGATCACCGGGGACAACCCGATGACCGCCGCCGCGATCGCCGCGGAGGCCGGGGTCGACGATTATCTCGCGCAAGCCACTCCCGAGACCAAGCTCTCGCTCATCCGCGACCACCAGAAGGGGGGCCGCCTGGTGGCGATGACCGGTGACGGGACCAACGACGCCCCTGCGCTCGCCCAGGCCGACGTGGCCGTCGCGATGAACACCGGCACCCAGGCGGCCAAAGAGGCCGGCAACATGGTCGACCTCGACTCGAACCCGACGAAGCTCATCGAGGTCGTCGAGATCGGCAAGCAGCTGCTCATGACGCGTGGGGCCTTGACGACGTTCAGCATCGCCAACGACGTCGCCAAGTATTTCGCGATCATCCCCGCCGCCTTCGCGACGACGTATCCGGCGCTCAACGCGCTCAACGTGATGCACCTGGCCACGGCGCAGAGCGCCATTCTGAGCGCTGTCATCTTCAACGCCCTCATCATCATTGCGCTCATCCCGCTGGCCCTCCGCGGCATTGCGTACCGGGCGGTCGGCGCCTCGCGCCTCCTGCGCGATCACCTCATCGTCTACGGCCTCGGCGGCATCATCGCGCCGTTCGTCGGCATCAAGCTCATCGACGTTTTGCTGGTCGTCCTCCACCTTGCCTGAACGAAGGTCCCCCCGATGCTTTCCCAGATCCGCCCTGCGCTCGTCGTCCTCGCTGCCCTGACGCTCGTCACCGGCCTTGTCTATCCCTTGCTCGTGACGGGGATTGCCCAGGCCGCATTTTCGCACGAGGCGAACGGGAGCCTCATCGTCAAAGATGGCAAGGTCGTCGGCTCCGAGCTCATCGGCCAGTCGTTCGATGACCCGAAGTACTTTTGGGGCCGCCTGTCGGCGACGACCGACGCGAACGGAAAAGCCTTGCCGTATAACGGTGGGTCATCGGTCGGGTCGAACCTCGGCCCCACAAACCCAGCGCTCACCGACGAGGTCAAGGGCCGTATCGACGCCCTGAAAGCGAGTGACCCCGACACCCAGGCACCGATTCCGGTCGACCTCGTGACGTCCTCGGGCAGCGGCCTCGATCCGGACATTTCGCCTGCCGCCGCGCTCTATCAGGTCCATCGCGTCGCCAAGGTGCGCGGCATGGACGAGGCCCGAGTCTTTTCGCTCGTGGTCGCGCACACGCAAGGGCGGCAGCTCGGCATTCTCGGAGAGCCTCGGGTCAACGTCCTTTCCCTGAACCTCGCGCTCGACGCGATGAAATAGCGATTTTTGCCATGGTGGCCGAGACCGATGCCGTCGCCGTCGCCGCCGGCCGAGCGCCGCCGGGACCGGCGCCGCCGGCCGGCCCGTTGCTCCTCGTCGTCGACGACGAGGCGCAAATGCGGAAGCTTCTTCGAATCGTTCTCGGCGCGAGTGGCTTTCGCACGATCGAAGCCACCTCCGGAGCCGAAGCATTGACGCTGGCGGCTTCTTACAACCCCGACCTCGTTCTTCTCGATCTCGGACTGCCCGATTCGGACGGAATGGACGTGACGCGTCGCTTGCGTCAGTGGTTCGCGGCCCCCATCCTCGTCATCTCGGCCCGGGGGCACGTCGAGGACAAGGTCAGCGTGCTCGACGCGGGCGCCAACGACTACACTCACCAAGCCGTTCGCCAACGGCGAGCTTCTCGCCCGTGTTCGCGTCTGGTTGCGCCAGACTGCGCGCGTGGCCCCCGACCGCGCTGAGACGATCATCGAAGTCGGGGACCTTCGCCTCGATTTGGCCCGGCGCCTCGTCTGGGTGGCGGGTCGCGAAGTTCACCTGACGCCGATCGAGTACAAGCTCTTTGCGACGCTCATGCGAAATCCTGGCCGCGTCATGACCCACAGGCAGCTCTTGGAGACCGCGTGGGGCCCGCACTGCACGAACGAAACACAGTACTTGCGCGTGTACATGGGCCTACTCCGCCGCAAGCTCGAGCGAGACACGGCTCGTCCACGTACCCTTCTGACCGAACCGGGTGTCGGCTATCGAATCCGCGACGCTCAATCGCAAGTGACGCGGATGGCGCCGGCGGCGGCTGCGTCGACTTGACCGAATCGGGTGTTGCGTATCGGTTCGCGGCGGTCAAACACCCCTGACCGGGCATGACGCTGGGAGCGGCCCTGTCGATCGCTCTTGACGGGTCGTTCGAGATCGGGTGGCGCGCCCGGTCGGCGGATGCATATTGGCAGGACCGAAAACGATGCGCGGTTCAAAATCCCCATCGCTGCAGCCCACGCCGCCTCCAGCTGCCCCGAGCCATGTCGGTCCAAGTGACCGTTACTTGGACGTCGAAGGCCTGCGGTTGCATTGGTCGGAGCTCGGCGAACCGAGCGGAAAACCGCCGGTCCTCCTCATCCATGGCCTCAACGATTGCTATCTCACGTGGAAAAAAATTGCCGATTCGCTGGCGCGCGACCGGCAGGTCCTCGTGCCGGATCTTCCGGGCCACGGCCTGTCCGAACGCCCCGACGCGAGCTACGAGCTGCGATGGCACGCCCACATCATCTCCCGGTGGCTCGAGACGCTCGAGCTCGAAAGCGTCGACGTGGTCGGTCATTCGTTCGGTGGGGGAGTCGCCCAGGTCATGTTGCTCGAATGTCCCGAGCGCGTGCGGCGCCTGGTGCTCGTTGCGTCGGGTGGACTCGGGCGTGAAATCTCGCCCGCGCTCCGCCTCGCCTCGATTCCGTACGTGGTCGAGCGTCTCGGTCAGCCGTTCATGGCGTCAGGCACCCGCTTCGCCCTCAAGGCGACCGGCGGCGTCCTGTCGAAAGACGAGATCAAGAAGCTTTGCGCGATGAATGCGCAGAGAGGCTCGGCACGAGCCTTTGCGCGGACCGTGCGCGACGTCATCGGCTGGCGTGGACAGCGGCACACGTTCTTCCAACATGCCACCCGACTGTCCAAGCTGCCGGCGATTGCAGTCTGCTGGGGCGACCGAGACCCGATCATCCCAGCGTCGCACGCCCGGGCATTCGCCGACTACGTCGATGGGATTCGCCTGATCTTGTTCGAGGGATGCGGGCACTACCCTCACCACGAGCAACCGGACCGTTTTGTGGCGTCCATTCGCGGTTTCCTCGACGACCCGGCCGCCCTTCGGGCCCGCGTGCGCGACGTGCGCTCGGAGAAACCCCGCAGCCTGCTGTCCACATGGGGTCTTCGCCTTCGCAGCGTTCGGGTCTCGGTCGCGCTCACCGGACTCGATCGGTCACCCCGAAGTGGTGCTTGATGTGCGAGACGAGTTGCCGGTCGGTCGGATGATCCGCGGTCTCGATCCCGACGACGCGCGGCTCGATCGCGGGTGCGTGCCCGTGGAGGTAGCGTAAGAATTGGAGCTTCGCGGTCGAGGGTCCGACAATGAGGACTTGCTCGGCCTTCTCGATCGCTTTCGCGACCTCCGCGAAAAAGTGGTGCATGTCGTCGGGGTGGTGGTGCTCTTCGGCCGCCCCTTTCCCATGACGATGGATGTGGTGGGCGGGTGCCTTCACGACCGACTCGTCGAGGCTGTCCGGGCTCACGTGAAAGATGCGAGCTTCCTTGTGATCGATCCATACGGCAGAACCAGAATGAAGGGTCATGTGGATGCTTTTTCCCATGCGCGGCTATCGCGCAGCCAAGAGCTTACACGTTTCGACCCGCCCTTCAGTTGAGGGCGACGCCGAAGAGCCGCCCAATCAGGGCGGTCGCCGCCATGGCCAGGCCCCCGCCCAGGGTAACCCGCAACGCGGCGCGCCCCATGGACGCCCCGCCGAGGTAACCGCCGAATGCGCCGAGCGCGGCGAGGCTCATGAGAGACGCCGCCGCAATCGCGGGAATACGAAAGGCGACGGGCGCGACGACAAGCACACCGATGGGAAGGGTGGCGAACGACGCAAAGCTCACAGCCGAGGTCCACGCTGCTTGCATAGGCCGCGCGAGCGCGGACGGCTCGAGTCCGAGTTCGTCGCGCATGTGGGCGCCCAGCGGATCATGTGCACTCAGTTGCCGGGCGACCTCCACGGCCATCTCTCTCTCGAGGCCTCGCTTGACGTAAATCATCGCAAGCTCGTTCAGCTCGGCTTGCGGTTGGGTCTCGAGCTCGTCCTTCTCGCGTTCGACGTCTGCCCGCTCTGCGTCACGTTGCGAACTGACCGAAACGTACTCGCCCACCGCCATCGACATGGCCCCGGCGACGAGGCCTCGCGTCGTCCGAACCGAGCACCGCCGCCCGCAGCCACCCGACTCGCGCGCTCCGATGCATCTCGCGATGGCGCAGCGCCCGACCCCGCAGACGGCCTGGTCTATCGATCCCGGCAGGCGCGGTCCCGTGGGCTTTCATCTTGACCTCGACGGCCGTCGCGCCTGGGTGGGAAGAGGCGTCCTCGGCGATCCTCGCGGCGTCGCCGGCTTCCGACTCGAACGGCTTCGTGTTCATGCACCCTATTCGTGGCACACAATCGACTCGAGCAGGACGTCGGTTTTTTGTCGAGGGGCGGCGCGTCTCGCCGCCGCCCCCTTCTGCGCAGGGGTGTGGTTCGTCCACCCCATCAGCGACAGACGACGAATTCGGCAAAATCGACGAATGTGTCGACCGGCGTCGCCCAGGAGGCGTCGTGCCCGCCGAAGAACGTCGAAAAAAACAACGTCGTCGCCCCAGTTGCATCACGGCGAAACGAGAGCCCCGCCGCTTCGAAGGTCGGCGGGGCCCGTGGATCGACGTCGAACCAGACCCGGCACTTGCCGTCCGACTGATCGCCCGTGTTCAAGAGGATCTCCTCGGCCAGCCGATGCCAAGCTCCCGTCGTGAACGTCCAAGCGCCGAGGCCGATCTCCGTACCGTACTCGTGTGCCGGCAGGATGTACGCGTATTGCTCGCCGGCCCCCTCGGGACGCCACATGGTTCGAACCGACCAACCCCCTTCGCCCGATACGTAGGCGCCGCCGCTCGGACAGCTCCCGCCGCACACCCCGGGAAGCTTGCCACCACGGACCCACTGAAAACCGGGGGCGAACTTCAACCAGTAAGAGAGGAAAATCGAAGAGGTCCCTCGGCCGTCCGGCAGTGCGACCTTGAACTCGGCGCCGCCGATTGGGTGCTTCTCGCGCGCGTAGGAGGGACTCGAAGAGCCCGCCGGATAGTGCACACGCAAGGCCTTACCGAAGCGTGCGTCGCTCACGACCTCGAGGTCATTCTGCCCGAAGATGAACCTTGCTCCCGGGTCCCACCGGGCCAGCCATTTCGCATCGTCGAATCGGCCCCTCCAGATGGGAGTCCGTCCTTTCGGGCAGTCTGGCGCGCCGCCCTGCGCATCGGTCGAGGCGTTGACTCGAGAAGCGGCCGAGGAGCGCGAACGGGCAACCGGTGTGCAGCCGGTCATGACCGCGCCCACCAGCACGATTGCAAGGGTGAGCCCCCGTGCAAAGGGAGCGGTCATCGGTTCTCGTTTTTCCGGGAGACGGCCGTGCTCCGGCCGGTCGTCGCGGTTCGTCGGCTCGTCGGAAAGCGCCCGCCGCGAGGATCGGGCCGGGCTAAGCCATGATGGCGGGTGCGCTTCGCACGAACAGCACGAGTGACTGCCACGTGTGTGGTGGGCAAGACTGCCACGTGTGTGGTGGGCAAGACTGCCACGTGTGTGGTGGGTAAGTCGCGAAGTCCTGCTCCCCCTGGAGGCTTCGATGGTGAAACGAATGCATCTCATGGTCGGACTCGCTCTCATGATCACCCCGGTGATCGGAGCGGCGCAAGACAACCCAAGTGACGACGAGCACCGCGGCCCTCGCCCGGAAGCCATCGCCGCCTGCAAAGACAAGACGGAGGGCGATGTGTGCGAGTTCGACGCGCCCCATGGCCACGTGTCCGGTACGTGCCGAAAGGGCCGGACGGGCGACCTGGCCTGCACTCATCCGCACCACCACCATCACCACGACGGGGGATCTCCCTAGCGCGCGGATCCCCGGCGCGTCGATCGGCCTATCGCTCACGACGACGAGAGAAGATCGCCAGCGTTCTGCCGCGAAGAGGTGCGAAGAGGTCGATCGGGCATTCGAAGTCGCGCGCCGATCCGCCCGTCGCTCACCCATGAGCTCCTAAGCGATCGGCGGAAGTTGCAGGTGTTCGGGGCCGCCCATCTCTTCGAGTGTTGGGGTGGTTGGGCCAAGCCGGACGGGGCGTCCGACAGGCGGATTCGCAACGGTGAAGGGCACCCGGGCGTCGGAGTCGCTCGGTCGTTGCTTGGGGTCGGTCGAGTCACGGCCTATGCAGGGGTCTTGCTCGACCGTAGCGGGCATCGTACCGTCTGCGCTTCCACACCGAGTCCGACCGGGAGCGTGCCCATATGGCCGACAAGAAAACCAGTAGTGCAAAGACACCGAGCAAGTCCGAGTTCATCCGCGAACAGCCGTCCAGCATGCCCGCTGCCGAGCTTATCGACAAGGCGAAGGCCGCCGGGCTCACGATCGACACAGGGCTCATCTACGGGGTGCGCAGTCGAGAGAAGGCGAAGGGAAAGACGAAAAAGAGCCGAGGCAAGTCGGCTCCGGCCGTCACGAACGGCAGTGCCAAGAAGCCGACCAGCAAGGCCGACTACGTCCGCGCCCATGCCGGTCTATCCCCCAAGGCGATTGTGGAGAAGGCCAAGGCCGCGGGCATCGAGCTCGGGGTCGGGTACGTCTACAACGTGCGCGGGGGCGACAAGAGCGCTCCGAAGGGCCGCTCGCGCCCATCCCGATCGAAGCAAACCGCTTCCAAGGGCGTTGGTCGCACGTCCATTCCGGCCCATGCCAAGGTGGAGGAGCTGCTCAAGGCGGTCGCGGCCGAGATCGGGCTCGGCAGGGCCATCGAGATTCTCGGCGGTGAGCGAGCGAGGGTGAAGGCGGTCCTTGGTGGCTAAGGACCGAACGCCATTTTGAAAACACCCATCCGACGGGGTCGAGCCGATGCTCGCCGCGCCCCGGACGGTGTTTGTCATCGAGAATTGCGATCGTCTTCTTTTATGGAGCGCCGACGACGCGTTCGGCGCTCGGGTCCCTGCCGCGCGAGCCACGCGGTTACACGTGTCCGCCCAGGACGATGGTCGCCACCGATCGCGCCGGCAATGCGATGACCCCACTGGCTGGCAGACCGCCCAAGTCCGACCAGACGTCCGATCGGCCTGGGTCGTACGTGGTCCGGACGATCGCGGAGCTCCGGACCGCGAAATCCTGCACGACGAGTCGAGCCTCCGCCGCGCCTGGCCCGACATTGAGCACGACCACGGTCAACCGATCGCCGGTCGGCGCCAGATACGCCGAGACCCTCAACCCGTTCGAGTCGGCATGGGCTCCGATGCGCACGTCGCCAGGCTGTGTGAAGCGCGCATAATGCCTCAAAGAATAATACTGATCGCGGATCGCATAACGATCGCCGTCGACGGAAACGAGTCCCCCCTTGGGCCGCCAAAGCAGATCCCAGTAGAGGAAAGCGACGACACCCTCCTCGACCAGTGAATTGTGAATCAGCCAGGCGGTCTCGAAACCGCCTTCGACGCCTCGATCCTCGTCTGTCTGAAATTCGGTCTGAAAGAGCGGCTTCTTCTGCGCCGCCAGAGCGGCGCTCCTCATGGGCTGCACGTAGCTGTCGGGACCCGGACTTCGCCAGTCCCAGACGTTGTCGTCCCCTTTCTCGTAAAGGTGGTGCGCGACCCCATAAACGAGATCGAGGTTCATCTCCTGCGTGTATCTTCGAACTTTGTTCGAGTGGACTCCCACGACCTCCGGGCCCAGCAGCTTGGGTGGCGCCGGCAAGGTGGAAAGCCTCTTTTCTACGAACTCGAGCGCGCGATTGTATCCGGGATATCGCGACGTCTCGCTCGGTTCGAACTTGCAGCCCTCCCAATCGGGAGGAATGAAATCGGGCTCGTTTTGGATGGTCACGTAATCCGGGACGATCCCGAGCGATTCGTAGTGGCGGAGCGACTCGTACCAGTAGTCGGCGAACTGCGCATAGACGAAGTGCCCCCCCTCTTTCTTCAGCGTGCAGTCCTCGTTGCCCCGGCAGCGTTCCTGGCCGTTGGCTTTGAGGGCCGCCGGCGGCGACCAGGAGCTCAGCAAGATCTTGGGGCGAGCCCCGAGCGCCGCCGTCGCGCGACGCACGATCTCGACCTCCTGTGCCAGTTGGCCGTCCGTAGGGTCGCTGCGTTGGTAGCGGTTGCGCAGTCGGAGGATGTCGAGGCCGAGATCACGAAAGATGGTGTCGTACAGGCCCTGCGGGGGGTGCCCGACCGCGAGGTCCAGGTTGAATGCGAGGGACGCTCCGAAGCCCTCCAGCGTCTGATGGCGTTCGGCGGTCCGCACCGTGATGACCCCCGAGGCGGGGCGTTCGGGTGCGTTGCCCGAGGTCGGAGCGTCCCCAGCCTGTCCCGCGTTGGCCTCGGCGGCGTTGGCGATGGTTGTGGGCCCATTATCCGCGCCCGCAGCGGACCCACCGGCGGCGGCGTGGCCCATCGCGGTGTGCGCCCCCGCGGCGGGGGTCATGGCCGTCCGAGGAGCGCTCGCGGTGGGGGCTCCCGCATGCGGTTTCGCTTGGAGGCAGGAGGAGAGCAAGAGGAGCGCGATCCACAAGCGGGCGGGGCGCCCGCTACGGAGCGTCCGCATAGATGTACCCGCGTCCCGACGTCGTCAGATAGACGCGTCCATAAATGTTTTCGTCCCCGGCAATGTAGGACCCTGGCCAGCCGTATTGGTGATTGTCGTCGTTGATGCGGGTCCAGGTCGTTCCGACGCCATCGTCGGAGCGGAAAAAACCGTACTGTCCCTGGACAATGCCGATGAGATAGACAGCGGGGTGGGTTTGGCCGGTCGCTGCCATCCCGAAGCCGACCGCGTAGGCCGTCGTGACGCTCGAGATCGTCGTTTTGGTCGCTCCCGAGTCCGTGAAGCGGTAGAGGCCCCCTGAAAAGCTGGCGACCCACACCTCGCCCGCCTGCCCGAAGACGGGTCGCGGCGCCGACGTTCCAGAGGCTGTAAACGTGTTCTTCGCTTGGAAGGTGGCGCCGCCGTCGGTGCTGACGTACAGGGTGCCGCCGCTCGTTCCGTAGAAGGTCATCGCCGTCACACGATCGGCGGCCACAAGGGCTCCGGACGGCAGGCCGGTCGAGGTCGTCCAGCTCGTGCAGCTGTCGGTGGTCATGGCGGGACTGCCGTAGCTGGCGACAGGCGACACGAGGAATCGACTGCCATCGGCTGCCACGGCGACGGACGCCATCTCGTCGCCCGTCGTGTAGCCGGCCGGCGCCGCGGGGCAGGGCATCCACGTTTGGCCGTTGTCGCCCGAATAGGCCACGTCGGAGGCCGGGACCATTCCCGCCGCCGTGTTGCTGTTGCCCACGCGCACGACGACGTTCGTATCGCTTTCCGCAAAGTCGATCCCGTTGGTGTTGTTGTCGACGGGATTCGAATACTCACCGGTGCTCGAATAGGTCGCCACGTTCGTGCTGCGCATGCCGCCGAGGTCGCCGATGGCCCCAAGGAAGGCGCCTTTGACCGTGGGACTCAGAAAGATCGGAACGGTCTCTTCGAGACCCTTGTCGAGAAACGACCATGTGATGCCCTGGGCATTGGGGCCAGTCGCCTCCATGATGTTGCTGCTCGTCCAAACGCCGGCCCCCGTTCCGTACATGGCTCGATTCGAGTTATAGGGGTCGATCGCGACGGCCTCGACCCAATTGGTGGCGCCCGTGCCGATGAGCGCCCCACCGACGGTCCAAAAAAGGACCCCTTGGATGTCGTAGGTATCGAGCCCCGTCGTGTTGTACGAGACCTGCGGCTGCGCGATGACCGTCCAGGTGGTTCCTCCGTCGATCGTGCCGAGCAGGCGGTCGGGCTGGTACCAATCGAGTGTCGAGACGATCGCGTGCATCGGATTCTGTGCATCGACGCTGATGCCGCCTGCCATGCCGCCCCAATTCGCGGCGGGAGGCGTGACGTTGGTCCAAGTCCCCGCGGTTGTCGCATACTTCCAAACTTGGCCGCTCAGTGTGCCGCCCCCGACGTTGTACGGACCGTAGTCGCTCGAGTAGGCGAGCCAGATCGTCCCGTCGCTGCCAAGAGAGGCATGGTGTGCCATGAGGCCGGTCGGGCCGCCGGGGACGACGGCCCAGGTCGTTCCCCCGTCGGACGTCTTGTAAAAATTGCTGCTGCTGCCCGTGCTCGCGGCCGCGACGTAGATGTTCATCGAGCCGGCGGCGCTTCCGCCCGCCGGGTCGAAAAGGACGATCGGCAATCCATAGGTCGCATCGCCGTTCGTTGGAAAGCTGGCCACCGGGGCCCATGTCGTGCCCGAGTCGGTGCTCTTGTAGAGACCGTTCGAGCGCGATCCAAAAAAGAGAATCGTGTTTTTATTCGGATCGACGGCGAGACGCTCGCCCATGCCTCGCCCGGTGTTGTTGCCACCCATGGGCACAGGGATCGTGTTGAACGTCCACGTCGCGCCCTGGTCGGTCGAACGCAGAATCGCTCCGTTGCCCTCGCTCAGATAGAGGCCGGCCGCTGCATAGACGATGTTGGCGTCCGTGGGGTCCGGGGCGATGCTCTCGCCCCCGAAGTAGTTACTTTGCGTGTTGTTCAAGAAATCGGTCAGCGGGATCCACTGCGAACACGCGTCGTCCCACCGGTAAAAGCCACCCACGTCGGCACGCGCGTAGGCCAAGCCCTTCTGGGCCGGACTGAAGACGATGCCGTCGATGAAGCCGCCGCCGCCGATGGCGACGCTCTGCCATGGGGACGACGAAAGGGGGCCGCCATCGGCGGCGGTGCAGATGGCGGAAGAACTGCTGCTTTGGCTGGCGCTGCTTCCCCCGTCGCCGCTCGTCGCGACGGAGCTCGTGTTGCTGCTGCTCGTGCCCGACGTGCCTGTCGTGCCCGACGTCGCCGTCGTGCCCGATGACCGGGACGACGACGAGCCCCCGTTTTGAGTGGTTGCACCCGATGAAGAGAGGGCGCCTGACGAGGTGTTCGAACTCACGGTAATGGTTGTGGTTTTGCTCGACCCACAACCGCCGCTGGCGGCCGCTGCACACGCCACACCCAGAAGGAGGCCACTTGTCGTAAACGGAGCGTTGGACATGCCATGTGCCTTGGGAAAGGGGGTTGGTGCTGGGATGGAAAAGCCCAAACCCTGGACGGCGCGCACCATGCCACAATTTGCCGGCAGGGCCTAATTGGACCGTACGAGCGCACGTCGGCACGGCGCGCGGCGGATACCGGGTTTTCACAGTGATCCCGGAGATCTGAAGTCGCGTCCCGGAGATCTGAAGTCGCGTCCCGGAGATCTGAAGTCGCGTCCCGGAGATCTGAAGTCGCGTCCCGGAGATCTGAAGTCGCGTCCCGGAGATCCGAAGTCGCGTCCCGGAACGCGCGTTTTCTTCGCGTCGAGGCAAGACGTGCGCGGAGAGGCCACCCCGGCTGGGGGCCTCATCCAGCTGATTGGTCGGGAACCGTGATGTCGTCGCGAAGGACGTCTTCGCCAAGGAAGGCTGTCTCTTCCCGATCCATGTGCTCGATCATGGCATCGAGCAGGGCGCAGATCCCGCCGCCCGCAAACTCGACGGGCGTGTGCGAAATTCCTCGAAGCGCTCCCTGGATCCGAGCGTGTTCTCGAACGTGCTCGTCGCTCATGATTTCTGCCCGCGCCGAGCCCCATGCGTCCACCGATACGATGAGGCCCCCGAGCAGGGCCTCTTCCTGCAGATTGTGCACGCGCAGAGCGTCGCCCATGTGCGTGAGGCTCGCGCGCAGGTCGACGCCGACCGGGGCGCCTGCACGTGCGGCCTCCGCGATCGCGCGCGTCGTGGCGATCATCGCTCGGATCCGCACGTGTTGTTTGAGAAGCTCGGCACGAATTTCCCTGGGGCTCATGACACACCTCCCACTGAAACGACCGATGGTCCTGGAGAGTGCAGCAAGGGCCGCGCCAATGCCGATCGAGGGTTCTTCTCAGGCGCTCCGGTCGCGGGCGCCGAGTGGACGATCGTGAATCGTTGCCAGTATGCTCGGACGCCATGGGCGCGTCGGGCGGTCCCGGAGCCGACTCGGAGGCCGCATTTCGAGCTGATCTTGCAAGGCGCCTGGCTCAATGGAGAGAGCAGATCGGTCGCCCGCAAGCTGGGACGGCCGACCGCGTGTCGATTGGACGCGACGCGGCTTTGCTCCGGTCGTACTGCCAGCGAAGCCAATGGTCCGATCTCGCTGAACTCTTGGGGCGATTGGAACGAGCGGCCGCTCAGTCCACACCGGCGCTGAAGGCGGCTTTGGCCTTGCCCCTTCCACAGCCGAGCCAGCCGGCCCGGCCCGCCAAGGATGGTGGCCTGACCGTCGTCATGGACGCGAGGCAGGCGCGGCGTGCTGCACCGATCGGCCTGCCCCCGCCATCCCCCCTGCCGAGAACCGTCGTCAGCGCGTCCAATGCGCCGCTGCCCGGTCGCGAGGCCGTGCCCGCGGCTCCGCGAGAAGAGGCCGCCCCTCCGATTCCAGGCCAGGCGGTCGATCTTTTGCCCAAGCCGCGCCCGCCGGGCTCTGGGCTGCTCGGGTTGCGCGCGTTTGGACAGAAGCCCATCGGCGAGCACGCCGCGGGCCATCTCCCCTCGTCGCCCCTCGGACTCCCGCCGGTCAAGTCGTCGCCCCCCGGACTCCCGCCGGTCAAGCCCGAGCGGCTTCTTGCGCCGCCTGAGCCGCCGCTCGTGCCCCCCGGCGCTCCGCAGGGCGGTTCCGGGCGAATGTCTGGAGCTCGCCAGCGGGGCGATTCCGAAGTCCACTGGCGGCGCCCGCGCGGCCTGTGGATCGGGGTCGTCGCCGGTGTGCTGGCGCTTGCGCTGTCTTTGGCGATCGGCCTCTTCTTCTTCGCGACCCGATCTCGTTCATCGGGGGTGGCCGACGGCCGGACGCCCTCGGCCACGCCAGTGTCGCTCCCCCCGGCAACCGTGTTGGACTCGGACGCGGGGCCGCGGCCTTTCGCGCAGCTCGACGCCATGTCGTCGCGGGTACACCAGCTCGGCCAAGAATCGCCCGAGCTCCGGGCGCTGCTCGACCTGCAAAGCCGCCTCGCGGCACGATGCATGGACGATCCGGCCACGTGCGGTCACGGCTGGACGCCGTTTTCGCGCGAGGCGGTGGATCCCATCGACGCTGGGGCGCTGGTTCACCGAAAAAGCGACGGTCCGATGTCGGCCTGGCTTCAGCGCCTCAAACTGCCGCGCGACTTTCCATTGCGCGATGGACCGACGCTCCGGGGCGTCTTCGACTTCAACACGAAAAACATCGCCGGCCGGCAGCGCTTTCAAACGAGACTCTTCGCGTGCAGCGCCTACGGCGACATCTTCGAGAGCACCCTCGAGAAGTACGGCGCGCCACTCTGGCTCATCGCAGTCGTTTACCAAGAAAGCGGCTGTGAGCCATTCGCCACCTCGCAGACCGGAGCCCGCGGCCTCTGGCAGTTTATGCCCGAGTCGGCGCGCGCCTATGCTCTCAAGGTGGTCGACGGAGAGATCGACGAGCGGCTCAATCCGGTCAAGTCGACCGAAGCCGCGATCCACTTTCTCACCGACCTAAGACGGCAAGTCGGCGCATGGGACCTCGCGCTGGCCGCTTACAACATGGGCCCCTACGGACTCATGGCCCGTATCGTCCAGGTCGGCGGCGACGCCGGTTTCTGGGATCTCGTCGAGGCGAATCTCCTGCCCGACGAGACGGCCGGCTACGTGCCGGCCATCGAAGCGTACGCGATCATTCTCGAGAACCTCGGCCGGCTCGAGTTCAGCCGCGATGGCAAACGTCTCGAAAGCACCGCCGAGATCATGGCCAAGCCCGGGGTCCGGTTGAGCTTCATCGCGCGCGCCGCGCACACGAGCACGCTTCGCATCCGCGAATTGAATCCCGAGTTTTTGCGCGACGCCGTGCCCGACGGCGAGACGAGCGTGCGCGTGCCGGACTCGGAGGCTCACCGGGCTCAGTTGTTTCTCGAATCGACGCCCCCGAGCGACGACCGCGACACGTGCGTGCCGGAAGATTTCGACTGGGGCCTGCACGTCTTCGACACGAGCAAGTATGCCGCGACGTGCCATGCTGCGGAGGACGGGCATGGCGGGGGTGAGGTCGGGCCCGCGGGCCCTCTACCGACGGCGGCGCAGCGGTCGCCGACCGCCATCCCGCCCGGGGCGTCGCCAAAAGCGACGACTGTGCATCGTCCACCGGCAGCCTCGGCGACGGGCCCAAGCGGCATTTGGTGAAGTCCTTGACCTCAACCGATGCGGACATGACGGCGAGCACGACGTCCGACGTTCGCCGATCACGCCGCGACGACGCCCGAGCAAAATCGGGGGTCTCAACCCCGATTTTCGTGAAGTTTGCTGAACGATGCGACCCGCTCAGGGCCCTTTTGGCGCCTGGTTTCCCGGAGTCAGCGCCAAGACACGGGTCCAGAGCGACTCGGGACCGCCGTGGAGGGCGCCGTCCGTCAGGACGAAACTTCGTTCAAGATCCATCTTGTGGAGGACGTGACCGCCGGAATCTTTGGCTTCGATCTGCTCGAACACTTTGACTCCGCTCGATCCGTATTCGGGAGAGGCCGTGAGTCGGTATTCGAGCTGGCCGAGGACGCCCGGCTCCGCTCCGCTCCGGAATGCGCGCTGTTCGGTCGTGAGGGTTTGCAGTCGCTCGAGGCGGCCCAGGCGCGGGAGAAACAGCGTGACCGTGCTGGCGCACGGATTCGTCTTCGGCTGACCTTCGCAGCCGTCGTCGACGGCCGTCACGAGCATCTCGGTCCCGACGCGCTCGGCTTGAAACGCGGCTTTGCCCCGGTGGCGATGGACTCCGACGGCATAGACTTCGGCCGAAGTTTCCGTCGCCCGGACAATCGCGAGCGGACCGGCCTCGCTACCGTCGGGGAAATGGTGCGTCCGCAGCCAGACGACGCGAACCCGATCGCCCGCATTGCCGAAGGCGACGTCGCCCTCTTTGACGGCGATGACGGCACCGAGCGGTGTTGCGCCGGCAAAGATCGGGTCGTCGAAGACGTGCTGGCCCGTGCATGCCTCAGCGGCCGCCGGCAGCTCGTGTCTCGCCGCGTCGTAGCGGGGAAATAGGACGTGCCACACTTCGTCCTCGGTGAGATTGCGGAGCGCGGTCGCCGTGCGACGGGCCTGGAGAGAGACGACGCACGCCGGCAGAGGCACGGTGGTGCGTGCGGCGTCTTCCAGGTGCGCCGGACGTTCACGGACGCCGCACGCCAAGAGGGCGGCGCCGACGGCAAAGAACGCAGCGGTCGCGGCGGGCACCCCTTCGAGAAAGCGCCGCGGCATCAACCGATGGCGCCCGCAGGAAAAAGTCGGAAAAGGATCACCGAGCTCGATGGGGTGTGCGGCCACCTGACCCGGCGCGGATGCATGGGGTCGCTCTCCATCGTTGGGTCGCTCTCCTTCATTTGGTCGCTCTCCAGTCATCCATGAAGCTCGTTTGACCGTCGATGTCGTCGAGCTCGATTTTCGAAAAGGTGAGCGCCCATTCTTCGAGCTCCAGCGTGTCGTGGGCGGAGGCATGGCGCGAGGTGGTCTCGCCGGTCTCCGAGTTGCCCGTAAAGCGTCGGACGGCGGCGACGGTGGCGTTCGTGAGCTTTATTTTTTGGTATACGTACTCTTCGCCGCTGTCTTTGGTCTTCGTGAACTCGATGTTCACCTCGGTCAGCGTTTCGTTCGTCACGCACGCGGCCAGCCCCTGCGGCGAGGCGGCGCCCCATTCCTTGACGATCTTGACCGGGCTCCACTGGCGCTTGCCGCTCGGATATCCGGTTGCGAGGTCGCGGGGCGATTGGACTTCGTTCGAGAAAGAGAGGACCGGAATCCACTTGTCCTTTCGCGAGTCCTGGATGCCCTCGCCCTTGAACTGACCTTGCGTCGTCCCTTTGATCGAGATGTGTGCTTGATATGCCATGGCGTCGTTACTCCGTCGGTTTCTTCGATGATACGAAATGGCCGCGGACGTCGGCTGGCGTAGGCTTCGCGTGCCTCGCTCGCTCCCCTCGCGTCGCCATCGTGGCCGCAGCGACCGAGGCGCAGCGTACCGTAGCTCCGGGGTCACGACAAACCGGCTTGCGAGGGTCCCTTCGTTCGGCTTTCCATTTGGCCATGGCGCCCGCGAAAATCAGACCGTCCCGCCGGGTGACACGCGGCGGGCCGCCAGGCACGATGGGCGAGGTCTGAGCATGCCGCGGGCCACCCTTTTGTCGCGGATTCGCAGCCCAGAGCTCGCGCAGCCGACGCAGCTGACGACCGATCGTGAGCTTCGCGACAGCATTCTCGAAAACTTGGCACACATGTGCGGCACGCGCCTTGGCACGATGCTCACTTGCCCGGACTACGGGATCGCCGACATCAGCGAAATGGTTCATGCCTTTCCCGACGCGATCCATCTCATGGCGCAGACCCTTCGCCACACGATACAGACGTACGAACCGCGCCTGCAGAACGTCCAGATCGTTTACGTCCCGAACGAGGGCGCGGATCTCACGCTCCGGTTCGAGGTCCGTGCCCGGCTCGTCGACGGCGATACGAAGCGCACGGTGCGTTTCGAAACGCTCCTCGACGCTTCGCGGCGATTCACGATCCGCTGACCGAATCCATTCGAAACGGCATCATGTTCAACAAATACTACCAAGACGAGCTTTCGTATCTCCGCGAGCTCGGGCGCGAGTTCGCGCGGGCGTATCCGGCGCTCGCGCCGATGCTTGCCGCGAGCGGGGCGGACCCGGACGTCGAGAGGCTGCTCGAGGGCGTCGCCTTCCTCACCGGAAGGATCCGCCAGAAACTCGATGACGAGATGCCGGAGTTCGTGCACTCGCTTGCCGCTCTTCTCTTTCCACACCTCGTCAGACCGGTTCCGAGCGCTTCGATTCTCGAGATGGTTCCCATCGCGAACGCGCTGCGAGCCGGGCAGGTGGTCCCGGCTGGAACCGAGTTCGCCAGCGTACCGGTCGATGGATCTTCGTGCACGTTTCGCTCGACGATGGCTTGCGAGCTCGATCCCATCGCGATCGAGTCGGTGCGCCTCGAGACGCTGCAGGGCGGCCGCCAGCAGATTGCCGTCGTCGTCCGGAGCACGAGCGGCGGCCCCCTCGCGAGCGCGCTGCCAGCCGTGCTCCGCCTGCACCTGGCCGGCGAGCCCCAGGTCGCCTTCGGGCTGCTGCTCGCGACGCAGCGCGAGCTCGCCGACGTCGTTCTCAGTGTTCCCAAGGCTGCCGAGGCCCGCGAGCTGTCGCTCGGTACGAACGCCGTTCGGTGGGTCGGTTTCGAAGAGGACGAGGGGCTTTTGCCCCTCGGACGTCACGTCTTTCCAGGCTTCCGCTTGCTCGAAGAATACTACGTCCTTCCGTCGAAGTTTGCTTTCGTGGACGTCGCCGACGTCCGCCGGCTGGCCGAGATCGACAAGGAGGCGCAGCAAGCGACCATCTGCCTGCGCCTCGCACGCGCACTGCCGCCGTCCACTCGAATTTCGGCTGAGAACATACGGCTTCATTGCGTGCCCATCGTCAACGTTTTCGAGACGACGGCCGACCCCATTCGCCCGACGCCCGAGCGTGAGCGCTTCCTCGTTCGCGTCGCGGGGTTGCCCCCTTCGCACGGAGAAGTGTACGCGGTGACGGGCGTCCAGGCCATTCTGCGGAGCTCGGCGACGCGGGTCACCATTCCCCCTTTTTACGAATTTGCCCACGGCGCGGCCGCGACGAGCGGCTTCTATACGACACACTTGTCCCCGAGCGTCACCGGCGACGGCGCCGACCTCGCGATTTCGTTCGGTGCGCCGAGCGGCGGCGGCGCCATGGTCGACGCGGAGACGGTCTCGATCGACCTTCTCGCGACCAATCGCGCCGTCACACGGGCGCTCCGTCCGGGCGACGTCCGTGTGCACACCGCGAGCTCGCCAGCCTTCGTGACGTTTTCGAACCTGACAGGCGTCACTCCGCACGTTCCCCCGCCGCTCGGCCGCGAGTTGCAGTGGCGCGCCGTGGCGCACACGGCGACGAGCTTGCGATCGCTGACCGAGCCGGACGTGCTGCGCGCGATTCTCGACGTCTATAACCTGCACGCCATCGTCGACCGGCAGGCCGCGCGGGCGAACGAACTGCGCGTGGCGGCCATCCGCGATGTGCGCGTCCGTCCCGAGGAGCGGCTCTATCGGGGCGCCGCGGTGCGCGGGGTCGCGATCGACGTCGACCTCGACGACGAGGGGTTCGCGGGCGACGGCGATCTCTTTCTTTTCAGCGCCGTGCTCGAGCGCCTGCTCGGCGAGCACGTCTCGATCAATTCCTTCTCCCACGCGACGTTCCGCGCAACGCGGTCGAAGCTCGAGTTCCGATGGCGCCCACGCAACGGCAATATGCAGATTTTCTAGAAAGCCTGGAGAAGAGCGGACCCCGGTTCGGCTTTTTTCAGGTCGTCCAGCTCATTCAGCGCCTTCATGCCGGATCGGCGCGTGTCGGAGAGCTCGGTCCCCTGGACTCGGAGACGATCCGCTTTCAGCACGACCCGAATCTCGTATTTCACACGAGCGACGTGGCGGCCATTCGCGTCCTTCCGCGATCGGGCGCCGCGCCGCGCATCGAGATCACGACGACCTTTCTCGGGCTCATCGGCGCAGCCTCTCCGCTCGCCACCGTCTTCAGCGAAGACGTGCTCAAGGCAGAGTGGCGCGACGAAACGTCGCTCCGCGCCTTCTATGACCTTTTGCACCACCGGCTTGTCAGTCTGTTTTTTCGCAGCTGGCAAAGGGCGCGCTTCAGCGCGTCGTTCGAAGCCGACGGGACCGATGTCTTCACCCGCCGCATGCTGGCCTTCGTCGGTGTGGACCTGGCTGGAGCCGTGCCGAAGCGGGGTCTTGCACCGCTCGAGCTGCTCGCGATCGCGCCGTTGGCAGCGACCCGAGGGCGCACCGCGCGCACTGCGCAGATCGTGATTGCGCGCCTCGTTTGCGCCCCGGTCCGCATCGAGCAGTTCGTCGCGCGCACGGTTCAGATCGGCGACGATCAAAGGTGCCTGCTCGGCCAGCAGAACTGCACCCTCGACCAGGACTTCACGATTGGGGGATCGGTGACGGATCGATCGGGCCGATTTCGCGTGGTCGTCGGACCGCTCGACTATCCGACGTTCGAGTCGTTCATGCCGGGGGGGCGCCGACATGCGCACCTGCGCAACGTGGTCATGCAATTTTCCCCCGCGCACCTCGAAGCCGAGCTCGAGCTCTTCGTGGGGCCTGAATGCACCCCACGATTTCAGCTGGGCCGAGAGCCCTGCTGCGAGCTCGGCGTGACGACCCACCTTTCGCCCGACAACGACAACCCGCTGCGCGCTCGATTCACATTGGGCGAGAACGTCGAAGACGTGACGGCCCGTTTCGTGACCGAGAGCGCGAGCGGAACGGGCGATCCAGCCTCGCTCTAGCGGATTTCGAAGGTTTCGAAGACGCGTCGCAGCTCCGCGCCGGCCCCGTCGACTCCGGCACCGTGGTGGACGATTTGCGCCAGAACGATTCGGTGTTCGCCGCGAAGCACGTATTCGTGCGCGAAGTTGACGAGCGGTCCCTTGGCCCCCGGTACGGTTCGGCGGAGCACGTACCCGAGCCCTTGCGCGTTGGCCGTGGCCATCGGCACGCGCTGGCTCAGAAACTCGGCTCCCGCTTTGACGGCTTCGCCTTCGTATTCGGTCAGGACGTCGGCCCACGAATCGACCGAATCGGCCAGCTCGTAGACTGTGAAAAGGTAGGCGTGTGGCGAGTCGTACTCGACGTACCGGCGGCCCGGCGGGCCCCCGGCGAGCCGGATGGCCCAACCCTCCGGTCGCGACAGGCGTACGCCGCCGTCGAACAGGCTGACGCCCTCGTAGGCGGGAAGCTCGGGCGCCGCCGGCGCGTCGAGGGGCGGGTACGCCCATTCGGTGGCTCGGCCTGCGGGCCCCGCCACCGCATCGGTCGTCTGGTAAAAGACGCGGTCCTGCGAGGACGTCGCGCGCCCTGATGCGCATCCGGTCGCCCCGGCCGAGATGCACGCAACGAACCCCAGCGAAAGGACTGGCCATTTTTGGCGCCTCATCTCGCTCATTCTACCATCGGATCGGACGGAAAACGGTGTTGCGTCCAGTCGAGCTGGGCTAGCGTTGGGCGGTCGCCGACCATGAAGAGCCCCGTGCCGGCCGCCGCCCTGACGTCCGTCTTTCTCGCCGCGAGCTGTGCGCATCCGCTGCCGGGGCCGTACCTCGTGGCACCGGAAGAAGGGGATCCGACCCTGCAACGCGCCGGGACCGACGGCAGCGTGCGCATCCGACCCGAAGTGTGCCGCAACGTCGCGGAGAACACTCCGGACGAGCGCCATCTCGACGAGACGTCCATCGTCGCGTTCCTCGAACGCCAAGGTTACAAGACCGCGACCGAGCGCGTCCGCTCGGACCTCGTCTACGTCGACGTGCGAGGCGCGGAGGAGGAGCCCGTGCGATTGCGCGTCGCGATACTGGAGGACGCGGGCGCCGCAGGTCAGAACCTTCACCGTGCCCTCATCGAGCACGGTGCCGGCGCCTGGGGGGTCCACCGCTCGAACCTCGCGGTCCTCGCTCCCCCAAGCACGGCGCGGCACGCCGTCAACTTCGCCGGGCGAACGAAACTCGCGTGCTGGGGGGTGCTCACGATCGCCGCCGGGGCCGATGCCTTCGTCATCCCCGGAGGGTACATGGAGTTTTGAACGGCTCGGCGCCGAGCCGGGCCGACTCGCGCCGTGCCCGGCCAGATGGGTCCCGTGAAGCGGCGTCACACGCCTGCCCGCGCCCAGGCGCGTGAGTCACCTCCACGGGGCGGATGTGCGCGGCGGGGTCGAGGTGCGGGGCCGTCCGCCGAACTACGCCAGGTGCGTCGGCTTCGATCTCGAAGTTACTCCTTGTCGAGCTTGCCGACGAGGGCGAGCGTGAAGTACGCGCCCATGTATTTGAAGTGGGGTCGAATTCGCATGTCGACCTTGTACCACCCGGCGTTGCCAGGCACTTCGTCGACCACGATCTTGGCCTCGCGCAGGGGCTTCTTCCCTCGTACGCCGGCGCTCACGCCGTCCTGGTTCGATACATATTGACCGATCCACTTATTGAGTTCGTTTTCGAGATCGAGCCGCTCCTTCCATGTGCCAATTTGTTCGCGCTGCAACACTTTAATGTAATGCGCGAGGCGGCAAGCCACAAACATGTAGGGGAGCTGCGTGCCCAGTCGATAGTTGAGCTCGGCGTCCTTTCCTTCGGCCGACTGGCCGTACGTCTTCGGCTTTTGGCAGCTATTGGCCGAGAAGAAGCACGCATTGTCCGACTCTTTGCGAAAAGTGAGCGCGATGAAGCCTTCTTCGGAAAGCTCGAACTCGCGCCGGTCCGAGATCTGCACTTCGGCAGGGCACTTGGTCTGCAACTCGCCCATCGCTTCGTATTGGTGGAGCGGCAGATTGTCGACCGTGCCGCCGGCTTGCGGCCCGATGATGTTTGGGCACCAGCGGAACTTGGCGAAGCTCTCCGCGACCCGCGTCGCGAACGCGTACGAGGCGTTGCCCCAAAGGTAGCGATCGTGCTGGCCGATGACGTCTTCCTCGTAGTTGAACGTTTTCGCGGGCGACGTCTTATTGCCGTACGGCAGGCGCAAGAGAAAGCGCGGCATGACGAGCCCCGCGTAGCGGGCATCTTCGGACTCACGAAAGGCGCGCCATTTCGTGTAGAGCGGCCCCTCGAAGGTCGCGTGGAGATCCGGCAGGTTGGGCAGTTTCGAGTAGTCCTTGTGACCGAAGAACTGGGGTCCCGCCGCCCCGAAAAAAGGCGCGTGCGACATCGCCCCGACCGACGCCACGTTCTGGAGGAGCTGGACGTCTTGCGGCCCAGGGCCAAACTCGTAGTTGGAGAAGATGGCGCCGTAGGGCTTGCCGCCCAGGGTGCCGTATTCGGCCGTGTATGCAATCTTGTAGAGGCCGCTCTTCGTGATCTCCGGCGCGTCCTCGAAGTCGGTGACGAGGTCCTGCTTGGAGACGTTCAGCACCTCGACTTTGATGTTCTCCCGGAAATCCGTCCGGTCGACGACGAACTTGAGGCCCCGCCACGCCGACTCGAGCTTCTGCAGCTCCGGTTGGTGCAGAATGACGTCGAGTTGTTTCGATATTTTTTCGTCGATTTCGGCGATGAGCGAATCAGCAAAAGCCTTGTCGACCTTTTCGCCCTGGTGCTTCGGAGAGAGCAGTTCTTTGACGAGCGCGCCGATGCCTTGCTTGGTGACGTCATAGCCTTCGTCGCTCGGCTTGAGCTGCGTTTCGCTGAGAATGTCGTCGAGCAGCGAGGCCTCGGTCGTCGTGGCTGTCGGCGCTGCCCCCCCGGACCGTTGCGTTTCATCACTCATGAGTTGTCCTCACTTTTGATCCCGAGTTCCCCGATCAATTTTTCACGAGCCTTGTCGTCCGCCAGGAGCGAGGCGATCTTGCGTTTGAAGGCCGGAACGTTGCCGAGCGGTCCTTTGAGTGCGGTGAGTGCCTGACGGAGCTCGAGCAGTGTTTTGAGCTCGGGCACCTGCTCTGCCACGGCGTCTGGCCCGAAGTCTGCGAGCTTCGAGAACTTCAGTTTGATGGCGAGCTCCGAACCCTCCGCGCCCGAGAGCACGTCGGGAACCTGAAGGGCCAGTTGCAAATCGTGCTCGCTCAAGACCTGCTGGAAATTGTCCTTATCGATGTTGATCGGCTTGCGCTCCTCGACGACCCGGGGGTCCGACCTCCCGGTGTAGTCGCCGATGAAGAGCAGCTTCAGCGGCAGTTCCTCCTCCGCCTGCGCGTTTCCCGTGGCAGGCTTGTACGTGATGTTCACGCGTTCCTGCGGAGCGACGGACCCTTCCTTCGGCATGGCATGTCCTCGTTTTTTCAGATGAGCGTCATCCGGCGGCGAACTTTAGCGCCGCCGCCGGGTCCAATCGGCACAGTTTATCGAAGATGGCCTGTTCTCGGCTGGCCGCCTCGGGACCGGCCGGTCGTTTGCGCGCGGCGTCTCGAGTCGCCAGAAGGAGCGACGCGTAGAGCGTCGCGCACAGGGCGGGCTCCCAGACTTCGAGATCGTGATGGTCGACGTCGAGCACGAGCCGGTCGAGGATGGCGCGCGCGATCTCGGGCCGCGAGCCGGTGAGCGCCATCTTGCCGAGTGCGAGGGCGGCGCGAAACCGGGTCCGCCCGTCGGCGCCCCGCGCCGCGAGCGCCGCCGCCGCGCCCAGCCCTTCGGCGAGTTGACCCGACGTTACGAGTGCGGCGGCTTCGGCAAAGCGCTTGGCGACGTCTTCGTCCTCGGCGCTCGCCGCCGACGATGCGGCCGCCGCCGCCGCTCCGCCCCAGCGGCGCCCTTCTTCTTCGAGCCAGGACCTCGTCGCGGGCTCCGCGAACGGCGTTCCATTCGAGAAGGCCAGCGACACGACGCTGGGGAAGCGAGCCACGAAGGCGATGACTTCGCGGCCGACGACTTCGCGCGCATCGAGAAACGATTCGCCGAGCCGATCCATGGCGAGAGCGACCGACCGATGGAGGTCGAGCCAAAAGAGATACTTGCCAGTCGCCTCTTCCGCGGCCAAGAGTAGTTCGAGCCACTTCTGGGCGTCGCGGAGCAGCAAAAGGCGTCGCGGCAAGGTGTCCGGCGGGGGCCGAATGCGCGTCCGGTCCCCTTCGGCGGGCGGCGGATTCTGGATGGCCGCCCACGCGCCCCAGCGCTGTAGCCGATACGCTTGCGATTGCGATGCGTTTGCGGCGCGAAGCATCGCCGATGCCCGAAGGAGCGCTTGCGCGCTCTCTTGGACCGCGGATTCGGCGTCCCCCGCGACCGCGGGCGATTGAGCGACGGGACCGGCCGCACCGGGCTTGATGTCCGGCAGGGAAGGGGGCGCTTGCGCCGCCGCCTTCGGGGGATCGGGCAAAAGGGGGGCGGGCGGCGTCCCGTTCGCCGCGGCTTGTGGAATGCTGGCGACCCTTTCGCGGACCAATCGTCCGAGAGCGCCGGCGCCGGCGTATCCTTCGCCGAGCTTGTCGGCGAGAAACCGGTCGAGATCGCGAAGCAGCTCGTCGCTCGCGCGAACTGCGTCGGCTTCCGCGAGAGAGTCCAACCCTTGCAGGTGCGCCGCCGCGAGCTCGGTGAACCAAGCAAATGCGCTGATGCGTCCGCGCGCACGCCGGGCGTCGGGGTACATGCTGTCCCAGAACGTGCGGGCAAGGCCGTCGTAGGCGACGAGCGCCTCGGCGAAGCCGCTCCAGCCGTCCAGCTTGACCTGTGCGGCCCCGACCCACCCGGCCACGCGCAGGTCTTTCGCGCGCTTCGTCAGCAGTTCGATGCCGACGTCGCGTATGTCGCGCCATGACGGCTCGCGCGCGTCGACGGATGAGAGTTTGTCGATTTCGGCCTTGATTCGCTCGAAATCGGGGTCATACGAGGGATCGGACCCCGCCGGTTGTGGGACGGCGATCGGCGCGAGCAACGGCGCCACCTTCGCTCCTATTTGCTCGCGGAAAGTCGTCATCGCGGCCGGCGCAAGAGTAAACAAACGACGCCGGGCAGGAAAGTCGGCCCGCTCCCGCGAGATCGTTCTCCCGTCGCTTGCGGCGCGTTAGGCGGTCGAGCGGCTTGGGCTCCGGCGGGGTTAGGCGGCGGGGGGGCTTGGGCTCGCGGCGGGTTAGGCGGTCGGGGGCTTGGGCTCCCGATGGGGTGGGGCTTGGGCTCGCGGCGGGTTAGGCGGTCGAGGGCGTGGGCTTCGATAGGGGGGGCCTTTGCTCCCCAAGGGGCTCAGCGGCCAGCGGCCCCTCGGGGCGCTTGCTCAGGTCAGGCGATCGAGAAAGTCGCACACGAGCGTATCGGGCGCCTTCAGCGCGTCTGCGAGGGGGTGCGGGAGCCCAGAAAGCAGACGCCCTACGTCGACGTTCGGGGCAGCCGTGAGATCGCAAAGGGATTCGCTGTCGGCGTCCGGCGACCAGAGCTCGGCCAGCGTGCTGGGGGGCGTGTCGCCGATCTGCACGATGACGGAGCCGCGCGTGCCGTCGGAGGACCAGAAGGACGTCCGGACCTCGTTCGGCAATCCCGCCAAGCGCCGGACGGCGTCGAGCCAGAACGCCGCTGCCGCCACGCCGCCCGAGCCGAGCGGCAGGCGCAGCCCCAGCGTCGTCGCCGGTGCAGCCTCGCCGCGAAACGGGGCCAGCGCGTCGGCGATGACGTGAATGGCCCGGGTCGCGAGCATCGCGCCCGCATGGCCGTAGAGGACGCCCCAGGCCCGGTTGAGAGACGCCTCGGACGACCAGCCGGCATAGTCGCGCGCTTCCGCCTCGGACCGCGCGAGCTCGGGGGCCGCCAGCGGCCGAAGAAGCTCGATCAAATCGGCGGTGCTCGACAGGGTCGCCGCCCGGCGCAGCGTCGCCGCGGCGGCGTCGAAGAACTCACCGAGAACCAAGGGCAGCACGTGCGGCCACGGAAAATGCCCGCCCTCGATCGGCGCCGTTCCGTACATGACAAGCGGAAATCGCCGGCCGACGGCGTCCGTCGACGGCGCGATCACGCCGACGACCGTCTCGCGCGCGCTCGCCGAGCGCGGCGCCCGGAACACGAAGGCGTGCGCCGAGCCATTGGCGTAGGCGGCGGGCCAGCTCGCGCCGACGCGCGACTCGGCGCGGGCGAAACCCTGGTCCACCCACTTCTCGAGCGCGTCTCCGGCGCGGGTCGGCGTTCCAATGCGAAGAAAGTCGCCCATGAAGGGCGCTTTGCCGAAGACGACGAGAGGCGAAGGCCCGAGCCCGGGGGGAGAGCGATGCGGCTGCATTCAATTGCCGGGCGGGCCGCCAGTCCAGAGGTGACCCGGGCATCGGAAGTCGCGAAACATCCTGCCGTGTTTCTCGAGATACGAAGTGAAGACGCTGCGAGTGCGCGTCGGCCGGATATCCATCCGCACCCAGGCGTTTTGCGATTGCAAGTTCCACTTCGCGACGACTGTCTGCGCCCCGCCCGCCTTGCCCCCCCCGGTCCCGGGTTCGATGGCGCTCGCGCCGTCGAGCAACCGAAAGAGGCCGAAGTCGCCGGGGCGCGCGAGCAACTCGTCGAGCGAATCGAAGCCGCGCACGCGCAGGCTCGCCCCGCGTTTTTTGGGATCCTTCGACGGCCATTCGACGTGAAACCACTCTTCCGGCGTGTTCTTGTAGACTCCGCGGGCCCCGTCGACTTCGAAGGTCACTTCCGACACGGTCTCGCTGACCGAGTGGACGTTGGCGTCGAATTCTACGAGCGGCATGTCCGCACCTTCCGGGAAGGTCTCGGTCGTGATGAGCCCCCCCGTCGTGTAGCAACGGAGCAAATCGGGAAGATACTTCGCCCATTTGACCTGCGGGACGGGGACGAACGTGTCGCCGTCGCGCTCGAGCGTCGCGTGCAGGTTGTCGGTGTAAAAGGCCCAGAGAAGACCCTTGTCGGGCTTGAAGAACTCGGCGTAGTCCGCCAGGCTCGCGTCGCGCCCCGTGTCCGAAAAGGGGTAGTGCCCCTCGAGCTTGTCGTGCCAGTCTTTCCAGACTTCGAGCCCCCACTTTCGGTCGACGTCCCCGGCGACCGGCGTGAGCGCCGTTTCGTAGCTGTATCGCAGCGGATTCATGAGGAGCGGCGCCAAGAGTGGACGCGTGAGATCACTCTGGGTTTGCGTGACGAGCTCGCTCGTGCCCCGGAGCGCCTCGCGAAAAACCTGGTCGAGCGCGTGGGGGTCAGGCGCGCTCTGGGCATCTTTGATGTCTTCGAGCGCGCCGACGACCGGCGCCAATATTTGCTGAAGGTAGTGCGAAAGTCCGGTCGGCGACGGCGCGTCACCACTCGTGTTCGACGCGATGCCGAATGCGACGAGGGGCTGAAAGTCGGTTTGCACCGCCGAGACCCATGGCTTTTCCTTTTCCGCGATGCCCCCGTCACCGAGCACCTTCTGGACGGTTTCGTTCTGGCGGGCCTGCTCGAGCAAGCGGTCGCTGATCGACCCCGAGCCCGGCCGCGCGCCCGAAGCGGGGGCCTGCTCGAGGCGAGTGTTGTCTGCGACGACGGCTAGGAGTTTGGAGTAAGGCGGGGGGTTTTCCGTGAGCGCCGTCAGCTCGTCGAGGGCTTCGGCGCCATCGGAGGGACGCCGCAGGTCGAAGTCGGCGAGAAACGCGACCCAGGCATTGCGGTAGTCGACGAAGTAGCGGGCGCGCAGGTCCTGCAAGACCTTGTCGGTGTGTTGAACGCCGATTTCCTGCGTGTCCCCGAGGACCCACCGGCCGTCGGCGAGGTGGCGCGCACGCGACTTGTCGAGCCGATCGCGGACGACGGTCTCCCACCCTGCGCGGGTGAATGCGCCCCGCACGCTGACGTCGGAGTGAGACTTCGAGGTCAAAAACGTCTGGAACTTGGAGCCGACGAACAGGTTCTGGCGTTGGATCGGCTCGGCGTTTTCGCTGGCCTCGCGGATGAGGCCATTGTAGTCGAGCTCGACCTCGGGCGTCTGTTTGAGGAGGGCCCTCACGCGATTGACGAGGTTCGAGTCGACGTGCCATGTGGGTGCTTCGTGGCTCTCGACGAGAGAGACGTAGTGAGCGGCGTGCGTCGAGAGCGCAGCTTTCTCCGCAGGCGAAGTCGCGCCGATCAGCTGTGCCCACACGGCACTCAGCGCGGCCCCCTCCCAATCGGGCTCGAGCCGCTGCGCGTCCGACATTTCGAGGTACGCCCGCAGGCGATCGAAGCACGTCTGGTACTCGGTGGCGTTCAGCCGTGCCGGCTTCGCCGCGGTCGTCGTGAGCTCGCGCTCGATTTCGTTGCGGGCCGGCTCGGCGAACTGCGTCTGTAGGCTGCCGACGTAGACGGTCCGCAGAGCGTCGTAGAGTCCGTCGCCTGCATACATGCCCCAACCCAATCGCAGGGGCACGCCCTCCTTGCGCCAGCGACTGAGCTCGTCCAGCCGGGCGCGCAGGTCGTCGAGTTCGTGCACCTTGGTCATGACGGGGCGCGCGTCGTACCAGTCGACGTTGCGCGATCGTTCGGCCATGTCACGCGATTCGGTGACGAGCGACAAATTCTCGAAGAACGTGCTGATCGAAGGCACGACGATCATGGCCGCGAGCGCCAGCGCAGACGCCGAAAGCGCGAGCCGCCGCAAGGACTGCCGCCGCAGTTCTTGACGGGTGCGCGAGGCGACGGCCTTGTCCGGAATGACGACGCGCTCGAAGACGTCGCCGACGAAGTAGCTCTTCGTTTCGGTCGGCGGCGGCTGGATGCCGGCTCCGCCGGGTCCGAGGTTGAAAGCGCGCCGCATGTCGTCGATCACACGATCGACGGGGCGACCCTCCTGGGTGCCGCTCGAGAAGTACACGCCGCGCAAGATGGGCGCCTCCTGGAACGCGTTGGGCTGCATCAGCGCGGCCACGAAGGCATGCAAGTTGGGCTTGATGGCGGCAAACTCGAGCGGGAACCGATAAATCCGCGCGCGCGTCTCCGGCTGGCGCGCCGCGCCGATCCGTCGGAGCGCGCGGCGGTGGAGAGAGCCGACCAGCAAGTCGAACTCTTCGTCGAACGCGTGTCCGGCGTCGCGCTGACCGGCGCCCGAGAGCGCAAACGTCATGCCCCAGATCTGCGCCCGCTCGGTCTTCGACAGCTCGCCCCAAAACTCGACGAAGCCGGCGACGAGGTCGGCCTTCGTGAACATCACGTAGGCGGGGACGATCATGTGAAGGCGTGTCGTCATCTCGTCGAATCGCGCTCGGAGCCGTTTGGCGTACGAGTCGATCTGCTCTTCGGTCGCCGCCATGACGTCGGTGATGCTGATGGCGACGATGACGCCATTGATCGGCTTCTGCGATCGGCTCTTGCGCAAGATATCGAGAAAGGCGAGCCACTCGTCCCGATCGTCGGCCTCGGTCGCCCAGCGGCCGGCGGTATCGAGAAGGATGGCTTCGTTCGTGAACCACCAATCGCAATTTCGAGTTCCGCCGAGGCCTCGGATGCCGCCCTCGGCGCTCGGCCCCTGGTAGGGAAAGACCAGCCCCGAGTGCTTGAGCGCGGTCGTCTTGCCGGCGCCCGGCGGCCCGATGATCATGTACCAGGGCAGCGTATAGAGGGCGCCCCCCTCGCGGCTGGCGAGCCGGCTGCCGCGGAGCGCCTGCAGCCCGCGCTTCATTTGCGCCTGGAGCACGGCGATCTCGGCCCGCCGGTCCGGTCGCGCGTTCAATGCTTGCTGCTCGGCCTGTTTGAGTAGCTCGCGCTCGAGGGTACGTGCCTTGAGCGACGCACGGACTCTTCGGGCGACGATCGCTCCAGTCAGGATCAAGGCGACGGCCGCGGTCAAGAGGATCTCGAGCCACAGCGGAAATGGCAAAATATAACCGGCGACCCAGATGGCCACCGTCACGATGAACGAGAGAAGCCAGATCCACATCGCTTGCGAGCCCCACCCCACTCCTTACCGGGTCGCGGTGTTGGCCGGAACGGCTTTCGCGAGATCCCGGGATACGTTCCAGACCCGAACGGTCATGGCCAACTTCAGCGCGAGAAAGACGACGACCGCGAAGGCAAGACAAGACAAGCTCAGGGTTATGACCGGTCTCTGCGCGCGCATCCATCCGGCGCCCCGTTCGGGGGCTGCACCGTGGGGGCTGATGACCTCTCCGCTGCCCGCTGCTGCGCCGACGACCAGCCCGAGTTGGTCAACGATTGGAGCGAGCCCCTGCGAGCCCTGGACCGCGTATTGACCTTGAAAGCCAAGGCACAGGCATAGATAGAAAACTTCGAGCACATGGACGCGGTGCGGCTGGGCCTGAAGCCTCGCCATGTGCCGAAAAAAACCTTCCCCCGCGGTGTTCTCGTTGAAGTACGCGAGCTGCAGCGGCTGGCGGACCCACTGTGCACGCCCGGGCCAAGCGGAGCGAAGGATCTGTTCGTCCGTGAAGGCCGCGATGGCGTACTTCGCTTCCTGGATGTCCTCCTCGGCGATGCCGGAGCTGCGGCAACGTTCGGCCATCTGCTCGATAAGGCCTGCGATGCGGCGCTGGAGCACCTCCGGCGTCGGCAAGTCGCGCGCCGACGCGAGTTCGCTCGCGAGGCAGAGCGGCTCGGCGCAGGCCCAGTACATCCGAGCGACCAGCGGAGCCGTCATGGCAGGTTCGCCGGCTCGACGGCGTAGAGGCGAAGCTCGGGCCGCGGGTCGAGTGGGTGATAGATGGCGATCGTGCCCGTCGCCGCGATGTCGTTCCAGAATTTAGGCGTCCGATCGACACGGAAAAATGCGACTCCCGGGCGAATCGGCAGCGCGCTGGGCGGGCTGAACTCCAGTTCGAGCTTGATGCCGCTGAGCGCCGTGTGGAGGATTTCGCCAATCTGCCCCCACGAAGCAATCTTCGTCAGCGCCGGCAGTCGCTCGCGCAGCTGCGCCTCGGGGCCGGCGCCGCTCGCTGCGAGAAAGAAAGTCGAGCGAAGCAGGTTCGCGTCGACGATTCGTCCGAGGCACATGCCGTCTGCGCGCTTCTGAAGGGGTATTTCGACGTATCGTTCGGGCGTGGCGGCGTCGAGCCACTTATGAGCGCGTTCGAACATCGGCTCGAAGACATCGCCCATCTCGAGAAAGTTGAACTTGGGAATCGTCGTGGGGTCGCCGTCGACGGCGAACGTGCAGAGCTGGCCGATGAAGCGGGCGAGTTCGATGTACGCCTGTTCCGGGTGCACGGTCTCGTGGTCGACGACGTGCGCGATGGCCGGGATGTTCGCGTTCAGCGCCTGGAGAAGCCAAAGCTTGGCGATTTCGTTCGGTGGAAACTCGATGGCAGCGCCGGGCCGCTGACGCCGCGATTCGGCAAGTGACCGCTGCTTCGCGTTCATGGTCGAAAGAAGGCGTCGGAAGCGCGCGACGAGGTACGGCGACGCGCCGACCCGCAGGGCCGGGGGAATGAGCGATTCGCGCAGGACGGGCACGCCGGTCGCCGCTCGCACGATCTGTGCGACGCGCACCGCGACGAACGCCCCCTCTCGTTCGTTGCCGAAGAGAAGAGCGACGTTGGGGCGGGCGAACTGCACCGTGTGCTCGCCTGTGCCGGTGTTCGTATCGACCACCGTCGTCTGGTCCCGGACGTAGCGGAGGCCCCCGACGTCGCGTCGCTCGCGGGCGTCGAGGTCGACGTTCGGCATGTCGTCGACTTGCGGCGCGAGGGCGACATACACGCTTAGGGCAGGAACCTGCGGGGTGAAGACCGACGCGAACGAGCGAGGTGCGATGGGATCGCCGATGGCTTCGCCGTGCTCGATGAGGGATCCGTCCGGCAAGATCGCGACGATGCGGTTGATCTTGAACTGTTCTGAAGCGAGCGCGTGTTCGTCGATCTCGATGTCGACGACGCCCCAGGGGTACGCGAGGGCATGGCGCAGCCGCTCGTCGACGCGCCATTCGTGATAGCGATCGAGCTGCTGGAAATGGTGCTGGGTGACGAAGAGGCCTGGAGTCCAAACGAGCTTGCGCGGCTTCACGGCTGACGGCCCTGGTCGTGCGCCGAAGGGTCTTCGCCTCGGGCGGAACCTGCCGAGGGCGAGTCGAAGTGCAACTCCACCTCGCGCACGCGCGTTTTGTCCGGATGATCCTCCATGTGATCGGAACCTTCGGCCAGCCGAGTCTGGTCGATGTAAACGGCGAAGGACAGAGGCGACGGAGCGCAGTGATCTTTGCTCGATGCAGGCATTTCGAACTCGGTCCAAAAGCTCCGCCCGAGCGGGCTGCGAAAGAGGCCGACCGCCGCCAAAAAGTGGGCGTCCGCGCTCGCCCTGAATTTCGTTTCGGATCGCGTTCCCGGATAGGCCGGAAACTCGTCGACGCCGACCAAGTCGTCGCGCAGCGTCGTCTTGTCGTCTTTCCAGAGGTCTTCGAACGAGGCGCTCAGCAGTCGGCTGTCGCTCCTCAGCTGGTAGACGCGCACTTCGACTGGCCGGGGCTGTCCGTCCTCGTCTCGATTGATGTTTCTCGATGCGATGAACGTCATGGCGACGTCGGGCGCGACGCAGCGCGCCGCCTCGCGAACCGGCGCGGCGGCGGGCTGGCAGCCGCATAAGAGGCCGCCGAGCGCTGCGACCGACGATGCACGAGGGCGGGAGGTCCGCGCTCGCCAGGCGGTCGTACGTCGCGACATCAGGTGCCCTCCGAAGTGCACACGATCTCGCCGCCTTGGCCGAGCGAGAGACCGATGCGCTCGAGCGGCAGGCCCGCGGCCATGCGTTGCAGGATTTCCGATGACACGAGAGGCAGGACCGTCCCGCGAAGAATGTGGTCGACGTTGCGCGCCCCGCTCTCGACTTCGCGGCAACGCGCCGCGATGGCGTTGCGCACGTTCGCCCCGATGTGGAGCTCGACGCCGTGCGCCTCCTTGGCCCGCTTCTCGAGTGCGCCGAGCTTCATGGCCACGATTTCGAGCAGTGCGTCGGACCCGATTGGGTAATAGGGTACGACCGTCATGCGCGCCAGAAGGGCCGGCTTGAAGTGTGCGGAGAGCGTGGGCTTGACCAGCGACACGACGTCATCGAGGGGGGGTGGCGGCTGGCCGGGCAGCGCGACGGCCGTGATGAGGTCGGTCGCGAGGTTGCTCGTGAGGACAATGACCGTGTTTTTGAAGTCGACCGTTCGCGCTTCGCCATCGGACAGCGTCCCCTTGTCGAAGACCTGGTAAAAGAGATTGAGGACTTCGGTGTGCGCCTTTTCGACTTCGTCGAGCAAGACGACGCAATAGGGGCGCTGGCGGACCGCTTCGGTGAGGAGGCCGCCCTCGCCGAATCCGACGTAGCCGGGCGGTGAGCCGATGAGTCGCGATACGGTGTGGCGTTCGAGAAACTCGCTCATGTTGATCGTGACGACGAAGCGCTCCCCGCCGAAAAGCAGTTCGGCGAGGCTGAGCGCCGTCTCGGTCTTGCCGACGCCGCTCGGCCCGACGAGCAGAAAGACGCCGAGCGGCTGTGCCGGTGGCTTGAGACCGGAACGCGCCGCCCGAAGCTCCCGTCCGATCACCGCGAGCGCCCCGTCTTGACCGCGCACGCGTTGGCGCAGCCGATCTTCGAGACCCAGCATGGCCTCGACGTCGTCTTTGACGAGCTTTCCGACGGGAATGCCCGTCCAGTCGCACACGACCGAACCAACGAGGGCCTCGTCGACGTCCGCGTGAAGCAGGCGCTCCTCGGCAGGAATGGCTTTCAGGCGCTCGAGCTCCGCTCGCAGGAGTGACCGATTGGCATGGTCGCCGTCGCCCGCATTTTTGCGGAGCTGGTCGATTCGGTCGACGATCGTCTTTTGCGCGGCCAGGCGCTGACCGAGCGTCTCGAGGTCCGCCTCGAGGGCGCCGCGGCGGGCGACCGCGTCGGCTTGGGCGGCGTCGTCGATCGCGATGCCCGCTGCAAAATCGCGCTCGTAGGCCTCGATTTCGCGGCGTGCTCCGGCGAGCGCGGCGCGGGTATCGTCGATGACGGCTGGGCGTGCCGCGCGGATCACTTTGGCCCGCGCTGCTGCCGTATCGAGCAAATCGACCGCTTTGTCGGGAAGCTGCCGTCCCGAGATGTATCGACTGGACAGGGTCACGGCCGCACGCACGGCCTCGTCGCGAATGACGATGCCGTGGGCCTCCTCGAAACGCCGCGCGAGCCCGCGAAGCATGAGGATCGCACCTTCGATGGATGGCTCTTCCACCTTCACGGGCTGAAAGCGTCGTTCGAGGGCCGCGTCCTTCTCGAAATATTTCTTGAATTCAGCCCAGGTGGTTGCCGCGATCGTTCGAAGCTCGCCGCGCGCGAGCGCCGGCTTGAGGAGATTCGCAGCATCGCCGCCGCCGTGAGCCCCCCCGGCGCCGATGAGCATGTGCGCCTCATCGATGAAGAGGACGATCGGTTTGGGCGAAGCCTTGACCTCCGAGATGACACCCTTCAGGCGGTTTTCGAACTCGCCCTTCACGCCTGCGCCGGCCTGCAGAGCGCCGAGGTCGAGCGAGAGCACGTGGACGGTCTTGAGTTCGTCGGGCACGCTTCCCTGCGCGATGGCGAGGGCAAGACCTTCGACGAGCGCAGTCTTGCCGACGCCCGCCTCGCCGACGATGATGGGATTATTCTTTCGCCTCCTGCAAAGAATGTCGACGAGATTGCGTATCTCGGGTTCGCGCCCGAAGACCGGATCGAGCTTGCCTTCTTTGGCGCGCGCCGTGAGGTCGATGGTAAAGCGGGCGAGCGGGCCCTCTTTCGCTCCGAGTGTCGCGCCGTCCTGCTTCGGAGCGCCGTCGCCCCCGGAAGGGGCTTCGGCGCGGGCGCCGGCGTCCTCGCGACTGGCTTTGCAAATGGCCGGAAGTGTTTTCCGCAGCTCCTCGCGCGAGATCTTTTCGAGGTCGGGAAGATCCAAGGGCAGAAAGCGACCCGGCGCGGCGACGATGCGCGCGAGAAGAGCGCCCGAACGAACCTTCGCGTCGCCGAACTCGGTCGAGACGTAGACCCAGGCCTCCTCGAAGAGTCCGAGCAGCAGCGAAGAAAAAATCGGCTTACCCGCGTTGCCGCTCCGCAGGTCGCCGACGTAGCGCTGCAACGCGGCGCGCAGAGGGCCTGGTTCTATCTCGAAGCGCTCAAAAATGAGCGGCAGATCGCTCTCGAGGTCGTCGAGGAGCACGAGCAGCATGTGCTCCACCGTGACTTCGTAGTGGCGCGCGGCGAGGCACGCGCCCGCCGCCCGCTCGAGGGCACGGGTGCAGCACGGGTTGAGGGTCCTGAGCAATGAGCGTGGTTCTGCGACGAGCACCGCGACCTCGATGGCGGGGGGTCAAGATGGCTTCGGCGATGTCTCGTAGACGGGTCGAGAAGCCACGCCGCCCGGGCAGAGAGCGGACACCCCGCGGCCCGATAGTCGCACGCCTCGTCCCGAGACTCCAGCCACGTCGCAACGTCGCGATCGTCGATCTGGACTTGGTGTTCTCATGGCCACGGCCGAAATCATTCTTGCGCTGGCCGCGGCCGAAGCCGCCTTTGCGCGGCGGTGACCCGGGTCGTCCTGGCTCTCGAAGCCCGCAATCGATTGGTCTCTGAGAGACCTCGCCGAATGCTCGGGCAATTCTGTACGTTGATAGATTGCCGGGCTAGGCTAGCCGAAGATGGGCTGGGGCTTCCGGATTCGATTTCGGTCGAAGGATGGCGCCCTTCAAGGCGAGCGCGTTGTCTTCAATCTACCGGTCCGCATCGGGCGCAACGTTCTGAACGACTGCCAGTTCGCGCACCCGTTCGTGTCCGATTTTCACGCCGTCATCGAGATCGTGGACGGGCGCCTGTGCGTGCGCGACTTGCTGAGTCGCAACGGCGTCCAGTCACCCTCGGGCGAGGCGATCGGGCGGGGAACGGACTTCGACCTCGCTGCGATCGGCAACAGCTTCGTCGTCGGTCGATTCGTCACGGTGCACGTCGACATGTTCGAGCGTCAGGGCGACGTCGGCGCCCGCTTCTCGGCGACCCACGGGACGGTTCTCGGCAATCGTGCCGTGCTCGACTCAGGAGTGAATCAGGCGCGCGGTCTAGGGCCATGGGCGGCCCCCGGTGTCGCCCGGCCCCCCGTCGTCTCTGGACCCGTGCACAAGCCATCGATCCCACCGCCCATGGGGCGGCCGTCGCCGGTCCCGGAAGGCCGGGGGGCGGCGATGGGCACCGAGCATCTGTCGATGACGACCGAGACGCTCGCGCTTCTCGGTCTACGCGAGCTCGCCGCGTCGTTTCTTCCAGGTGTTCCCCTGCAGACGACGGGCGACGTCGCGAGGCTCCTGACGAAGCTCCACGACGCCTTGGAGGTGTTTTGCAAATGTTTTATCCCACTTCGGGAAGGGTACGCCGAGTTTGTCTCCTCGTTGGACTTGAAGCGCGCCATGTCGCAACGTTCGCTCAGCCGGTCGGTCGATGCGATGCGGGTTCAAGCGGCACGCGACCCCGCTGCCCTCGCCGCGGCCCTGCTCGACTGGCGCAGCCAAAACTACGACGCGCCGCAAGTCGTCGAGAGCGTTTTGGTCGACCTCATGATGCACCACATCGCCATCGTCGAGGGCGTCACGCGCGGCGTCCAGGCGCTCCTCGAGGACCTTTCTCCCGAGCGCATCGAGCAGGCGACCCGCGAAGGTCATGGGACGGCATTTTTTGGTAGGTACAAGGCACTCTGGACGGCATTCCAAGCCCGTCACGAAGAGCTGATGAACGAAACGCGGAGATTCGAACTGGTCTTCGGCCCCGACTTTGCCGCCACCTACCGCAATTATCTCGAAAAGCAGCGATCCTCGAGCGGGGGGTAATCCGACCTGCCGGCGCGACCTCAACTCGACCATGGGCCGGCCGGGTGCTCCGTTTTGCGAGCGCGATCCCGAGAACCCAGGAAGGAAAAAAGCGAGGACGGCAAAGGCGGGCGCGGGGGGGCACGCCACGGCACATCGCCGCCCTCACCATTGAAACTAACCATCTTCGCGGCGGGCGCTCGCAGCCGCAGCGGACGCGATGCGTTGCGCCCGGGCCGAGCGTTTGGCGCGCCAGGTTCAGGTCCGGATCGGCCGATCACGCTCTCAGCAGTGACTGCACCCGGTCTCGCTCACCTTGAAGAAGTTCGATCGCCCGGCCAAGTCCAATCTCTGCCGCAGCGGCCCTGAGCAGACCTTCGGCGGCTTCGCCTGCGCCGGCCAGCGGGTGCCGAATGCCGGTTGGTACCGGCTTCGCGATCCGCTTGCGTCGGGCGCGCAGCTTCTTCGTGATGAGGTGCGGGATGCCCCGCTTGTCGTGTGTGCTGCCGGCCGAAACCGCGACCCCAGCTTTGGCACCGCGGGTGTTGGCGCCGTTGACGTTCGCCGTAGCCCTCGCGCTGGCGTTCGCCGTCCCCCTCGCGTCGGCGCCGTGGGCGTTCGCGCCTCTTTTCGCGGCGCTGTCGAGACTCTTGGCGTCCCGATGGGGCGCTGCCGGGCTGCTGCCGAAGGCGTTGGTGCCGTTGTGATGTCTGGCCCTCATGTTGGCCAAGTCGGCGTTCCTCGCCTTTGCGTTGTCGCCGTTGAGGTCCGTGCCCACGGCATCGGTCCCATCGCCACTCCTGGCCTTCGGGTCGTTGCCCCTCGTCTTGCTGCCGTTCAGGTCGGTGTCTTTCTCGAACGTGGCCGTCCTATGCACGCGCGACCACGGCGCCTCGCCGGCCGCACGCTGGGTAGCACGATGGGCGACCGAGGAAATCTCTTTTGCGGAGGCCTTCCTCTTGGGTGGCGTCTTGCCGGCAGCGTCTCGAGAGATGGTCGATGTCGCGCTGCTCGACGGCTTCTTCCTGGTTGCCGGCTTGACGACCCCCTTGGCGACGGGGGAGGTTGCGTGGCGAGCAGCCTTCTTGTCGGTCGGCCGTTTGGCGGTGCCATTGGCAAAAGAAGAGGTCCCCTTTGGGGAGGCGTTCTTGCTGACCGTCGGCTTGTGGACGCTGTCGGCGAAGGAAGGGCTTTTCTGGAGAATCTTGTTGACGGCCATGGAGGGGCGCGGAGCTAAGCACGGGCAGGCCCGCGGAGGCAAACCCTCAGTGCACGCCTACACCCAGCCCTCTCGCAGCCACTCGGCGCGGGCGGAGCGTCCCGCCGTGCCCGCGACTATTTTGCAAAGTACGTCGTTGCCCGCTTTTAGCCTTTCTGGGTGAGCGACAGGCCCTTCCGCTTTCGAAGGGCTCTCCCGTTGGTCGCGGCGGCGCGACCCGTGGCGCGATGAACCGAATGGCCCTCGGCCAGTCGTTCATGCAGCGATGCCGACCGAATGGCGCCGAAAACGGACTCCAATGAGTTGGTGAGGTCTGAGAGTTCGAAACGCAGCGGAGTGGCCTACGAGCGCTGGGATCGCGGCTGAGGTCCTGGGCCGTCGCGTCTGGTTGTTCTTCGATTGGTGCGAATCCCAACGCGATGAGAGATTTTCACAGCTTCATCCACGGTCGATTTTCTGGCCAAAGTGAAGGAAGAGCCGGCTGGCTTTTCCGCGTTCCGCGAAACCCCTGCTCGATGGCGGGAGGCGCCTCCTATGGGTGGCTCGCAGCCTCTTCTCGACGAAGCGTTCGTGGCCGGGTCGCGGCTGGTTTAGAGAAAACTCTCATGTGGACCCACCGCCACCTGTTCATCCTGCTCGGACCCCTTCTGACGGCGAGTTGCTCGAGGATGGGGCCTTCACACCCCCCCGACGACGAGCATGCGAAGTCGCAGGAGGCCCGCGGAGACGCTCCGGACCTCGGCGACGTCATGGCGCAGGTGGGACGACGTTTCGAGCTCGCTGGCCGCGCCGCGTCGGCCAATCGCTTCGAGCTTGCCGCATTCGAGGCTGGAGAGCTCGGTGAGCTGTTCGAGGACGATGTTCCACGCGCCAATCTGCCGAAGGAGGGCCCCACCGCCCAGATCCCCTCGCTGGCCAAGGCATTTCTCCAGGCCGTCCCGCCGGAGCTCGTCAAGGCGGCGGCCTCGAAAGATCGGGCGGCATTCGCGACTGCCTTCAAGAATGCGGCGGCCATGTGCAATGGCTGCCACGCATCGGCCGCCAAGGGATTCATCCAGATTCCGTCCGTTCCCGGACAGGCGGTGCCTTTGCTCGATCCCCTGCCTCCACCTTCTCCGTCCGGCCCGTGAACTGCCGGGCGCTCATCGCGGCGCCCAAGGCGCCTTGTAAGTCCCCGCCTTCTCGGTTGCATTGTATGCTGGCGGCACGATCCCATGGACGAACTCGTCACAGTCGCAACGTTCGCCGATGTCGCTGAAGCGGAGCTCGCAAAGGAGCGCCTCGAGCTCGAGGGGATTCGCGCGTTCGTCATCGACGCGCAGACGGTGGGCGTCATGCCCTACCTCACTGCCGCAACCGGTGGCGTCCGTGTTCAGGTGAAGCCGAGCGACCTCGAACGCGCGCGAGAAGCATTGGGCGGCTGAGATCGATCGAGACCGTGCCGTCGCTTCGTCTCGAAGCGAGCCTTCGGCAGCGGTTCGAATCGAAGCATCAGCCCTTTGCGCGCGGGGCGCTCCTCGTGTCTCGAGCTATCTCCTCGGCCTCGGCGCCGTCTGCGTCCGCCTGCGCGGACGGGTCGTGCGATGCGGCCTCCTCGACCCTCACCCGCGACACCGAGGGCTCTTCGCGCGGCGACGCGTCGGCCATGGGCTCCTGCGTCCCGTCGCTTCCGAAGATCAGCCAGCGGCGTATCGCGGCCATGTTCGCCGTGGCCACCCTGCCGCCCGCTGCGACGGAACCGGCGGCCCGGACGAGCGCCTGACGGGCAAAAAACCTGGACAGGATGAGAAGAATGGCGGGGACCCATACACGCGTTGCGAGCGTCACCGCCACGATGCCGACCGACAGACCGACGGCAAAGAGCAGCACGATCGGCCACGGAGGCCGTCGCGCGTGCTGCCGCCGTTCGGCCCGCCGTTCGGCCCGCCGTGCGCGGCGCGCCGCCCGGCGGTCGACCTCCCGCGTCCACGCGTCGTCGACTTGGATCTGGGCGGCGCGCCAGGCCTCCGACCCCGCGCGCATGCTTTCCGCCCCCCTTCGCCAAGCCTGGGCCCCGACGTCGCCGCGGGCTGCCCGATGCTCGTATTCCGCGGCCCGACGTTCGTACTCGCGTGCGCCTTGCTCGACGCGCTGCGCTGCGCGCTCGTGCTTTCGCGCGTGCCGGTCGGCCCGGTCGCGGCGATCGTCGACAGGCCGACGCAGCTCGTCGAGCAGCGGTCGTATGCGCGTTGGCCGTCGATCGGGGTCCGGCTCGAGCATCCGCTGCAGCAGATCGACGAGGCGTGCGTCGACCTGGCCCTCGATCGACGCTCGAACGTCGATGGACAGCCCGCGATGAGGCAGCGTCTCCGGTTCGCGCCCGGTAAGAAGCGCCAGCGCCGTGGCCCCAACGGCGTACACGTCCGAGGCGGGCAGCGCGCGGCCCTGAAACTGCTCGGGGGCCATGTACCCGAACGTCCCGACGATCGTCGAGCCGCCCTCGGGACGCAGCTTGTCGCGGACGGCGCCGAAGTCGACGAACGCGAACGAACCGTCCGACCGCCGGAGTACGTTGCCGGGCTTGAGATCCCGATGAATGACAGGCACCGGGCGTCGGTGCAGGTAATCGAGCACCTCCGAAGCGTCTTCGAGGAAGCGAAGGAGTTCCTCCGCGCCGAGGGTCACCCCTCGAGCGCGGAGCGTCGCAAGGGTTTCACCCTCGATTTTCTCCATCACGAGATAGAGCGCACCCTGCTCTTCGAAGTGGTCGATGTATCGTGGAAGCTTGGGATGGACCAGCGATTGAAGAACGCGGGCCTCGCGTTCTGCGAGCTCTGCGTCCTTCCAGTTGTGCGCGCCGCGGACGTCGAAGCGCTTGATCGCGACGGCGTGTCCATCGCGCCGATCGTAGGCGTCGAATGTGCGACCTTGAGAGCCTTCGCCGAGCGTTCCGGCAAGGACGAAGCGTCCACCCTGAAGCGTCTCGTCCATGGTTCGCTCGAGCTTTCGTCTCGTCCCGATCGTCGACGTCCCGATCCTCGAAGAATCGCTGACGGAGACGACTACCCCGGAGCCGCACCGAGCGCCATGCGGCCCCCGATCCTCATGCTGGGAGGGAGACAGGGGAAGCGATGCTGGGAGGGAGACAGGGGAAGCGATGCTGGGAGGGAGACAGGGGAAGCGATGCGGGGACCGATCATCTAAGATCTTGCGATTAATCTGGAAAGAGTGAAGGCTTGCTGGTGCTGTGGGGGATGAAGGTCCGTTCATACTGATCGTCGAGAACGACGACGGCCTGCGTTCGGATTACCGTACCTGGCTGGTCGAGGAAGGACTTCGGGTCCTCGTTGCCGCGAACGGGCTCGAGGCGCTCGAGCTTTCGCGCATGCATCGGCCGTCGCTCATCCTCATGAACCTGGACCTGCCGGGTTTGGACGGGTGGGAGGCGACTCGGGTCCTGCGCCGCGATCCCCGGCTCCAGACCATCCGTGTCGTGGCCCTCACCAGTCGAGCCGCAAAGATGCGCGATAGCGACGGGCGGTCCGCAGGCTGCAACGCAGCCCTTCGAACCCCGATTCGACGGCAGGCGCTCATTGCCGTCGTGCGCCGCTTCGTGCCCGAAACGGCTCACGACTCGCTCGTCCGCCTGCAGTCCCCGGCGCCTCATGCCCCGGTCGCCAGACACTGGCTGATGCTCGGTCGCAAGCGGACCTGAGGCCGGGCGCATACCGACAAATGGCGGCGACGGCAGTCGGGTCAGGGTTCGTCCGTCGAAACCGTGCCGTGAATCGATGGCTCGTGCCCTCCGGGCCAAGCGCCCATACCCGACCAGATGGAGGCCCCCGCCCATTGCGATTCGCGGAGCGACCCGTAGGTGTGATCGACACAGACCGATCCGGTCGTCGAGCGCAGCTCGATTTCGTGACCTGCATCGACGTGGCCGTCGAAGAGCACGCGATTGTCGGACGCGTCGCAAGGACGTGATGCGCCGTCGGCCACGATCAGGCGAATCTCTCCGTGACCCACCACCGTGATGGTCACGCGCACGGGAGGAGTCGTGTCCGCCGGGGCAGCCCGGCCGGCGCCGAGCACGGTTGCGAGAGCCACGAGTGGGCCAAGGAGCGGGCGAGGCATGACCGGTACCCTACGCTGCGGATGCGACGACGGCCCCATTTCCGGCATGGCGCTGCCGGCCTGATCTCGCTCGGAGGCGCCCGGTTGGATGGGGCGTCGCAGGGGCCGCGCAGCTCGGGGGCGCGGGGCTCAGCCGGTCTCGGCGATCGGCGGGCGATTCGCTACATGGCGTGGTCGGCCTCGGCGATGCCGAGCTCGGTGGCGCGGACGGCTTCGTCGACTTCGCGCAGGCCGCGGGCTCGAAGGCCGTTGGCGAAATCGTTGTCCTCTTCCTTGCTCAGGTCTTCGCGCGCGGCCCGGAGCGCGGCGAGCGCCTTGTGGAGGCGTCCTGCGCGCGCCTCGTGGACGTCGACGGGCGGATGATCTTGCAGGTTCTTGCCGTCGTCGATCGCGGCTTGTTTGATGGCGCCGATTGCGCGGTCGATGGCGTCGATCGCCGTGCGCTCGTCCCATTTGATGCGCGCGTCCCCGCCCCGTCGTTCGAGGTGCGCGCGCGCGTTCCGCAGATCGGTGAGCGCGTGCAGATAGGCCGGGTGCACTGGCGGCGGGGCAGGCGGGCCGGGCTCAGGTCCCATCTTGGCTGCCCCGGCCCCCGGTCCACGATCGGACTCGGCGATGCCTTGCTCGGCGAACGCAATGGCTTCGTCGATGTCGTGCAGGCCCCTTGCGCGCAGTCCGTTGGCGAACGCATTGTCCTCCTCCGTGCTCACGTCCTCGCGCGCAGAGCGAAGGGCGGCGAGCGCCTTGTGAAGGCGCCCGGCGCGCGGCTCGCGCGCGTCGAGGGCAGGGTGGTCCTGCAGGTTTTTGCCATCGTCGATGGCAGCCATTTTGATCTCGTGAATGGCTCGGTCGATCGCTTCGATGCTGCCGCGCTCGTCCCACCTCATTTGCAGGTCGCCGCCGCGCCGCTCGAGATTCGCGCGTGCGTTGCGCAGATCGGAAAGCGCGTGCAAGTAGGCAGGGTGAGCCTGCGCGTGCGGTGCGGGTGGCGGACTCGCGGGCGAAGGAGCGACAGCGGGTGGCGGCGGAGTGGGCGCGGGGGGAGGACCTGGCGGCGGGGGAGGCGACGCCGCCGGGGGTGGCGGCGCGGCGGCCATGTCGGTCGTCGCGTGCACAGTGCACGCGGTGAGCCCAGCCATGGCGGACGCGGTCAAAAGCCTTCCGAGTGATGCGCGACCGAGCATGATCATGTTTCCCCTGATAGTGAGGTCTCGGCAAGCCCGGAAGCCTCTCGGCCGCCGCTCCGCACTCTACGACAGAACGGACGGCCACCGGCCGCCCGTTGCGCCGCGGTCCTGGGGCCGGCGACTTCCTGCGCCCGCGCCCCCTCCCGCGCGATCATCGCGCGACGATTCCTACGGCGCCCGTCGGCAGCGCGCTGGCCGAAGACGGTGCGTAGTCGGCCGCGCCCACCCGCGTCAGCGTTCCGTCTGCATGGATTTGAAAAATGCCGATGGAGGGGACGGCTCCGTTGAGGACATAGAGAAACTGCCCGTCGGACGAGACGGACTCGTCGGTCGGCCCTTCGATGGTCGGGCCCGCATCGGTTGCGATCGTCGCTCCGGTCGATGCAACGACCGCGTTGGCCACGGCGCCGATCGGTGTGAGGCCGCCCGTCGCCGCGCTTACGGTGTATCCGCTGACGTCCGGGCCCTTCGCATTGGCGACGTAGGCCCAGGTGGAGGCGGTCGCGACCCAGCACGGCGCGGGGTCCGACGACACGAACTGCGCCCCGCCCGAGGTCGGAGCCGCCGCAGCGATGACGCCGCCCGTGTAGGAATACGAACCGACGCCTGTGGAGCCCGCCTCGGAAACGATGAGGTAGCCGGCGGCGAACCCGAACCCGTAGGGGGTCAACTGCGCCCCGGCGTCGGCCCCGGCGCTGGCCGTCGGATAGAAACCTTTCTTCGTGGCGAGCCCCGTGCTGTCGACCGCGAAGGTATCGATGCCACCGGCGCCGCTGACGCCGCTGTCGCCGGTGAGGTCCTGTTTCTCCGTCACGACGAGCCACTGGCCGCCGGGAGCAAACTCGATCTGTGCAGGGTCGACGCTTTGGCTGGAGCTGCTGAGCGCGAGTGCGGACCCGGCGATTGGAGCCGCCGAGAGAACGCCGGCCACATCGCTCACGGCATAGCCCGCAATCATCGATGGGGTCGTCGCGTTGCCCTCGTAGAGGACATAAACGGTGCTTCCATTGAAGGTAATGCTCTTCGGCCCGACGAGAGATGTGCTCGATGCGCTCACGTTCACGGCGGCGCCGAGCGATCCCGTGGCCGTCACGGGCAGGATCGAAAAGGTGTTGTCGCCTGCGTTGACCACGTAAATACGGTTCGTACTGAAGTCGTAGGCGATCGCCCCCTGCTCCCCGAGGGCCGCTCCGGACCCCTTGCCACCCGTTGCGAACGGGCCGGCCATCGGGGTGAGCGTCCCGTCCGCCCCACGCAAAAAGCCGAGGAGCGTATTGCCAGCCGCTGCATTGGACATCGTGTAGACGGCGCTCGCCGCGGTCGTGGATCCGCTGTCACCCGCGTCGGACGGGCTGTCGCCCGTTTCGCCGGAGTCGGACGGGCCGTCGCTTGTTTCGCCGGAGTCGGTCTGGCCGTCGCCTGTTTCGCCGGAGTCGGTCTGGCCGTCGACCTGGCCCGCTTCCGAGAGCCTCGTGGCATCGCCTGACGAGTCCGCTCCGCTGTCCACGACGGCGTCGCTGGTTGCGTCGCCCGCGTCGCTGCTCCCGCCCGAATCGGCTGGTCCGCCCGCATTATTTTCGCTGCTGCTGCATGCGGCGATGGCAAACGCCGCTGGAAATACGCAGATCCCGATCAGCCGTCCATGCATGGTGCGCCTCTTAGTGTAAAGCCGAGCCCGCCAGCAACCGGCGCGGACTCCGCGGAATGCCTGACCCTACGCGCGGTTCTGCTGTCGGTTACAAGGGAATCGCGTCGTCGCCTTCAGGGGCGGACGGTTTTCGGTGACACCTTGGCGGCCTCACCGGTGAGGTGCCGGACTCTGCGGAGGCCGAACTTGCTTTCTCACCTTCTTCATAAAGGTCTGCGTGCACTGGCCGTGGCTGTCTTCGTGCTCGATGATTTCGCGGATGAGTTTGGCTTTCGCTTCACTCGTCCAGCCCGCGCACTCGCGCACTTCGGTGGCGAGCCGGGCGCCATCGAGGGTCACCGGCCACTGCGCCTTGACGGGCACCTCGGCCTTGTTCGTCGGCCGGTGATGGGCCGCCTTCGTCTTGGTCACGTCGTGGAAACCAGTCGTTTCCATGCGGCGTCCCGTGCCATGGCAACTTGGGCAGGTCGTCGTCAGCCCGAAGGAATTCCCGATGCGCCGATCGCCCCCGCAGACGCCACAAGGCTCGTCGACCCGATCGAATCCGGTCATCGGCAGGCCCATTTCGCGTAACCTCGCATGACCCCAAGACTACGCCCGCATGGCGGGGAACGCTCGATATTCATTTTCTCGTCTTCGGGTGCCGCTCGGTCTTCTCGGTCGAGTTGCCCGCTGGTCCTCGCGCCGCGGCGTGCGAAGTTGGCTGTCGGGAACGTCTGTGATGGCGTCGTCGTCGTCGGCGTCGGCTTCACCGCAGCAGGGGCACGGGCCCTCGTCGGGGCCGTCCGGAGTTCGACTTCTTTCGCCGTTCACGGTAGCGACTTCCGATGCAGGGAGCTGCCTGCGTCGCTTTCGCCTTCTCCATGATCCTGTCCGCCAGTGGCCCGACCAGTTCGGGTGAGCAGGGAGTGACTTGCACGGAGGACAGTAACTGCGGTTCCGGCCTTCGTTGCTTGTCCGAAACGTTGCCTTCGGGCGATGGCGGGTGCTACGGAATCGGCTCGGTCTGCCTGCTAGTCTGCACGACGGACGCCGACTGTGCAGCGGCCCTGTCCTTGGGCTACGTATGCACGATGGGGCCCTGCGGCGCCGCCGTCTTGGCATGCCAGCCCTCCTCCGCTCCCGGCGACGGCGGCCCAGAATGGGCCGAGCCCTCCTATACCGGTCCAAACGCAGATGCTTCAACCACCGACGGCGATTCGTCCGCGGACGCGACCCTGACTTCCGACCGTCATTCTTCCGCGGCCGTCCTTTCCACGGATGACGGCAGTTCAAGCGCCGACGCCACGTCCACCCTCGACGGCCAATCTGAACCCCGATGACGACGAGCGCCACGCAAGCTGCCGTTCTTCCTTGCCTCGACCCCGGCGCAACCCTCGACCCGATCGTTCACGATTTTGTCGGAGAGCTCCTGCGCGCGGGCTTCAGCGGCGAGATCGGGACCGACTACGGAACCCGTCTTTCGGCCGCCACCGACAACAGCATTTACCAAGTGCTTCCTGCGGCCGTCGTCTTTCCGCGCACGACGGCGGATGTTTCTCACGCGCTCGGCCTTCTCGATCGACCTCACTTTCACGAGGTGGCGCTGACGGCGCGGGGGGGGGGAACGGGCACCAACGGACAAGCGCTGACGCGCGGCGTGGTGGTCGACCTGTCGAGACACATGGCGAAGATATTGGCGCTCGACCTCGAAGCCGGGCTCGTCCGTGTGCAGGCCGGGGTCGTGTTGGACGACCTGAACGCGTTTCTGAAGCCACACGGCGTCTATTTCGCGGCGAACCTCTCGCCGTCCAACCGGGCCACGCTCGGCGGCATGATCTCGACGGATGCGAGCGGCGAGGGCTCGAGGGTTCACGGCAAGACCAGCCAGCACGTCGTCGACATCGAGGTCGTGCTGCGCGGCGGCATCGTGCACCGGACCGCGCGCATCAGCGGCGCCGATCTCGAAGCGGCCTGTGCACGGCCTGGTCTTGTCGGCGAGGCTCACCAGCTCGTGCGCGAGATCGCAACGACACGCCGCGAGCAGATTGCTCGGACTTTTCCGAAATTGCGGCGGTACATGACCGGATACAACCTCGCCCACATGGCGGCTCCCGATGGCTCGAGCGTCGATCTCGCCCAGCTCGTCACCGGCAGCGAAGGATCCCTCGGCATCGTGACCGAGGCGCGCCTTCGCCTCACGCATTTCGAACGCCAGCGCGCACTGCTGGCGCTGCGGTATCCGAGCTTCGACGCAGCCTTGGCGAGCGCCGAATGGCTCGTCGCGACCGAACCCGGGTCGGTGGAAACCATCGACGAGACCGTGCTCACCCTGGCCAAGGGCGACGTCATCTACGATGAAGTGCGCGAATTTCTCGACGACGACGGTCCCAGCATCACGCGCGCCGTCAACCTCGTCGAATACAGCGGCGACGACGAAGCCGTCGTCAAGGCCAAGGTCGATGGGCTGCTCTCGGAAATCGCGCGCCGCCGGGGAACCCTGGGCGCGCCGCACGGCCATGCCCTCACGTGGAAGGCCGACGAGCGCGCGAGCCTGTGGAACCTGAGAAAAAAAGGGGTGGGTCTGCTCGGCAACGCCCCCGGGCCCCGCAAGCCGGTCCCCTTCGTGGAGGACACGGTCGTGCCGCCGGAGCACTTGCAAGCATACGTCCGCGACTTCAGGGCTCTGCTCGACGCCGAAGGTCTCCGCTACGGGATGTTCGGTCATGTCGACGTAGGATGTCTGCACGTCCGCCCCGCGCTCGACCTCAAGGACCCCGAAGACGAGGCGCGCGTGCGGCGCATCACCGACGCGGTGACCGCGCTCGTGACCCGCTATGGCGGTTTGCTCTGGGGCGAGCACGGCAAGGGCTTTCGCTCCGAGCTCGTACCGCATCACTTCGGCCCGGTGCTCTATCCCGAGCTTCAGCGCATCAAGGCGCTGTTCGATCCGCGCAACCAGCTCAACCCGGGCAAGGTCGCGACCCCGGCGGGCACCCGCCACGTGCTCGTCCGTGTGGACGGCCCGATGCGCGGGGCGCTCGATCGGCAGATCGCCGGAGCCGATCGCGAGGCGCTGAGCAGCGTCATTCACTGCAATGGCAATGGCCAGTGCTTCGACACGAGCACGGACAACATCATGTGCCCGTCGTCCAAGATCACGCGCGATCGCATTCATTCGCCCAAAGGTCGCGCCACGCTGATGCGCGAGTGGTTGCGCTTGCTCGCGAGCCATGGCGTCGTGGCGACCGAAGCATTGCGCAGCGCCGGCCGTCTGCCCTGGCCTGTCCGGTTGTGGCAGCGGCTTGCCCACGCCAGCCGCTCTCGGGACTTTTCTCACCAGGTCTACGACGCGATGTCCGGCTGTCTGGCCTGCAAGGCCTGTGCGACCCAATGCCCGGTGCGCGTCGACGTCCCCGACTTTCGCGCGCAATTTCTCGAGCTCTACCATCGCCGCTACGCGCGACCGCTCGGCGATTACTTCACGGCGCTGCTCGAACGGATGCTGCCGCTCATGGCCGCCCTCCCGCGTATGACGAACGCGTTCTTGGGCAGCGCGTTTGGCCGCTGGGCGACCGCGCGCCTCATCGGGATCGCCGACGCGCCGCGGCTCGACCCGACGCCCGCCATCAAGCGCCTTGCCGAGCGCCGCGTGCCCATCTCGGGCTTGGGTGAGCTCAAGCGACTTCCGAAGGACGCACGCGTCGTCATCGTCTTGCAGGACGCGTTTACCACCTTCTACGAGCCCGACGTCCTCGAAGCCTCATGTTTGCTCCTCCGGACGCTCGGCTTCGAGCCGCACGTCCTCCCGTTTTTCGAAAACGGCAAGGCGCTGCACATCAAGGGGTTTCTGCGCGCCTTCGGCCGGGTGGTGGCGCGCAACGTCGACCTCTTGCGCGAGGTCGCCGGGCTCGGGTTTCCCCTCGTCGGGGTCGAGCCCGCCGTCGTTCTCACTTACCGCGACGAATACCCCAAGCAACTCGAACGCGACGTGGGGTTCCGTGTCTCGCTCTTGCAAGAGTGGTTGGCTGAGCAGACCTTCGTTGCGAAGGCTGCCGCCGACGTGCCGGGGTTCCGATTGCTCTCCCATTGCACCGAGCAAGCGCTCGCAACGAGGGCGCCGGCGCAATGGGCAAAGGTCTTCCACGCTCTCGGCGTCCCGCTCGAAGTCGTCAAGAGTGGGTGCTGCGGTATGTGCGGCGTGTACGGCCACGAGGTCGCGCACAAGAAGGACTCTCTCGGCATCTTCGACCTATCGTGGAAGCACAAGATCGATCCCGAGCGAGACCGACCCCGGCTTCTGGTCACCGGCCACTCGTGCCGTACCCAGGTGGAGCGTGCGCTCGGCTTCACGCCGCTGCACCCGGCGCAAGCCCTGCTGTCGGCTCTCGGGGGGGCACCCCGCGGTTTTTCCTCAGCGTGAGCTCGAGGCAAGGCGGCTTCGTTCGGAAGGGCCCCCTGCGCGGGGGGGCGTCTACGGCATCATGCATTGAAAAGAATAGGTCGCCGGAAAGCCCAACAGGGTGATCGTGAGGCTCGCATCGAGCGTCGTACCGCTCACGCTGGCCGACCCGGCCGTCACGGAAACCGACTGTCCGTCGGCCGAGCACGTCTGCCCGCTTTCGGCGGTTGCGGACGTTCCGTTCGCCGTGTACTTGATGGAACAGCTGAGCCCCGCGTCGTCCGACAAGCTTGCGGAGATCGTTCCGTCCGCGTTCTCCGTCACGACGATCTCCGCCGCTGACGCGCCAGCCCCCTCGATGGTGCACGTCCACGTTCCGACGAACGCGCTCGCGCCGCCGACGCCCGCGTTTTGCGCGCTTTTCGAGCTGCCGCAAGAAAGGAGCGACGGGGCCGCGACGAGGCCTGCAAAGCACGCGAGACAGACCATCCGGGCGAGCCCGACACGCCCGAGCCTCGTTCCGGACAGGGTCGCGCCCCGCGGGGCTTGACCTGGTCCTGCCGGTCGCTGACGGCGATTCCGAGATGAACGAGCCAGCGGTACCGACGAAAAGCGCATGCGAAGTGCCTCCACCAGTCGTAGAATACGCGGAAACGCGGTTTCGTGTCGGGCGAGAGCGCCCGGGGCAGGGACACCCGCGAGGCCCTGGCGCGCCCCAGCGGCTGCGTCCGGGTCGCGGCTGGGAGGCCGCTCGAGCGCCGAAAACGCTCGACATCGCCGTGTCGGGACAAGGCAAGACGCGGATGGATCGTCCAATCGCCGAGCGCCATGGAGCTCACAGAGAAGCGCCGGGCCGTGCGACGCGCCTTGACACTGCCCAGCCGACGCTGCGTTCCAAGCCGCGCGGCCAAGTTACGGATTGAATGTTCCGCGCAGTCCGATGAACGCGAGCTCGTGGGCTCCAATTTGGACCGCGGGAACCGGCGTCGTTTGCTGGGCCCCCGCCGCCATGACCGTGTAGTTGCCCGTTTGAACGCCGTACTCGCCCACGGTACCGAGGACAAAGAGGCCGGCACCGATCATGTCGGTGAATCGCCAATCGAATCCCAAGGTCAATGACGCGAACTCCCAGCCGCGTGCGATGATGCTTTCGTACCACTTCGCAAGGACGAAGCTCCCATTATAAACGTAAGGGTATTCCGCATCGCGAAAGGTCGAGTGCAAAATTTCGTAACCGACACCCAATCCGACATATGGGTCGAGTTTGGACCGCGGCAAAAAGTGGTAATCGGCTTCGACGCCGAGGCGCCAGTCTTGCCCCGCGCACGTAAACCCCGGGGGGCACGTCAACGCATAGGTTTTCAGGAAAACCGGCGCGAATTGGCCGTATGCGCCTACGTAGAGCTGAGGCAAGAAGCGCCAGCCCAGGTCGACCATGAGAGGAAGCGCACCGGAACTGGCGTCGCTGAGGTGAATGCCTTCATAGACGATTCCAACCCCGTCGGTGTAAGCGACGCGCAGACCAACCTGGAACCCGAGCTTCGCCGCACTGTCCGGCGGCGTGGCAGCCACTTCGGGGGCCGGGGCATCGGCGCTGTCATCGGCTCGGGTCACCGGCGCGATCGCGAGCGTCGCGAACCCCGCGGCGGTGCATGCGGCCCGCAAATGGTTCATCGGCGGCCATGTTCGATAGCCAGCGGAGTTTACGCAAGGTCTTTCGCGCCGATGTCGCGGCTTGTCGGTTCCTCGGGGTCCATCGCACGAAGCCATCGGCATCAAGGACCTCGCGCGAGAAGCAAGCACCGAACGCGTGCGGCTTTCGCGCAAGCTCTACCGATCGCGGGCAGGCAACCCACTGACGCGCGGTGTCAGGTGACGCGCGATCCATGGCTCGCCGATCTGAGCCCCATGCCGCGTTGCACAGTTTGGCACGCCTCCCGCGTCGTAAACTCGGGAAATCCGGGGTGCGGCAGATTGGCAGGGCACATGCAGAAGCGGATGGCGTGGCTCGCCCGCCGTCGGTCGCGACTCGCGTCAGACGCCTTCGAGCCTCGGAGAGCTTTCGCCATGACAACCACTTCGACTCCTTGCGCAGTCCGTTTCCCCTCGGTTCGAACTTCGGTCGCCGCGCTGCTGGCGTTGGGTGCGCTCTTCGTGCCGGAGCTTGCACGTGCCGACACGTCCTGCTCGCACGATAGTGACTGTACGACCGGCTTCACCTGCCAGGCTTCGGGCGTCTCCGCTTGCCCACCGACGCCTGCCTGCCCTCCCGGCCCAGCGTGCACCACGGTCGCGCCCGACTGCACACCTGAGACCCTTTACACGTGCCAACCGGGCCCCTGTACGACCGATGCCGATTGCGCGTCGGGCATGGTTTGCCATGCCGACACCTACGAGTCATGCGGCGCTTCCGGAGCTGTGGCCTGCGCGAAGGGGGACGAATGCCCCCCCGTTCCAATCACCCCGCCGACGTGCACGACGGTCACCGAGCCGAGCGTCTGCGTCCCCAAGTATGAGCTGCCGTGCAAAGTCGACTCCGACTGCGGCGACCATTTCACCTGCGTCCCTGACGTCACGACGGTCTGTTCGGGCAGCAGCGGCTCGGGCAGCGGTTCGGGCGGCGTGACGGGCAGTGGCGGTTCGGGCGGCGTGACGGGCAGTGGCGGTTCGGGCGGCGTGACGGGCAGTGGCGGTTCGGCCGGGTTCGGGTCGGCCACCACCGTCTCGGGCGGCAGCGGTTCGGGGGCCTCGGGCAGCGGGGGAACGACCATCGCGCCTTCGACGGGCGCGAATATCCCGGTGCCGGCGGTCGATGCCGGGACCTTGCCGGGCGACGTCATCGAGGGCGGGTTGCCGCCGCCGAGCTGCACGACCTCGACGTCGTCGACGTCGAGCTGCCAAGCCGATTCGATTCAGTGCACCACGAACAGCGACTGTCCCGCGACTTGGACGTGCATCGCGCCCCCGGTCGCCGAGCCAATCATCGGCTGCGTCGAGCCGGCCGAGCCGGTCGACGGCTCGGCTGTCCCTTGGCCGTGCGATGTCGATGCCGCGTTGCCGGCTCCGGGGCCAAGCTATTGCCAGCCTCCTTATGCCACCTCTGCGTCCGTCAACGGGTCCGCCGTGGCGCCGACCAGCAGCCCCGTAGCGAGCGGCGGCCAATCCGCCGCCGGATCGAACGGCGGCCAATCCGCCGGATCGAGCAGTGGAGGGTCGGGGGGGCCGGTTTCGGCGCCCGCGACCGGATCCTCCGTGGCCAACGGAGCTGGTTCGACGCCCGCGGGTTCGCCCGGGTCCCACGAGCTCGATGGCGTCGGCTGTCAGATGGGCGCTTCCCCTGCGCGCGGATCGGCTGGCTCGCTGCTTTCGCTGATCGGACTCGTCGGGCTTGCATTCCGGCGGCGATCGACGGCTACCTGAGCAATCGCTCGAGGAGCTCCTCGCGCTCGAGCGACAGAGCTCCGAGCGTCGTTCGAACCATGTCGAAGTGCTCCTCCATGAGGTCGATCCAGTCGGCAACGCGGAAGCTCAGGGCCCGTCCGCTCGTGCGGCCGCGCGCTTCCCACGCGAGGACGGGCTCTCCGAAAGCCGCTGCGCCGCACACGAACTCGCCCGCTCGTGCCTGCCGGACGACCTCGGGCGCTTCGCGTGCGGTCTCGACCTGCCCCTCCAAGAGGAGCAAGACCCGACCGCTCGGCTTCCCTCGCTCGACGAGCAAGTCGCCTGGGTTGAAAGAGACGACGTCGGAGGCGACCGCCAGGTCGCTCAGCGTCTGGATGCCGGCGCCGCGGAGCAGCGGCACTTCGGCCAGCAGCGCGAGCCGCTCGATGACGTCGAGCGGGGCGCCCGGCGGCGAGAGAACGACGGACGGGCAAGGGGGGGACGCGCCGCCCGCTGCCCAGAGCCTCTGTTCGAGCTCGGCGACGGTCCGCAGCGATCCGATGACGGCCGAGCGGGCCAGCGCGAAACTATCCGCGAGCAGCTCAATCCATGCTTCCGACTGCACCCTCATCGCCTCGATGGGGGTGAGGGCGATCGCCGTCCGGATGCGCGGGCGATCGAGCAGTGCATCGGACATCCCGAAGACGGATGGACCCTCGTAGATCCACGGGGCGCTCGCCTCGCGTACGAGCTTGACCCGACCCTCGCGGAGGAAATAGTAAAATTCCGGCGGATCTCCCACCGAAAACAGCTTTTCGCCCGCACGTGCGACCTGCTCTTCGAGCAACGCGGCGAGTCGGTCGGTGACCCAGGGCTCGGTCACCCCCGCATTCGCTCCGAAGGCCGCGAGAAATAGCTCGCGCTGGACGCGATCATGGCGGATGTCATGCACGGGCCGTCTCCAGCTCGTGCATCGGAATCGCGGTGGTCGGCGAGGGCAGCAGTCCCTTTCCGCAGGCCCCCGCCAGCCGGGCGAGGACCGGATCGCGGTCGCGCGTGAGCATCGCGAGGGCCTCGTTGCGCCCCCCCGGCAACCGCTGTTCGATGAGCGGCCCCGCGCGGGCCGCGCGATCGGCGGCGGAAAGCTCTTCGGTAATCAACCGGAATAGCGCGCGCAGGGGCTGCTCATCGTGGTGTCGGAGCAGCGCGTCGAGCAGCTCGCCGGCGTTGGCGCGCATGGTCGGGTCGTTCGACTGGCATGCGATCCGGACCCGCCGGAAGTCCTCCCGCGGATGGGCGATGGCGAGGAGCCGAAAGGCGCGATCTTGCGATTGCCGGAGCTTGTCGTCGAGAAGACCAGCGAGAAGTCGATCGGCGGCGAGCGCGCGTCCCTCGACGAGCGGAGGCCTGCCGAGGGCAACCCGCGCGGCCAGGAGCCGGAAGTGTCGCACGAGGGCGTCGCGTGCGAGCCGCTCGACGCGCGTGCGATCGAGCACCACCCGCCGCTGCGCGACCAAAAGCTCGAGCGCGCGGATGGACTTGTAGCGGACGAGGCCGTCCTCCTCGGTCTCGATGTTTTCGAGCAGATGGTCGGCAGCGACCTTCGTTCCGAAGCGGCCGAGTGTCTTCGGCGCGTGAATCCGGAAGCGGTGCGGCCGCGTCGTGTCTCGCAGTGCCCACCAGACGGCCTGGAGCGCGTCCTCCCCGAACGCGACGAGCGCGGCCCTCACCGCCTCGCGCCCTTCCCGTGCCGGCAAGAGCTCGACGAGGCGCGGTACGAGGCGAGGGTCCCGCTGCCGTGCGGCAGCCCGGGCGAACAGCTCGTTATGCTCGGGCGATTGGCTGGGCGAATCGCTTAGCGCCAAGAGAAGGCGAGTCAGCGCCGGGTTCGGGGCCGCGTCGGCGATCGCGGCCAGCATTCCGAGCCGCGTCGATTCGCCCGTCGCCCCCGCTTCGTGCAGCTGCGCAGCGATCCGCTCGTGCTCGAGCGCGTCCTCGGCACGATCGCGCAGGGCCAACACGACGACGGCATATCCGCGCACCCGCGCGCCGACGTCGTCGGCGAGACGCTCGACATCGAGCTCGTCGTGCGCGGCGAGCGCGCGGGCCGCGGCCATTCGAACGCCTTCTCTCTTGTCGGTGAGCAGGCGGCGCGCCAGGACCATCCAGTCGGTGCGGGTCGATGCGCCGAAGTGATCGAGCGCTTGGGTGAGCACGAGCTCGTCGGAATGAAGCAAAATCAGAGCAGGGACGAAGCCCGCGTGGCCGCGGCGGGTCAGGGCATTCATGGCGCCGACCACCTCGAGCGGATCCTCGCTGGCCAGGTGCTGGACGAGAAGCTGAGCACTCTCGAGGTCCAGCGGTTCGGGACTATCCTGGGCCTGGAGAGACCCGCTCGAGATGGCCCTGCGGAGCAGGGCCACGTAGGGTCTACGCATCGTCAGAGCGGACGCGAGCCAGGCGCTGGCGAGGCCGGCAACGATCGATGCGAGAGGCCAGGGCGCGAGGACCGAGGTCCCTCCGAGCAAAAGAAGACTCGCGCCCGTCAGCGTCTGCGATGCCCGCACCAGGGCGCCGTCGATGAGCGGTTTGAAGAGCAGCCGGATGCGCAAAGGCACCGGCATGTAAATGAGCTCTCCGGTGATGCGATGAATCGAAAATCGCAAACCGCCGTCGATGGCCTTCATGAGGAGGACCGCACCGAGCGCACCGCCGAAGACGACGACACCGGTCGCGCCGACGAGCAGCAAGAAGGGAGTCAGGACGATGGCTGCCGTGACGCCCAGGTGCCGTACGACTGCGCTACACAGAAAAACCTGGACGATGAGCGACAAGACATTGAGCGCAAAGTAGTAGCGTGCGACGAAAGGCCCTATTTGAGCGCTGGGGAGCGACCGGGCCAGGCTCGACTTGAAGCAGTAGTCGAGCACGAGCAGCGTGGCGGTGGACAAGACGACATTCAGCGCGATGCGCGAGAGAAGGGGCTGATTGCGAAGCGCATGCCCCATCTCGGCGACGGTCGGCGCGGAGACGCGTTCGGGGCGATGGGCGCGCTCTTCGCCGCTGCCGACGCCGAGGAGCGCGGCCCAGGCGACGGCGAAGACCACCGCTGCGACGAGCAACAACCACTTGACCGGGAGGACGACGAGCACCGCCGCCGCAGTCCCCGAGCCGAGGATGCCCCCGATCACCCCGGCGGCGGCAATGAGACCAAAGAGGCGGCGGCCCTGTGCGACCGTGAGAAACTTGCCGACGAGCGTCCAGAACTGCGGCACCGCAATCGAGCCGATGAGACCGCTGACGACGTAGGTCACGATGGCGGACGTCGCGGTGGCTGGGACGAGAAAGAGCGCGACCGCGACAGCCGCCGCGATGGCCATCGTCCCGCGGAGAGCGCGCCGCGCGCCGAAGCGCTCGCCAGCGCGGGCCGCGACCGCAGCCGCAGGCCACGCACAAATAGCGATGGCCATATAGACGACCCCGAGCGCCCGGGGTCCTGGCCCGGCGAGAATGAGGGCGTCGCGTGCTGCTTCGAGCACCGTGTGCCCCGTGATGATGAGAAGGAGCTGCGCGGCGAAGCCAAGGAGGGCCCCGCGCGCTTCGCCGTGACGCAGGTCGAAGAAGCGCGGGACGACGTTCAAGGCGTCGTACCCTCGCGCTCGATCCCCACGAGCTGGTATCCTCGCGACGGGCCTAGATCGTAGAGGTGCAGCCTGAGCGGACGTTGCGAGACACCGTCCTCGATGGCGACGCTCGCGTAACGGCCCGGCGCGTCGTCGGCATCGCCGCCGTCGGCCGCGATGTGGGGAAGGTCGACGCAGAGGCGCCCCCCTTCGCGCCTCGCCACGCGGAGAGGCAAACCGGCACCCGTGCGCGCGGCGTAGTGGAACTCCTTTCTGTTCCGTAGCCCGCGCCATTCAGACAGGTCGATCGCGCAGAGCCGGTTGCCGCCTTCGACGTGAACATCCGCAATCGACGAGAGGCGCGTCAGGTACCGCTCGAGGATCCGATCGAGCCGTCCCTCGAGTGTATCGGCGACGTACGCCGTATTCCGCGGGTCAGTGAATCGCCCGGCTTCGGCGAGCGCGCGGACCATCCCGGGTGTGAAACGCGCAAGAATGCGCGCCATCCAGGCCGCGTCACGCTCGGTCATGCGAGTGAAGGCCGGATTTGGGAATTCGCTTTTCCACTGCTCCGGTACGAACCGCGCGGCGTCGAAATAGCCGAACATCTCGTGTCCGGCCGCGCGGCCTTCGTCCCACGGGTGCGCCGGAACTCCAAGCGTCAAAAAGTCCGATGCGATATCGCCCCAATCGACGATGTACGTGAAGCCCATGCGTCGCGTGATCTCGGGCTGCGGCCAGTTCGACCCGAGGCTGTCGCCCCAGTCGAGGAAGGAATGCACGACGTGGCCGGGCGATGAGTCGGGCTGGTCGGAGCGATCCGCCAGCCACATGTCCATGCTGTTCTTTTCGGGCGTGTCCACGTGCCCGAGCCACGATGCGAGGACGCGAACGGCCCGTAGCTCCCGACGATCCTCGTGCGGAACGACGTCATTCGGATCGTCCGATCGCGTCCCTTCGTAGCGAAAGGGCCCAATCAGATGCCCAGGCAGCCATGCCGACGCCACCATCCGGACCATGTCGCCACGGCGCGGCGCAGACCGAAGGATTCGGTCGAGCGCTTGGCGATCGAAGTCGCGCTCCTCGCCGAAGCTCGCGAACTTGTAGCGAAGACCAGGCATCAACGTCAGCCGTGACGGCTTGAAGTAGACGACCTGCTCGCAGGTCGTGTGGTAGCCGACTGCGTGATAGGCGGCGGCGGCGATGACCGTTGCAGCACTCGAGAGCTCCGGCTGGTCGGCGTCGTCCAGCTTGAACACGTACTTGCCCTTACCGGCAATGGCGACGCGAAAGCCGGGCGACGAACCGCTCGTCTTTCCCTTGTCGATGACCCAGTCGCCCTCGCCCACGGAATCGAGCAGCAGCGACGGGTCGCAGCCGCCGAGCACGAGCTCGTCGCGGCTGACCGCCCCCACGCCGAGCCGATTGACGAACCAGGATGAATCCGGCACCTCGTCGAGGCTGTTGACGTCCACCGATTCGCCGTCATGAACGACGCCGATGGCCTCGGTGAGCGGCCGAAAAAGAACGCCGTCCAACTCGTCCCAGAGCTCGGGAGAACGATACGCACGGGGCGCACAGGAGACGTGCGCAGGGTCCTTCGCCGTCGGCTCCGCGTGGCAGGGTGCCGTCACCGAACGAAGATCTCCGTCTTGCGAGATCGGCGATCGCAGCGGGAACCGCCGCTCGACGGTCGAGCAGGCCGCGACACCGAGCGCGAGAAGCGGCCACGCTCTCATCGTTCGGGCCTCTCGAGCCCAGCGAGGAAGTACCCGCGGGCCGGACCGAGGTCGTAGAGGTGCGCGACGAGCGGTCCTTTCGCGACCCCGTCTTCGACGCGCACACGGACGTATCGTTCCGCTGCGTCGTCGGGAACACCGCCGTCGCGGGCGACGTGGGGAAGTGTCACGCAGAACTGGGCCGCCGGCCGCCGATCGACCGGCAGCCAGGCGCCCCCGACGAACTTCGCCGAGTAGCGGAAGCGGTCTGCGTTTCCGGGACGTCGCCACTCCGCGAGATCGACCGCGCACAAGCGCCCCCGTCCTTCGACGTGCACGTCCGTCACGGGAGACAGTCGGGTCAGATACCGATCTAGAATTTTTGCCAATCGACCATCGAGAACGCTCTCGAGATAGTCCGTATTGCCCGGGTCGGCGAATTGAGCCATTTCCGCCAGGGTGCGAATCATCGCGGGCGTGAATCGGACCAGAATCCGCGCCATCCACGCCGCGTCGCGCTCGGTCATCCGGCTGAACGCTGGATTGGGATATTCGTTTTTCCACCGTTCGGGATCGAAGTCAGCAACGTTGAAGTACCCAAAAATCTCGCGGCCGGGGGTTCTTTGTACCCGTTCCCATACATGGGTCTCGGCCCCGAGTGTCACGAAGTCCGTCGCCATGTCGCCCCAGTCGACGATATAGGAGTAGCCGAGGCGTCGCGAGAGCGAATCCCAATCCCACTCCGACCCGAGGGCCGCGCTCGTGCCGATCTGCAGGTGGACGACGTGGCCCGGAGACGAGTCGGGCGCGGCGCCCTTTGCGTCGGCGACCCACGAGTCGAGCGAGTTTCCCTCGCGCGAGTCGAAGTGATCGATCCACGCCGTAAGCAATCTCGCGCCCCGGAGTTCGCGGCGATCTTGATGGGGGACGACGTCGTTCGGGTCGTCTTTGCGCACGCCCTCGTAGCGAAATTGCCCCATGATGTAACCGGGCACCCACGCCGACGCGCTGATCCGCAAAAGTCCGGCGTGCTTGTTCGACTTCGCAAATAGTTCGTCGAGCGCCTTGCGGTCGAAGGGATATTCGTCCCCGAAATTGCCTTTGGCCGCGACCAGTCCACCCTTGAGCTTGAAGATGGACGGCCGAACGAGGAGGGCCTGCTCGCACGAGGCGTTGTAGCCGGCGGCGTAGTAAACGGCCTCGCCGATGACCGAAGCCGCGACCTGCCGCTCGGGAAGCCCGAGGGCCTCGACCTTGACCAAATACTTGCCTTTGCCGGGGACGCTGATGCGAAAGCCGGGCGTCGATCCGCTGGTCTTGCCCTTGTCGATGATCCACGAGCCGTCGGGTGCGTGTTCAGGGTCGAGCAATTGCTCCTTCGTGCACGTGTTCATCCTGAGCTCATCAGGGCTCATCGGGCGGATCCCCAATCGGTTCGTGAACCAGGCCGAGTCGGGGACCTCGTCAAAGCTGTTCACGTTGACCGACTCGCCACTCGTCGCGAGCCCGAGCGCTTCGGACAGCGGGCGAAAAAGCATGTTGTCCGCGCCGTCCCAATAGACAGGGGCATCGTAATAGTCAGGCGCGCACGAAACGTGGTGAGGCTCCGCGGGCTCGGGAGCGGCGTGGCAGGGCGCGTAGACCGACGAGAGATCGGGGTCGCGCCAGAGCGGCGGTCTCAGGGGAAAGCGGGGATCCGCATGAGCGCACGCGACGATCACCGGGCAGCCGAGGAGCGGGAGGAGGCGATGTTCAAAAGCCATGGTTTACCGAGAGAGCGACGCGGATCGAATCGATCGTCGCACCGTGCTCGAAGGTCTCCGAGCCGAGACCGAAGATGAGCTCGATGGGAAAGTCGCCCGAACCCTGGCTGGAGACCCCAGCGTCTCCAGAAAAGCGCAAGCGACCGGGCCGGAAGCCTTGCAGGTGCTCGCCAAACACGTTGCCGACTGCGGCTTCCAGCGATCCATCGAGCCAGGGACCGATGGGCCATACGTAATGGGCCGCCCCGGTCAACGCGCTGCGATCGACGAGCCGCCCCGGGTAATATCCCCGCATCGGTCCGTCGCCGCCGAGCGAGGCGAGCTCAGTGAACGGAATCGGCTGTCCACCAATCGGATCGACGAAGGTTGCCGTGACGGCGAGGCTGATGACGCGCCCGCGCTGGTTGAGGTCGAGGTAGCCGCCCGTGGCGGCGCCGTACCGAATCCACCCCGCAGCGGGTGAGGGGCGCAGGGCGCTGCCTTGCTCCGCCTGGATATCCGTGCGAAAGCCCGATCCCGGCGCGGGCCACGCGTTGCGTGTGTCGACCACGAGCGACGCGCGATTGTACTCCGCCGTATAGACCTCCCCGAAGCCAGCCGGAACGACGAACGCGCCCCGAGCGGCCTCGGTCGTCAGGTTCGGGTCCTCGCCGTAGTGACCGTCATAGACCTTCCAGATGCGAAAGCCCGCGGCCGTCGCCAGCCGTGTGGCGCGCCAGAATCGCCATTCGAAGTCGCCGCCTCCGTCGAAGCGATCTTCGCCATAGCGACTTTGCTCGGATTGCCGCGTGTCCGGGCCCAAACCATAAAAGACGTGGTCCGGTCGGCGCACCCCCTCGATACGAAACTGAACCGCCTTGTGCCGGTCCATCTGAATGTGTTCGGTGAGTGATCCCGCGAGCCATTGATCTGGCCATGCCTCCACATGCGCGTGCCAATCGTCGCCTTTGAAGCCCGCGTCGTCCCAAAAGGCATAGAGCCCCACGCTCGGGTTGAATCCGAAATCGAAGAATCCAACCGGAGCGAAGCCGGCCTTGTGCTCGGGACCGAAGGCAAAGAAGTCGTAGACCTTCCTCGGCAGGTCCGCGCTCTCGGCCGCGGGGATCGCGACCGACAGGGGAAGGCGGATGACGTATTCGCTTACGAGGTAGAGAGGCGAAAGGAGGATGCGCGGCACCCAGAGCGCCAGTTCGCCAGCCGTCATCGGCTTCGGCCCTCGCCCGTCGTAATCGGGCACGGCCGGCTTCGGCGAAGGCTGTCGAGCTGCAGACGCCACGGGCGTCGATGGGGGTGGAGCCGGTGGCGCCGACGAGGGTGGCGCCGATGGGGGTGGCGTCGACGGGGGTGGCGTCGAGGGGGGTGGCGCCGACGGGGGTGGCGCCGACGGGGGTGGCGCCGACG
>JBEKFX010000032.1:0-74101 GCA_050013115.1 Polyangiaceae bacterium
GCTTCGGATCGAGGCCAGCGATTCCGCACGGCTGGCGCGCGAGGTCGACGAACTCAGGAGCAAGCTCGCCGCCGCCGCAAAGACCGGGGGCATCTCGAGCCGCGATTTTCTGGACCTTCGCGAGGCTCTCAACAAGAAAGACAAGGAGATTCTTGCCTTTCGCGAGCAGCTCTCGCGAAAGGACCGCGAAATCGTCGAGGCGCAGGACCACGCACTCGCCTTCGAGCGTGGGCGCGCGGATCTGGAAGAGCGGCTCCTCGCACTCGAACGGGAGCTTGGCGACACCCGAGAGCGCAATGAAGCACTGGCCTCAGAACGGGATCTGGCAAAGAAAGCCAACGAAGAGTTCCGGGCACGGCTCGATCGCGCCAAAGCCGACAGCGAGGCGCGCGAACGCCAGGTATCGGAGCTCCGAGCACGTCAGGCTGACGACCGCGCTGCCAGCGAAGTGCGACTCGCCTCTGTCCGTGCTGAACTCGATCAGGGTCTCGCCAACGAGCGTGCCGAGCACGCTCGGGCACTCGATCAAGCCGAGCTGCGCCGGCGCGCCGATCTCGAGCAGTTGCGGCGCGAGCGCGATGCGGCCCTGACCGATGCACGCGATGAAGCCGAGCGCGAGCGGCGCGAAGCGCTGGCCCTCCAGCTTTCGGAGCTTCGCCAGGATCACGAGTCGAAGCTCGCTTCGGTCCAGAGACTTAATCAGCAGGAAACGGACCGGGTGCGCAACGAAGCTGCGCAGCACGAGGAGGCTTCGCTCGATGCGCTCGGCGCACGCCACGCCGCCGAACTTCGGGCTTTGACCGAAGACCGGGATGCCCGCGCCGCGCTCATCGAGCTCAACGCCGAGCGCGAGATCGCGCAGGCCAATGAGCGGACGCGGAAGGTCGAGATCGAGCTCGCGTCGGTCCGCGAGGAGCTCCACCGCCTCGAAGAACGCAAGCGACTCGACGACGGGACACGGGAGGCCCAGCTCGTCGAGCTGACACAGCGTCTTTCGGACGCAGAGAGCAGCCGCGACGCCGTGGAGCAGCGTCTCGCGGAGACATCGACGCGAGCGGCCTTGCTCGAAGATGACATCGAAGCAACGCGCAGTGCGTTGGAAGAGGCCAAGTCGAGCCTCGACGCTGAAGCCTCGCGCGTGCAACGGGCTCGGGCAAAATGGGAAGCAGACCGCCAATCCCTCGAGCGTGCGAAGGATGCGCTCGCCGTCGCACTCGCCCAAATCGAGGACGCCGAAACCCGACCGCCGCCCTGATAGATGGCCACACGTGTCCTCGTCGTCGACGACAGTCCCACCATTCGCCGAGTGGTTCGTTCCGTGCTCGAGCGATACGGCTTCGAAGCCGTGGAGGCGACCGACGGCCAGATGGCGCTCGAGCTCTTGCTCCGAGGGGCCCGGTCGGCGGACGAGACCGAGTCCCCTCTCGAGGGGAACGCGGACGACACGAGGCCCATCGACGTCGTCCTCGTGGACTTCGTCATGCCGAGGATGAACGGTTTTCAGCTGTGTCGCGCGATTCGCCGCAGCCCCGAGCTGCGCAACACGCCCATCGTCTTGATGAGCGCGAAATCGGACCGCATTCGCGATCATTTCGTCCAGCAGACCGGCGCCATCGACGCAATCACCAAACCCTTCGACGCACGCGCGCTCGTCGCGGTCATCGAAAACGCCATCCGCAGAGCCGAGCACTGGGAAGCTCACTCCGATGTGGGCTCGCTCCCATCGCCGGAAGATGTGGCCGGGCCCGATCTGGCGCGATCGGCCCCGCCCGGCGAGACGGCCGGAACCGCTTTGTCGGGCAACTTGGCCGTCATCCCCATCGGAGCCGTACTCCAGCTCCTTCAACTGGAGTTGCAGAGCGGGATCTTGGTCGTAACCGACGGAAGGACGGAGACGACGATCGTCATGCGCCAGGGACTCATCGATCTCGTCCAGGCGCAGGGCGCGGGGCGCGAGTTCCGGCTGGGGCGGTACTTCGTCGAGCTCGGCCTGGTCGGACCCGAGGACATCGACCGGCTCTTGCGCGAACGCCGCGGTCCGGCGGAGGGCAACCCATCGACCGGTCGCCGTCTCCTCGGAGACTTGCTCGTCGACAGCGGCCGCGTCACCCCAGGCGAACTTCGGCAGGCACTTGCTCTGCAGTCGAGCGAGCTCGTCTACGACGCGCTCCGATGGCCGCGTGGTCGCTTCGAATTTCGACGCGAGGATCCACCTCCACTGGCCGAGAGCGCTCGGCTTGCCCTTCCAGTGGCTTCGGTCGTGATGGAGGGCTTTCGCCGGGTGGACGAATGGCGTGTCGTCGAAGCGGGCCTCGGTAGCTTCGATTCCGTCCTGCTTGCCGACCCGGCCGTGGTCGATTCGGTCGGCCGGGACCGACTTGCGAACCAGGAGCAGAAGCTTCTCGACATGGTGAACGGCGAGCGCTCGGTACGCGAGATCGTGGAGCAGAGCCACATGTCGAGCTTCGATGCCTGCAAAGTGCTGTTCCAGCTGCTCGAAGCGCGTCTCGTGCGACGTCGAAGTCATTGACGGGCCGACGGACTCCGACGTTTCGTCAGCCGGGTCGACAGCGCCTCCGCCACGGATCGGGGCTTCAGCGGGTTTCGGTCTTCCTCAGGGTCGTGCCGAGGGCGAGCCAACTTCACTCGTTCCGGGCGCGACGATGGTGTCTGCGGGCTCCCAATTGTCGCCGAGAAACGTGCGCCACTGGAGCGAGTACCGACCGCGAAGCATGCCTGGGAGCGCCAGTCGAGCGCCCGGAGCCACCCACACCGCCGGAACCCCGTCGAGCCATGCCACGCGTAGCTCGTCGGTCGCATTCACGAACAGGAGCCCGGTTTCCGGGGCCGGAATGAGCAGATCACGTCGGCCCGAGACGGGCATGTCGGCCGGCGCCATGCGAAACGCGGCCAGTTCGTTCCTCGGGATCAAGGTGTCTGCAGGCAAAGGAGGCGGTGCGGTCAGCGACAACGTGTACGCGGGCGGCGGGGTGCCCAAGTCTTGGGCGGCGAGGTCGCTGCGCCGAACGATACCGGTCACGTCGAACGTCAATGCGCCACGTGTCGTCCAACGAAGCTCGGCGTGCAACGGAACCTCATCGGTCCCGCAGGCCGGCGTGGACGGCGGGGCGCTCATGAGGTCGAGTAGCCACCGGCAGATCAGCGTTCCGCCCTCAGCGACCCCCGCGATCGTCGAGAGCTCGAGAGTCGCCTTGGCTGCTCGCGTGGAGACGTCGACGCGATGCGTTCGCAGACCCACCCTGCGCGTGCCTTCGCCGCTCGGATGGACGTCGGCCGAAGCCAGTGGCGCCACGTCCAGTCGCCTCTCGCCCAGTAACGCACGAAGTCCACCCGGAAGGACAATGCGGTACTCGGTGTCTCCCGGCCAGAAGAGCAGGTGCCCATATCGGTCGGCGCGCGCGCGAAGCTCGGTCCCTGACGGCAACACGAAACCGCCGGAAAGGACGAAGCGAGCCCGTGTCGATGCCACGTCGATGGCGACTCGGGCTTCCGTCTTGCGTCTTGCCGCGTCAATGGCCGCGCCGTTCACCTCGGGCACCTTCGGCGCACCCGGTCCCTCACCGGTTCGGACCGTCGCCTGCAACGTGAAACCGGCGAGCTCCCGAAAGTCGCGGGCCGTTTCCTTGCCCGGCTCGTGCCCAACCTCGCGCATGACGTCGGGCACGACGACTTGGTCTCCGCGAAACGGTTCCGGCGAGCGACCGGCGTCAGCGGCGAGGGGCGGCCCGGTCGTAGAGCTTGCCTGCGCGAGCGGCAGCTCGAGAGGGGCCGGTTCTGCCTTTGCTTGTGGGCTCGTCGCGGCATCCGCCAACGGGTCCGTCGAAGGACTCCGGCAGCCGAGTGGGGCGAGCGCGAGCGTCAGCGCCCAACGGCCGGCACGGCGCGAACGGTGAATCGTCGAGACCATTCGGGCCGATCATACTTCGCTGGCGGCTCGGCCAAAGCGGCTGTGTCCTTTCGGACCCGAGCCGCCGATCCATGTACGACCGATTCGGCCACCGCGCCGAAGAACCCGGCTCTCCGTTTGGCGCGGCAGGCCCGTTCCCGGGCGGGTACGTCGACATCAGCGACATCGCCATCGACGGCATTCTGGGTGATCTCCTTGGCGTCTTCGGGGTGGGCCGCGGCGACAGGGGCGACATCAAACGGGAGGTGGAGATTTCCTTCGAAGAGGCCGCGTTTGGCTGCGAGAAGGCTTTCCGATACGACCGCGTGATCGCATGCCGCGATTGCAGCGGTTCGGGAGCCGCAACCGGAACGTCGCCGGAAGCGTGCGGCGCTTGCCGCGGAAGGGGCCGCGTCCGGCTGCAGCAAGGGATCTTTCCGATTGCCGTCGAGCGTTCCTGTACGAAGTGCCGCGGCTCCGGGCGCACCGTCCGGCATGCATGCGGCAGCTGCCGCGGTAGCGGGCTCGTGACCGCGCAGGAAACGGTGACGATCAGCATACCGCCGGGTGCCGAGGCGGGCGCCAGCAGGCTCATCACCGGAGCGGGCAACAGGGCTCGCCCCGAGCGCGCTCCAGGCGACCTGGAAGTCGTGGTCACGGTACGACCCCATCCCCTCTTTCGCCGCGACGGCGACGATGTCGTCTGCACCGTGCCTCTGACGTTTACGAATGCCGCTCTCGGCGGCGAGATTGAAGTTCCCACGCTCGAAGGCAAGGGCAAGCTCCGCGTTCCCCCGGGCACGCAGCCGGGCACCGTTCTTCGCATGCGCGGAAAGGGGCTGCCGCGGCATGCCGGCCTGGGTCGAGGGGATCAGAAGGTCGAGGTCGCCATCGAGGTTCCAACGGACCTGACAGACCGCCAGCGGCAACTGCTCGAAGCGCTGGCGCAAGAGCTCGGCGAGGAGATCCATCCCCAGCAGCGATCCTTCGTCGAAAAGCTGCGCGCCCTCTTCGGCTGAGGCGCCCGCCCACGCGGGCAGACTGGGGGTATCACCGGGCGATCAGCGTTCGAAGCTCGGGCTCCGTGATGACTTTGGTCCCGATTTTTTTCGCCTGTTCGAGCTTGCTTTTGCCAGTCTTGTCGCCTGCCACGAGGAATGCGGTGGTTTTCTTGACCGTCTCGTGGACGTCGCCCCCGGCCTCGCGAATTTCCGCGATGACGTCCTCGCGCTTCTTCGAGAGCACTCCCGTCACGCAAAAGGTCATGCCCTTGAGCGGTCCTTCGGTGGCCACCGCATGCCGCGGTTGAGGGCGACTGACGCCTAGGGCGACAAGCTTCTTCAGCACCGACCGCCGATCCTCGTCCTGGAGAAACGCGACCACGCTATCGACCATCTTCGGGCCGAAGCCATGGATCGACCCGACGTGCTCGCGCGCTTCCTCTGGTGTCCACGATAGCATCCGATCGAGCGTCTCCACCTCCTCCGCAAGTTGGCGCGCCGCGACCTGGCCGACCTGCGGGATGCCGAGACCGCACAACAGCCGATCGAGCGGGCGCGTCTTCGATCGCTCGATCGAAGCGTGCACGTTTCCCGCGCTCTTGTCGCCCATGTGCTCGAGCTCCGCGATTTGCTCCGGTGCAAGAACGTAGAGATCAGCTACGTCGCGGACGATTCCCGCGTCGACGAGCTGCTCGACCAGCGCCGTTCCAAGGTGATCGATGTCCATCGCGAAGCGACGGGCGAAATAGAAAATGCGCTGCTTGACCTGTTCGGGGCAAACGCGGTTCGGGCAGCGTGTCGCGGCACCCTTTCCGAGCTCGGGCTTGTCGGCATCGCGCAGGTCACGGACGACGTGTGTGCCGCAAGACGGACAGCGCTCGGGCATTCGGAACGGGCGCTCGTCGCCCGTCCGTGCCGATGCGTCGACGGCGACGACTTGCGGGATCACCTCGCCCGCCTTCTGGATGAACACATGGTCGCCGATTCGGACGTCGAGCGCATCGATCATGTCCGCATTGTGGAGCGTCGCCCTCGAGACCGTGGTGCCCGCGAGGAGGACCGGATCGAGCCGGGCCACCGGCGTCAGCGTACCCGTTCGGCCCACTTGTACGGCGATGTCTCGCAACCTTGTTCTCGCTTGCTCCGCCTTGAATTTGTAGGCAATGGCCCACTTCGGGAACTTCGAAGTCATCCCGAGCATCTCCTGATGCCGGTACGCGTCGACTTTGATGACCGCCCCATCGGTCTCGAACGGATAGGCTGCCCGATCGCGCTCGATCGCATTGATGGCGGATCCGACTTCGTCCCACGCCGTGACGGTTTGACGTCGGTGCGTCGGCAGCCCTTGCTGCTCAAGCCATTCCAGGCTCGCGTGCTGCGTCGGCTGGAGATCGGGGCCTTCGACGAATTGGTAGAAGAGCGCCCGCAGCGGGCGGCGCGCGACTTCGCGGGGGTCGAGCATGCGGACTGCCCCGGCCGCCGCGTTGCGCGGATTGGCAAAGGGCTCGAGCCCCTGCGACTCGCGATCGGCGTTCAGCGCATCGAGGTCACGACGGTAGATGACGATCTCGCCGCGCAGGGTGACCCGCCCGCGATGGGCGATCCGCAGCGGCACGCTGCGGATCGTCCGCACGTTGCGCGTGACGTCTTCGCCGATTTCGCCGTCGCCCCGGGTGCTCGCCTGAACGAGACGCCCCCCGTCGTAGATGACCTCCACGCTCGCACCGTCGAGCTTGGGTTCGACGCAAAATCGAGGGACGATTCCGTCGGGCAGCCCACCGACCACACGGCGATGGAAATCCGCGAGCTCCTCCGGCGCGTACGCGTTGTCGAGCGAGAGCATGCGGACGACGTGCCTGACCTGGTCGACCGCGGTTCGAGCTTCCCCGGCGACGCGCTGGGTCGGTGATTCGGACGTTACAAGTTCGGGTGACGCATCTTCGAGGACGCGCAATTCGCGCATGAGTCGATCGAATTCGGCATCGCTGACGACGGGATCATCGAGGACATAATAGCGGTAGTTGTGGGCTTCGATCTCGCGGACGAGCTCAGCGTGACGTTGAGACGGCGTCATCGGATCGAGACGATACCATTGGGCTCTCGGCGAGACCTCGGCCAGGCCCTCGCGGTCTCTGCGCCAAGGTACTAGAACGAGACCCATGCCGTCCCAAAGCGACCCGTCCGTCCAGGTTGGTCCCCTCGCGGCCCAAATCGCATTTGTCGTCGTCGCGGCACTCTTCGTGTACGGATTCGTCGCCGTGACGAAGGAAGGCGAGACTCGCCGGGTTTGCAGCGCCCCTTGCTATTTGCACCCGGATTACATGGCCGCCGATCGACGCGCACCCTCTTTTTCGCTGAAGGACATCCACGGCGCGACCGTGACTCTGGACAGCCTTCGGGGGAAAGTCGTCGTCCTCAACTTCTGGACCAAGACGTGCGGTCCTTGCCTCGAAGAGATGCCCGAAATTGCGGAGCTGACGAAGATCCTTCGCGACAGGCCCGACGTCGTCGTCCTCGCCGTATCGGTCGACGAAGGCGCCGAAGACGTCAAGCCGACGCTGCAAAGCGTCTTGCGAGAGGAGGCGCCGTTCGACATTCTCTTCGACCCCGACTCGAGCATCGTCGGCGGTCGTTACGGGACACACCTTTTTCCGGAGACCTGGTTCATCGACAAGCGGGGAGTCATTCGTGCGCGCTTCGACGGGGCCCGAGAATGGACCAATCCTCTCGTCGTCAACTACATCGATGAACTCCGCGGCGGAGACTTTTGCGACGTGAAGATAGACGGCCGAGTCCTCGCCGGCCGCGCAGGAGCCATTTGTGACGAGATGACGGGGACGTGAGCACCGACGCCGCCAAAAGCAAAGAGACCGGGTGGGGAACCGGGGCCGTGCCGATGGCACGCAGGATCGCAGTCAGTACGCCTGCACACGGACGGCGTCCCGTTCCGCGGCGCGCTCCGCGGCTTCGAGGCTCACCGCAGACGGACCGCAGGCCAAAAGGGCGGTGCGGTCCAAACCCCACGCCCTGAGAAACGGGCCGGAAGGAGCGAGCCCGAGATCGGCCTCTTCGAGAAAGAGGCGCGATAGCTCGGTCGCATACGCCTTGGCCAAGACCGCTCGAGGAATCCGATCGAATCGCTCGGCGCGACGCCGACTCGGAATGGTCGATGCAACCAGAGCGATGAATGTCGCGTAGTAAATACCCTGCAAGCGCCGGCGCGAGGCGTCGGGGTTGCGGTCCAGCGCAGCCCGCAAAAAGTGCACGTTCAGCGGAACGTGGAACGATTCGTCGCGCGTCAGGATGGTGAGCATCTGCCGGACGCTCGGCTGAGATGTTTGGCGGAGCGCGAGCCGGTATGTCGTCGACCCAATCGTCTCGAACATCAGGTTGACGAGCACGATCGATTCCATCCGCCTCGCGTGCCCATAGAGATCGTAAAAGGTGCGCGTCGTGCGTCCCATCGGGCGGATGCTTCCACCGAGCCAGCCGAGGAACTCGGTGAGCAGCTGCCGATGCCAGCCCTCTTCGTCGCCGTAAAGCCGCAGGCACTCGGCGAGATCCGGGTCCTCGCGCGCCACCTCGTCGGCAAGTTCATGCGCCTGGCGAAGGCCCGACTCTTCGGCCCGGAACGCGGCATTGAAAAACGCAATCGCGGCTGAACGCTCCCTCTCCGACGAGCACGTGAACGGTTCGGAGAGGTCGAGCTTTTCTTCCGACATCCGAGCGCGCCGCTTCCGCAGCTGTGCGAGCCACCACGCCGTTGGCCGAGTCCGCATCGAACCGTGACCGTAGCAGGTCCGGGCGAGAGGAATCACGCCCGAAAGCGTGCCCGGAGAGCTCGGCGCGAGGCGGTCGGCCGCCTCCTTTCGGCGCACGCGACGAGCCGGCTGACCGTGCGCGTCTCGGGAAAAGGCAGCAGGCGTGCTCTCCTTCAGATGCTTCGCAGCTGCTGGACGAAGACCGCCGCTACGATCGACAGCCCCAGCGCACCTTGCGCGAGCGCCATGGCACCCTGCAGCGGGCCAACCGCCGCACTCGCATAGATGAAGCTCGCCCCCGCGACGACGGCGAGGCCGACGCAGAACCAACTGAGGAGCGGTCGCTCCCGGCCAGGCAAACTGCGCAGCACTTCGACGAACCTGCGCGTGAGAAGCACGAAGACGAACATCGAAAGGACCGAGCCCCCATCGACCGAGCTGCTCGAGAGAAAGAAATCGTAGAGGCCGTGGGCAACGATGACGGTCATGACCGTGCCCGAGAGCGTGCCGTCCGATCGTCCGCGGCTGCGTGCGTCATCGAACAGCGCCACGGCGACGAGGCCGGTCGTGCTCACGTGAAGGAAATTCGCCGTGAGAAATCGCGCCAGGGCGGTCGACAGCCCACCATGGAAGTAGCCGATGTTCTCTTCGACCGCGAATCCGAGGCCCACCATGGCGCCACACGCAAGCGCGTCACGGCGCGTGCCCCAGCGCACCAGGAGCGGAACGAACGGCAGGACGAAGAGCGCCTTGCAAAGCTCCTCGCGCAGCCCGACTCCGACAACGAAATAGATGGCATCCGGCAGGGCGTGCCCGGTCTCGACGAACCCCCACGCGTGCTCGACGATTCCCACGGCCAACGTGAGATACGTGCTCAAGACCCCCGCCACGAGCGCGACGAGCTGGAGCGGCGCGCGAAAGCGCGGGCGCTCGCCGATGAGCCCGATCTGGGCGCAGAGGGCAAACCAAACGGCGCCCGACACGACCGCGAGCAAGAGCAGGCCGGGGGTCGCCCGTTCGTATTGGGAAGGCAGAAACCACCGCAGCGCCCCCCACCAATCGCGCTGGCTAAGCGCTTGGCGCATGCGCAGTTCGGCGCTCACCTGACGCGCGAAACGGCCGTCTCGCAGCGCCGCCGACAGCCGCTGGAGATCACCCGCGGCGATCCACTCGCCGCACGCGGCATCGGCGTCCTGGGCGCGGCCGTCGAACGACGTCGCTTCGCGGGCGTGGCGTTCCGCAGCCGCCCCATCGTCACCGTCTTCCTCGTCCTCCCGCGCGAGGAGATGATTGGCCCAAGCGGCCGGCGGGCTCGAATCGGCCGTGGAGATGGCGGCGGCGCGGTCGGCTTCGTCGACCTCACCACGCGCGACTTCGTCCCAAAACCGAGCGAGGAGACGGACCTCCGCGGGCAGATCGGGCGCCGCAATCACGGAGGTGACGGCCCTGTCGTCCGCGCCGCGAATGACGAGACCGTTCGCGCCCCGTCCCGCCCCGAGCGCTCGGAAGAGATCCATGCGGTGGTGCACGTCGATGAGTTCGACGATGGCGGGCAGGGAGGCAGGACGCCGGCTCGCGAGCTCGAGGTACTGGCGTTCGGCGTCGGCGTACCGTCCCGCCTGAACGAGCGTGCGCGCCCGCTCGTCCGGGGTCATCCGAGCCTGGACGACGCGCCATGCCGCTACGCCGCCGAAAGCCGAAGCACACAGCACGAGCGAGACGATGCCGAAGAGAGAGCGCACCCAAAACCGTTGCACGGACGTTTCAGCCTACGTTCGAACGGACGCCGACGCAGGGCTCGAATGATCTTTGAGCGTCAGGGCGTAAAGTAAATGTCGGAGATGCAGAAGTCGAAAGGGTCGGTCGATCCCGCGTCGGGCCCGGGGCCGTTCGCTTGCCACTTCATGCCAATGAGCGCGTTGGTTCTCAGAGCCCCGAATTGGGCGCCCCAGTTCTGCTGGCTCAACATGCTGTCGGCGGAGTTCCACGAGAACGCGACCTTCGTCCACGCGCCGGGAGTGGCTGACACGTCCGCGCCGAAATCGTCGTCGCACCCCGCGTCGCCCTGCGCGCAGTCCGATTTCGGCCAGGCCGTGGGATCCGCTGTTTGGGTGTCCGGAATGCCGAAGTGAACGGTCGTAATCGCCCCGCCCGCATCCGCGGGAACGAAAATGTAGAAGCTCACGCCGTTATATCGACTTGCGTCGAACGGAACGGGGGACGAGAGCGCGGTCGCCGACGCGTCCGCAGGCTTCGTGTAGACGAGGTTCATCCCGAGGCCAGCGTATGCCAAGACCGATCCGCTGACGCAGAGCTCTCCAGAGATGGTGGTCCCGTCCGCGTTGGTGATCGGCGCCGCCAGCTTGCTGTCGTTCAACTGGGAAGTGCCTTGGATCGACGAATTCGGTCCATCGTCGTACGTGTAATAAGACCCGGGGGTGTCGCCGGCGGGCACGACCAAGGCGATCTGCGTGCCGGAATCGGCCTCCATGTCGTCGACGAGGAGTGCGCCGCCGCCGTCCGCATGCGAAGCCGCGTCCGATGGGCTCTGCGATCCACCGGAGCTGGTCGTTCCGCTGCTGGTCCCGCTGCCCGAGTGGCTGGCCGTGGAGCTCCCCGGCCCCGCGCCATTGCCACTGGAGCATGCGGCAATGGCCCCGAAGGCGATGGAGACCGCCGACACGAGCGCTCGAACCGTAGTCCTTACCTGCATTGCGCGCACTCTACCATGCGAGCCGTGGGTGCAAAGGATCCCCGTCGACGGCCGGCACCCTCGCGACCGACGCCCGCTCCGCGTCGTCTCCAGAGACCGCGGCCGCCGACCGCCGGCACCCTCGCAACCGACGCCCGCTCCGCGTCGTCTCCAGAGACCGTGGCCCGCCGACGGCCGGCACCCTCGCAACCGAAGACCACGCCGCGTTGTCTCCGGAGACCGTGGCCCGCCGACGGCCGGCACCCTCGCAACCGAAGACCACGCGGCGTTGTCTCCGGAGACCGTGGCCCGCCGACCTCGCAACCGCTGGCCGTTCGCGCTCGTCTCCGGAGACTGGATGCAGTGTGGTGCCGCGCGCAGGTTGAGGCCCCGTCGCGACGGCCCGCCCGCGCCGCGCCCTTTACGGCATGTAGAAGTTCCCACTCATCGAGAGGGCGGTCAGAAGACCGACAGTCGTATTGTAGTAGGTGTAATAGTTATTGCCTGTCGCCAAGAGGTTCGGCTTTCCGCGGTTCAACCCGTCGAGCACGAACTGCCAGGCCGCGCTCACGAAGGCGGAGTTCGTCGTGCCGCCGGACATCGCACCGACCGCCGCAGTGCCGATGAGGGACATCGAGTTTGGCGCGGCGGCCGGGGTGCACCCGGTGCAGACGAGCCCGGCCGTCGTGTACTCGTCGTACAGGTTGTCGATTCCTGCCGCAGCCTTGCCCGCAAAAAACGAGCTGACCTTCGCAAGGTACGTGGAGGCTCCACCCGAACCGCCCGCGCCGTTCCAGCAATAGTCGATGCCGACCCGCCAGGGCGTCCGGTGCGCGTCGTATTGGTATTCGGTGTTGTTCGCATAACTGCCCCCGCCGACCGTGGTGCAGTTGTTCGAGCACCATGCCGGCACGAGGCCGTCGGAACCGCTGATGGCGCTGCTGTTCAGGGCCGCATACAAGTTCGTAACGACGGTGCTGAAGCCACTTTGGGTGGTTTCGAAGAGACGGTAATAGGCGGGCGCGAAGTACGAGGGGTTCGTGGGGCTGCTGCTCGTCGAATTCCCCGCGTTGCTCCCGTACGTCGGAAGGTAGCTCGTCTTGTCGATGTCGTGGCTCCAGATGTCATTGATCACCGCGGTGGCGTTCGTGGCGTAGCTCGCGGTGCCGGGCCAGATGTGAGAGGCGAGGAGCAGCGCGAACGCCACGTCTTCGTCGGAGTCCGTCGCGGAGCCCAACCCCACGGCCGACGAGCCCGAGATGTTGTACTCCCAATTCATCAGCACATTCGTGCCCGAAGCCGGGTTTTTCGACCAATACGCCCAGAGCCCGTCGAAGAGTGTCTGGTCGCCGAAGTACGCAGCGAGCAGCATGCCGTACGCGATCCCTTCGGAGACCACGGCGCCCCCGTTGACTTCGGGGCTAAGGACAATGGACTCGCCGGCATTCGGGCCGGCGGCAACGAAGTTTTTCTTCCAGTTGCTGTACGCCCACAAGAGAAACTTGCCGGATGCGGTGTACTTCCCACCGTCAAACGTGGGCATTGCGCTGCCGCACTGCCAGCCGGTTTTTCCATCGTTGAACGTGGGCATCGTCATGCCGGGGGGAACGAGCCCTTCGTTCGCGCTCGTGAAGTTATAGAGCGTGACGTTGTCCAGCCACAAATCGTACGCCCCCGTCGTCGAGAAGTCGTTGTAAACCGAAAACTGAAGCCCGAGCACATGCGAGGGCACGAAATCCGGCGCCTGGCAGGTGGCCGTTCCGCACCCGGCTGCCCCTGGCGACGGGAAGTAACGCGGAATGAGCATGGAGAAGGGAACCTGCACGGTCGTCATCGACGTCGGGACCGTCGTGCCTGTCCCGGTCGGCGTCGTCCCCGTCGCGGCCAGGTAGTAGCCACGGTTATTGTACGCATCGATCGCCGAGTTCGTCGCTGTTCCGCTGCCCGGCGTGAGCGTCGAGCCCGCCGGCGGGTTTGGCCCAGGCTGGGTCTCTTTCGTCAGGACTTCGAAATAGACGGGGCCCTGGCTCGCGGCGCCCGTCTTGATGTCGAATTGAATGCCGTCGTAGGCGCTCACGTCATAGGCACTCCATGACGTCGCGGCCGTTGCGCCATCGAGGGGCGCACCGAACCCGCAGTACATCGGATGACCGGTGTCCGAAAGGTGGAGCGCATAAGCGTTGCACATGCCGGGCTTGTCGTCTGAAGGAGCGGCGCTCGCTGGATAGACGCCGTTCGCGTTCGCCTTTTGAGTGGTCGTCGGCCCGGCGCCGTCCCCGTACGGCGTCCAGCGTCCCGTGCGGCCCCCCTGAGCGGTGACGACATCGGTCCCCTCCTCGAAGTCCGAGACCACGGCCACGCTGGCCGGGGCGCACGTGCGGCCCGCATCGGACGCGAGTTCACCCGCGTCCCCGACGCCCGAGCTGTTGCTGCCGGTGCTGTTCGAGTTCGAACCGGTCGAGCTTGTCTGTCCGCTGATCGAGCCGGACGGATTCGAGTTCGATCCCGTGTTGCCTGCGGAAGGGTTTCCGGTGTTGCTCGTGTTCCCGCCCGTTCCGGTCTGGCCCTGATTGCTCGTGGTCCCTCCGCCATTGGTCGTGCCGCTCCCCGAATTGTTGCTGGAGCTGGTGTTCTCTTGGTTGTTGCCAGTGGAATAGCTCGTACCCGTGTTGCTCGTACCGCAACCGGCGAAGGCCGGCAGAACCATGGCCGACGCGAATATGCATGACGACAAAATCGAACGACGCATTACCAAGCCTCTTGCTTCGGAAAACCCGCGCCTTCCGTCGCAGGGAAGGCCAGGGGGGGTGGGATCGAAAGGCGCGCTCTCGCGTGGCGGAAGAGAACCCCGAATCGCGCGGGTGCGCAAACCGGATCGAATCGCTCACGAGACGCCGCATACGTTGAAAGCAAGCGAGGGAGGCGTCAATCTCTGCGCCACCGCAAATTCGCCATCCGTTCCGTCGTTGACAGAACAATCTCTTGAGGCCGTACGTCCTCCGGGCAAGCGCCGGTCGGCCGCCGGCAGGACGGATAGCGGGAGACAGGCCCTGACGGACGGAAGGGCGAGAGGCCGAACCGCGGCCGACGCCAACGGGCTGACGGACCGAGGGCGAGAGGCCGGACCACGGCCGACGCTGACGGACCGAGGGCGAGAGGCCGGACCGCGGCCGACGCCGACGGGCTGACGGACCGAGGGCGAGAGGCCGGACCGCGGCCGACGCCGACGGGCTGACGGACCGAGGCGAGAGGCCGGACCACGGCCGACGCCGACGGGCTGCCGCGAACCGGCCTCAGCTGCTTCGGCCCAGAACCCATCGGCCGGCCACGTGCCTCTTGCCGGGGATCGAGCGGCGCATCGAGGTCCTACGGCGGGAGTACCCGCATGGCCACTTCGACTGGACACCGCAAGCGAACGTCGCCGGACGACGCAGCAGCGAGAATTTCGTATGTCCCCGGAGCGACCAGCCAGCGCTTGCTGTCATCGTCCCAGAACGCGAACGCCCGCGGCTCGAGAACGAGCGACACGTCTTTGGTTTCGCCGGCCGCCAGCGGGAGTCGAGCGAATCCTTTGAGCTGCTTCGAAGGCCGCGCAACCACGCCGCCGCCGTTCGCCTTCGAGGGCGAGACGTAAATTTCGACGATTTCGTCGCCATCGCGCTGGCCGCGGTTCGAGACCCGCAATGCCACCTGCGCGGACCCGTCCGGCATGGCGGTTGCGCGAAGGTCCGAATACTCGAACGTCGTGTAGCTCATGCCGAATCCAAAGGGGAAAGCCGGGGCCGTGCGTCGCGCCTCGAATCCTCGGTATCCGACAAAAATCCCCTCTGTGTAGGGCGTCTTGTGGCTTTCATCGAGGTTATAATAAGGAGCGCTCGGGTAATCAGCATATCGTTTGGCCAACGTCACTGGCAGCTTTCCCGACGGCGTGACGTCGCCGAAGAGCACGTCCGCGACGGCGCGGCCGCCTTCCTGACCCGGGTACCATGCCCACAAAAGCCCGGCCGTCCGGTCGAGAAACGGTTCGACATCGACCGCACCGCCGGCATTCACGACGACGACCGTTCGAGGATTCGCGGCCAGGGCCAGCCGGATCGTCTCGACCTCGGCCGGAGGCAAATCGAATGGTCGATCCGAGTCTTCCGACTCGACGAGGCCCCCCTTTCGGGCCCACGGAGGAGGCCAATACGGCGCGTAGGCCGTATGCCAGCTGTTCGTCGCGGCGCTCTGACCGAAGCCCACGCTGACGACCACCACGTCGGCGCGGCGCGCGATCGACGTCACCTCGTCGCTGCCCAAAAACGTGGTCCGATGCTCGCCGACCGCTGCGAAGCCGAACTGGGCCACAGCACCTCCTGTGCCTTGATAATATTCCACGACGACGGTGTGGGTCCCGGCGGCGGCCTCGACGGTCGCCTCGTTCGTGGTCGGGCCGTGGTCGCGCCAATCGTCGATGACGGGCTTCTCGTCGAAAAATACCCGAATTCCGTCGTCGGCATGGGTCAATACGCGGTGCAGGCCCCCCTTCTTGACGAAGACGGCGCCTGTCCAGCGAATCGAGTAGTTCGCTCCACCGACGCCCGGCGCAGGCTCCGAGCCATATTCCGGCGTGAAGTCGATCCGATCGACGTGATCGACGGCCCGTGGCGCTCCCGCGAGCCCGCGCCCAGCGAAGATTTCTTGGCGTAGCCCGTGCTCGAAGCACGGCTGGCCAAGCAACCCCACGTCCTCGGCCTGGCGCACCCCAGGGTGATAATCGACCTCCACGTTGTCGGCGGCGTGGGCGATGCCTTCGAGCAGACTCACCGAATGAAAGGGAACAACGAAGGCACTCCCCGATCCCCCGACGACGGCCGGGGTCGCATTCGGCCCGATGACCGCGAGGCGCTTCAGCTCTCGTCGGTCCAGAGGAAGCAGGGCGCCATCGTTCTTCAGGAGCACGATGCTGCGCCGTGCCGCGTCGAGCGCCACAGAAACGCTGGTCGGATCGTCAAGGGGGACGTCGTCGCGCTTTTGCGGCCGGTCGAAGAACCCCGCCGCAATCGCGGTCCGGAGAATCCGCCGGACTTTGTCGTCGAGGGTCGCCACGTCGACCGCGTGCTCGCGCAGCAGCGGCTCCACCTTGGCTCGACTCATGGCAGCTCCCTCGGGCATTTCGAGGTCGAGCCCCCCATTGAAGGCCTCGAGTGTGTCGGTCGCGGCGTGCCAATCGGACATCACGATTCCCGCGAACTTCCATTGCCCCTTCAGCACCTCGTCGAGCAGCCATCGATTCTGTGAGCAATAGACGCCGTCGAGCGGATTGTACGCCGTCATGAGGCCGCCGACGCCGCCTTCCCGCACGGCGCGCTCGAAGGCGGGAAAGTAAATTTCCCGGAGCGTGCGCTCGTCGACCTCGGAACTCACCCTGTGCCGATCCCACTCCTGGTCATTGGCCACGAAGTGTTTGATCGTGGCGAGCACCCCCTCGGATTGCACCCCGCGGATGTAGGACGCCGCCGTCATCCCGGCCAAGTACGGGTCCTCCCCCATGTATTCGAAGTTGCGACCTCCGAGCGGAGAACGCGCGATGTTCACCCCCGGCGCAAGCAACACGTGAATGCCTCGCGCCCTGCAATCTCGGCCGATCGCATGTCCAACCCGTTCGGCCAGCTGAGTGTCGAACGACGCGGCGAGGGCAATCGGAGCGGGATAAGCGGTGCTGGGACCTGCATTTCGGCATCCGGCGGGGCCGTCCGACATCCTGATTTCCGGAATGCCAAGGCGGGGAACGGGGCGAACGTAGAAGTCGCGTTCGCCACCGATATAATCGATTTTTTCCTCGAGCGTCATCTTGGCCAGGAGAGCGTCCGCGCGGTCCCCGGGCGTCGGAGCAAAAGCCGGCGTTCGCGACGCGTCCGCACCGATCGAAGGGAGGACGGGACGGGGGGCGCGCGAGGGCTCGGCCGCGCACCCGCCGAGCCAGCCCGCCAGCGCCAACCAGGAGGGACGGAGTCGCGGCGCCCCGCCCGATCGCCAAGGCCGACCGAAGCATCGCAGCGGCGCACCCGCTCGCGGAGACGGACCGAGGCGCCGCAGCGCCGCCCAGCGTGCTCTCATGGCTCGCCTTTCGGTTACAGCACGCTCCCGCACGCATGCAAGGACCTTTGCCGCATCGTCTTGCCTGCGTTCGGTGGGCGGTGGGCGGTGGCGAGCGTTCGGCGTGCGTTCGGTGGGCGGTGGCGAGCGTTCGGCGTGCCTTCGGTGGGCGGTGGCGAGCGTTCGGCGTGCGTTCGGTGGGCGTGGCGCGTTCGCGAGCGTTCGGTGGGCGGGTGGCGAGCGTCGCGAGCCTTGGCGGCTCGATCTCGTTCGGCATGCGCACGAGCCGATCCGAGCCTTTCATTCTGCTGAACAATCTGTCACATTGCCCGCGGCCGATGCTCGCGGAGGGGGCGTGTAGCGAGGTTCAAAGTTCTTCGGACGAAGCTTCGGCAACCACGGAGTCGAACCTTCGCCTCGTTCTGCCGGAGCACGACGTCGACGATCCAGAGTTCTCGATTGTCGTGCCCGCTCTCAACGAAGCGCTGACCATCGGTGACTTCGTCGCGTGGTGTCAACAGGGGCTCCGCAAAGCGCGCGCCCGCGGCGAAATCCTCATCGTCGACAGCTCGACGGATGGCACGGCGGAGATCGCCCGAGCAAGCGGCGCGCGGGTCCTCAAAGCTCCCAAGCGCGGCCTCGGCCGTGCGTACATCGACGCCTTGCCCTACATCCGCGGTCGGTACGTCATCATGGGCGATTGCGATTGCACCTACGACTTCCGAGAGCTCGACCCCTTCGTCGAAAAGTTCAGAGGAGGTGCTGCATTCGTCATGGGCTCTCGTTTTCGAGGGTACATCGAGCCCGGCGCAATGCCGCCCCTCCATCGGTACCTCGGAACGCCGGTGACCACCTGGATCTTGAACGTCATCTTCGCCAGTCACTTCTCCGATATTCACTGCGGAATGCGCGGCATCACCCGCGACGCGCTGCAGCGAATGGGCTTGCGATCGCAGTCCTGGGAGTACGCATCCGAAATGGTGCTGAAGTCGGTCCATATGCACCTTCGAACCGAGGAGGTGCCGATTCGGTTTTTGAAAGATCGAGAAGGGAGGGTCAGCCACCACAAGCGCGCCGGGTGGTTTTCGCCCTGGCAGGCTGCGTGGATCAACCTTCGGGCGATGTTCATTTACGGCGCCGCGTTTTTCCTCTACCGGCCCGGTTTCGTTCTCTTCTTTCTGGGAACCTTGCTGCTCCTTCCGCTTTCGCTCGGCCCCCTCCGTCTCGGGCCGATCACCTTTTCGCTGCACTGGATGCTGCTCGGCCTGACGCTCGCGACGCTCGGCCTGCATTGCGTGTACTTGGGGATTCTCGTCCAAGTCTTCTTCGACTACTCCGGTGATGCCACGAAGCGGTGGTTCTCCCGCTTCCCCTACAACCGGACGGTGGCTCTGTCGGCACTGGCTTTTTTGACCGGATTCGCAATCAACGCGTGGCTTGGTGTCTATTACCTTCGAAACGACTTTCGTCTGTCTTCGGATCTCGCGCTAAACCACTTGGGGGTGACCGGCCTTTTTCTCATGATTGCAGGATTCCTCACGTTCGCGTTCGTTCTGCTCTTGCAGTCGACGGCCGTCGTCGTGTGGCGACGCTGAGCTGAACCTTCGGGGCCCCGCACGTGCCGCGGGTCCGGTGTGCTACAATGGCCGCCTCGATGAGTCCCACATACGACGCCAGGGCGGGTGGCGAGAGCTCGAGGCAGGCGACTGAAGACTGGAACGAGCACTGGAACGCCTTCGCCATGATGGCGGCGCGCAATCCTGCGCAGGCGTATCGGAGGAAGCTCGTCTTCGAGCACCTCGCGCTCGAACGGTCCCAAGGGGCGGTTCGCCTCCTCGACTTGGGCAGTGGCACAGGAGAACTGGCAAGGGAGGTTCTTCGGTATCGCCCCGACGCGTCGGTCCTCGGGCTCGACTGCAGTCCGAGCGGCGTCGCTCTCGCGACCCGGACGGTGCCGAATGCCCGTTTCATCGAACAGGATTTCACGCGGCCACTGACGGTGGGCGACGAGTACCGCGGGTGGGCCACGCACGCGGTTTGCTCGGAGGTCCTCGAGCATCTGGAGGACCCGGTCCAGGTCCTGCGCAATGTCGGGCCCTTGCTCGGCGATGGGTGTCGCCTTGTGATCACCGTGCCGGCAGGCCCGATGAGCGCCTTCGACAAGCATATCGGTCACGTACGCCATTTCGACACAGGCTTGCTCGAACGGACTCTTCGCCTGGGCGCCATGAACGTCGTCGAGCTCTCCGGCGCGGGATTTCCATTTTTCAACCTTTATCGGCTCGTCGTCATCGCACGCGGTGCCAAGCTCGTCGAGGACGCGACTCGCCCGCCGAAAGGGAGGCCCCCTCTCGGCGCGCTGGCCGCCATGGCGGCGTTCTCGTGGCTCTTCAAGCTCAACCCACGGCGCGCGACGACGCGAGGCTGGCAGCTCGTGGCGGTGGCCACGCCGGTTCGATGATGCTGAATCGGGTCCCCGCGGCCCCCTTGCCGCTCGACCTCGCACAATCATCCTACGCCTACATCGAACGATCGAATCCAGCGATCGTGTCGCTCTTATCGAGGCACGTCCTTACGTCGAACAAGCACGCTCGCATTCTCGACGTTGGCTGCGGTTGCGGGGCCAACGCGCGGGCGTTCCACGAGCGCAGTGCCGGTGTGATCATCGTCGGGGTCGAGCCCAATCGGCGCGCTGCGGCGCTGGCAAGTCGCGCCTGCGACGAAGTCTTCCACGGCACGCTCGAAGAATGGCGCGCCGGTGCGCCGAAGCCCGCACCGTTCGACGCTCTCGTCCTCTCCGATGTCCTCGAGCACATTGTCGACCCCATCGCGTTCGTGCGCAACCTCGCCGCCTTCGAGCCGGTTCGGAGTGCCGTTTGGATTGTCTCCGTGCCGAATTACGCCGTTTGGTACAATCGAGTCGCCACGATCCTCGGCTTTCAAGAATATCGATGGTCGGGACTATGGGACAGGACGCACGTGCGTTTTTTCACCCGCCGAACCGCTCGGCAGCTTCTTGAGTATTGCGGGCTCTCGATCATCGACCAAGCGTGCACGCCTTCGGTCGTTCAGTCGGCGGCGCCGGCGCTGCGGAAGTGGTTCGAGCGAGACGTCCAGCGCGGCGAGCATCTGGCCATGTCCGAGTCGAGCGCGTACAAGGTCTACCGGCAGTGGGTCGAACCGATCGAGTCCCGGGTGTGCGAGGTCTGGCCCGAACTCCTCGGCTTCCAACAAGTCTTCGCCGCCAAGCTCCAACATCGAGGTGGGTCGCTGGGACCCATCGCGTCCATGGAAGCCATCGCGCCGACGGCGACGTGACCCGTTGCACGTTCCAGCTTTAGCTGGCTCGCGCGACCCGAGGCCGATCGGGGCGAGCCCCGAGGACGCGCACGCGGACGCCATGTTGGGGTCCCATCGTGATGTTTCGGCGTACCGATCGCTCGGGCATCGGCTCGGCGAGCTCGAGCTCCCACTCCCGCGCGAACGTAGCGAGGGTGATCGCGAGCTCCGCCTCAGCGAACGCAGCGCCAAGGCAGCGACGATGCCCGCCACCGAACGGCATGAACTGCCCCACGCCCAAAGCACGGTCGAGAAAGCGCTCCGGCCGAAAGCGATGCGCCTCTGGAAAGAGAGCCTCGTCCGCGAAGATGGCGCTGACGTTGACGATGGCAATCTCGCCGGCGGGTACGACCCAGGGTCCGAGCTCGAGCGGCTTGCGGCAGATCCGCGCTACGTCCGTGACGATCGGCTCGACCCGAAGTGTCTCGGCGATGACAGCCTCGAGATAGGGGAGTCGGACGATCGCCTCGGGCGACGGAGGGGTATCGAGCGAATCGAGTGCGCTCCGCAGGCGGGCAAGGGCCACCGGCTCGCGCAAGAGCCAATAGACCCCCCAGGCAACCGCGATGGCCGTCGTCTCGTGACCGGCGAGAAGCAGCGTCATCAGCAGATCGCGAATCTCGCCATCCTCCATGGCGCCGCCGTCGTCGTAGCGGGCGTCGAGGAGGACGCCGAGAATGTCCGACCCCACTTGGTCGCGTTTGCGGCGATCGGCGATGAGACCATCGACCCAGGCGTCGAATTCGCGGCGCCGACGGAGAAACGTCCGCCAAAGCGGGTAAGCGGTGGACCGCAGCGCGCGCGCGAACACGAAGGTCGGTGAAAGGGCCCCCATCAAGTTGCGGAGGACGCCCCGGGCTCTCTCTCGCTCGAGACCGAGGCCCTCACCAAAAACCGTCTCCAGAATGACGTCGAGCGTGAGCCGTTGGGCCAAAGCGCTCATGGTGACGACCGAGCCGTCAGTGCCTGCCTTTCGCAGGACACCCAGATGCTCGTGCACCACGCGCTGCATGGTCTCGAGAAACGCTTTCATGCGAGCGCCGTGAAAACGTGGATTGAGCAATTTTCGCTGCCGTCTGTGCCGCTCGCCCGAGGTCGCGAGCACCGAATGCTCGCCGAAGAGGTCGAAGAGGACGGATGGCGTCTCGAACGTGTCCGGCTCCGCAGCGAATAGGTCCCGCGCCAGATCGGGATCGGCGATGGCGATCCCGTTGCCGTTCAGGCCACGAAACCGGGTCACCCGGCCGTAGCGGGCCTGCACGGCGAGCGAATAGTCCCGGGGTGCCACCAAAAATCGGTACGTCTGCCAGAACGCGGGAGTGGGCGGGCCGGGCGGCAACATGGCCGGAGAATGCTACAGCGGATGGAGCGCGCGAACAGAGAAGTGAGGTTTTCGTGAAGCGAAGTACGCGATGGCTTGCCCTCGCCTTGGCGAGCACCGGCTGCACCGCTCACCCGGCGACGCCAACGCCCACGTCCGCGCCCGCGGGGTTTCCTTCGTCTTCGGCGTCCGCGGTGCCCCTTTCCGCTTGCCAGTCGCCGTGGTCGTTGGGCGTCGTAGGCGGCGGCGGACAGGTGGTCTTGATGTGCCCGGGCGATGTCCGGCGCGAGGCGCTCGACCCCTCGGGTCCCTTGGCGCCGGCACTCGTACCGGCTCTCGATCCTGCGCGCGAACGGGTCTGCGGCTGCGCTGCCCGATTGCGTCCTCCGCCGTTCGTCGATCTGGTGTTCACCGCCAATCTGCCGGAAGGCCGCGTTCGGGCCGAGGCGAAGGGCGATGCCGACGAATTCGATTCGGAGCTCGGTGCGCCGTTCGTCGCCTGCGTTGGAACGGTGGTCGCGTCCTTTCCGCCAATGCACGCGACCGGATGCGGCGGGGCCGCTGCCACCGTCGTCTATCCCGTGCGTCTCGAACTCGAGCCATGAGATGCCATGCCTGATGGTTCGAACGTTCGAAGGCCGGAACGCCGTCGATTTCACCAAACGCCTGCGGCAAGACGGCCCACGCGTCGGAGACTGCTTGTTTTCAAAGCGATCGCGCCCGTAGAATGGGCCTTCCCATGCCGAAGAGCTTGGCGGGCGCCACCTTGTTCGTGCTGCTCGCAGCGGCGTGCCGCCACCGCGACGGGAGCGAGCGAAACGCGGGCGACATCGCGTGTCCAGCGGCGTGGCGAGAGGCGCCTGCGACCGATCCGGGCATCCGGGTCCCCCAGGGCAGCGAAGTCATCTGGCACGTGACCGCGCACGGCACGCAGGATTACGTCTGCGCCGTCGCAGACGCAGGCAGCGTGGCGTACGCGTGGAAGTTCACGGGACCCGACGCCGCGTTGACCGACTGCCGCGGCCGCGCCGCCGGGCGCCACCTGGCGAGCGCGGACGGCCCTACCGCACCGGAGTGGCGATCCGGACATGGGGCGTTCGTCACGGCGCACAAGACGTCCTCGTGGACGCCAGACCCGAGCGCCGTTCCCTGGCTTCTGCTTGCCGTCGACCATAGCGACGGCGAAGGGCCACCCGCAACGGCCCGCTTCGTTCAACGTACCTCGACGCGAGGCGGCATCGCACCCGCAGAGCCTTGCGATGCGCGCACGGTCGGCGAGATCGAGCGTGTGCCCTACGACGCGGATTACTACTTTCTCCGGTGAGCACGGCAGCCAGCGCGCAACGGGTGCCGGCGCGGCGCGATCCGGGCCCCGGCTACGGCTCGAACGTCTCGAGCACGCGGTACGTTTTCTCGATCGGCTCCTTGTGCGCTGGTGGTGGAAGATCGCCGCTCGCACCGACCAACAAGACCGTCGTATTGTCGTGTCCCCCGTGGGCATTGGCGAGATCCACGAGTCGCTCGGACGCCAGGGCGAGGTCCTCGGATGTTAGAATGGCATCGCGAATCTCTTCGTCCGCCAGCTCCGTCGTCAGCCCGTCCGAACAGATCAGCAAACAATCGTGGAGCCTCAGGTCCAGGCGGCCGAGCGCGACCGAGACTCTCGGCTGATGCCCCATCGCCTGTAAAATCACGTTCCGGAACGGCATCGACTGCGCCGAGCGTGCATCGACCGACCCTGCGTCGACGAGCATCTGAACGTAGCTCTGGTCCTTCGTCAGCTGCGTGATTTGCCCCGCACGCAGGAGATAAGCCCGCGAATCACCCACTTCGGCCACGTATGCGGCAGCGCTCCCCTCGTAGCCACGCACGTACGCCGCAGTCAGCGTCGCACCCATCTCAATGCCGCGCTGGCACGCCTCGGTCCAGACCGCGTTGTGGGCGTCCTCGACGGCACCGGCGATGCGATCCTGGCTCGACCGCGTGGTTTGTGCGGCAAGGGCCTCGGCCAGCGACGAAATGACGAGCGCACTCGCCAAGTCGCCGGCTTGTGCGCCGCCCATGCCGTCGGAGACGGCGAGCAGAGCTCCGCCATCACCGACGAGCAGCCGCCCGCTCCAGCGGGGCGAGGCTGACGCGTCGCCGCGCGTCAGGTCAGCCGCAATGAACGCGTCTTCATTTCTTTCCCGAACGCAGCCCTTGTCCGTACGGGCGGCGACGCGAAGGGACAGATTCATGGGATCTCCCCGACCTCCGACGAGCGCAAAGAGCGGGCCCCGACACATGACGACGCACCGCGACAACCGCGCTTTCGGCTCGCCACGGCGCGGTGAGTAGCCGGTAAGCAGCGACCGTGCCCACCACGGCTTGCGACCCGCCCGGCCCCCGTCCTCGATGCCTGCACAGGACCCGGGGCGCGGCACGCGCTTGCAGGACCCCGACGGTTCCCGGAGGGGTGCGGCTCGGCAAGAGCGCCACATTCCCGAGGCCAAGTTGTGCCTGGTGGCCCGTGGAGCGACACCGAGGCCTCTTCCGAGGCTGCGTACCCAAATCGTGCCTGGCGCGTATCGGTCTTCGTGACGTTTTTCGCCGGCACTTGGCCGCCCGAGCCGGTTGTACGACTCGGTCGCTTGACGCTTACCTCTGGCTTCGGCCAGAGTCGGTGTGTCGGTCAGGCGACCTCGATGAGCCAAGAGGGCGGCAAAGCAGCATATCCCGAGTCCCTCTTGGACGCGCCGGCGGTCGAAGCCTCGCCGAAGGCTGCACTCGACGAACTGATGGATCGGTACGCGCGCGGCGACGATGCCGCGCTCGACGAGCTCTATCGGGTTGGGGCCCCGCGTGTTCGCGCCTTTCTCACCCGTCTTTGCGCGGACCTCGCACTCGCCGAGGATTTAACGCAGGACGCGTTCATGCGGGTCGGACGCGCGCGGGGGACATTCGTGACAGGAGCAGCGGCCTTTCCGTGGATCATGGCCATCGCGCGAAACGCATTTCGAGACCATGTACGCCGCGAGCGCGTTCGCCGGACGAACTCGGAGAGCCCCGAACGCCTCGAGAACCCCACGACGCAAACTTTTTCCCAAGACGGCGGTGACCGCGCGCTGATCGCGCGGGAGCTGCTCGGGGAAGTCGAACAGGCACTGATGGGGTTGCCCGTTCGCCAGCGTGAAGCATTCATCTTGATCCGGTTCGAGGGCCTCAGCGTGAGCGAAGCGGCGCAGGTCCTCGGAGCCACGCAGGCCGCCGTGAAAATTTTGGTGCATCGCGCCTATACAGCGGTCCGAGCCTCAATCGCCACCGAAAACCCAGAGCGAAGCTTTGGCCGCCGGCCGCTTTCGCGCGCGCCATGAGCGACGATCTCGACCTGGATCGAATCGGGGAGATTCCGGACCCGATCGCGAACATCGCCCGGGTGCCGATGCCACCGCTCCGTGCACCCATCGAGACGTCGACGGATTCGCGCGCCCATCGGATCGTCGTTCGGGCGCTCTGTCTGAGCGGGGCGCTCCTCTATGAAGCCGGCTGCCTCGTCGCCTTCAACAAGCGCAGCGACCTGTCGACGATGCCAAGACTCATGCTCCTGGCCGAGATGGCCATCCCTCTCGTGGCTGGGCTGCTGGCGTTCGCCGCCGCCGTGAGCTCAGGAGAGCGCGGGATTGGACAGCCCAAAGGGCGGGTCGTAGGGCTGGCTCTCGGAGGACCCGCTCTCTTTGCGTTGGGCACGCTGGCTCTTGCTCGGCACGACATCGACGCGGAGCCGTTCGTGGAGCACCTTCTTCGGTGCGTGCTCGTGACGAGCATCTTCACGATCGGCCCGCTCCTGCTCGCGGCGCGCGCCTATCGCCGTGCGTTCGCCGCTGCAGCCGCCTGGCGCGGTGCCGCGCTCGGAGCGTCGTGCGGAGCGCTGGGCACGGCCGCCATGAGTCTCGTCTGCTCGGTGGGCAGCCCAGCACACGTCCTTATCGGACACGGAAGCGTGATCGTCTTCGCCGCGCTGGCGGGAGCGGCCATCGGCCGTCGATCGGGAGAGAGCTGACCTTTCGGCGCTCGTCGTCGAGGTCTCGGTTCGCACCGGCGACTGACTGGATGGGCGTTGTGGTCGTCGAGGTCTCGATTCGCACCGGTGACTGGCTGGATGGGCGCTGTGTTCGTCGAGGTCTCGGTTCGCATCGGCGACTGGCTGGATGGGCGCTGTGTTCGTCGAGGTCTCGGTTCGCACCGGCGACTGGCTGGATGGGCGTTGTGGTCGTCGAGGTCTCGGTTCGCACCGGCGACTGGCTGGATGGGCGTTGTGCCTGGAGGGACGGCGGGCGGCCGCTCAAGAAAGACGTCCGCCTTGCGCAATCCGCCCATTCAGGCCAGGCTGCCGCGTTCGGCGCTTCGCGCGGGACGACTGTCGATGCGGGCCTTGCGACGCGAAGCCAGTGGACTCACTGGGGCACTCACCGTTCACGCGGCGCTGGCCCTTTGGCTGGTACGCCCCGTCACGACTGTTCGTGTCGACGAACCCGTCGTCGGCGTCGATCTCGAGCTCTCCCCTCGCACCGTTGAGCCCGAGCCGCCCCCCAACTCCGCGGAACATTTGGCCGCTGCGGAAGCCACCCCCCGTGGCCTGAACGTGTCCGAATCGACACGCGCCGTCCCGGGCCCCGCCACCGCGCCGGAGTCGGCGCCGTCCGGATCAGCCTCCGCCGCGCCGTTCGCATTTTCGCCGACGGTTCGAGCCGCGCTCTCCGACGAGGCGTTGGGCCTGGATGGTCACAACCGGTTCGTCGGCAATCTGCCCGACCCGGGCGCCGACCAAGCGGTCGCGCCTGCGCCGGCTGCCGTCAACATGGCCCCGGGCATCAAAAAGTCACTGCGCGACGCAATCCAGAGCCGCGATCACGAACTGGGGCTCGACTCGGGGGGGCCTCTCGTCGCCGTCGCCGAAGAGGTGACGCGTCCGAGCGACGCGCCGTCGAACGGACGGGCTGTTTTCGAAATCACGGTCGACGAAAGCGGTGGGGTGACCGCGGTGCGCGTGGTCGACGTGACCGAAGCGCGTTCTGCGTGGGAGCGTGTGGCCGAACACCTGGGGGCGACGTTGCGCTCCCGTCGCATCGTCGTTCGTAACCACGCGAAAGGCCTCGTCGTTACCCTGGAAGTGAGCTCTCGGTGGGTGACGCCGAGCGGCTCGAACGCGGGCGGGGCCCCGACGCTCGGCCGCTTTCTCTCTGACGGGGAGCAACTTCACTTCGACGTGACGGACATCGGCTCTCGCCCCCTGCGCGACGTCCACGCGCGCGTGCTCTCGGAACGACAGCTATGAGATTGCGCAAGCGATGACGCCACGGCGGCGCAGGGAAGCCTGCTTGCCCGTCGCGCAGCGCGGCACGGACGAGGTCGACAGCGGCGTCGTCTTGCGACGTCCACCTTTCAGTGTCTCGGTGTCAGAGAGCACAACCAGTGTCTCGGTGTCAGAGAGCACAACGGAGCGAAGGCAGAGAAGCGAACCTCAGCATGGCTCACGACGCGTACTTGACGCCGCACCCGTACGCCTTCGTTCGTGGCACGCGCACAAGATGGCCCGCGGCGAGATCGTCGAGCGCGGTGTCGACGTAGTTGATCAGCTTGCCGCCCTGCGGTGATTCGCCTTCGGCGTCCGGCGAATTGTCGATGGCGCCCGCGTAAACGAGCGCTCCACTCTTGTCGATGACAAACATATCCGGAGTGTTCGTCGCTCCGTACGCTTTGCCAACCGCGCCCGTCTCGTCCCTCAGCACGGGATACGTGATGCCGAGACGTCTTACGCCGTCGCGGATGGCCAGCAAGTCGTATCCCTGCTTGCCGGGAGCCGACGAATCAACGGCGAGCCAGACGACCCCTTCGGCCGTGCGACGCGCAGCCATCCCCTTCAATGAACCTTTCGCATGCGCCTTGTTGACGAAGGGACAGTCCGGATTGAACCACTCGAGCACCACCGTCTTGCCGCGGAGCCCGGCCAAGTGAACGCTCTTGCCATCGAGATCATCGAGGGTGAAGTCGGGCGCAAGGGCGCCGACATCCGCGGACGTCGCGGCGAGCGCTCCGGCGGCTGCGGGCGCCCCGACAGGTGCAGGACCAGGAGGCGAAGCGTGAGCCGACTCACGGGAACATGCAGCCGCCATCGACACGAAGAAGAAGCCAACGACCGTCGAACAATGCAGAGCGTGCATGGGCGGACAACCCCTTTCGGACCGGAGGGCCCTCGCCATGATGGCGCAGATCGCACTACGGGCAAGCTCTACGCGTGAGCCGACCCTCGGCGGAGGGCAGGTACCGAGCCCATGTGCACAGGGTATCGAAAACCTCCGGTGAGCTTCCGCCGGAAACGAAGTCCCCGAACGGAAAAGGGGCTACCCGGCGCTCTCGGTCCCGGCGCTCTCGGTCCCGGCGCTCTCGATGTCGCCCGTGGTCGCGCGTACGAGCTTGCCTCCGCCCTCGATGGCGTATTGCGGAAGGTCCGCCGAGATGAAAACGGACTCGCCGCCCGTGAGTTCAGCGAGGTGAGGCCCGGACGTCACCCGGAGGGATCCTTCGATGGCGAGCAGAATCTCCGGCCCGGATCGCTCGTTTGGCCGAAACAGGCGCGAACGGTCGACCTCGATTCGCGATAGACGAAACTCGGCGGAGTCCGTCAGATACACGATCTCGCCGTCGCTGCATGTCGTCGTGGCAACAGGAACGGGCATGCACGGTTCGAACGTCAGGGTCCGGAGGAGCTCTGGAACATCGACGTGCTTCTCGGTCAGACCTCCGCGGAGCACGTTGTCCGAGTTGGCCATGACTTCGATACCCACTCCGTGAAGGTACGCGTGAAGCTCGCACGCGCCGAGATAGACCGCGTCCCACGGCCGTAGCTCGACGAGATTCAGCATCAAGGCCATGACGACGCCCGCATCGGTCGGGTACATGGTTGCAAGGCGCACGGCCCAGGCATGCTCGCGTGCGAAGCGGCTCGAGACCGTCGAAGCGCGATCACATCCTTCTGCGACGGCGCCAATGAGAGCAGCCCGGTCGGACTCATCGACCCGGACGAGCGCTTCGAATACCTCGCGGAGGGCGTCGCCCGGCTTACCGCGACCGAGCGCTTCGGCCATGCTCCGAAGTCGGCCGACACCGATCTCCGCAAAGAACGCCCGGGTCTCGGATGGCGGGCGGAATCCGCACAAGGCCTCGAACGGGGTCATTGCACAAATGAGCTCGGGTTTGTGAGAAGCGTCCTTGTAGAGGCGATGGACCGCATCGATCGGGACCCCAGCCGCCTCTTCGGCCTCGAAGCCGAGCCGCGCTTGACGCGCATTCGGGTGAGCTTGGAGCGACAAGGGTTGCTCGGCGGCCAAAACCTTGAGCAGAAACGGCAGACGCGGGCCGAAGCGGCCGAGGGCGGCGGCCCCGAGCGTTTTTTCCGGCGCGAGTGCGATCCGGCGATTCAGCGCCTCCCCCGTCCCGTCCGGCATGACGAGAGTGGATGAAGCGGATGGGTGGCCGCCCATCCAAAGTTCGGCCTGCGGCTTCGCGGAGGGAGTCGGCCGTCCGAGAAACGAAGCAATGGCCGTCCGTGAACCCCAAGCGTACTCCTTGATCGGATTGCGAAGTCGATACATGTCACATGTCGCTTCAGCCTACTTCTACTGCATTGGAAAAGGATAGGATATGAAAAGCAGAACGTGCAAACGGTCGAGCCTTCGCCCAAGAACGCGGCGGTCGACCGATGGGGTGACGCCCGCGTCCTCCCCGCCGTAGCGAGAACCCGGCGGCCCAGCCCGCGACTCGGACATGGCCCTCGGGGCCGCCGAGCGCGGCAACCCCGCGCTTGACCTGGGCGGCGCGTGCCGAGCCAGGCTAGATTCGCGGAGGTGAGCGCTGGATTGGGCCCCAAGGCTCGCTTTACGGACCGGGTCGAGGACTACGTTCGGTTCCGGCCCGGTTATCCGCAGGCGCTCCTCGACGCGATCACTCGGATCGCACGGCTCGGTCCGGGCCGCCGGGCGGCTGATGTGGGTTCGGGAACGGGGATTTTCACGCGCGCGCTGCTCGCGACCGGTACCGACGTCGTCGGTGTCGAGCCGAACGATGCCATGCGCCGCGCGGCCGAGGCGAGCCTTTCGGGTCATCCCCAGTTCGAAAGCAGCTCAGGGTGCGCCGAGGCCACCGGCCTCGCCGATGCGTCCGTCGACTTGATCGTTGCCGCGCAGGCCTTTCACTGGTTCGAGCCGCTTCGAGCGCGGGCCGAATTCATGAGAATTCTGAAGCCGGGGGGATACGTGGCCCTCGTCTGGAATCAGCGCTCCGACACCCCTTTCAATCGCGCCTACGAGGCCATGCTCGAACGTTTCGCACCCGACTACGGGCTGGTTCGCGAGAAAGACCGGGCAGCTGAATCGAAGATCCGAGCGTTCTTCGCGCCGTCGCTGCCCCGGCTGCTGCAGTTCGACAACGAGCAGCGTCTCGACGAAGTCGGACTGCGGGGGCGGCTCATGTCTTCGTCGTATGCGCCGCGCCAGGGCGATCCGCTTCACGTAGCGATCATGAGCGAGCTCGCCACGATCTTTTCAGCGCACGAAAAAGGCTCTCTCGTCGCCATCGGTTACGAAACGATTCTCTGGTACGCACCGCGCGATTAGATTGGATTGGATTGGATTGGATTGGATTGTGCGCGGCAAGCTGCGGAATTTCGAATTAGAAATTGGAGCGTAACGACGTTTCCCCTCGAGGCCGGGACCCTGTCTGGCTCTCACCGGCGCGGCCGGTTCGGGCTGTGCGGGTTATCGTCCACGAGTGAACACGTGCGGTGGGGACGTCGTCGAAGGCGGGAGGTACTCGCCGGGCACGCGACATAGGCCGCTGGTGTCCGGTCGGACAGTCACCGCGGACGACGTCACGCTCGGGTCATCTTGCAACATCGCAACGCAGCGGCCCTCCTCGGCGACTTACGTTCCACAGGCCATGATCCTCCATCAAGAGCACGACTATGCCGTCGACGTCTCGGGCGGCACCCTCGAACCACCCACTCGCAGCGGTCTCTCGCATGCGCAAGCGATGGCGCGCGCCGAGATCCTGCAGCGCGCGGGGAAGGTCGTCCGCGTGGTGCACCTCGTCGGCAGAAAAAGCTACGAAGTCGACCGTTATCCGCCACGATAGCGCCGACGACACGACGCATGTCGACCTCGCACGCGACCGTCATCCGCCACGAAGCGCCGACGACACGATGCATGTCGACCTCGCGCGCGCTTGGTGACGAGGTCGCGCTCGACTGGCTCGTGCTCGAGTCGTCGGTCGCCCATCGCGGCGCCTATTGGAATTCCGGCGGCTTTGACGCGGGCGTGCGCTGCATCGTGATGCCGTATTCGTGCAGCTTGTATTGAATCTTACGGACGCTGATGTCCAGCATTTGGGCGGCTTGCGATGTCCGTCCACTGCACGCTTCGAGCGTGCTCAGTATGGCATGCCGCTCGATCTCGGCGAGCGTCGAGCCCGGTACTCGTACGACGCCGCGGGGAGCGGCCCCCACTCCGGTCGGCAAATTCTTCGAGGAGAGCTTTGGTCCGTCGCACAAGATGACCGCTCGTTCAATGACGTTTTCGAGTTCGCGCACGTTGCCCGGCCAGCGGTACGCGCCGATCCGATCGACGGCATCGTCGGTGAAACCGTCGATTCGTTTGGCATTTTCAGCGGCGAATCGATTCAGGAAACACGTGGCGAGCGGCAAGAGATCGCTCGGACGCGCGCGAAGCGGGGGCATTTCGATGTTGACGACATTGAGTCGATAGTAGAGGTCATCGCGAAATCGACCGGCCGCGGCCTCCGACGGGAGATCTCGGTTGGTCGCAGCGATGATTCGCACGTCCACCTTGAGTGTCTCGTTGCCTCCGACCCGCTCGAATGTGCGCTCTTGCAGAAAGCGCAGCAGTTTGACCTGGATGGCCGGCGAAATCTCGCCAATCTCGTCGAGGAACAGCGTACCCCCCTCGGCCTGTCGGAATCGTCCCTCGCGGCGACTGGAAGCACCGGTGAACGCCCCCTTCTCGTGGCCGAAAAGTTCACTCTCGAGTATCGATTCCGCGAGTGCCGCGCAGTGCAGTTTGACGAACGGCGCGCCTGCCCGCGGGCTATTTTGGTGAATGGCTTGCGCGACCAATTCCTTGCCCGTGCCGCTCTCACCCGTAATGAGCACGCTTGCCTTGGTCGGGGCGACCTGTTCGATGATGTCGAAGACCTCTTGCATCGCGGGGCTGGACCCGATGATGTTGTCGATGCTCAAGCGGCCCTTCAGCCGCGTGCGAAGCTCGGTCGCTTCGTCGCGCAGCCTCCGGCGCTCGAGAGCGCGATCGATGACGAGCACGAGCTCTTCGATCTGCGGCGGCTTGGTGAGGTAATGCTCTGCGCCAAGCCGCATGGCCCGCACCGCGGTCTCGACCTCGGCAAACGCCGTGACCAAAATGACGACGAGGGCCGGGGAGATCTCGCGCCCGCGCATCAAGAGCTCGAGCCCGTCGCAGCCGGGCATCTGTAGATCGGTGACGAGAACGTCGGGCGCTTTTTCTTGTAGCTGTGCGAGAGCCTCGTTGCCGTCCTCGGCGACGGTCACCTGGAACCCCTCCGCTCGCAAGAGCCCGGAGAGCGCAGTTCGAGCTCCCGCCTCGTCGTCCACCACGAGAACCCTGATGCGCGCCCGTTTCTCCTTCATGTCGTCCGTCACGTCGACCTCGTAGTGCAGAATTTGCGCTGGCGCGCAGGCTACGGGCAAGCCACCCGCGGGTCACGCGCGAATTTGCGAGGGCCCCGCCGATATCGACTTTCGTACAAATGGAGATGGCCCGCGAATTCGAGGGTCGCTCGCTAAAACTGCAAGAACTCGAGCTCACCCGAACAGCCGCGCAAGCGCCCCCGGGCAGGTGGCCGCGTCTTTGCTGGTGCGAAGCGCATGACGAGTCAGGAACGGTACTCAGTACGAGATTTCATGACGCCATCGCCGCATACCATCGGCCGCGGCCAAACGCTGTCCGCCGCCCTCGAGCGAATGCGCGCCTTTGACGTCAGGCATCTTCCTGTCCTCGACGGCGGGCGAATCGTCGGGGTGCTCTCGCAACGCGACGTGCTGTTCGTCGAGACGCTCCGCGACGTCGAACCATCGAAGGTGACCGTCGAAGATGCCATGTCGACCGAGGTGTATGCGGTATCCCCGCAGACGGCTCTTTTCGACGTCGTGCAAGAAATGCACGAGCATAAGTACGGGTGCGTCGTCGTCGTCGACGGTGCTCACGTCGTCGGCATCTTCACGTCCATCGATGCGCTCCGAGCCCTCGCGGGCCTGCTCGGCCCATCTCGCAGTGGCCACACCGTAGCAACGGTGGGACGGGCATGATGGCCACACCCGACCTTCACCACATCCTGGTTCCACACGATTTCAGTGGAACCGCCGAGCGTGCGCTCGGCTACGCGTTGGCGCTCGCCGAGCGACTCGGGGCACGGATCACGATCATGCACGCCTACGAAAGCCCCTCGTACGGGTATCCCGACGCAGTCGTCGCAAGCCTGGAGTTCGAGACGGAAATCGCGCGCGCCGCCAAGAGCGCACTCGACGGCGTTCTCGCGCGGTTCGCCGGCGCGGACGTCGACATCGACACGTTGCTGCGACGAGGGACACCGTGGATTGAGATCGGCGCGGCAGCGGAGAGCCTCAAGACCGACCTCATCGTGATGGGCACACAGGGCCGACGCGGCCTCGCGCGGGCCCTGCTCGGAAGCGTGGCCGAGCGAGTCGTGAGGACGGCGAGTTGCCCGGTGCTGACGGTCCGGGCGGGGCACCCGGAGCCTCATCCGATTGCAGCCGCCGAAAGAGCCGATTTTTACGCGCCTTCGGCCGAACGCTAGCGACAGTGACAGTGGTTGCTGCCGCAACGTCTCTACCCCGCGCCCGGACAACGTGCCTTCACTGCGAGCTGCGGCTCGATGCGGGCGCCCGCGGTGACTTTTGCTGCGCGGGGTGCGAAGCCGTGCATGCGCTTTTGCGACGAGAAAATCTGGATCGTTATTACGATCTCGGGGGCTCCCGGGGTGCAACGCCCCCGCAGATGCGGGCGGAGCGACGAGACACGCAGTGGCTCGAGCAGATCGAGGCGACCGTGCACGCGAGCGCGGGTCATGCGCGCCTGTCTCTCGACGTCCAGGGACTGCATTGCGTCGGATGCGTGTGGCTCCTCGATCAGCTCTTCACGCGGCAGATGGGCCACGAGAGCATCGTGATCAATCCTTCGGTCGGACGCGTCGATCTCGTCGTGCAGCCGAACTTCGACGTTCGCTCGTTCGTGACGAGCGTCGAACGCTTCGGCTATTTTTTTGGGCCGCCGATCAAAGGTGCGGCGCCGGCGTCGCAAGACTTGGTCTGGAGACTGGGGGTCTGCATCGCGGTCGCGATGAACTCGATGATTTTTGGGATCGCCGTCTACGCGGGACTCGACCGTGGACCGCTCTTCTCCCTCTTTACGACTCTCAATCTTGCGCTGGGAACCGTGGCTGTCGCAGTCGGTGGCTCCGTCTTCTTCCGGTCGGCGTTCCACGCCCTGCGAGAGCGCGTCCTGCACCTCGACTTGCCCATTGCGATCGGCATCGCGCTGGCGTTCGCCGGCTCCGTGTATTCGTACGTGGCGCGGCACTCGCAAGGCGCGTACTTCGACACGCTCGATGTTTTCATCGCCCTCATGCTCGTCGGGAGATGGCTGCAGGAGCGCGTCGTCGAACGAAACCGGGCGTGGCTGCTCGCGAGCGATGGAACGGACGGACTGCTGGCGCGCCGCATCGAAGGCGGACGCGTCCGCCAGACGCGTTGCGCGGAAATCGTCGAAGGAGACTTGCTGCTGACGGCGCCCGGCGAGCTGCTGACCGTCGACGCTCGACTGCAGAGTCAGGATGGCTGGTTTTCGCTCGACTGGATCAACGGGGAAAGCAGCCCGCACCCCTATTGCAAGGGCGATGTCGTTCCCGCCGGAGCGTTCGCCGCGGGCCGCGAGGCCTACACGTTGTCGGCAACGGTCCCGTTCTCGGGCTCGCGGCTCCGGGACTTGTTGAGGCAGCCCGAGCGCCCTACGCAGGACGCGGCGCGCGCTTCCCCGTTCTGGCAGCGGCTCGCGAAGCTCTACGTCTTCGGCGTTCTGCTCGTGGCCGGTGTCGGCTTTGCGGGCTGGTATGCCGCCACCCGAGATGTTGCGCGCGCGCTGAACGTGACGACGGCCGTCCTCATCGTGACCTGCCCGTGTGCCTTCGGGATCGCGACGCCGCTCGCCTACGAGCTCGTGCAGGCCGGTCTCCGCCGACGTGGTCTCTTCGTTCGCCGAGCGGGATTTCTCGACCGAGCGCGCGCCGTCAAGCGCGTCGTCTTCGACAAGACTGGAACGCTGACGACCGGCGTGTTGGTCCTCGCCAATCCGGCGGCATTGGATGCGATGGACGATCGGTCGCGCGGAGCGCTCTACGACCTCGTCGCCCGAACCGCTCACCCGAAGAGCCAGGCGATCCGGGAAAGCCTGGATCGGCGCCCAGTCGCCATGAGCAGCGGCGCACGCGTGATCGAGCGCGCCGGAAGCGGGTTGGAGCTCGAGACCGGCGGGCGGCGCTGGCGGCTCGGACAACTGTCGTGGGTCGCCCCCGAAGCGGCTCCGGACGCGGCCTACGACGTTGCGTTCGGCGTCGATGGCGAGCTGCTCGCACGCTTCGCCACGACCGAGCGACTGCGCCCGGACGCCATGCGCGAGGTGGACGCTCTTTCGGGCGACGGGTACGAGGTGTGGCTCCTGAGCGGCGACCTGAAGGACCGGGTGGACGCAGCCGGGCGCGACTGTTCGCTCGACCCTCGCCGCTGCATCGGAGGGCAGAGCCCCGAGGACAAGGCCAGTTTCCTCGAACGCGTGGATGACGACGACACCCTCTTCGTCGGCGACGGCGTCAACGACGCGCTGGCGCTCGATCGGGCGCACGTGTCGGGCACGCCTGCGGTCGACCGCCCGTTCGTCCCGGCGCGCGCAGATTTTTTCTTCGTCACGCCCGGTCTCGCTCCCATCCGCCTCGCGCTGCGCAGTGCTCGCGTGCTCGCGCAAGTCGTGCGCGCGGATCTCGCGATTGCCCTCGCGTACAACACGCTGACCATCGGTCTTGCGCTCGCGGGCCGCATGTCGCCGCTGGCATGCGCAGTGCTCATGCCTTTGAGCTCGCTGACGACGATTGCGGCGACGGTCGCCGCGCTCTCGCCGAGGAGCGCATTGTGGAAGTCGTGACCATGCAGGTTTTCGTAAGTCTGATCCTCGTCGTGGGGTCGGTCCTGCTCTTCGGATTCACCTGCCGTCAGCGTGACTTCGACCACGCCGAGCGCCTGGCGCTGTTGCCCCTGGAGGACGAGAAGAAATGAATGTTCCGATGACCGCCGACACCACGCCCCGTGGCGAACGCATCGACGTCGAAACGCGGCGCATTGTCTACAACGATTCCATCGCCCGCTGGTTCGTCGGCGCGTCCGTCGCGTGGGGTATCGTCGGCATGTTGGTCGGCGCTCTCATCGCGCTGCAGCTCGCCTTCTGGCAAGCGAACCTGCCGCCCTATTTCACCTACGGACGCCTCCGGCCGCTGCACACCAATGCGGTCATCTTCGCGTTCGTCGGCAACATGATTTTTGCCGGCATCTATTACTCGACCCAACGCCTGGTGAAGGCAAGGCTACCGAGCGACCTTCTCGCGAAGATCCACTTCTGGGGGTGGCAGCTCATCATCGTCTCGGCCGCGATTACCCTTCCTCTCGGATTGACGCAAGGAAAGGAATACGCCGAGCTGGAGTGGCCGATCGACATCGCCATCGCCGTCGTATGGATCGTCTTTGCGATCCAGTTCTTCTGGACCCTGGCCCGACGAGCGGAGAAGCATCTGTATGTCGCGATATGGTTTTACATCGCGACCATCGTGACGGTCGCCGTCCTGCACGTCGTGAATTCGATGTCCGTCCCGATCTCGGGGCTCAAGAGTTATTCGATTTTCGGCGGCGCCAAAGATGCCCTCGTGCAGTGGTGGTACGGGCACAACGCTGTCGCGTTCTTCCTCACGACGCCGGTGCTGGGCATCATGTACTACTTTCTGCCCAAGGCGGCCGGCAGACCGGTCTACTCGTACCGGCTGAGCGTAATCCACTTTTGGTCGCTCATCTTCGTATACATATGGGCGGGGCCGCATCATCTGCTCAACACCGCACTGCCCGACTGGGCCCAGACCCTGGGAATGGTGTTCAGCGTCATGCTTTGGGCGCCGAGCTGGGGCGGGATGCTCAATGGTCTCCTGACGCTGAAGGGCGCATGGAACCAAGTCCGCACCGACCCGGTCCTCAAATTTTTCGCCGCGGGCGTGACGTTCTACGGGATGGCGACGTTCGAGGGCCCACTTCTGTCGATCAAGTCCGTGAACGGATTGGCGCATTACACGGACTGGATCATCGGCCACGTCCACAGCGGTGCGCTCGGGTGGAACGGTTTCATGGCGGCTGGGATGTTCTATTGGATGGTGCCGCGGCTCTACGGTCGCGAGCTCTGGTCGAAGCGGCTCGCCGACATGCACTTTTGGGTCGGAACGTTCGGCATTCTGCTTTACGTGGCCGCGATGTGGGTGAGCGGAATCACGCAGGGCCTGATGTGGCGGGCAGCCGACTCTCAAGGAGTGCTCACCTACCCGAATTTCGTCGAAACGTTGATCGCGATTCGGCCGATGTACTGGATGCGCCTTCTCGGAGGTTCGATGTACCTCGTCGGCATGATCATGATGGCCTACAACCTGGGGCGCACGGCGCTCGCGGGGCACGCCGTCGACGGCGAAACCACCGTGACCTTCGAACGGGTCGCCGCCAGGCAGGCTCCGTGGGAAGAAGTCCTCTTTGGAAAGCCCGTGATTCTCGTCACAGTCGTGGCGGTCCTTACCGCATCGATGGCCGTCGTCAATAACGAAGCGGGGATCCTCTTCGCGACGTTCGCGGTCGTCACCGCGATCCTGGGAACCATCGCTCTCAGACTTGCCGTCGATCGGACCCGGCCCGAGTGGCATCGATTGCTCGAAGGCCGGGCCCTCTACTTCACGTCCTTCACGGTCATCGCCGTGCTGGCCGGCGGAATTGCCGAACTCGTTCCGTCGCTTCTCGTCACTCCGAGCGACGCCGCCATTGCGGCCGAGACCAAGCCCTACCGGGCCCTCGAGCTCGAGGGCCGCGACCTTTACATCCGAGAAGGCTGCTATTCGTGCCACTCTCAAATGATTCGGCCGTTCCCCTTCGAGACGAGACGCTACGGCGATCCGTCGACGATGGCGGAGTCGACGTACGACCACCCGTTTCAGTGGGGTTCGAAGCGCACCGGGCCCGACCTTGCGCGCGAAGGAGCCAAGTACCCGAACCTTTGGCACTACCGCCATCTCCTCGACCCACGGTCGGTTTCGCCGGGATCCAACATGCCGCCCTTCCCCGTGCTCGCCACGGACAACGTCGATTTGTCGGGCACCGCGACGAAGATGCGGGCGATGCGATCCGTCGGCGTCCCGTACGGGCCCGACGAGATCACCGGCGCACGAACCGATGCCGAGGCGCAGGGGAGGGAAATCGCCAAGAACTTGCAAGACGACGGCGCGTCCAACGTCAGCCCGACCTCCGAGGTCGTGGCTCTCATCGCTTATCTGCAGCGGCTCGGCGTACACCCGCAACCCGAGCGGGGAAGCGGCGGCGCCGTGTCGGTCGCGAAATAGCCATGCAGCCGTCCCGTCATAACCATCCAGAGGAGAGGAAGAAAAATCATGCACAGCGACCTTCTGCAGCACTCGCCACTGCTCGCCCTACCGCTCGGCGCCATGTTCGTCTTTCTCGGCGTGTGGGTCGTCGCTGCAGTGCGCGTGCTCACGAAGTCCGCCGAGGAAATGGCGGCGGCTGCGCGGCTTCCCCTCGAAGTGGAGGTCGGCCATGAGCGACACTGATTCGAGTCGCCTGCGCAGCGAGCGGGGTCACGTCTACGACGGGATCGTCGAGCACGACAACGAGCTGCCGCTCTGGTGGCAGCTCACCCTCTACGGGGCCGTCCTCTTTGCGCTCGTCTACTGGTTCGGACGCCGGCTCGACGCCATCGAGACACGGCAAGAAGCCTACGTGAGAGAAATCGCCACCGAGCGCGCGGCCGACGCGGCGCGAGCCCGGGCCCGGGGAAAGATAGACGACGACCTGCTCGTCACGCTCTCGAAGGACCCTGCCACGGTCGCCAAGGGAAGAGAGACGTTCGTCACGACGTGCGCTCCCTGTCATCGCCTCGACGGAGGCGGAAACATCGGCCCCAACCTGACCGATGAGTATTGGCTGCATGGGAGCCGTCCAACCGACGTTCTTCGAACGGTTTCCGAGGGCGTTCCGAACAAGGGCATGCCGAGCTGGGGACCTCAACTCGGCGAAGACCGCGTGGAGGCCGTCGTCGCGTTCGTCGTCTCCATCAAAGATTCGAACGTCCCGGGTGGAAAGTCTCCACAAGGCGAGCTCGCGGCGAAATGACGACCGACCGCCCACTCTTGGGCGTCGCCGAGCCGGTTGAGGTGGCGTCGGCCGCACTTCCGCTGGATGGGCGTAGGCGGGCCATTCAACCGGCCGACGTCAGCGGCCGCTTTCATCGCGTGCGCAGGCCGATCCTCGCCGCCCTCATTCTGTTTTGGGCGACGCTGCCCTGGCTTCGCATCGGGGGCCGCCCGGCGCTGTTCTGCGACGTCGACGGGCGCGAGTTGTTCTTGGTCGGGATGACCTTCAATGCCCAGGACACCTGGCTTCTCTTTTTTCTTTTGACCGGACTCGGATTTGCCCTCGTCTATACGACGGCCGTCGTCGGCCGCGTATGGTGCGGCTGGGCTTGCCCTCACACCGTGTTCCTCGAGGGCATCTTCCGCCCGATCGAGCGGTGGGTCGAGGGGCCTCGCGAGACGCGAATTCGACGGAATATCGGGCCCTGGACCGCGCAAAAAATCGCACGAAAAGTGGCGAGCCATGCGCTCTACGCGGTGAGCGCGGTTCTCGTCGCACACATCTTTCTCAGCTACTTCGTCTCGCTGCCTGCCACATTTCGGATGGTCCGAGAGAGACCCGCCGACCACCCCGAAGCGTTCACATGGGTGCTCGCGATGAGCACTGTCTTTTACCTGCATTTTGCATGGTTTCGTGAGCAGCTGTGCGTCGTTCTTTGTCCGTACGGGCGGCTCCAGTCGGCCATGCTCGATGAGCACTCTCTTGTGGTCGGCTATGACACGAGGCGTGGAGAACCACGCGGCAAGGCGGCCGCCGACGGCGCAGGGGACTGCGTCGACTGCAAACGGTGTGTCGTCGTCTGTCCGACGGGGATCGACATTCGAAACGGCACGCAGATGGAGTGCGTGGCATGCACCGCTTGCATCGACGCATGCGATACCATCATGGACAGGCTTGGCCGGCCGCGTGGGCTAATCCGTTATGATTCCCAGGAGGGACTCCTCGGGCGAAAGCGAAAAATCGTTCGACCTCGCGTGTTGCTCTACACGGCGCTGCTCGTGCTGGGGGCCGTCGTCGCGCTCGTCGCCATGCTCGGTCGCCGAGATTTCGAGGCCAATCTGCTGCGACTGCCCGGCGAACCGTTTGCCATCGACGACGCGGAGATCCGCGAGGGCATTCAGCTTCATCTGGTCAATAAGCGCGCGAGCGTGGAGACCTACCGCGTCGAGGTCGAGCCCGTCTCTGGCCTGAGCGCCGTCGTCGCCATCCCTTCGCCCCAGGTCGCTGCCCTGTCCGACGCTCGCGTGCCGGTGTTCCTGTCGGCGCGCAAAGATCAATTTCGGGGGGAGTTTCCGTTTCGTATTCGCATTGCCAGAATCGCCGATCCAGCGAAAGCCGTGTACGTGACCGGTACGTTCCTGGGGCCGTCGCGATGAATGGGACGTTCTATGTGTCGGCACTGACCATGGGACTCGTGGGCAGCACCCACTGCGTCGTCATGTGCGGGGGGGTCGTGGCGATGTCTTGTTCTGCGCTGCCGCTCGTGCGCCGCCAGCGGACCCTCGCGCAGCTTCCGTACGTATTGGCCTACAACGCCGGAAGGATCGTATCGTACGCCGTAGCCGGAGCCGCGGCGGGCAGCGTCGGCGCTGCGCTCATCACGTTCGGGCCAGTCGGGCGCGGACCGGTCCTCTTGCGTCTGTTTGCCGCTCTGACGATGCTTGGGGTCGGGCTGCACATCGCCGGACTTTCCGCCGTGCTCCGTTGGATGGAAAAGGCCGGAGCCCCTCTATGGCGCCTCGTAGCGCCCATGGCCAAGCGCCTGCTGCCGGTACGGCATCCGAGCTCGGCCCTGGCCCTCGGGCTCGTTTGGGGATGGATGCCGTGCGGCTTGGTGTACGCGGCCCTTGCCACCGCCGGGACGAGCGGCTCTGGGTTTGCCGGTGCGGCGACCATGACCGCCTTTGGGCTTGGAACGCTGCCGATGCTCGTGGCCATGGGCTCAGCCGGAGCGGCCGTTGCACGCATGGCTCGGCTGCGCCCCGTCCGCGTCGCGGCAGGCGCTGCGATGATGGCTTTCGGCGTTCTGCAGCTCGTTCATGTGGGCGAGTCCTTGTCGACGGGCGCCGGGCGAGGCGCTGCAGGCGGCGCCTGCTGCCCCAACCATCACGCCTGAGGGCTGTTGCCCAGCTGGTTGTGCTTGACGCCACGTCCACGGCAGCCTTCCCTTGCGTCCTGCCTCCGAACGGCCACCTTCGTTACGCTTGGCCGTACGTTTTTGGCGGAGAACGTCCCGATGTCCCCAACTGCGAAAGGCCCTGCAGCAACAATTCTCGTCGTCGATGACAACGAGGCGAATCGTTCGCTCGCGCGGCACACGCTGGAGGACGAGGGGTACCGAGTCGCCATGGCTACGGGAGGTACCGAAGGGATTCAGGCGTTCGAGCGCGAGCACCCGGACTGCGTGCTCCTCGACGTGCGGATGCCCGACCTCGATGGCTTCTCCGTCTGCGAGCGGATTCGCGCGCTTCCGGGCGGCGAGGCGACCCCCATCGTGTTTCTCACCGCGCTTCGCGACGTCGACACCTTCGATCGGGCGCTTCGAGCCGGCGGCGACGACTTTCTGACGAAACCGGTTCGCCCTACGGAGCTCATCGTCCGGGTCCAGACGGCCTTGAAGCTTCGCCGGCTGGGGGCCGAACTCCGTGAGCACTACGACGCGCTAAGGCAGCAGCGTGACGACATGTTGCGCTTGCAGCTGCAGAAGGAACGGCTCATCACGTTCGTCGTCCACGACCTGAAGAACCACGTGAATGCCATGGATCTGCATGCCCAACTGCTGCTGCGCGATCCCGCCCTGAGCGAAGGAGGACGTCAGTCGGCGCAGCAAATTCGCAGCGCCGCCCGCCAGCTTGTCCGCATGATCCTCAATCTGCTCGACATCAGCAAGGCGGACGAAGGCAAGCTCGTCGCGAAGCGCACGGACGTCGATCTTGGCGTGCTCGTCCAATCCGTCACGGGAGAGCTCGAGTTGGCGGCGACCGAGCGTCGCATTGCCTTCAAGGTCGAACTCGAGAGCCGCCGGGTCCGCGCAGACGAGGATCTGCTGCGCCGTACGCTGGCGAACCTCATCGAAAACGCAATTCGGCATGCGCCGAAGGATTCGGTCGTTCGCGTGACGAGTGAACGAAAGGCGGAGACTATCGACATTCGCGTCGCAGATACCGGCGCAGGCGTCCCTTCGGCCATGCGCGATAAAATTTTCGATCCGTATGTGCGGCTCGAAACGGACGACTGGCGCAGCACGAGGACCGGTCGCGGTCTCGGACTCACGTTCTGCAAGCTTGCCGTCGAGGCGCAGGCGGGACGGATCTGGGTTGAGGACGGCACCCCGGGTGCCGTATTCGTGATGAGGCTCGCGGACGATCGGTGATGCCCGGGCCCGTCGGAGCGTGCCTTCGGGAGGCTCATCTCTTGGGCGACTCGTCATCGGGGCTCGCGGAGACGCGGAGCGGACGGAGCGTCGCGCTCTTCTTTCGCTGGTGAGCTTCCATCCGCTGAAGAATGTCATTTAGGATGCGCACGCTATCGACGATGTGCGCCCCCTTGTTCAGCATGACGCACTCGGCGCGCTGCGACATTGCCGCATCGGTGATTTCCGCACGCGTCGGCATCCCATTCTTGGACAGAGTCTCGAGCACCTGAGTGGCCCAGATAACCGGCACATGGGCCGCTTCGCAGAGCCACAGGACCTCTTCTTGCACCTCGGCGAGGCGCTCGTATCCGACTTCGAGCGCGAGATCCCCGCGCGCTATCATGACTCCGACGGGGTGCTCGCCAAATGTCTCGAGCAGCAATCGAGGCAGGGCCTCGAACCCGCGGCGCGTCTCGATCTTCAGAACGAGCCCGATTCGGGGTGCACCGAGCTCCGCCAGCCGCTGTTGAACGGCTCGGACGTCGGCAGCCCGTTGCGCGAACGAGAGCCCGACGCTGTCCGCATGACGAGCGACGAAAGCCAGGTCGGAGCGATCTTTTTCGGTGAAACCATTGATGTCGATGGCGCTCTCTGGAAAGTTGATACCCCGGTCCGCCAGCAGTTTGTGGTGTCCTTTCCGCGCGTAGTTGATCCGCACGGAGACACCTTCCTTCGACACCTTCTCGACGAACCCGCCCAGTTTGCCGTCATCGAGCCAGACTCGCTCCCCGGTTTGCACTCGTTCGAGTGCAATCGGCAGCGTGCAGGGAATGCGGGGGGGCGCGTCATTCGAGGCCTCTGGCCCAGCGCTTCGCGTGATGACGATTTCGTCACCGGCCCGCAGCGGGATCGGTCGAACGGTCGCCCCCGTGCGCAGCTTGGGCCCCGCCAGATCGAAATGAACGATGCAGCGACGACCTGACTCGCGCGCGGCTCGTCGCACGTGCTCGACCATTCGCCCCCAGACCTGCACGTCGTCATGGGCGCAGTTGATCCGAACGGCGTTCGTGCCTTGGGCCACGAGCTCCGAAACGAAACTCGGCGCATCCCCGGCCTCGGACGGCAACGTGACCATGATTCGGACGGCCCTATTCGGCGGGGGCGAGCCGAAGAGGGCACGTGCGTTGGCTTCGAGGATTGCAGGGCCTTCGTCGAATCCGGGTGCTCGAACGCTTGGGGGCAAGGCGAGGTCCACGCCGAGGAGGCGGGCGAGAACGTGGATCACCGCATCGACGCTGGCAAGCGTATGGGCTTCGCAACGGCCGAGCGACGAAAGCCCTTGCCTCGCCAGCGTCTCCTGGATCGGCCGCATGTCTCGCTGTCGAAGAGCCAAATAATGGAGCAGGTTACATCGGCTTTTCGGGCGGTCCCCGACCGAGCCCAGAGTCTCCTCGCGTGCGATCATCTCCGCACGAATTGCAAGCAGCTTGTCCAAGACGCGGCGGAGTTGGGGATCGGCGGCGAGCTGTCCGCTGTTCATGCAGGCGCGGGTACGCACGACGCGTGCCCTACGAAACCAGATGAAAGCGCATCGAGCGAAGACATCCTACGCACCCCTCGTCGCGCGCATTTGCGCTCCGACTTGAATGGGCTGGGCCGGGCGATTCGCTGCGGTGCACGGGGAGCGCAATGCTTGCGCGGTGCATGATGTGGCCACCGCGGCGGCGCCCTGGGCCCGTCAGTCGATATGAGCGGCGACCGCGTGCCGTGTGGCGCGGATCCATGCGGCGGCCACTGCGCACGAAGCGAGCCGCGCGCGCGAGGCGTCCGCGCGACTCGTCAGCACGAGCGGGACGCGAGCACCCACGACGACCCCCGCGAGCTCTGCGCCGCCGAGATACTCGAGCTGTTTTGCCAGCATGTTGCCTGACTCGAGGTCCGGGACGACGAGGACGTCGGCGACCCCGGCGACGCTCGAGCTCAACCCCTTGATGGTCGCAGCTTCCTTGCTGATGGCCGTGTCGAAAGCGAGGGGACCGTCGATCACGGCGCCTCGAATCTGCTTTCGGTCGGCCATCTTGCACAGGGCCGCAGCGTCCAGCGTCGACGTAATCTTCGGATTCACCGTCTCGACCGCAGACAGAATGGCGACGTTGGGCACCTGGATCCCGATGGCTTGGGCGAGATCGATGGCGTTGCGAACGATGTCCACCTTCTCGTCCAGCGTCGGGTAGATGTTGATCCCCGCATCGGAGATGAGCAGCGGTCGCGGGTAACCCGGCGCGTCCAAGACGAAGATGTGGCTGACACGTCTCGGGGTCCGTAGACCACCCTCGCGGTCGAGCACGGCATGCATCAAGGTGTCGGTGTGCAAGCTTCCCTTCATGAGCGCCTGCACTCGGCCGGATTTGCAAAGCGCGACGCTCTTCTGGGCTGCCTCGAGATCGTCGGACGCGTCGACGATCACCAGGGGAGAAAGATCGAAGTCCATCGAGTCGGCCAAGCGCCGGATAACCGCCTCCTCTCCGACGAGGACCGGTTCGATGAGCCCGGCTTTGAATGCCGCGATAACGCCGCCGAGAGCCACCTCCGTCGTCGGCGCGACGACCGCCATGCGAATCGGCCCGGAGGCCCGACATCCTTCGATCAAGCGATCAAAAAGGTGCAAGGCGCTGCGGCCGGCAAGTGGATTGACGAGCATCGAAAGTCGCTCAGGGCAAGTATCACGCCGGCCACCTGGGCGCTCGACGAGAACCGAACGACTCCGGATCGCCTGGCCGCCCTTCCGCCGTTCGGCCTTTGGTGAGTCGACGCCGCCAGCCAGTCGAAAGCCCCTCTTCTCGACGAGCTCCTCCCCGCGTGCGGCCTCGGAGCTTCGCAGCCGCGGTCATCGGCGGCACGCCGGGTGGACGAGCCCCCGTGCGTGCGGCCTCGGAGCTTCGCAGCCGCGGTCATCGGCGGCACGCCGGGCGGACCGATCGACGATGACGACGGCTTCCGGGCGATTCAGCTGTCCACGCTCGAGTAAGACGAGCGAATCTTGCGGCTCGGCGCACCTTTTTCGCTCCCGAAAGATCTCGGGCCGGACCTACAGCATTCGGCGGGCCATGCGGGCCATGCCGGAGGCGGTATTGCAGGTTTGCCCGTCAGGCCGCGGGCCCGGTGCACGCCGGAGCCTCCAAGCTCAGTAACTCATGGCGGCCGCCACCCGAAAGAAGGCTCCACGCAGGCCAAGCGTCCCGAGGTCCAGGCCGTTCGCGGCCTCGGGACCGCCGGCGGGAAGGGTGGGTTCGAGGTCGACGTGCCGGTCGGCTACCCATGAATAGCCCACGTCACTCTGCAACCAAAGACGGAACACGCCTCGCCGCTCGGGCACACCGAGTAGAGGAATCGCATATCCGACGCTTGCATCCGTCGCGAAAAGCCAACGGTTTTCTTTCAGCGCGGATGGGGTCGCGGAGCCCTCGTCGAGCTCTACGTGCTCCAGCGCCGCGCCCGGGGCAAGGCGCACGAATGCGTAGCCCCAGCCGGCGACGAATCGCACCCGCCCCTCGAGCGGCGCCGTCAGCCGATGCACCTCGAGTGACGTGGGATCGCCCCGCGAGACGGCGCTGCTCGCCCCGTAATCCCAAGAGAGCCCGGGCGCGAAGACGAAGCGAGACCAGGCGAAGAGGGGGTGGGACACGGTGAGCGAAAAGCCGGAGAAGTAATCGTCATTCGAATACGGATTGTAGCCAGCGTTCGTCACGAAGACGCCGCGATAGCCCATCTCGACTCGACCGATGACGTCGCGCCCATCGCCGGTGCTTTCGGATGTCGGCGATTCCCGCGTCATGGCGACCGGCGCCGTTTGCGCGTCCGCTTCCGGCGCGCCCCACACGAGTAGCGCAAGAGACACACACAGGGCGTACGCCTTCACGGGGCCTCCTGAAAGAGCAGTCCGCTCGCGCTCAGCGGTGGGATGGATTGCGGATCCTTCGCATTGAAGATCGTCGCACCGACCGTACCCGCGAGGTGGATGGCCAGTAGTGCGCGACTCCCGCCGCTCCCGAGGCACGCGATATCGTAGACCGCGTCGATGGGAAGGTCCGTCAAGAGCTGCGTGGGGCTCAAGTTGCTGAAATCGACCGCTGCGAGCTGAGTTCCGCCGGGCGCATACACCCACACCCGCTGACCATCGGGCGCAATGGAAAGCGTGACCTGTCCCTCGGTGCCAAGGGGCGAAACCGTCCGGCCGGCGAGGTCAAGAACGAAAAACTGGTCGTTGCCATTCGCCGTCTCGAGGACCTTCAAGCTCGTGTTCGGGACGTCATCGACGCCGCTGACGGCTTGCGAGACGTCGAGCACCTGGATGCTGTCGTACGGCTGCCCGACCGTGTTGTTCAGCGTCCAGAGTGCGACGCCGGACGCCGTGCCTGCCCCGTTCCAAAGGAGGGCGACGTCCGTGGTCGTCCCGCTGCTCGTTCCGCCGGTCGTCACTTGGCTGGTGACGAGCGACAGGTTCGCATATCCGCTCGGCAGCGCGACGGGGGTCGTCAGGCTGGTGTCTGGTTCGACGAGCACGGCCGTCGAAAGGGTCGGTACGAGCGTTGCGAGACGCAGCCCCGCGTCCGTATGCACGAAGGCCATGTCCGAAGGCGTGCCGCCAACGTCGGTGAGGTTGAGGGTCGGCGCGAAATCGTTCAGGTCACCGGCATTCGGCGGCCCGAATGCAATCGTGTAGACTTGCGTATCGTTCGACGTTCGCACGGCAATGCGCGCATCCGAAGCGCTGTTCGGGTCGAATGAGTCGACGACGACGGCGGCGGGAGTGACCGTCATGGCCGTGGTTCCAGTCGTGAGCCCGACGGTGATCTCGGGACGTGCCGGGACACTGGCCGTCGGAAAAGCGTTGTCGAGATCCAACAAGGTGACGTCGATCTGGGTTTCGATGACGAGCAGACGCCGCGAAGGCGCGCTCGGGTTGACGAGCAGCGGCGGCGTGAACGTCAGTCGTTGCGGAGTACCGCCAAAGCTCTGGATCGTCCGGACGACGGGGTTCGGGGTGGGCCCGGAGGAATCGCTGTACGGTTTCGTCAGGTCGAAGATGACAAGCTCGTTCGGATTGTCGACGAACACCGAGCTTTGAGCGGAGCCCTGATAGGCAATCGCGTAGTGTCCCTCCGGGTCGATCGCGAGAGTCGGAAATGGTTGGGTGAGCTTGTAGGTCTGCGTGTTGGCGCTCGGGATCCAGGTCGAAGAGAGGTTCGTCGTGTCGATCACCGTCAGAGAGGGCAACTGGTCGGTGGCGGTCTGGGGCGGCCAATCGCCGGCCGCCAGCGCGAACAGGTGGACGCCATCGGGAGACGCGACGACGGTCGTCACTTCGTGCCCGATCGGCACGGACCGAGCGGGCGCGAGCGCCATGCCCGCCGCCGTGGTGGCCTGCATCGAGAGCAAAACGACGCGGTGATCGGCGTCGTCCACGAGTGCGACAGCGTTCTCCAGGCCAACCGACGAAGTCGCGCCCGGGACCGTATTCCAATATCCCGGCCGGCTGCCGCAACCGGCGAACGCAACAAAGCCAAAAAGAACGGCAAGGGCCGAGCGGCAGCGGTTCACGGGCTACTCCCTTCGACGATCCGCGCACCGAGCTCGAAGCCCGTGATGGTCCGCACTCCGCCTGCGCCCCCATCCTCCTCGAGATCGACGAACGTGATTCTTCCCTCGGAATAGTCCTGCGCGATATATCCAGTGTCGGCGCCAGCCACGATTCCGACCGCGATCGGCGGACTCGCCAAGACGTATGAAATCGTTTGCAGCGAAGGCATGCGCGCGAGATAAACGCCGTAGTTTTGCGCCGTGTCGTCACGCATCGACACGAGGGCCCGATCGCTCGACGGTGCCAGCGCAACGGCGGTCGGCGGCGCCGGCAGGGAGACGATGTTGGCGGGGAGCGAGCTCGCGATGGGCACGATGCTGAAGGCGCCTTCGACCCCATTCGATGGAGTGATGTCGTGGAGTACAATCGCGTTTTGTGCGTCTGCGGTCGGAAAAACCGCGAGGACCGGCGCATGAAGCGCAATCGTTCGGTAGGTAGGGGTCGGAGCGAACGTGAGAACCGTCATTCGTTCGACGGGAGCCGCAGTTGTAAAGAGAAGCGCAGTCTTTCCTTGAGCAGTGACGATGGCGCGGCCGATGGTCTCGCCGGCGATGGCCGTCGTCGTCACCGAACTGGGATCGCTCACGATCCCGGGAATCGGCAGCACGACCACGGTCGACGTATCGCGCAAGACTGCCACCGCAAAGTCTCCGGCGGGCGACAGGGTGAGATCGGTCGGCAGCGCGGGGAGCGGCACGGTAGTCGTCGTTCCGTCCGCGAGCGCGACGACCGTGATCGATTGGATGCCATCTTGGCGCACGAGCGCATACGAGCCGTCCGGGGTGAAGGAAACGTCCGGTGCCCCCGAGGCAGTCCCCGTGGTGCTCGTCGAATTGCCGTCAGCCGACGACGAATCACCCGCGTTCGCGGCGTCGCCGGAGTCATCCGCCGAAAGAGCGTCGGCCGCACCGGCATCGGCATCGGCGACCGCCTGCAGCGGATAGTTCGCCGTGGGTGTGGGCTGGGCGCCGTCGAGCAGGTCGATGACGACGATGCCGTCTTCGCTGACGGCGAACGCGTGCGACTCGTTGGGCTCGTCGAACGCCACCTGGACAGGTCGAAAGCCCAGCGTGACGGACGTCGGTGGCCGGGCCCCGACGCCGGCGTCCGTCGCGGACGACAGATCGAGAACGACGGCTTGCTCGAAGCCCTGCGTCGGATCGGGGTTCGTGATTTGTGCCGTGTTGGTCCATGCAATGGCCCAGCGGCCGCTCTGCGAAATCGCCAGTGCGTTGGCGTCCGCCGTCGAGGGGAACGTCGCGGTGACGAGGTTTCCTTGCTGAACCCGGAGCAGGGTCGCGTCCCCCGACAGGACGTTGAGCACGAGCGCGACGTCATCGTTCGGATCGGGAATGGCCGCGAGGTACGTCGGGCCATTGCCCGCTTCGACGGTTTTGACGGCAAAGGTCGTCGCGTCGATGTAGGCGACACGACCGCTGCTCGGGTTCGCGATCCACACGATTTTGCCGGTCGCGACGGGCGACTGGAACGAGCTTTCTTCCTTGACCTCCGGCGGCAAGCTCGCGGCGCCCCCCGCGCCGTTGCTTGCCGCTCCGCTCGACGACGCGGTCGACGTGTTGGCGGCCGGTGCGCCAGCGCCGCCGGCGGACCCCTCCGCGAACGACGCGGCGTTGCTCGACGCCCCCGTGCAACCTCCGGCCGCCAGCGCGCCCACCGCGCTGACTGCAAGCATCCAAAGCCAACGTCTCATGGTCCCTCCCAAGCACGCAACGGAATGCGCCCAAGCCAGCTCCTGCAATCCCTTCGCCAGCGAATACCGACGGAGAATTGTCCCTTTGACGACGCGGGCACGTGACTCGCCTGTCGCGAGTCGGCAAAAGGTGGCACGGACTGGCACCGACGCGCCTACCGGGCGGGTATCTTCGAGCACCCGAGCAACGAAGAAGCTCGATTGCGGCTTCGTCGCGATCCGGTGCCCCGCCTGGAGGCTCTGCCCCGAGCGCCCTGCAGACCCTTTCCGTGCGGGCCCTGACCGGGAGGGAGACTATTCGGCCAGTCCCGCGTCGTCTGCGTCAGCCGAAACGTCCGCCGCCGCGTCTCTTGGAGCCGCGTCGACGGCGGCATCGGTCGTTTCCGAATCCGGTGTCTCCGCGTCGTTCGCTCCGTCCGTCGTGGCGTCGCTCGCCCCGTCCGTCGTGGAATCGTTGATCGCGTCTGCCGCGGAGTCCCCCGCCGCAGCGTCGACGGCGGGTGGATTGTTCGACCCGGAGTCGAACTCCGCATCCGCGCCGCTCTCGGGCGAACCAGCGTCGCCGGCAGAGCAGATAAAATTCTGACAAGACTGCCCGGCTGGGCACGATGTCCCGACACAGGCGGACGCCACATACGAGTAAATGTCGCCCTCGGGGCAACAGCCGACGATGCCCGCGTCGGCACTGCCGCAATTGAAGGGAGCCACCGCGCTCGGGTCCGCCTGCCCGCAAGGCACCGTGGTCGGACCCGCGTCGGCTGCGGGCGGCAAAGTTCCGAGACAGGACCGGGGCGCATCGGCCGGCTCCTCCGTGCATGCCCAATAAAGAGCGTTGCAGGTGCAAAGACCCGACGGATAGATGCATAAGCTGTGGGCGTTGCACAGTTCGTTCGTGTGCGGTGGCTCCGCCGGACAGCTCATGTTGTTCGTACACGTGAAGTGTCCGTCTTCACAGGAGCAATTCGAAGATCCGTAGCAGCACGCGAGGCCCGGAACGGAGCAGCTCGTGCCCATTGCAGCAGCGGCCGTGTCCGGGCATGGCGCCGCTCCGCTGTTCGTGCTCGTGCACGCCGCCAAAACGGCCCCGACGATCGCGAACGCGAAGAGCACGGCGCCCGCAAGCCTGGCTTTTACGGACCGGCCCGGGGGCGTCCTCCGTCTCATGGTCTCCGCGTCTACCACGGCTTGCCGTGAGAAAACAGCGGCCATCCGCGATATCCGTCGCCGGCCGCCTGGCCCAGGCCGGGGGCGCGCGTCCTCCCGTGTGAAGGCACTGGACACGGCGGCGCGTGACGACGTTGTTTTACCGACACTCGTCAACACGCGTTTGGCTGTAACTTGCCGCCATGTCCTACGTCGCTCCGCTCAGCCTGCTCTCCGCTGTCGTGGTTCTGGATGCGTCGCTCGAAGGCTGGTCACTGCTCGAACCATCGATGCAGACCGATCGCGCATTTCGCTACCGCGTGTCCTTCAGTCGATCGTTTTCCGCACCGCCGCTCGTTCAGGTGGGGATCGTCGGTCTAGACGCCAGCAAGGACGACAACCTTCGCGTCCGCGTGCGGGCCCTCGACATCGCCGAGGACGGCTTCACGCTCCTCGCGGAAACCTGGCTCAACACGAGGATCTGGTCGGTCGACGTGTCCTGGTTGGCAGTCGGCAGCTGATCTCTCTGTTCGTCCGACTTGCCGAGCGCCCGGCCCCGCACTCCGCGGATCTCGGGGCGGCGAGTCAATTTGCGGAGCGAGCGAGCGGGGCAGGCCGCCCGTAGCACTCAACGCGCACCTTTCCCGCCGTATCCCGACGTTGGACACCGCAGGCTCACCACTCGCATCCATCGATCCAGTTTCGCATCCGCCGGTCCGGCTTCGCATCCACCGGTCCAACTTCGCATCCGCCGGTCCAGCTTCGCATCCACCGGTCCAGCTTCGTATCCGTCGGTCCGGCTTCGCATCCATCGGTCCGGCTTCGCATCCATCGGTCCAGCTTCGCATCCGTCGGTCCGGCTTCGCATCCATCGGTCCGGCTTCGCATCCATCGGTCCGGCTTCGCATCCATCGGTCCGGCTTCGCACCCATCGGTCCGGCTTCGCATCCATCGGTCCGGCTTCGCATCCATCGGTCCGGCTTCGCATCCGTCGGCCGGTGCACCCGAAGAACGAGCGGTTGTCCTTGCCCGATGACTTGCGGGATACTGGGTCATGACGAACGACGACGGCCATCCCATCGCAAAGCTTTTCTTGGAGGCGCGGACGCACAAAGCATGGTCCGACCGACCCGTCGAAGACTCCACGCTACGACGGGTGTACGAGCTTGCGCGCATGGCGCCGACGTCGGCAAACAGTCAGCCGATGCGCGTCCTCTTCGTCAAGAGTCGCGAGGCGAAGGAAAAACTGCGCCCCGCACTCGCTCCGGGAAACGTGGAAAGCGCAATGGCCGCCCCGGTGACGGCGGTTGTCGCCTATGACACCCGCTTTCACACGAGCATGCCCAAGCTCTTTCCTGCGCGTCCCGAAATGGAGGGTGCCTTCGCCGGTCTATCGCCCGAGATCCGCGAGTTCTTCCTCGTCCAGAACGGGTCGCTGCAGGCCGCGTACATGATTTTGGCGGCGAGATCGCTCGGGCTCGATTGCGGTCCGATGGGTGGGTTCGACCGCGCCAAGATCGATGAGACGTTCTTCGGCGCCTTGCATTGGCGATCGATCCTCATCGTCAACCTCGGCTACGGGGTGCCCGAGAAGCTCAGTCCGCGGAATCCACGGCTCGACTTCGACGAGGCGTGCCGGATTGCTTGAGCCGGAGACGTCCGAAGTCTTGGGCCACTCGAAGATCCTCACGAAGAGCGCCCGCATCGCCATGCCGGTCGGCGCCGACCTGCGGTTGGCCGTCGTGGCCGATACGCACTCGGCGCCTCATCCGGCGACGACCGTGCACCTCGAATCCCTGTCTCCACACGCGATCCTGCACGCCGGCGACATCGGCGAGCTCGGCGTGCTCGATGCGCTGGCAGCCGTCGCTCCACTTTTCGCGGTTCGCGGGAACATCGACGCGCGGGGGGCAAGCCTTCCGGACGTCCTGACGCTCGACGTCATGTCGGCCGACGCGCGGCTGCTTCGCATTCTCATCATGCACATCGCGGTGAATGGGCCAAGGCTTCGCGCCGACGCCGCGCGTCTCGCACGGAGCTGCCAGGCGTCGCTGGTCGTGTGCGGACATTCGCACGTGCCTCTCATCGCGCGCGACGGCGATCTCTCGGTCTTCAACCCGGGGTCCGCGGGCCCACGCCGATTTGGCCTGCCGATCGTCTTCGGCGTCATCGACCTATCGCGAAACGCCGTTCGTCTTTCGCACTTCGACTGCGAGACAGGACAACCATGGTCGCCGCGCCCCCATCGACCGGCGAGCGCGACGAAATGATGGGCGCAGCACACGTTTGCGCGCGGTGCATCCAACCACCAAGGCGGCGGGGTCGTCGGTGATCGCAAATTCGTCGATTGGACCGCGGCCCCGAGGACACCCGCAGGTGCTGTCGGTTCATTGTCCGCAGTAGAGCGCCCCGACCGCCCCGAACCAGGCGCCGAAGTTTGCGTAGGCGGCCGAATTGCAAGCGATGGCCGCTCCATTCAACGCCTGCGTGATGCACGCGTCGCCCTGGAAATACGTCGCGCATGTCCCCGTCTGCACTTGCAGATCGCACGCCTCGGACGAAGGGACATCGATGCAGTCGAAGCAGCTCTCCGTCACGCAGTCGGTCATGCATGCGTTCTCATGGTTGCAGCTTGCGTCGAGAAATGGCGCGAGGCAGGCGCTCACTCCGCTTTGCTGGATAAAGTCGTACTCGAATGGCTCCAGGCAGCTGGAGCAGGCGGGGTTGGCGTTCGCCTCGAAGGTGAGAAATGTGTTGCACGACGACGTGTTCGCGCCCCCGACACACGCCGTTGCCGCGCTCTGAAGATCATTCGCCGGACACACCGGCTGGCGCACCAAGACGGGCGCCTGGAGCGCCGTCGGGCAGCCGAGGTAAGCCGCGGGACACAGCGTTTGCTGGCTCGCGCAAACGCGCTGGGCAACGCTCAGATCGCATGTGGATGCCGGAACGAGGGCCTTGCAGTTTTCACATACTTCTCCGTTGGCGCCGCACTGCGTATCCGCGAATCCAGCTTGACAGTTGCCATTCGCGTCGCAACAGCCCGCGCAAGTCTGCGAACAGATCGTGCCCCCGTCGGGCGCTTGACATGCGTCGCCAAAGCACTGGCCACCGTTGGTGGTGCAGTCGAGGCATCGTTGGCCATTGCCGCCGCACGCCGTATCCGAATTGCCGTCGTCGCAGTTGCCGAGCGCGTCGCAGCAGCCATTGCAATTCTCGGAATTGCAGATGCGGCCCCCGTCGGGGAGCGCTGTGAGGGCGCACTGCTGATTCGAACAGATCTCGCCGACGGCAAGGCAGTTCTGACAGGTGGTACCGGAACCGCCGCACGAGGTCCCAGTGAGCCCCTGCTCGCATAGGCCGCTCGAGTCGCAGCAACCCGACGGACACGTCTCGAAGTTGCAAACGCCCGCGTCTTGAGGGAAGTTGCACTGCTGGGTGATGCATTCGTCGCCAAATAGCGTGCAGTTGCTACAGAATTGTCCACCAGAGCCGCACTGCGTGTTGGCAGCGCCGGGTTGGCACTGGTTGTTCGAATCGCAGCACCCCAGCGGGCACGTGCACGGCTGAGGGGGTGCCACCACGCATTCCTGGTCCATGCAATTTCCCCCTTCTTGCACGCAATTGACGCAGAATTGACCATTCGCCCCACACGCGGCCGAGGCCGTTCCGACCTGGCAGTTTCCGAACGAATCGCAACAGCCGTTGGGGCAAGTCATCCCGTTGCACAACGACGATTGGCACGTTTGATTGATGCAACCGTAGTTCGCCGGACAGGCTTGGCAGGCCGAACCGTTATCGCCGCACGCTTGGGCGTTCGAGCCCGGCTGGCACAGATTGTTCCCGTCGCAGCAGCCCGTCGGACAGCTAAACGTATTGCACTCGGATACCGGCTCGCAGGAGCCACCCGACCCCGCCGCGTTGCCGGGCGCGCAAAGGGTCCCGAGCAGAACGCAGTTGGTGCAGGGAGCCCCTTGTGCCCCACATGCGGCGGGGGCGTCACCTGCCAAGCATTGTTCGCCGGAGCAACATCCGGTGCAGGTTGCTGCGCACGATGACGCGTCGGCCGGCGGCGCCGCGGCGCATTGCGACCCATTGGCAGAGACGACGCACGTGCCAGCACATGATTGGCACGGTTGCCCTTGGGCGCCGCAGCTCGTCGCGCTCGTTCCTGGGTGGCACTCGTTTTGTGAGCAGCACCCGGCGCAATTGCTTTGGCCGCATTCGGTGGCTGGACTCGAGCACACTTGACCCGGGTTGCAGACCGCAAAGCCAGAAGACACGCAATCTTGGCAGGAGCCGCCGCCCGTACCGCACTGGTTCACGCTGTCACCAGGCGCGCAGCTCCCGTCCGATGCGCAGCAGCCATTGGGGCACGTGTTGGCGTCACAGCCAGCGCCCGCCTCGAGGGTCGAAGGGACTGTCAGTCCATCCAAAGCCGAGCGGCCGCCGCACGCTGCGACGATCAGCACGAGACCGAAGACAGCCGCCGAATAAGCGGCGCGAAAAACGCCTGATTGGGACAATGTCGCACTCGTCCTTTGGCCCCGACCCCGGGCCGCGCGGTCGGCCCGCAGCATTGCCGGCTACCGTGAACACACGGCCGTTCGGAAGCAAGCGTAGCGCGATTCCGTGACCGGACGAGAAAAACTCTCTCACTCGGACGAGGCGAGCGCGAAGGCCTGACGACCCGTTACACCATTGCACGATTGCACCCGCCTCCCGCGCGATTCGCGTGGCGCGCACACGAAGCCGCTTCGCCGCGCCTCTTTCGCGCAGCACTCGTTACACCATTGCACGATTGCACCCGCCTCCCGCGCGATTCGCGTGGCGCGCACACGAAGCCGCTTCGCCGCGCCTCTTTCGCGCAGCACTGCACGCGGCCCGAGCACCAGCGCGTCGGGGCACGCCGGCGCAAGCGCGCCACGGACCGCGCGAAGAAGCCGAGCCGAATCCCACGCCTCGAGACACACTCGACGAATGGCCGTCTATGGATCCATTCTGAGCACTTCGTGTGATCACCGCCGGCCGCGCGAGACGCGCACCCTCGATGCGGACGGCGATGCCCCGTCGCAACGGCAGGCTCCCGAATCGACCGCAACGGCGCTCGCCGGCCCCTCGCGAGAACGGGAACCGCGCGGAGGGGCTCTTGGCTTTTGGCGGCCACGTCGGACGCGGGCGCGGCTCAGCGCCCACGGCCGCATCGCTCCGCCGGTCCTCCGCGCCGAGAAGGGCCGGCTGAGACCCGGCTGCCTCTACCTCCGCGCCGCAGCCTCCGCCGCGAGCTTCTCGCGGTACTTCTTTACCATTTCCTCTTGCTCCTGCTTGGGCACGATCGCGTACCGCGCAAACTCCATGGTGAAGGTGCCCTTGCCTTGTGTCGCCGAGCGCAGATCGGTCGAGTACCCAAACATGGCGTTGAGCGGTACCTCGCAGGTCACACTGACGTTTTCGCCGCCGACGGTCTCCAAGATCACGCCGCGACGCTGGTTGACCTGGCCGACGACCGCCCCCTGAAATTCGATGGGTGCGTCAATTTCGACCTTCATGATCGGTTCCAAGATGGTAGGGGCGGAGTTCGCGTACGCCTCTCGAAAGCCCATCAGCGCTGCAGTCTTGAAGGCCATTTCCGACGAATCGACGGCGTGCGCCGCACCGTCCGTCACCGCGCAGCGGATGCCCACCACCGGAAACCCGATCATCGTGCCTTTGCGCACTCCCTCCTTGAAGCCCTTGTCACACGACGGGATGTACTCGCGAGGAATGGCCCCCCCGGTCACGTCGTCCACGAACTCGTAGGTCTCGACCGCATCCGGGGGGAGCGGCTCGATGTAGCCGAGGACTCGAGCGTACTGCCCGGAGCCGCCGGTCTGCTTTTTGTGCGTGTAGTTGATTTCCGCCCGCCTCGTGATCGTCTCGCGGTACGCAACTTGGGGCTTGCCGGCGACGACCTCGCAGTTGTACTCGCGTCGCATGCGCTCCATGTAAATGTCGAGATGGAGCTCGCCCATGCCGCTGATGATCGTCTGCTGCGACTCTTCGTCCTGATGCACCCGAAACGTCGGGTCTTCCTTCGTAAAGCGGTTGAGCGCTTTCGAGAAGTTGGTCTCGGCCGCTCGATCCTTGGGAGCGACCGCGAGGGCGATGACCGCGGAGGGCACATGCATCGAGGTCAGCGTGACGTTGACCTTGCCGTCGGTGAACGTCTCGCCCGAACTCGCTTCTACCCCGTAAAATGCGACGATGTCGCCGCTCTCCGCCACTTCGATTTCCTCGCGATCGTCCGAATGCATTCGGAACATCCGGGGCACGCGCACCTTTCGCATCTCGTTGCTGGCGTTGAAGATGGTATCGCCGGCCGCAACCTTCCCCTGATAGACGCGGAAGTACGTCAGCTGGCCGTACTTGTCTTGTTGCAGCTTGAAGGCCAGCCCGACGAACGGCTTCGTCGGGTCGGAGTCGATGACGATCTTCTCTTCCTGCTTGTTCTGGTCGTGCGCTTCGTTGACGACTTCGGTCGGGTTGGGCAGGTAGTAGACGACGGCATCGAGCAAGAGCTGAACCCCCTTGTTCTTGATCGCCGAACCGCACATGACCGGCGTCATCTTCAAGGCCAAGGTGGCGCGGCGAATCGCGGCGCGGAGATCTTCCGCGGATATGGGCTCTTCGTTCAGAAATTTTTCCGCAAGCTCGTCGTCGACGTCGGCAACGCGATGAATGATGTCGTGGCGGGCTTCGGCGGCTCGTGCCGCGTATTCAGGGGGGATCGCCTCTTCGCGAACCGTCGCGCCGTCCTCGCCGTCGAAAAAGAATGCTTTGCCGACGATGGGGTCGATAATCGCTTTGAAACCCGCTTCGGCGCCGATGGGAACCTGAAGCTTGACCGGATGATGCCCAAGCTTTTCCTTCAGCATCTCGGCCACGCGGTCGTAATTGGCGCCGGGATTGTCCATCTTGTTGACGAAGGCGATGCGCGGAACGCGATAGCGCTTCATTTGCCGATCGACGGTGATCGACTGGCTCTGGACCCCCTTTCCCGAGTCGAGCACGAGAATCGCACCGTCGAGCACGCGGAGCGCGCGCTCGACTTCAATCGTGAAGTCGACATGGCCGGGCGTATCGATGATGTTGATGTTGTGGGGTTGGAGCTGCTGCTCGGTCGTCTTGCCGGAGTCGATGTGGGCGGAGATGCCAATGTTGCGGATGCGCTCGAGGGGGATACGTGCGGCCACGGGAGTGTCTTTCTATGCAGTGGATGAGTCGATTCGGGTTTGGTGCGCGGGCTAGGACCGTGGCGAACGTAACGTAGTCGCACGGCGTTCTTAAGACAAATGGTCGGCCAGGCCTCGGAGGCCGCTCATCGGCGCCTCGTTTTCGAGGCTTTGAAGGCTCAAGGGCTCGAGGCTCCGAAACGGCGATTTCGTGACGAATAGCGGAAACCTTTGCGCCATAACAGGGCGACGGATGGCCCGAGCATGCGGATCACCCACCGCGAGCGAGTCGTCGTCCCGCGCGCGCCAGGTGTCGAACCGGCGAAGCCGGTGCGGGCCTATCCGCGCACAATCCTTGGAATCAGCTGGGGACCTCGGCCGGGCACGATGTCTCGCAGTCAGAGCTGCGCCAAGAGATCGGCCTTTTTCGCCTGAAATTCACTGTCGGTCAGGACCCCCTTGCGATGCAGGTCAGCCAATCGTTCGATGGCGGCCAGAATTTCTTCGGGTGTCCGCCGTCCGCCCCCATCGCTTCGTACGGCAGGCGTGCCATCGAACGACCGCGTACCGGCGGGGGCCGCCTCGTGGGCGGGGGCCGGCTGGTGAGCGGACGGCGCCGGGTCAACGATCGGAGATGGTCCGAGGCTGGGGGACTCCGGTGCCAACGGAAGGGAGGCGACGGAAAAAGTCCCGTACTGACTCGAAAATGAGAGAGACCCGGCGCCGCCGCCCTGCTGCTGCTGCACCCCACCGATTCGGTGATCGAGTGTGTCGTAGAGTGCCATTCGACCGGCTTCCCGAATCGCAAGCCGGCGCGCATGAGGAAAATAAGCATATTGCGCGTCGTTCTGCCCACCGCTTGAACTCGGCGAGCCAAGCTCGGAGGGCCACCACCCGCCCACGGAGCTTCCGACGCCGATCGACCCCGCGCCGAAGTCTTGGCGCGGAACGGGCGCAAAGACATTCTGCGAAGCGAGGAGTGACGAGAGTTCCGAGCAGAGGCTGTTCACGCGCGACTGCAACCCGGCGTTGAACATGTCCCCGACCATCGTCATGCCACCGCGCATCCACTGACCACCGCCGCCGAGCTCGCTGTGGTAAAATTGGGCCATGGTTCCACCGCCCGCGGATACGGCGAAAAGCAGGGTTCGAACGGCGTCTTCGCTGACGCCGTAGCGTCGCGACAAGTCTCGAACGGCCTCCGCGGCCGGCGCGGTCAGCTCTTGCATCAGGCCCTCATTCTCCTGGCGTTCGGGCAGGACACTACGGGATGCGGGCTTCGCTGACAATCGATGCCCGCATGCGCGGAGCGAGCGTGTGCTCGCCGCCCGCCCTGCTCGTCTGGGGAGCGCCCCGCCACGGCGCACGCGGCTTCGTGCCGCGGTGAGGGAGGTGGGCCATGGGCCGGCCCGGCACAGCACCCGCCATCCGCCGTCTCGCGGCCGAGAGCGTGGATTCGTCACCTCAGTGCAGCCAGCTCCGCCGACAATCTGGCCGCCGAGACGGGAGCCGCCGTTTTGAGCTCGGGTGCGAAGACGGCGACGCGGAGCTCCTCGAGCGACCATCGAAGCCGTCGCACCGTCGCCTGGTCCTGGGCGCTCGCCCGCTTGGCCACCCAGGCAGCCCATAGGGGCAGGACCTGCGAGGCCTTTTCAGCGTCCTTGCCGGGGTCGGCAATCGCTCGCCCGAGGCGCGCCTGGGCGGCGCGCAGATAGCGGGGGAAGTGTTCGAGACGACCCAGCGGAACCCACGCCAGGAGGTCGGGCGGGAAGAGAGCCTCGAGCTGATTGCGGATTTCCGCGATAGCCACTTTCGCGCTCGGATGTTTCGTCGCGCTCCGCAAAGCCTGAAGCGTGGCGTCGAGCTCGGACGACGCGCGCTCGATGGACTCGATGAAGAGCCGAGAGGCGGACTCGATGCGTGGGGTACCGGCGGCGAGGACCTCGTCGAACGCGGCCTTGGTTCGCGGAAGCGGCGTGCCCTCGCCCAAATCAAAGGCTTGCTCGACGATTCGCGCGACGACCGTCGACCGGAACGCATCGTCGTCGGCGCGCGAGCTCCCCGCACCGCCCGGATGAGGGAAGCGCCGTGGAACTCGGGATGAAACCGCCGAGAGAGGCGCGCGCGCCGCCAGCCTGACCAGCCGCTCGACCCCGGCGCGGGTGGCCACCTCGGCGGCATCGGTCGATTCGAGCAACGAAAGCTCGACGGAGGTCTCCCTATCCACGAGAGCGGGGTACGCGCGCACCGCAACCCCAGACACGTGCCGCACGACGAATGCGTCGAGCTCGCCGAAGTCCCACGTCGTGAGGCCTGCGCGAGTCCAACGGGGCAGGGGCGCCGCTTGTTGCCAGACCGCCCGAGCGCGCGGTCCGCACTGCTCGAACAAGGCCTCGATGCCTTTGCTCTGAGCAATGACCTTGCCGCCCTCACCGACGATGCGGCACATGAGCCGCAGGTAGTCAGGCAGGACATCGGGTCGAAACGACGCTTCCGGCACTTCCACACCGCGGCACTCGGCAATGGCCGCCGCAAGCGCCGAGACCATCTTTCCCTTGAATGGCGAAAGGCGCGTGGCCAGCTCTGCGGAAAGCTCGGGGATGGAACCAAGCTCGCGCCGGACGGGGCGCGGGAGCTCTTGCAACAGCCCCGCAATCTTCTCCCGGTGCCAGCCCGGAATCGTCCAGTCGAGCTCGCCCGGGTGGATCTGGGGCAGGAGCGCGAGCGGGACCGTCAGCGTGATGCCGTCGTCCTCGGCGGAAGGCTCGAAGCGGTAGGTTACGGCCAAATCGGTTCCGTGGAGGTGGATCGAGTCCGGGTAGTCGGAGGGCACGAGGCTCGGGTCGGCTGCGACGACGTCTTCGAGCGAAAGAAGCAGAACGTCGGGGTTTTCCTGTTCCGCGCGCTCGCGCCACGCTTCGAACGTTTTGCCGTTGACGACCGAGGCGGGCACCCGGCGATCGAAGATGGAGATCAGGGCGTCCTCGTTGACCAGCATGTCGCTGCGCCGCGCCTTGTCGCGCAGCCTCGCCATTTGGGCGAGGATCTCCTTATTTTTTGCCGCGAAAGCGCCTCGCGTACGGTATTCACCTCGGACGAGCGCATGGTCGATGAACAGCCGCCTGGCTTCGGCAGGCGACACGCTGGCGTAGTCCACGCTGCGGTCGCGAAAGATGGGCAGGCCGAACAGCGTGGCGTGCTCTCGGATCGAAGCCCTCGCCGACTTCTCCGACCAGTGCGGGTCCGAATAGCTGCGCTTCAAAAGATGCGGGGCGGCCTCGAGCAACCATTCAGGGTCGATTTTTGCTGCCAAGCGCGCAAAAAGACGGGTCGTCTCGACGAGCTCGAACGCCATGATCCAAGCTGGTGGCTTGGCCGCGAGAGACGATGACGGATGAAGCGCGAAGCGTGTCTGCCTGGCGCCCGAGTAGGCGCGATGTTCGGCGCTGTAGACACCGACTTTGGACGGAAGCCCGGTGAGGATGGCCAGGTGCAGCGCGTCGGTGTACTCGATGGCGGTGGGGGGCGGCGCGCCCCGCGCCCGCCGGCCGCCGCCTGGCGCATTCTCCGCGAGCCGCATTTCGCGCACGACGTCTTCGAGCTGACGATGCACGTCGCCCCATTCGCGAATGCGTGCGAACGAAAGGAAGTACTCTTTGCATGCGCGCCGCAACGCCGCAGTGCCCCTGCTCTCGACCTCGCGAACGAACGACCATAGCCGCAGCAATCCGACGAAATCGGACCGCTCATCGCGAAAGCGCTGATGCAGCTCGTCGGCCCTCCGCTGCGCATCGCGCGGGCGCTCGCGCGGATCTTGGACGTTGAGACCTGCCGCGACGATGAGGATTTCGGTCAAGCAGCCGTATTCGGCTCCCGCCAGGATCATGCGGCCGATGCGGGGGTCGACGGGGAAGCGTGCAAGGCGCTCGCCTACGGGCGTGAGCTCGCGCTGCGCTCCCAAGGCGCCGAGCTCCTCGAGAACGCGGTAGCCCTCGCTGATCGACCTCGGCTGCGGCGGATCGAGGAACGCGAAGTCCTCGACGTCGCCCAATCCGAGAGCTTTCATCCTCAGAATCACGCCCGCCAGACCGGTGCGCTTGATCTCCGGGTCCGTGAACGCCGGCCGGGCAGCGAAACTCGACTCGTCGTAGAGGCGAAGGCAGATGCCCTCGCGCACGCGGCCACAGCGTCCTTTCCTTTGATCGGCGCTGGCCTGGGAGATGGCTTCGATCTGCAAGCGCGTCGTCCCTGATCGAGAATCGTAGCGCGCCAGGCGCGCGTAGCCGGTGTCGACGACGTAGACGATGCCCGGGATGGTGAGCGAGGTCTCGGCGACGTTGGTCGCGAGGATGATGCGTCTCTCCGGGATGCTCGCGAAGACCCTCGCCTGGTGGGCTGCAGAAAGGCGTGCGTAGAGCGGTTCGATGACCGTGTGGCGCAGATTTCTCGCGACGAGCTCACGCTCGGTCTCGTGTATTTCTCGCTCGCCGGGCAGAAACACGAGAATGTCGCCATGGGGGTCGAGCGACGTCACGCTCACGACTGCGCTCGCGACGGCCTCGGGCAGATCCGCACCGTCAGGCGGCGGCTCATAGAGGACGTCGACCGGGTGGCTGCGGCCTTCGACCGTGATGACCGGCGCACCTCCGAAGAATTCAGAGAACCGCTCGGTATCGAGCGTGGCCGAGCTGACGACCACCTTCAAGTCGGGACGTTCCGGAAGGATGCGCCTCAGCCACCCGAGGAGAAAATCGATCGTCAGGCTTCGCTCGTGCGCCTCATCGATGATGATGGTGTCGTACCGGCGAAGCAGCCTATCGCCTTGTATTTCGGCGAGGAGAATGCCGTCGGTCATGAACTTGACGTACGTGCCGGGCGACGTGCGATCGTCGAAGCGGACGTGGTAGCCGACCTCGGTGCCCAAGGGGCTTCCGACCTCGCTCGCGACACGCGCAGCCACACTCGTGGCGGCGATGCGGCGAGGCTGAGTGACGCCGATGAGCCCGACGACACCGCGCCCGATGGCAAGCGCAATCTTGGGAAGCTGCGTCGTCTTACCGGATCCCGTAGCGCCCGCGACAATGACGACGGGATGCTCGACGATGGCCGTGGCGATGTCGCGTACACGGGATGAGATGGGCAGTTCGGACGGGAACTGCAGCGGCGAGCGCGCATCGGTGGGAGGAGCTCCTTCGCCCGGTGTGCTCGCAGTGCTGGAGCTCATGCGCAGCTACGTTTCGTGCCCCCCCGCCATGAGGCGGCCTTCATCGCGCCGAGCGAAAAATTCGACAAGGGTCCTCGTTCGCACGCTGACCCCGGCCGGAGCGGCCCGTGCGGGGGTGAGCGCTTGCGCGGCTCGGAGACATCAAGGCCTCCGCTTCGTGGCTGGATGCGGGGCGCCCTCATGCACCCCCGCCGGAGCGGCTACGCGGGAGGGAGGGGGTCCGCCGCGATGCTCTTCGACCGGGGTTGGGCCATGAAACGGGGTCTCCTTCGCGGCGGCTCCACCGCGAAGCTCGGTCCCTTTCTTGAATTCGTCCTTCGGTCGCGCCTCGCCTCCTCCGGGAGGGCTGCCGGCCCCGTGCGGCTCTCCCTCTCTTGCGGGACCGACGACGCCGTGAGCCTCGTCTTCCCCGGGATGCCCGATCGCGTGGGGCGTCCCCGCCCCGCCGCGCATGGCGTAGCCGCCGTTGGCGGTCCGTGTCGCTCCGTGGGCGATGGCCCGCGCGGCCGCCGTGACGAAGTTCGCGTGCGCCGACACGACGCCCTGCGGCAGGGGTGTGAGGCGAAGATGCGCGCCAGGATGCGCGTTCACGTCGGGTCGGTAGACCGTCCCTCGCCGTTCCGGCGCGAAGTCCCATCGACCTGGCTGAAAGGCGTAGCGATGCCCGATGCTCACGTAGCGTGGCTCGATCCAACCAAGCCCCGCGCCGGGCGGGCGCAGCCAGGAGCCTCCGACCCAAACGTAGCTGCCACCGCGATACCCGTAATAACCGGGAGTCCAGACGAACCCGACGCTGGGCGGCGCGCCGTAAACCTCCGCGCGCCACGGAGGGGGCCCAACATCGACGTAAACCGCTGCGTAGCCGCGGGGCCCCCAGTACCCAGGGGCCCACGCATACGCCCCGTCCACCAGATTCCACGCGCCGGGCGACCAGATTTCATCGGGCGGAGGACGACGCCAAGCTCCACTCACCCACACGTAGCGGCCGAGCGGAGGGCTCCACCACCAGTAGCCCGGGATCCAAGCCTCGTCCGGCTCGGGTTGCGGGGGCTCCTCCTCGACGACCGGGGCCGGGGGAGGCATGGGCGCCGCATAATCGGCAGGCACCGGCGTCGCCCCGACGACAGCCTCGTGGACAGGAATGCTGGGATCTTCGGCGACGACGGGCGGCGGAGGGCTCAGATCCGCCCCGCCCGTCACCGCGGCGGCATCGTTGACGGTGTCCGCGTCGCTCACGGTGTTGTCGGCCTGCGCCCTTGTTTTACTGCACCCCAACGGGGCGATCGCGGCGAGCCCCGGCGCAAGGACGGCGAGGATGGCGCCGCGCAGAGCAGGCCCGAGGAGTCGGCCGTCTCCAGCAGAACGGTCGGGGCGACTCGGGGCAGGGCGACAAACCGGGCGCCACGGAGAGCCGAGGCGCATGCTCGAGGTGTGGCGGGATAGGGGGGACGTCACCGGGGCAGCCGCTCGGAAAAGCACGATTTATCCATGGCCGATAGCCTGTGACAGCGACACTGGCGAGGCCCTCGTCGCTTTTTCCGGCAGTCATCCCGAGCGCACCCAGGGCGTCCCGACGCGTCCCGTCGAGCGGAGCCGCAGGCTGGACCCCCGGCCCGGGGCAACGGCCGAGCACGATCGGTTGTTCCAACCGTCGAGCCCGAACGGAACGTCATCGCGAAGCCGCTGGCCCCGCGCGATGGCCGCGGGCTGCGGCCCCGGCCGGGGCACCCCGGCCGCCCTTCCAATCCACCCTGCCGCTAAAGCCTTGGCATCGCCGGACCGTAAGCCGTTCAACGATGCGAGTCCTCATCGCCGACGACGATCCGGTGTCCCTGCGACTCCTCGGTGCCGCGCTCGGCAAGATGCGACATGAGGTGCTGATCGCCCACGACGGTCGCGAGGCATGGGAGCTATTTCAGCAGGCGGATATTCCGCTCGTCATTACGGATTGGCTCATGCCGCACGTATCGGGGGTCGAGCTATGCCAACTCATTCGTGCGGAGGCGCGAGACAGGTATAGCTATCTCGTCATCGTGACGACCATGTCGAGCGAGGAAAACTCGCTCGAGGGCTTTCGTGCGGGGGCGGACGACTATTTGGTAAAGCCCGTTCGGGTCGACGAGTTACAGCGGCGAATCGTCGTAGCGGAGCGCATGCGCGCCGGAATGAATGCCAAGATCGAGACGACGCTCCGCGGCGCGGTCGAGATATCGCAGTCGGCCGATGGTGAGTCGACCGCATCACTACTTCAACACGTCAAGAGCATTGGGCAGTTTTATCGTCGCGAGGGTGCCTACACGAAGGCGCGCGCGTTCCTCCGCCGGCAAATCGCGATTGTCCGGGGGTCGGACGTCGGCGATCCGGAGCTCGCGAGATTGCAGCGCGAGCTCGACTCGCTCGACGGTCTCGAAGACGAACCCACCTGAGCAAAGCCCGAGCATCCGCCACGGACGGGACCCTTGACCGAAAGGTCGGGCCATTTCATCGCTCGGCCGCGCACCCCATTTCATTCCGCGCAGGTTTGGCGTGGGCACGCAATTCTTGCACCGAAAAGCCTCGGCAGCGCCTGCCGGCTTTTTCAGAATGACCTTAACCGCCTTTGCGGTCAAACCGTCCTCTCCTCTTGCCGACGCCGAGGAGCCATGGCTCCGACATAGCGGTTCGAGCGGGGGAGGCACGCGATGACGGTCGGCGACGAGGAGATTTTTCGTGAGTTCTTGGTCGAGAGCACCGAGAACTTGGATCAGCTCGATCGCGACTTCGTCGCGCTCGAGAGCAACCCGGCCGCCGCAGACCGCATTGCGGGAATTTTTCGCACGATCCATACGATCAAGGGCACATCCGGTTTTCTCGGACTCACGCAGCTCGAAACGCTGACTCACGCCGGAGAGAACGTCCTCAGCAAACTTCGCGACGGCCACCTCAAGCTGACTCCCGAGATCACCTCGACGCTCCTTTCCATGGTGGATGCCGTACGCCGCATCTTGAGATGCGTCGAGACGTCGTCGACGGAGGGAACCGAGGACTACCGCCACCTCGTCGACCAGCTCGCGTCGCTTTGCAAGCAGCGCGTCCCCCCGCTCGGCGAGATCTTGATGCAATCAGGTGCGATCGACCCGAAGACCCTCGCGGAGGCTCTCGAGCAGCAGAAGGACGATTCTCGCAAACTCGGCGAGATCCTCGTCGCGAACGGGCACGTGAAGGCGCAGGCGGTCATCGAGGCGCTCGAGACCCAGCAGGAGGTCCGCGCGGCCATTTCGGACACGAGCATCCGGGTGGACGTCGGCCTGCTCGACAAGCTGATGAACCTCGTCGGCGAGCTCGTCCTGGCGCGCAACCAGATCTTGCAGTTCGCGGGTCAGAGCAAGGATTCCTCGTTTCTAGGCACCTCCCAACGGCTGAATCTCCTGACTACGGAGCTGCAAGAAGGCGTGATGAAGACACGCATGCAACCGATCGGCAGCGTCTGGAACAAATTCCCCCGGGTCGTCCGCGATCTGGCGCTGACCTGCCGCAAACAGGTCAAACTCGAGATGATCGGCGAAGAGACAGACCTCGATCGCACGATCATCGAGGCGATCAAGGATCCGCTGACGCACCTCGTGCGAAACTCGGTCGACCACGGCATCGAAGCCCCCGAAGTGCGGGTTTCGCGCGGGAAGAGCTCTGTCGGCAAACTGCTCTTGCGCGCGTACCACGAAGGCGGTCAGGTCAACATCGAGATTTCCGACGACGGCGCCGGAATCGAACCCCAAAAGATGCGCGACCACGCCACGGCCCGCGGGCTCATCACGCCCGAACGGGCCGGTCGAATGGGCGACCGCGAGAGCCTGAACCTCATCTTCTTGCCCGGCTTCTCGACCGCCGAGAAGGTTACGAGCGTGTCGGGTCGCGGTGTCGGCATGGACGTCGTCAAGACCAACATCGAGAAGATCGGCGGCACCGTCGACGTACAGAGCAAAGCCGGTCAAGGCACGACGTTGAAGATCAAGATCCCGCTCACGCTGGCCATCATTCCGGCGCTCGTCGTCACGAGCCACACCGAGCGCTTCGCCATTCCTCAGGTGAGCCTCCTCGAGCTCGTTCGCCTCGAGGGCGAGCAGGCGCGGACCGGCGTAGAACACATTAACGGCGCCCCCGTATACAGACTACGCGGGAACATCCTGCCGCTCGTCTATCTCAACCGGACGCTCAATTTTCCCGATGCAGGGCCGGCGCAGTCGGGCGCCGTCAACATCGTGGTTCTCCAGGCCGACGACCGACAGTTCGGCCTCGTGGTCGACGGCGTGAGCGACACGGAGGAGATCGTCGTCAAGCCGTTGGGCAAGGAGCTGAAGGGCCTTTCGGCCTTCGCCGGAGCGACCATCATGGGCGACGGGCGCGTCGCCCTCATCCTCGACGTCCTCGGGATCGCGCAGAGAGCGAATGTCATTTCGGAGATACGCGACCGAAACCTCGTCGAAGAGGTCACGAAAGCCGCCAAGACCGAAGACCAGAAACGGGCCGTGCTCCTCTTTCGTGTCCGCGACGAGGCACGCATGGCCATCCCCTTGTCGATGGTCGCTCGCCTCGAGGAGTTTCCGCGAAAGCGATTGGAGCGTTCGAGCGGCCGGCACGTCGTGCAATATCGCGGGCGAATCCTGCCGCTCATCGATCTTTGCGGCGTGATGGACGAGCGGGCGAGAGACGACGAGGGGCCGCTCCAGGTCGTTGTCTATTCGGAACACGGGCGCAGCGTGGGATTGATCGTCGATAGAATTCTCGACATCGTCGAAGAGTCCATCACCGAGGAGCAACGGGCGGCGGGCCACAGCGTCATCGGCTCGGCCGTGATCGCCGGACAAGTGACGGATCTGCTCGACGTACATGGCGTCATTCGCCAGACCGATCCGGGTTTTTTCGAACGAAGCACCGCAGCGTGAGGGGACCATGGCGGGCGATACTCAACAATACTGCACTTTTTTCGTCGCCGACCGCTTCTTTGGAGTCGACGTGAAGCGCGTCCAAGAGGTCATCCGATACCAGGAGATGACACGGGTGCCCTTGGCCTCTGCGGTCATCAGCGGGCTTATCAACCTTCGCGGCCAAATCGTGACCGCCCTCGACCTCCGCGCCCGACTCGGGCTGCCCACAAGGCCCTCCGGTCAGTTGCCGATGAACGTCGTCGTCCGCACGGACGACGGTGCGGTCAGCCTGCTTGTCGACGAGATCGGCGATGTCGTCGAAGTGGCGGAATCGAGCCGCGAGCGCGTGCCCGAAACGTTGAGCGCGGGCGCTCGAGAGCTCATCGCAGGGGTCTGCAAGCTCAAGGAGCGGCTCTTGCTAGTCCTCGACACCGAGCGAGCGATTGCCGAGCCCGCGGGTCCTCAGTTGGGGGGCTGACGCCGTGTCGCCGAGACCCCGGCGGCCCCCGCCGGCCGCACGATCGACCGTAGGCGAAGCTGTCCCGCACGGGGCCAGTCGAAGCGACGAATTTGAAAGACGAAGCAAAGGCAAGAGGGAGACGACGATCATGAGCGAGGCAACGACGAGCGACGCGAAAACCAATGGCCACAGCGTCATTCCGCCGGCGCCAGCGGCGCCGGAGGCCAGCCTTCCGATCGAAACGCTCCTCGAGCTCGCGCCCGTCGGGCTCTTGTACTGCGATGCGACCCTCACGGTCCGTTACGCGAACGGGGCCGCGCGACGGGCTCTCGAGGTTCTGGCCGACGCCCTCGAAGCGGGCCCCGACGGGATGGTCGGAGAACCATTCGACATCATCCATGCATTCTCGCAGCAAGACCGGCGCAACCTGCGTGCGGGCAAGGAGGTCTGCGCCGAGACCGCCGTGGGCAAAGACCTGGTCGCCATCACCGCATCGCCCTTGCCGACCCAGGGAAAGAGCGGGCGCGGCGTCTTGATCATGATCGCCATCGTGACCGACCGCTCGAAGGCACGGGAAGAGGCGTCGCAGCTTGCGCAGATGATCGAGCGAACGCCCGTGTCCATCATCACTTGCGACGCCGACTTCGTGATCCGGCAAATGAACGCCGCGTCGTACGAGACGATGCAGTCTTTGGAGAGGTACTTGCCCGTACCTGCGTCCAAGATCGTCGGCAGCACGATCGACATCTTTCACAAAAATCCGTCGCATGTCCGTCGTCTCCTGGCGGATGACAAGAACCTTCCGCACCGTGCCATCGTCCAAGTGGGACCGGAGAGACTGTCGCTCCTCTTGACTGCGCTGAACGACGCGACCGGCAAACGGACGGGGACGATGATGACCTGGCAGGTCATCACGAAGACGGAGGACCACGCGGGTCAAGCGGCGGCCATATCGAAGTCGCAGGCCGTCATCGAATTCGCCATGGACGGAACGGTGCTGACCGCGAACGACAATTTCTGCCGGGCCTTCGGCTATTCGCTCGACGAGGTCAAGGGGAGGCACCACAGCACGTTCCTCGACGAGGCCAGCCGATCGAGCCCCGAATACCGGGAGTTCTGGGTCAAGCTGAACCGCGGCGAGTACCAGGCCGGCGAATACAAGCGCATCGGCAAGGGCGGCAAGGAAGTCTGGATTCAGGCGTCGTACAATCCGATTCTCGACCTCAATGGGAAACCGTTCAAGGTCGTCAAGTATGCGACGGACATCACGGCCCAAAAAATTTCGAATGCCGATTACACGAACCAGATCGCCGCCATTTCGAAGTCGCAGGCCGTCATCGAATTCAGCATGGACGGGACGATTGTGACTGCGAACGACAACTTCCTGAAGGCGCTCGGTTATTCCCTCGAGGAGGTGAAAGGTCGACACCACAGCATGTTCGTCGAGGAGGCCAAGCGATCGAGCCCCGAGTACCGCGAGTTCTGGGCCAAGTTGAACCGCGGCGAGTATCAAGCCGCAGAATACAAGCGTATCGGAAAGGGGGGCAAAGAGGTTTACATCCAGGCTTCGTACAATCCGATCCTCGACCTTTCGGGCAAACCGGCCAAGGTGGTCAAGTACGCGACCGACATCACGGATCAAGTGAGACGCCGAGAGCAGGGCGCAGAGGTTCAGCGCCAGATTGGGAGCAACGCGACGACCCTGGGCACCGCGGGGGCGGAGCTCGACGCGCTCGCCGGAACGATGGCTGCGACCGCGGAGGAGACCTCCGCGCAGGCGACCGTCGTCTCCGCGGCGGCCGAGCAGGTGAACAAGAACGTGCAGACGGTCGCGACAGGTGCGGAAGAGATGACGGCGAGCATCCGTGAGATCGCGAAGAACGCAAACGAAGCGGCGCGCGTCGCCACGTCGGCCGTCAAGGTTGCCGAAACGACGAACGCAACCGTGGCCAAGCTCGGTGAGAGCAGCGCCGAGATCGGCAAGGTGATCAAGGTCATCACGTCGATCGCGCAGCAGACGAACCTCCTCGCGCTGAATGCGACGATCGAAGCTGCGCGCGCCGGCGAGGCGGGCAAGGGGTTTGCCGTCGTCGCCAACGAGGTGAAGGAACTGGCCAAAGAGACTGCGAAGGCGACAGAGGACATCAGTCAGAAGATTGAAGCGATCCAGACTGACACGCGCGGAGCCGTCTCGGCCATCGGCCAGATTAGCGGCATCATCAATCAGATCAACGACATTCAAAATACGATCGCCAGCGCCGTCGAGGAACAGACAGCGACGACGAACGAGATCAGCCGCAACGTCGCTGAGGCTGCAAAGGGGAGCGCCGAGATCGCGCAGAACATCACGGGCGTCGCCCAGGCCGCAGGAGAAACGTCGGCCGGGGTGCAAGACATCAAGAACGCCGCGCTTCAGGTGACGACCATGGCGGCCGAGCTGCAGAAGCTCTCCTCCAGGTTCTGAGCTCTGCAGGGCTCTGCGCCTTGCGCGTCCTCCGCGTGGGAAGGAAATGAGAAAGTGAGAGCACTGATCGTCGACGACTCGCGGGTCATCCGCTCGATCCTGAGGAGATTCCTCGTCGCCGAAGGCTTCGAGACGATGTTCGAAGCGGGCGATGGGGCGGAGGCCCTCGAGCGCCTGAAAGAGGTCGGGACCGTCGATCTCGCGCTCGTCGACTGGAACATGCCACGAATGAACGGCCTCGATTTCATCCTCGCCATGCGCGCCTGCCCAGAGTTTGCGGCCATCCGGGTGCTGATGGTCACGACCGAGGCCGAGGCCACGCAAATGGTGCGCGCACTCGAGGCGGGGGCCAATGAATACGTCATGAAGCCATTCACCAACGAGGTGCTCCGAGACAAGCTGCGGCTCCTCGGGCTCGGCGAAGGCGATGCCTAAGATTCGCGTCCTCGTCGTCGACGATTCGGTCGTCGTCCGTCGCCTCATCTCGGACGCATTGGCAGCCGACGCGAATTGCGAAGTCGTAGGCACTGCCGCCAACGGTAAAATTGCCCTCGCAAAGATATCTCAGGTGAACCCCGACATCGTGACGTTGGATATCGAGATGCCGGAGATGGACGGCCTGACGACGCTCGCGGAGATTCGCAAGACCCATCCGCGCCTTCCGGTCATCATGTTCAGCACGATCAGCGAGCGCGCGGCGTCGGCGACGCTCCAGGCGCTCACCCTCGGGGCAACCGATTACGTGACGAAACCGAGCGGCGGAAACATCGCGGCTTCGCTCGAGCGGGTGCGCGAACAGCTGATTCCGAAGGTACGCTGGTTCGGTGCGGCGGCAGGCGTGGCGGTCGCGGCCCCACCGCGACCTGGCCCGTCGCCGACGGCGGGCGCGACGAAAGTCAGGACCGCTGCGGCGCCGCACGTCGAGATTCTCGCCATCGGCTGCTCGACAGGGGGCCCGAACGCGCTCACCTCCATGCTCGAAGGGCTTTCCCCAACGTTGGCGGTGCCTGCGGTCATCGTGCAGCACATGCCCCCCGTCTTCACGCGCCTCTTGGCGGAGCGACTCCGCGCTCACACTCGACTGTGCGTCAACGAAGCGAAAGGAGGCGAGTCGCTTTTGCCCGGTGAGATCTGGATCGCCCCCGGCGACTATCACATGATCGTTCGTCGCGAAGGCACCTCCCGGCGTATTGCACTCGTGCAGAGCCCTCACGAGAACTCGTGCAGGCCGGCCGTCGACGTGCTCTTCCGATCGGTCGTCGAATGCTACGGCGGGCACACGCTGGCGGTGGTCCTTACGGGGATGGGCCAGGACGGCTTGCGCGGCTGCGAGTACGTGCGCGAAGCCGGGGGCCAGGTCATCGTCCAAGACGAAGCCACCTCGGTCGTTTGGGGAATGCCGGGCTTCGTCGCCAACGCGGGCCTCGCGGAGGCCGTATTGCCTCTCGGCGAGGTGGCTGGCGAAATTTTGCGTCGGGTCGGCGGACGACGGCGATTGTCTACGGAGGCCTCCGGGACGCCGAGGAGCGATTCGTGCCCCTGACCCGGCCTGGCCTGAACTTCATCCGCGAGCTCGTTTACCGCCGCTCCGCCATCGTGGTCGACGAAGGAAAAGAGTACCTCGTCGAATCGAGGCTCGCCCCCATCGCGCGCGCCGAGGGTTTTGCTTCGATCGACGACATGGTCGCGGCACTCCGGACACAGCCGGCGAATGCGCTGCACTCCAAAGTCGTCGAGGCCATGACGACCAACGAGACGAGCTTCTTTCGCGACATTCATCCCTTCGACGCCCTGAAGAATGAAATTTTGCCCGCGCTCCGCAAGGCTCGGGCCTCGAGCCGCAAAATTCGGATCTGGAGCGCCGCCTCTTCGACCGGACAGGAGGCGTACAGCATCGCGATGCTCGTGCGAGAGCACTTCCCGGATCTCCTCTCCTGGGACATACGCATCGTCGGAACCGACCTGTCGGCGACGATGGTGTCTCGCGCCAAACAGGGCCTTTTCAATCAGATCGAAGTGAACCGCGGCCTGCCCGCACCTCTGCTCGTGAAATACTTCGAGCGAAAAGGGATCAGCTGGCAAATCAAGCCGACCGTGCGCGACATGTTCGAGTGCAAGCAGATGAACCTCGTCGAGCCTTGGCCTGGGATGCCAATCTGCGACGTCATCTTTCTCCGCAACGTCCTCATCTATTTCGACGTCCCGACGAAACAGTCCATTTTGGCTCGCATTCGACAGGTGCTCGCGCCCGACGGCTACCTTTTTCTGGGTGGAGCCGAGACGACACTCAAGA
>JBEKFX010000033.1:0-54081 GCA_050013115.1 Polyangiaceae bacterium
CCTGCCTCGGCGGGCACACCCTCGGGTGCGTCCACCGACGCCCCGTCGCTCGAGCCGGCCTCGACGCCTGCCGCATCGAACGAACCCGCCTCGGCGGGCACACCCTCGGGTGCGTCCACCGACGCCCCGTCGCTCGAGCCGGCCTCGACGCCTGCCGCATCGAACGAACCCGCGTCGGCGGAACCGTCGACGGCACCCGCCGCCGCCGCGTCGCTCGAGCCCGCATTGGAGTCTGCCCCGCCCTCCACGGGCGGGCCGACCTCGGCTGCACCGGTCTCTTCTGGGATCGGAGGAAGGCTCATCGAGCAGACCGAACCGTCCTCGGTCGGGGCGATCGAAGCGTCCGACAAGGGAAATGTCGTCGCCGCGATGCAGACGGCGAGGTGCTGATCGTCGTCGAGAATGGCGGCATTCCACGGGGGCTCGAGGGGGCTGCGGCAGACATAACCGCTTCGGCAGTCCGAGTCGCTTGCGCACTGCTCCATGCAGAACGCGACCGACGTGCGCGCAGGCTGCTGGTAGGCGTTGTATGGGAGGTTGGGGCAGCCAGGGATGCTCGTATCGAACGCGACGCACGCGGCGTGGTTGGGACACGACATGTCGTCGCAATTGAGAATGGTGCAATACCCGCCCGGCTGGGCCGTGTCGCACGCCCGGTCCCCCTGCGACGAGCAGTCGGTCGACAGCGTGCAGCTCGATCCGATTTGCGGTGCACAACCGGCGATCGCAAGGCCGGCGAAGGCGAAGAGCCCGAACCAGGAACCTCTGCCCGCCTCGCACGGGTGGCCCATTCGCGCAAAGGCGCGGTCTAGGAAAGACATTCGGCCGGCGGACCGTAGTCGTGCCAGACACCTTCGCGCAAGGGGTCGCACGCTATCGCGTCCGTTTGACTTTGGCCTTTTGGCTCTCTACGTTCCGGGCGGCGGTCATGTCCACGTATATTACGTCCGATTGTATCAATTGCGGCGCATGCGAGCCCGAGTGCCCGAACGAGGCAATCAGCGAGGGCGACGAGATTTACGTCATCGACCCCGAGCTCTGCACCGAGTGCGTGGGCTTCTACGATCACGAAGCGTGTCAGGCCGTCTGCCCGGTCGAGTGTTGCCTGCCCGATCCGGGTCATCGTGAAGAGGAAGACCTTCTTCTCGAGCGCGCCATTCGGCTGCATCCGGACGATGCGGAGTTGAAGAAGCGCGCCGCCAGCGGTTCCTTTCCGTCTCGCTTCCGGAAATGACGGAGCGACCGGGGCGCGAAGGGGCTAAAATACGCCCTTTCGCGGCTCCGTGGGCGTGCCGCTGGCTCGCCATCCTCCTGTGCGGCGGGGCGATGGGCTGCGGCGGCGGCCTTCCCCTCTTGCATCCGGCGCGCACGCTCGACCAGGGCGAGGTGCGGGCCGCCGCGGGATTCAGTGGCAACGTGGCGCTCGGCGGCTTCGGTACGGCATTGAACGCCGCGCGCAACGAGGCGGCCCAGGCCCCATCCGGCACCGGGGGGTCCGACGCAACCTACGCGCAAGGAGCTCTCGTCGCCGCATCGATCGCGCCTGGGCTCGCACCGTTCCTTGCGGCCCGGGTCGGGCTGGGGGCCTCATTCGAAGGAGGCCTGGCCTATACCGGCCGGGCCGTACGGGTCGACGTACGACGAGGGTTCGACCTTTCTCGCGGACTCACGTTTTCCGCGGGCGCCGGCGGTTCTGCGGCACTCTACGGCCATCAAGACGGGTCGGCGCTTCCCAGCGTGGACATCGGCGACCTGCACGGCTGGGGCGCCGATCTTCCCCTGCTCTTCGGGTACTCGAGCGAGGGCGACCTCTACAGAATCTGGTGCGGCGCACGCGGCGGCTGGGAGCATGTGGACATCAGTGCCGAGACGAGCGAACCGGGCGCATCAACCCTTGGGCCGAGCCCGGTCGGACTCGCGGCAACTCGCTTTTGGGGTGGCGGCCTGCTCGGCTTTGCCGCGGGGTTCAGGCACATTCATCTCGCTGTCGAACTCGATGCCAGTTACGCGACCGTCACGGGCGAGTACGCAGGCGTTCACACGCGGGTTCAGGGCCTCACGCTCGCGCCGGCGAGCGCGCTCTGGTGGCACTTCTGAGCCGGTTCCCCACGGCCTCGCTTGCGCGAAAGTCCAATGCGAGCCACTTTGGGCCCACGCTCGCCGCGCAGGCCGAAATGCCCATGTGGCCCGTCGCGGGGGAATCGCTGGCCATGAGCTTTGACTTCGCGATGACGCTGCCCCTTGTTTTGGTCGTGGATCCGAACGTCGCCTCGCGCCATTTCTTGTGGCGCGTGTTGAGTCGAGCGTTCGGCGTCGTCGAAGCCGGCAGCGGCCTGGCCGCGCGGCAATGGATCGATCAGCGGCCCGATCTCGGTGCGCTCATCGTTCAAGAAGACCTGCCGGACGAACGCGGACTCGAACTTGTGCGGACCCTGGCTTCCGCCAAGAACCCCATCGCGTCGCGCGCGATCCTGCTCGCCCGACCGGGACCCGATCACGGCGACGGGTCCGACCTCGGTCCAACGATGCTCCACCCGGAGGACGTACGCGCCATCCTCTGCAAGTTGGGGACGTGGTTATTGCCGCCGGATGCTGCCCCGGCGAGAGATCTCCAGCGTGACGTCGAACGGCTCGGCTAGTGCCGCTTGGTCGAAGCAAGGCGACCGTTCGGTCCGCGTCCGCAACGAAACGAATGTCCGTGCCGCTCCCTCGAGCTTCGGATGGGGGCATGCGAGGCGCTCTCGTTGGACATCGAGAGCCACCCCCGCCGAACGTCCGCTGCGGTTCGACCCGCGACGCCTTCAGGCGGTGTATCGCATCGCGACGGTGGTGCACCCGCGAGCCGTCGTCCGAAGGCCCGTTCGTTCGACGATGAAGTCGCACCGGAAGCCAATTCGCTCGACGATGAAGTCGCACCGGAAGCCAATTCGCTCGACGACGAAGTCGCACCGGAAGCCAATTCGCTCGACGATGAAGTCGCACCGGAAGCCAATTCGCTCGACGATGAAGTCGAAGTCGCTAAGCTCGCACGGGCGTAGGCCAAGATGAAACCCGACGCCACCCCCCCTCAAGCGCCGATGATCTTGGTCGTGGACGACTTCGAAGACAATCGACAGATGTACGCCGAATTCCTGCAATTTTGGGGTTTCGTCGTGGTCGAAGCATCGAACGGGGTCGAAGCCATCGAGCAAGCCAACAAGTGCATGCCCGATATCGTCGTCATGGACTTATCGCTTCCCGTCCTCGACGGATGGGAGGCAACGCGCCGGCTCAAGGATGACCCCCGAACTCGACACATCCCCGTCGTCGCCTTGACCGGGCACGCGCTCGACGGCCACCCCGATGGGGCCCGCGAGGCGGGGTGCGACGGCTTTCTGGCCAAGCCCTGTCTGCCGGAAAAGCTGCTGGAAACGGTGATGTCCATGCTCCGCAACGTCCGCTCGGGCGCTCGGGCGTGATTCGCGTTCGGTCGCTGCGAAAGCACTACGTCGTATTCGAGCGTCCGCCCGGCGTTGCCGCGGCTTTTCGGTCGATCTTTCGACGCAGGGGAAAGACGGTCAGCGCCGTCGACGGCATCGACTTCGACATCGCCGGGGCCGAGAGGGTCGGCTTCCTCGGCCCGAACGGCGCCGGCAAGACGACGACGCTCAAGGTGCTTGCGGGCCTCCTTCACCCGACGAGCGGCGAGGTCAGCGTCGACGGCTACGAGCCGCGTCGCCGACAAGACGCCTTTCTGAAGCGAATCATGCTGGTCCTTGGACAGAAGCAACAGCTTCTCTGGGACCTGCCGCCGAGCGAGACTTTCGAACTCAATCGAGCCGTCTACGACGTACCGCGAGACGAGTTCCGGACGACCTTGCGGGAGCTTACCGATTTGCTGGAACTCGGAGACCTCGTCCGAAAGCCGACGCGCACCCTGTCGCTCGGCGAGCGGATGAAGTGCGAGCTCGCGGCCGCACTCGTTCATCGCCCAAAGCTCTTGTTTCTCGATGAGCCGACCATCGGACTCGACGTCTCGATGCAGGCCACCGTGCGCGACTTCATCAAGCGATACAACGAGAAGAACGGCGCGTCGCTCATCTTGACGAGCCACAACATGGACGATGTGGCCCACCTGTGCCCTCGCGTCATCGTCGTCGACAAAGGTCAGGTGGCCTACGACGGGGGTCTTGAGGCGCTCGTCACCCGGATCCGCCCGGACAAGCGCATCGTCCTCCGATTCGCGGGGAACGTCGACGTGGCGCTCGTCGCCGATTTGGGCCGGGTCGTGCAACACGATGCCGGCCAAACGGTACTTCAGGTTCATAAGGACGACGTCAGCGCAGTCCTCGGACGCGCGCTCGCGCGCCTGCCGGTGAGCGACCTGACGGTCGAGAACCCGCCGCTCGAGGAGGTCATGAGCGAACTATTCGCTCGAAATCAAGCACGGCGCGCTGCCGCAGCCTTCCACGGCCCTTCCCTCGACGGAGATCCGCCGGCGTGAGCGTACGGAACACGCTCCGTGCGTTTCCGACCCTTTTGCGGGTCGGTTTCGCCGACGCGGTGGCGTATCGGGCCGAGATGCTCGTCTGGGTTCTTTCGACAACCATGCCTCTCGTCATGTTGGCACTCTGGACGGCCGTGGCGAGGGACGGTCCCGTCGGCCACTACGGCGGGCCGCAGTTCGTGGCCTATTTCCTTGCGACGTTCATCGTTCGACAACTGACGACCTGCTGGATCTTCTGGGAGATGAACTTCGCCATTCGCAACGGCACGCTGGCCATGCACCTTTTGCGGCCCATCGGCCCGCTCTGGGCGTACGCCGCCAACGCGCTGGCGACCATGCCGATGCGAATCGCCGTCTCGCTTCCCGTCGCCACCGTCGCACTGCTTTCGATCGGGAGTCACGGTGTGACGCACGACCCGGTCGTGTGGATGCTTTGGGTCGTCTCGGTCGCAGGCTCCTGGCTCCTCACGCTCTTCATCAATTTCATCGTGGGCTGCTCGTCGTTTTTCATCGAGAGCAGCCTCAAGTTAATGGACGCTTGGCTGGTCCTCTTTTTCGTCCTCAGCGGCTACATGATCCCCATCGACCTTTTTCCCCGCCGACTGCGCCTCGCGGCCGATTGGCTGCCGTTCCGGTTTCAGATCGGACTACCGGTGGAGCTCATGGTCGGCGGACACGATCGCGCCGAAGGACTGCGGCTTCTCGGGGTGCAGTTTGGCTGGGTTGCCGTTGCGCTGGCCTTGACGGTTTTTCTCTGGCATCGCGGCCTGAAGCGGTTTGCGGCATACGGAGGCTAGCGGGTGCGACGCTACGCTCGCCTGCTCGGCATGCAGCTTCGCGCCTCGCTGCTCCTGGCGATGCAATACCGGGCCGACTTCGTGCTCGACGGGTTCGTCGAAGTGTTCTGGGTCGTCGCCGCCATCGTCCCGCTCGCGGTCGTCTTCGAAAAGCGGACCCTCATCGCCGGATGGAGCTTCGGCGAAGCGCTCATCGTTACGGGCTTCTTCACGTTTCTCGAGGGCGTACTCGAGGGCGCAATCAACCCGAGCCTCGTGAGCGTCGTCGACCACATCCGAAAAGGAACGCTCGACTTCGTCCTCGTGAAGCCCGCCGATGCGCAATTCTTGGTGTCGACCGCGAAATTCGAGCCCTGGCGAGGCATCAACGTGCTGACGGCCTTCGCCATCTTCGGCTGGGGCTTTCACCTGCTTGGACGCGGGCCGTCGGCGGGCGCCATCGCCATCGCATGCCTCGCGACGCTTGCGGCCATCACCGTCCTCTACTCCCTCTGGATTGTAACCGTCAGCGCGGCATTCTTCGTCGTACGCATCGATAACCTCACACACCTCTTCAGCGCGATTTTCGACGCTGCTCGATGGCCCGTTCAGGTCTTTCGCGGCGTCGTGCGCACCATCCTCACCTTCGTCGTTCCGCTGGCGTTGATGACCACGTATCCGGCGGAGGCGCTGCTCGGGACGCTCTCGCTTCGAACGCTGGTCGCGGCCGTCGGCGGTGCCGCGGCGGCGTTCGCAGCCGCGAGAATGGTCTGGGTAGCCTCGATCGCGAGGTACACGAGCGCAGGAGGGTGATGAATGGCCGAACCGTACGAGCTTTACTACTGGCCTGGAATTCAAGGACGCGGCGAGTTCGTGCGACTCGCGTTCGAGGACGCCGGCGCCCCCTATGCGGACGTTGCGCGGACTGCGACGGGAATGCGCGAGATGATGGCGCTTCTCCGCGGAGAGAGGCCGGGGCTTTTTCCCTTTGCTCCACCTTTTCTCAAGCACGGCAATCTCGTCGTGGCGCAGACCGCCAACATCCTGGCTTACCTCGGTCCGAGGCTGGGGCTCGCGGGCAAGAACGAAAGAAGTCGTTTCGAGACCCTCCAAGTTCAGCTCACGATCGCCGACCTGGTCGAGGAGGTGCACGGGACCCATCATCCGATCTCGGCGGGGCTTTACTTTGAAGATCAGAGGCCGGCCGCAAAGGCCCGTGCCGCGGCGTTCGTCGGCGAAAGACTGCCGAAATTTCTCGGCTGGCTCGATCGTCTGCTCGATCGCAGCACGGGCGTCTATCTCCTCGGCCGGCGCGCGTCGTACGCGGACCTTTCGGCATTCCAGGTCGTCACAGGCCTGTCGTACGGATTCCCAAACGCCATGGCGCGCATGGTCGAGCGTTTTCCTCGCCTGCTGGCGTTGCGCGACCGAATCGCGAGTCGCCCGCGGCTCGCCGCCTACCTCGCTTCCGACCGGCGCCTGCCTTTCAACGAGCAAGGCATCTTCCGCCACTACCCGGAGCTCGACCTCAAAGCACCGACCGTTGCCGTGTCAAAAGGCTCAACACCGCCACGAAAACGGCGGACCCGACAATCGACCAAACGACCGGGAAAGCCTGGTTCCCGACGTGCCACATGACCCCCTCCGGAAGGTGCAGCTCGCGCGCGATCCACATGCCCACCCAAGCTCCGACGAAGCCGAGCGCGATGGATCCGAGACAGCCGCTGTGGCTGTATCCGGCAATCGACGCACCAAGCCCGCCACACACGCCAGCGACGAGCAGAAGGACGAGGAGGCTTGAGAGAGGCATAGGACCTTTTTGCAGGCCCTTCCCCTGTGGCGCAAGCGGCGTCTATGCGCAAGCCGGTGAAACGAGGACCCATGCCTAAGCGGCGCGAAGAACGCCGTGTCGGCGCCCCCGTCGCCCCTCGCCCGGCCCAGGCTGCGCAGACGGTCACGCCTCAACGACGGGAAGGAGAACGACGCCACGCCGTGGATCCGCTCGTCAATCGCCCGGCCCGGGCTGCGCACCCGGTCACGCCTCAGCGACGAGAACGACGCGACATCGCCGACCCGCCCGTCCCTCGCGGCCCGGAGGGGACCGAAATGGTCGAGGGGCTCCGCGCAGGGCTCGCCGTCGTCGAGCGAAGACCCGAGGATGTGCGACGGGTGCTCTTCACGCGCGCCGTGAGGACCGAAGTGGCAGCGCTCGTGCGCTGGGCCGGTTCGCATCGGGTGCCGTGCATCGAAGCGAGCGACGCGGAGGTCGATCGCTTCGCCCAATCTTCCCATCATGAGGGTCTGTGCGTGCTCGCTCGTCCGCGCCGGTGGACCGCCGCCCACGACTTGCCTGACGTGCTGCGACAAGGGCGCGGGGCGGCCGTCGCCCTCGATCGGGTCCGCAACCCGTACAACGTGGGCGCCATCTTGCGAAGCGCCGCCTTCTTTGGCCTGGACGCCGCATTGCTCGGCAACCCGGCGCCGGACCCGGGGCTCGCGCCGACCGCCGTTCGCGTCGCTGAAGGAGGCGCCGAGGCGCTGCGCTTGTCGCGAACGACCGACCTCGCTGACACGCTGGCGCGATTGCGATCGGGGGGAGCGCTCGTCTACGGCGCCGACGCTCGGGCGCCGACGAGTGCCTTTCGGTTCGTCTTTGGTCGCCCCGCCGTACTCGTCGTCGGTCACGAACGCGAGGGCCTGGCCGACAGGGTTCGCGCAGCGTGCGATGAGCTGGTGTCGATCCCGGGTTCCGGACGCGTCGAGTCCCTGAACGTCGCTGTCGCCGCAGGCGTCCTTTTCGGGGCGTGGGCGACGGCGAACCCTTGACGTCGGGAGAAAAAAAGAAGAACCCTGGTTTATCATTTGCCGGAGCGCCAGGGGCTCCCACGTCGCGCGGCCCGCTCGTACCACCGCCCACGGCGGTGTCGCGCGTCGAAGACCGTCGAACAGGAGACTCGGTCTATGTCCAGGCGCCGAACGCGACCCCCGAGAAACTCGAACTCGACCGCCCGTCGCTCGGATGCACCCGTGCAGACGACCACCGCGTCGAGCCCGCGGCCGGCGGCCAATGTGAACCATGGCCTGGCCGACGGCCGGAGCGTTCCCGCACCGGCCGACGAGCTCGCAGCGGTCGACGCCGCTTGGGACGATTGACCGCGCCCGAGTCCGCCCGCTCACCCGAACCGCGCTTCACGACGGCGCGGGGCGATCCAGCCGCGCACGGCAAAAAGAAGGACCTCGACCGGTCGATTGAGCGCCCGAGGGAGGCGCCGCCGAGCTCTTCGCTCGCCGCCTCTAGTCTCGCATCGCCCCGGAATTCAGGCCTCGGTCACCGACCCCGCATCACGACGCACGCGGTGATGCCGCCGATCCCCAACATGAGTTTGACACCGACTGCACGATTGATTGGCGCTCGGTCGACGCCGACGATCGATGCGGGGTGGCGCACGCGTCCGTGGACCGCGTCCGCACGGATGCCCGTCGGCAACGCGGCCCGGCCGGCCAAGCCGAGCGCGAGGGCGGTGAGCTCCCATCCACCCGAGTTGGCCATGCCGTGGCCGAGTTGACCCTTCCTCGCCGTGATGAGCGTGGCCTCTCCAATGAACTCGTCGACGAGTGCCAGTTCATTGAGGTCCCCCGGCGTTCCGGTGGCGTGAAGGTCGATGACGCCCACGTCGCCCGGCCCAATGTTCGCTTCGCGGTAAGCGCGAAGGAGGGCGCGCTTCGGGCCCGACTTGGACGGCGTGATGATGTGCTCGGCGTCCGAGGATAACGCGACGGCTTCGACGTAGCCGCCGACCGGCCGCAGACCTCGGTCTTCACACCACGCCGCGTCGCCGAGGATCCACACGCAGGAGCCCCCCGACACGTGCGTGCCCCGGAGCGAAGTGAACGGCATGTTCACCTCGCCGATTCCTGGCATGACGCGCGCATCGTGAAAGGCGCCGACGAGCGCAGGGTCCGGCCGGGGGTCTGTCGTGCCCACGATCGCCAACCGCGCTTCCCCTCGGAGGATGGCATCCCGGCCACACTTCAGCGCGACGCCGAACGTCGAACAGGCGGCGACGGGCGCCCACGCCGGGCCATGAATATCGAGGAGCATCGAAACCTGCGCGGCGGGCGCATTCTGGATGTTCCAGATGAGGTTGGCGCTGACGGCGCTCCAGGGTGGCAGAGGGCAGCCGACTTCATCGACGAGCGCCCGATGGGCCCGCAGGCGCTTTCGAATTGCGTTGAGGTGGGCTTTCTCCTGGTCCTCGTCGTCGGCATCGAGGTGCTCGATCGCGGCGTAGCGCTCGAGAAACGAGCGAAGCTCTTCCGATCGCGCGGCCCAGTAGGCATCCCAGGCGGCAGCCACGTCGGACCGCTCGACGCTGTCGAGGGGGTACGATGCGGGGTCGTCAGGCGGACCGGGCGACGGCGCAATGCCCTCGGCATCGAAGCGCCGGCGAGCGCCGCAATGCTGGCTGCTTGCCCAAAATCGGTTCCACCGACGCCGCGCGCGATCAAGCGACGTGGCGGCCCTGTAGCTGATCGGAAGGTCGCCGACGCCCGACCCGATGAACACCGAGCATGCTTCATCCGCTTCGCGCACGAGCGCCTCGAGCCGCCCGTCCGTTTGCAGCGCCTGGATGGTCGCCCCGACGGCAAACTGGACGTTGTCGCCCATCTTGTTCCGCATGCGCGCGACGTACGCCTCGCCGCGCCGGTCGGCGATCCACCCAGCGTAGTCGTCGAAGGAGAAGTCCGGCTCCCCGGCCGCGAAGAGCCCGAGGCCGAGGTCCAGGCGGTGGCTCGGCGCGAGCGCCGTGGTGCCCGAAACGAGCAGCCGCTCGAGGGACGCCACGTCGGCGGCCCCAGGAGCGACGACGCCCCATCCGTAGACCCCGATTCGGCGTGCCGCCAGAGTGCCGCGATCGGCGTTGCGAGGCGATTCCATGAGCGAATGCGAAACTACTGCCAGACTACGAGCGAGGGAAGGACCGGCGTGTCACGGGCGTAACCGCCCGCTCACTGAGCGGGGGTCAGCTGGGTGTAGTCGAGAAAGTTCCCGGTCATCATGAGCAAAGAGAGAACGCTCCACGATTCCTCATAGTATTGCCCGCCGGCGAGGTCGGCCATCGTCGCCACGCTGGCGTAGGCGTTATCGACGAACGAGCCGTAGGTCCCCGAGCTCATGGCGCCGACACCTGCGGGGCCGATGAAGGCCGCCGAGTGGCCGCCCGGGTGCTGGGGCATGGGCGCCCCATCGAGGGCATAGGTGTCGGCGATGTTTTGCACGCCTACGGCGCTGAAAAAGGCGCTCGTCTTTGCAACGTATGCCTGAGCGCGGGCTTCACTGTTCCAGCACCAGTCGACTCCGACGCGAAACGGTGTACGGCAGGCATCGTACTGGTATCCGTTGTCGTTCACGATGCCCACGTCTTCGGGCATACAAGTCGCCCCCTGGCTGTTGCACCACGCCGGGACGAGCCCATTGGTGGCATTGCCATTCGCGGCGGCCAGTGCGCTGCCAATGGTGTCGTACGTCGTCTTCACCGCGTCGGTCCAATCGTCCGCACTGTCGAGATTGGCAAACACGCGATAGTACGAAGGCGCAAAATACGAAATGTTGACCTTCGTCCAGTCTTTCCCCCACCCGTCGCCGGCAAGGATGCCGGGGCCCCCTCCGTTGCTCGGTGCGAGAATATCATTCTTATAAACGTTCTTGATCTGCTGGACTGCATATTCTTTGTACGTCATCGAGAGGGCGCCTTGGGTGTTCCACTGGCGGTCCGCCATGGCCAGCGCGAATGCCATGTCCTCGTCCCCGTCGGTTGCAGAACCTCCGCAATCGGCGTTGCCCGAGGGACCGTCGGGCGCCCAAGTCATCAGGCCGTTGCCATCGAGATGCTGTTGCTCGTAAAGCCACAGGGAGTCAAAGAGGCTCTGGTCGTTCATATAAACAGCAATGAGCATCCCGTAGCCGATGCCTTCAGAGAGGGAGGAGCCCGTCGGCAGGCACCCCGACGGGTCCGGATCGCTGGCCGTCCGAGCAACCTTCAAATTGCCCCCGGCACCGCTCGACGTGACGAGGTCCGCCTTCCATTTGGCATAGGCACTCGTCACGTCCGAATTGAGATATCCCGACGGAGCGCTGCACTGATCGGAATACCGATTCTGAGGAAATGGGAAATTGGCGGTGCTTGTCGCAGGGGTAGGACCAAGCACTTGGTTGGTCGATACCTGCGAGGACTGCTTCGTTGCGTCGGTGGGCGCGGCGTCCGTCGCATCCTGGATGTCTCCGGTGGCGCTGCTCTCATTCGATTGCGTTGAAGACCCGGCCGAAGACGAAGATGTGCTCTCGTCAGCGGCGCCCGGGCCTATGGTGCCCTTCAGGACGCACCCGCCGCCGACCGGCAGCGAGAACATCGTAAGCATAAGCAAGAGAGCGCGAAAACGTACGTGCTGCATGGTTCATGGTGCGCCGACTGTTGGTCGAAGGCGCGGATCGGATTGCTAGCACGCGCCACGTCGCGGCGAAGACTTCGCGTCGTGGCCTCCGTTCGGCAACATGCGGCCGCTGAGAATCGAATTTTCAGCCCAAATTGTCCCGGTCCGACGGCGCCCCGCGCCGCATGGTTCGTCGCACGGATCCGCCCCAATTTTCCCCGTCGCTCTTCGAGGCCGGCGACCAAGCTCGGTCCAATCGAGCCGAGGGGAGGGTGCGGCTCGGCCGTTGCAGGACCGACGGCCAAAGTGGCGCGCCGCACCGCCAGCCCAAGGGACCGCCCGTGAACCTCGCGACCGTCTGCCTCTTCGTGTGTCAACCTGCCACGGTGCGCGCGCGGCGCACGCGCGACGCGGCGCTCCGGTTCGCCGTCTTGGCGCACGAGTTTCCGACCGTCGCGCTCGACGTGCAAGCCGCCGAAGCCGGCGCGATCACGCCGCCCTCGACGATCGCCGAGGAGAGGTGGAAGGATCGGAACGTCGACTTCGCGCCGTTCGACAACCATATCGACGACCTCGCCGCACGCGGTAAGCTGGCTCTTGTCGTCCACGGCCCTCCCGACCGGGCAGCGCGGACCGCTTGCGAGATGCTCACGCGCTGGCAGCGGTGGATCGGCCGTCGCAACGCGGCCTCGACCGGCCCGAAGTTCGACGCCCTCCTGGCGCGACTGCGAGCTGCACACGACCTCGACAAGCCGCTCGTCCGCGCCGACTGGCATCACGCCATCGATACATGGCAGTGGATGCTACGCCTCGATCCGGCGGCATCCCGAGAGGCCCAGCTGTCGGCGCTGCTGCATGATGTCGAGCGGCTCGAGTCCGAGGCCGACCGGCGGGTCGAGCACCTGGCTCCGAGCTACACGGCGTTCAAACAGGAGCACGCCGCCCGGGGCGCTCAGCTCGCGCGGCAGCTCCTCGGCGACTGCGGGTTCGATCGCGAGACAAGCCATCGCGTCGCCTGGCTGGTCGCCGCACACGAACGCACCGGGGACGACCCCGAACGAGCCCTCTTGAACGACGCCGATGCACTTTCCTTCTTTTCCCAGAACAGCGCAGGCTATTTCGATTACTTCGGCCCGGAGCAGTCACTTCGCAAAATCGCGTACTCGCTCGGACGGATGCGGCCCGCGGCCCGGAGACGCCTGGCGACCATGCGTCTCCGGGCAGACGTCGCGCGTGGACTCGACGAGGTACGCCGGCGCCGCGAACGCGAATCGACGAGGCGCGACGGCCACGGAGGCCGCTCGGCAGGAGGGATGAACATGTGGGGAATCGTTCCGGCGGCAGGGACTGGCAGTCGCATTCAGCCGCTCGCCTTTTCCAAGGAGCTGCTGCCCGTCGGCAGTCGCGGCGACGGCAATGCGGAGCGGCCGCGCGCGGTGAGCGAATACGTCCTCGAGCGCATGGCCGTAGCCGGCGTCTCGCGCATTTGCATCGTCGTGTCGCCGGGAAAGAGTGACATCGTCGAGTACTTCGGCGCCGCCTACGCGGGCATTCGCATCGTCTACGTCGTGCAGCCGGCCCCGTCCGGCCTCTGCGACGCCATCTTCCAGGCGCTTCCGCTCGTCGGCGACGACGACCCACTGGTGGTCGGGCTGCCCGACACCGTTTGGTTTCCGACCGACGGCTTTCGCCGCCTCGGAGCGGGCGCACTCGAGATGCTGCTCTTTCACGTCGAGAGGCCGGAGCTGTTCGATGCCGTCGTGGAGGACGACGGCGGCCGCATCGTGGAGATCGAGGTGAAGGCTGAGCGCGCTCGATCGGACTGGGTCTGGGGTGCCTTCAAAACCAATGGATCGACCCTCCGAGAGATGGAGGCGCTCTGGCGATCGCGCAATCGTTCGGATGCGTATCTCGGGACTTTGATTAACGCCTGGATCGCGCGGGGCGGGACGGCGCGTGCGGTTCGGGCTGGCCAAGCTTACGTGGACGTCGGCACGCTGCACGGATACCGCGAGGCCATCAAGCTGCTCGGGGCGTCGGCATCCACACGCCCGGTCGCCGAATCGGCGGGAGGTGCCCGATGGCCAGTCCCGCGCTGACGCACGACCAGATCGCTTCCCGCGTCCGGGAGCTCGGCGACTGGTTCCACAACATCGAGCTCGACGGCATCGAGACGGCGCCCCACCACTTTCTCGGCGACTATCCACGTGCAAAGTGGCTGCGCTTTGCGCACGTCGTTCCCGACGATCTACGGGGCAAGACCGTGCTCGATGTCGGCTGCAACGGCGGGTTCTACGCCATCGAGATGAAGGCGCGCGGCGCGGATCGAGTCCTCGCCATCGACACCGACGAAGCCTACCTCGCTCAGGCACGCTTCGCCGCAGAAGTGCGTGGCGTCGAGATCGAGATTCGCAACATGAGCGTCTACGACGTCGGCCTGCTGCACGAACGATTCGACCTTGTGCTCTTCATGGGCGTGCTCTACCACCTTCGCCATCCGCTCCTCGCGCTCGATCTTTTGCATCGACACGTCGTTGGCCATGCTCTCCTCTTCCAGAGCATGCTGCGCGGGAGCGGCGACGTACCGCAGACGCAGCCCGATTATCCTTTCAGCGAGGAGTCCGTCTTCGACCTTCCGGGGTGGCCCAAACTGCACTTCGTCGAGCGGAGCTACGCTTCGGACGACACGAATTGGTGGGTGCCCAATCGCGCTTGCGTCGAGGCGATGCTGCGAAGCGCTGGCTTCGAGATCGTCAGTCACCCGGAGCAAGAGGTGTATATGTGCAAGCCGCGGGAGTCCGCAGACAGAGCGGAGATACGGCGATGATCGAATCGGTCATGTTTTGGAACGAACCCAATAATCTCTCGCATTGGGATTTCGAGCTCGACCCCGAGTGGAATACGTTCGCCTCCATGACCGCGCTCGCCGCGTGCGCGGTCCGGACCGAAGCCCCGTGCCTGACCCGGGTTCTCGGCGGCATTTCGCCGATTGACCCCGTGTTCATCGAAACAATCGGGAAAAAAGGGTGCCTCGAGGAACTCGACGCCGTGGCGGTACACGGGTTTCCTCTCGACTGGAATCATTGGCAAATCGACGAATGGCCTTCGAAGCTGGCGGAGATCGGACGTAAAACGACGCTTCCGGTTTGGGTGAGCGAGGTCGGCGTATCGACCTTCGGAGCCGAAGAAGTCCAGGAGTTCGGGCTCCGTCGAACCGCGGAGCTGCTCCTCGGACGCGCCGCGCGCATCCACTGGTATAGCTTGTTCGATCTTCCGCGTGCTTGGCCGGCGACGACAAGGCACCGCGAAGCCGAGGGCAGCGCTTATTATCGCCACTTCTACATGGGACTCTTGCGAGAGGACGGGACACCCAAACGCGCGCTCCGACATCTGGCCGACTACACGCCCGAGATGGGCGTCTGCCAATGGTTTCACTTCGAAGACCCGCGGCTCGAGGAGGCCGTCGGCTGGCTGCGCAAACTCGGGGTGCGTAAGTTGCGAACAGGACTGTCGTGGGCCGATAGTGAAAGGCCGAACGCCGAGGCGTGGTTCGACCGCCTGGTCCGCGCCATCGACGGGTTCGACGTGACCGCTACATTTTGCTTCACGCCGTCGGCGCGCGGGCTGCGCCCCGACCACACGAGCCCACCGAGGCACATCGGCGAGTTTGCCGACTTCTGTTCACGGATGGTCCGGCGCTACGCGACCTGAGCTGAGCTCTTCGCCGTCCGCGACGACGGCGACCCAAAGGCAACGGGACGCCCCCCGTCGCGCGTCTCCCTGAACCACTCGATGGTGCGCGTCAGTCCTTCTCGGAGCGGCACCCGGGGCTCGAAGCCGAGCAGCCTGCGAGCGCGTTCGATGTCTGGGCGACGGAGCTTCGGGTCGTCCGGTGGAAGGGGGAGGAAGCGCAGCGAGCTGCCGCTGGCTGCGAGTTCGAGCACCTGCCTTGCGAGCTCGATCATCGAGAACTCTTGCGGATTGCCGAGATTGAGCGGACCGGTGACGTCCGACTCCATGAAATGCACGATGCCGTCGATTAAATCGTCGACGTAGCAGAAGCTTCTCGTCTGCGAACCGTCGCCGTAAATCGTCAGGTCCTCGTCGGAAAGGGCCTGGGTGATGAGGTTGCTCACGACCCGGCCGTCGTCATGAGCCATGCGCGGCCCGTACGTGTTGAAGATGCGCGCGATGCGCACTTCCACCCCGCGCGAGCGCGCGAAGTCCATGGCGAGCGACTCCGCGCATCGCTTTCCTTCGTCGTAGCAGGCGCGGATGCCTATGGGGTTCACCGATCCCCGGTAGCTCTCGTGCTGCGGGTGGACCTCGGGGTCGCCGTACACTTCGCTCGTCGAGGCGAGAAAGACGCGCGCCCCGCAGCTTTCGGCCAGGCGCAACGCGTGGAGCGTACCGAGAACGCTCGTGAGCGTCGTCTTCACCGGATCGGCCTGGTAGTGCACCGGACTGGCCGGACACGCCAGATTGTAGATGCGCTCGACGGGTGAATGGAACGGCTCGCGCACGTCGTGCTCGAAGAAGGTGAAGCGGGAATGCGACTGAACGTGGCCGACGTTCGCGCGGGATCCGGTGGACAGGTCGTCGATCGCGAGGACTTCGTGGCCGCGCCGAAGGAGGGCGTCGCAGAGATGCGACCCCAGAAATCCGGCCCCGCCCATCACGACTGTTCGATAGCCCATCATCGTGCCTCCCATGTCGCGCCTGACCTGCCGTTGCCCGGATGCTTGGCGCCGGCATCGAGGAGCTCTCGCACCCATCCCTCGAGGGTCTCTGCCCGATGCGCGGCGGTGTGTTCTGCGAGCGCTCTGACTCGTGCTCGATGCCCAATCGTACGGCGATCGCCTTCGGCGGTGCGTTGCAACGTCGCGATCACCTCGCCAGGCGTCCGAGCAACGATGACTTCGCGCCCGGGCTCGAAAAAGGCCTCCAAGCCCGGCCACGCATCCGTGATGATCGGCGTCGCACATGCCGCCGCCTCGAACAATCGCACGCTCGGCGACCAGCCCGCGCGCGCCATGTCCAACCGGTTGATGTTCAACGTGAATCGCTGGGCGTTGTAGAATCCGCGATGATCGCCGGGCGCGAGGTGATCGAGGCGCATCACGTTGAGCGGCCAACGAAGCTCCTCCGGGTACTGCGGGCCGACGACCGCGAAGCGGCCTTCCGGCCACTCGCATGCGGGTTCGACGAGGAGCGACGTCAGCGTCGTCTGGCGGTCGGCGCTGTAGGTCCCGAGGTAACCGAGGTCCCAGCGGACCTCGCAGGGCTCGACGAAGTGCACCTCTGGGTCGACCGCGCAATAGAGCGGCCTCGCGCGCCTCGCGCCGAATCGCGACTGAAGGCGAGCGAGCGTCGGTCCGCCGGTGAATGACAGGTAAAGGTCGTAGCGAGCGGCGAGTTCCGGTGTGAGGTAGTCGCACGTCCCGCTCTCGACCTCGCGCAGTGTCACCGGCGTGTCGATGTCGTAGAAGATGGCGTTGCCACGGGTGTGGGCCAGCACCCATGCGCCGACGCGTGCTCCTTCGGGCAGATACGATCCGACGATCACGACGTCGGCGGCTCGGACATCCCGCTCGAAGCGGTCGGTCAGCTCTTCGAAGCTTCCATAGAGCTTCGTCTCGCACCCCGGCGGCCGGGCCATGTCCCGGTTGAGTGCGTACCAGGGAACGTCGCGCTCCAGAAAAAGCAGGCGATGACCGCGCTGTGCGAGCTCGCGCACGAGCCCGCGATAGGTCGTTGCATGGCCGTTGCCCCACGACGAGGTGATCGAGAGCCCGATGATCACGAAGTCGAGCCCGGAGCTCACAGCACGGCCTCCATCGCCGGCAAGGGCCCGCAGTCGAGAAGGTCCGCGACCTGCCGGGCGCGCGCCGCGTAGGTGTGGTGCGCGAGCACGCGACGGCGCGCGGCTTCCCCGATCGCGCGACCCCTCGCTGGGGTCAGGGCGCCGACGATTGTCGCAACGTCGTCGCCGTCGTGAGCGACGAGGACTTCGGCTCCCGGATCCAGGAAATCCTCGATCCCCCTCCAGGCGTCGGTGATGACGCATCCGGCCGCGCCGGCCGCCTCGAAGACACGCGTCGCGGGTGACCACCCGACGTCCGCCATGCTGTCGCGCGCGACGTTGAGCAAAGCGACGGCCGACGAGTTGAGCGCGTTGTGATCGGCCGTGTAGACGTGCCCCAGGCGAGAGACATTGTCCGGCAGCGGCTTGTCGTCCCACCCACTGCCGCCGAGGAGGAACCGCTTGGCTGGCAAGGCCCGCGCGGCGGCCACGAAAAATTCGTCGACGCGCGATTCGCGGTCGGGCAGTCGATTGGCGAGGAGCGCGAGATCGCACTCGAATCGTCGGTCGGTCGCCACGCGAAAGTGCGTCTGCGGATCGACTGCATTGTAGACCGGAACGCAAACCCGCGCGCCGAGCAAGCGGTACGCTCGAACGACCGGGTCTCCACCTCCGTAGGTGAGCACGAGGTCGTAGTTGGGCACGGCCCGCCGCAACGCGTCCGCGGGATGGTCGCGCAGGCGCGCGAGGGTCGCGGGCGCATCGACATCCCAGTAGACGCTCGTCGCCCCCGGCCGAGTGACCTCCGGCACGGCGGTCTCGAGGAGCTCGTCCCAGACGCCGATGCCGCTCGCCTTGACCAATACGTCTGCATCGCGCGCCTCCTCGAGCACCCGCCATACGTCTCGTACGTCGGTTGCCGAATACACTTCGACTCGGCACCATGGCGGGTCGTCGATGTCGCGATGCTCTTGACGTTCGAAGGCATCGGGTTCGTAAAATGTCGCTCGGAAGCCGAGCGCGTGAAGATGGCGAAGCAGGCCACGGTAGTAAGTGGCGGCCCCGTTCCAGTACGCGCTGACCAGGCTCGACCCGAAAAATGCGATGCGCTGTCCGCTCATCCTCCGTCTCCTTCACGCATGGCGTGACCGAGTTCCGCGCAAATGCCGAGGAGCTCGTCGACCCGATGAGCGCAGGTGTGACGCGCAAGGATCGTCGCGCGTCCTCGGCTGCCGAGCTCGGCGCGAAGGGCCCCGTCGTTCGCGAGGTCGCGCATGAGACGCCGCATCTCTCGGCCGTCGCCGGCAAGCAAGAAGTCTCGCCCCGGCGCGAAGAGCCCCTCGACGTCTTTCCAAGGCGCGCAGACGAGCGGCACGCCGCAGGCCATTGCCTCGAACGGCCGTATGGTCGGGATGCCAGGCAAAGACTCCACATACATTCGTCGAGGTACGTGCACGGTGAATGCGTGGCGGGAGAGCACCGCGGGCACCCGGAAGTTCGGAAGCCAGCCCCGGTAGCTTGCTCCCGATTCGTTGAGCAGCGCGACGGCCGACGCCGGATAGCGCACGCCGTACACCGTCGTCCGCAGACCGAGGGCCTTTGTGGGCTCGAGCAAGAACTCGGACAGCTCGCGTGATCGCTCCCCGTCCCCCCAATTGCCTACCCACACGACGTCGCCCGCCTCGCCCGCCTCGCCCCCGGTCGACGCAGACGGAGGCGTGCGGTCCAGCATGCGGACGTCCGCTGCCTCGTGCCACGTCCACACCCTCTTTGCCCAGCCGCGCTCGAGATAGACGCGACGAACGCTTTCGCCGAATGCCAGCACGCCGTCGTATGCCGAGAGGTCGAGGCGACCGATCTCTTCGGGGCGTGAGACCGACCGATGATGCGTATCGTGGAAGAAAAGTCGATAGCGGCCGACGCGCCTCCGATGCTCGCCAATTCGACGCACGAGATCGGGCTCGTTCCACTCGTGAACCAAAACGACCGAGCACCCGTCAAGCGCCTGCTCGAGGTCGAGGCGCTCTGGATCGTAGCGGCGCGGCGCAATCGCCGGAAATGTCTCGCGAGCTGCCTGCAGCGCCTGCTCGCCGTGGTCGGCGATGAGGTTCTGAACGCTCCACGCGTCGCTCGGCTCGTAGACGCGGACGCCATGACCGCGAGCGCAGAGCTCGGTCACGACCCCCCGGAGAAAGTGCGCATTGCCGTGATTCCAGTCGCTCAGTAGCGAGTGGCAGAAGAGCGCTACTTGCATGACTCGACCGAGCCGCCGGCGTCGCCCGAGGAGCGCGGCCAGATGGTGCTGGCGGATGCACCGGGGAGCCGCCGCACGACGAGCTCGCGGTAGAGCCGGATGTAGTCCCGCCCCATCCGCTCCGCAGAAAAAAAGCAAGCTCGGTCGTAAGCGGCCTGAGCCATGCGCGCGCGCATGCTGTCGTCGCCGGCCAGCTGTTCAAGCCGATCGACGAGCCGATCGGCGTCGTCGGGCGGCACGTAAACCGCTGCGTCCCCCCAGACCTCTCGCAAGCTTGGGATGTCGCCGAGCACGAGGGCGCAGCCCCGCAGGGCGGCCTCGAGCACGCTAAGCCCGAACGGCTCGTAACGTGCCGGCAGAGCGTAAATCGCAGCGCGCTGCATCCACCGGTGCAGCTCGTCGAGATCGAGCCAGCCGAGGGTGCGAAGCCCGTTCAAGGCCTGTCGCGTTCCATCGCCTCCCGTCGGGTGCTCCTCGCTGCCGGCCACGTAGACGGGCCAACGTACCCGACGCGCCGCCCGTGCGAGCGTCGCGAGGTTCTTGGCCTGGTCCCAGAGCCGCCCGGCGGCCAGCACGAAAGGCTCCTTTCGACAAGCGCCGGGGCCGGACCCGCCGTCGACTCCATTCGCGATGACGATGCCGCGCTGCGGTTCGCCGTAGAACTCACGCAGTGAGACGAGCATCGCGCGTGTCGGAGCGACGACGGCCCCGGCCGATGCAAGACCCCGCGAGACTTCGCGCCGGTACCGCGCATACTTGCGAGGGGCCTGCTCGCCGAGCACCGCCTTCCACCAAGACAGCACACACGAGTGGGCCGTCAGTAGCTTGGGCGCGCGAAACTCGAGACAGGCGTGCGCGTAGCCGTTCAGATGAACGACGTCGGGCCGCTCGCGCTCCTCGAGCGCGAGAAGCCAATCGCCTGCGAGCGAAACGTCTCGCCATGGATCTTCCATCCACTCGAGCTTGAAGGCGCTCTCGATCACCCGGAGACCGGCGACCCGCCGCGCGGCCTCGCGCTGCGGCTCGCGCAGCCACTGTCCCATGGTGACGACCGTCGTCCGAATGCCGGCCTTGCCGAGCTGCGTCGCGAGCTCGAGCGCATAGGTCCACACGCCGCCGACGGCGTCGGCCGTGAGCATGACGTGACTCACCGCGAGTTCGTCATCGCGCATCCGCAAGCTCCAGTTGCGCCAGCGCCAGCGGCTTTGCGGCCTGCAGGTCGCTGAACATGGCGCATCGTGCGAGGTAGTGCTCGTGCGCCCTCTCCCAGGCATCGTCGTCCGGTTCGCCCCAGCGACGGACGTAGTCGGGAGAGCCAGGGTACGGAAACATCGGTACCGGCTCGTTGGCCCAAACCCCATGCGCACGAAGATGCTCGCGCCACCGAGCCACATCCGACGGGTCATCGGTCCCTGCGTCGATCAGATTGGCCTGGACGAACGGCACACGCCTCTTTGCGTGAACGAGGCGCGCCGTGAGCTCGTCCGTCGAAAGGCGACACTTTTTTTCGAGCAGCGACCGACCTTGCGGAGTGATGCTCTCGACTCCTGCTTCGACCGAAACGCACCCCGCCTGCCCGAGTCGATCGAGCGCCGCCTCGGTCCACTGATCGATGCGCAGTTGAACGCCGAATTCGACGTCGCGCTGGCAAAGCGCATCGAGGAGCTCGCGCTGGGGGACGAAAATCTCGTCAATGAAGTAGACGTACTCGACGCCCTGCGCGACGAGGGCGTCGATCTCCTCGAGAACGACGCTGAGCGGACGCCGGCGAAAGGCGTTCCGGAAGTCGTTCTTCGCGCAGAACGAACAAGCGTACGGGCAGCCCCGCGACGCCTCGACCTCGGCTCCAGAACGGGTCGGAAGCCGATCGAAGCGATGGTGGTGGTGTGCATGACGTTCGACCATCGCGCCTGGCCAGCGGAGCGGCGGCAGCCTGGCCACATCGCAAGCCGCCTTCGGTTTGGATCTGCCCGAGCCATCGCCGTCGGCCGTCGCGACCGAGCCGATCTGCGACCACGCCGCGCGAGGGGTCTCCGCGAGCTGGGCAATGGCCTCTTCGCATTCGCCGCGGATGACGGCGAAGGCCCCGAGCTTACGCAGGGTCGCTCCCGGAGTGCTCGAAGCGTGGGGCCCCACGACCACGATGGCGCCGGCGACGTCGCGCACCTCGGCGAGCACCAATTGCGGTAGGCGCAGCTCGGGCGGCGCGCACCGCCAGAAGAGATAGCTCGGCGCCGTGGTCACGACGGTCACGTCCGGACGAATCGACTCGAGGCGCACGCGGATCTCGGAGAGGCTCAGCGCCTCGAGCTGGGCGTCGACGATGTGCCCCTCGTGGCCACCAGCCTCGAGCAACGCTTTGGCGTAGCCGTACTCGATCGGCAGGTGCGGTTCGCGGCATCCAAAGTAGACGCTTCCGTCGAAGCGCCACGGCGGGTTGACGAGTGCAAACCTCAAGGTGCCGCTCCGGACGCAGAGCGTGAACGTTCGGAGGCCGCCGAGAGCGAGGCGACCCAGGCCCACAGTCGACCGAGGCCGTCCGCCGACGTGACCTTCGGGCGCCATCCGAGCAGGCGCTCGAGCTTGCCGACATCGGTCACGTACCATCGCTGGTCGGCGGTGCGCCAAGGTTTGAACGCAATGCGCACCTCTCGCCGCAGGATCCACTCCAGACGCTCGACGAGCTCGAGCAGCGACGTCGTATTGCCGGGCCCCCCTCCGACGTTGAACGCCTGCCCGGTGACGCGCGGCATCTCTCTCCGCGCGAGCAACATTGCGTCGACGAGGTCGTCGACGAAGAGCGTATCGCGGACTTGGAGGCCATCACCGTAAATCGTGATCGGCTCGCCATGCGCCGCTCGGAAGAGGAAATGCGCGACCCACCCCTGATCCTCGTTGCCGAACTGCCGCGGACCGTAGATGCAGGACATCCGAAAGACGCACGTTTCGAGCCCGAACGTCCGTGCGGCGTCGAGCACGTATTGATCGGCGGCGCCCTTCGCGCAGCCGTACGGCGTGTGAAATTCGAGTGACCTGGCCTCGCCGATGCCCGATTCGCGCAGTCGGGCGTCCTCCGGCACGTACCGCTTGCCGCCGCGCACGAAGCGCACGTCCTCACAGGCGCCGTAAACCTTGTTGGTCGACGTGAAGAGGAGCGACGGCGGCCGTTTCATCGCGCGGACGGCCTCGAGCACCACGAGCGTACCGCGTGCGTTCACGTCGAAGTCGAGCATGGGATCGGCGAGGCTGGCCGTCACCGCGACTTGCGCGGCGAAGTGAAAGACATGGGTCACGTCTCGCATGGCCTCGCTGACGGCGGCCTGGTCGCGCACGTCGGCGAGGACGAAGTCGACGGCGCCATGCTTTTCACGCAGCCATTCGAGATTGCGCTCGACGTGCGACCGCGACAGGTCATCGAGCAGCCGCACGCGTTCGCCGGAAGACAGAAGACGATGAGCGACGTTGCAGCCGATGAAGCCGGCCGCGCCCGTGATCAGCGTGGTCATAGCGCGAGCCCCCGCGCCTCGAGCTCGGCACGCGCTTCGGCCGCTCGGTCGCGCGGCATCTGCCCTTCGAGCCACGAGGCGAGCTCGCGCAACCCGAGGCCGAATGCGACGCTCGGCTCGTACCCGAGCAGACGGCGCGCCAGATCGATATCGGCAAAGCAATGCCGAACGTCACCCACCCGGCAAGACCCCGTGATTTCCGCGCTGAGCTCGGGCGCCCCGACGGCTTCCGCCACGGACTCGGCCACGTCGCGCACACTGCGCGGTTGACCGCTGCCGACGTTGACCACATGCCCGACTGCGGCGTCCGACGAGAGCGCGAGCACACAGGCGTCGACGACGTCATGCACGCTCACGAAGTCGCGTTGTTGTTCTCCGTCCTCGAACACGAGGGGCTTCTTGCCGTTGAGCAGTCGAGACGCGAAAATCGCAAGGACCCCGGTATAAGGGTTCGAGAGGGCCTGACGGGGCCCGAACACGTTGAAGAAACGAAGCGCCGAGACCTTCACGCCGTAGGCGCGACCGACGAGCAAGCTGCTTCGTTCTTGGTCGTACTTGGTCAATGCATAGATGCTTTCGAGAGCGGGTGTCTTGGCCTCCGGCGTAGGCACGGGCACCAAACGGCGACCGTCTTCGCCCCGAAGGTCCCAGTCGCGCCGTCGTAGCTGGTCGATGTCGCGCGTCACACCATGGACCAATCGCCCGCTCGAATCGCAGTACGCACCTTCACCGTAGACGCTCATGCTCGATGCGACGACGAGCCGGGGGACGTGCGCTTTCGCGACGGCTTCGAGCAATACGGCTGTCCCAACCGTATTGACGGAAGCGTAGTCGGCCATGGCGTACATGCTTTGGCCGACACCGATACGGGCGGCAAAGTGGTAGACGGCGTCGACGCCGCGAATCGCGCGGCCCACCGCATCTCGGTCCCGGACGTCGCCGACGACAAGCTCGGCGTCCGCGGCGAGGTAGGAGGGCCGGCGTCGGTCGGGTCCGTGGACTTGAGGATTCAGGTCATCGAGCAAGCGCACGCGGTGACCGGCAGAAAGCAGCGCGTCCGCCAAGTGCGAGCCGATGAAACCAGCTCCTCCGGTAATCAGGATTTGGCTCGGCATGAGTCCCTTCGCATGTGACTGACACTGGGCACGCGCCTTTCGGCAGCCTGATGGGCATTCGCTTCACGGCGAGACAGACACGTGGGCGTATGCCATACCCATGCAAGCGTTGCGCAACGCGTAACACAGCCGTTGAAATAGCGATGACGAGCAAGTCGAATGCCACGACGATTCGCGCATTGAATCTCCGTGGCGACTCGCGAATTGAACGTCTCCTTCGGGTGGCACGCGCAGCCATCGTAACGTCGGAGGTGGCCACCATGGCGCGCGAGGGCGGCGCGGAGCGTCCGCCGGCGTCGCCCTCACCCCACCGCCATAGCTGGCGTCGCCGACAGCGCTGCGCCCGACTGCCACACCTCGGTGCGTTTAGCCACATGCAGTCAACGGATGCCGCTTTTTCGTCAAGCTCCAGGCCGGTCGAAACCCGAAAAGCCCCGTCCGCCCGCCAGGTGGCGGCTTGGGGTACGATCGGCGAAGAGGATCATGTTTTCGAGGCGATCGTTCTTCGACCTCACCCCCAATTCGCTGAGCCGAGCTCTCGCCGAAGCGCAATCGTCGGTGTCCACTCTCATCGATCTCACTCAATCGAACCCGACGGCCGCCGACCTTCCATACGAATGTGAGGCCGTCCGCGTCGCAACTGCTTGCGCGTCGGCGGACGGCTACACGCCCATGGCATTCGGGCTTCGCTCCGCACGCGAAGCGGTTGGACGAGAGCTCGCCGCGCAGGGGCCCGCCGTCGATCCCGATCGGATTGTGCTGACGGCCAGCACGAGCGAGGCGTACGCCTTTCTCTTCAAATTGCTCTGCGATCCGGGCGATGAGGTACTCGTGCCGTGCCCAAGCTACCCGCTTTTTGCCCACCTCGCCCAGCTCGAGTGCGTGCGAGCGGTCCCCTACCGGGTCGCCTACGACGGGGCATGGCACCTCGACCTTGCGTCGGTGCAGGCGGCGCGATCGTCCCGCACGCGCGCCATCATGACCGTCAGTCCGAACAACCCGACTGGGTCTTATCTGAAAAAATCGGAGCTCAGCGCACTCGGCGACCTTGGACTCCCCATCGTCAGCGATGAAGTCTTTGCGCAATATCCTCTGCGCGAAGACGGTTCGCGCGCCGGCTCGGCTCTCGAGTGCGCCACGGCGCCGCTCATCTTCGGGCTCGGCGGCCTCTCCAAGCTGGCGGCCCTGCCGCAACTCAAGCTTGCATGGATCGCCGTCGGAGGCCGCGACGACCGCGTCGCGGGAGCGCTCGGGCGGCTCGAAGTCATCGCAGATGCGTTCCTGTCGGTCGGAGGGCCCGTGCAGCACGCCCTGCCTTCGTTGTTCGGCGCAGGCCGTGTCACGGCGGACGCCATCCGTGTTCGAACGCGCGAGAACCTCGTTTGGCTTGGCCGAAGGGTCGCGGGCAGCGCGGCCACCCTTCTGGATGCCGAAGGAGGCTGGTACGCGACGCTCCGGTTGCCGAGCACACGGAGCGAGGACGATTGGGTCCACGCGCTCCTCGTCGAGGATGGCGTCTATGTGCACCCCGGTCATTTCTTCGACTTCGAGCGCGAACCCTACGTGATCGTGAGCTTGCTGACCCGACCGGACGCATTTCGAGAGGGCATGCGGCGCGTCCTCGCGCGGGTGAGCGGCTGACGACCACTCCGAGTTCACCCGCGCAACTTGCTTTGCTCCGTGCCGCGATCGGTCGTACCGGCGACGCAGTCTTCAACGTATGGCTCGTTGCCCGGTAGGGCTCGCGACACCCGGACGTCCGCGCGCTCGTGTCGGTCGCGCATCGCTTTGCGCGCGAGGTAGAAGACGATGACGCAATTGACGGCCAGGAGGGCCACGCGACCCAAGTGGGCGTGGCGCGCGAGCGCCACCACTTCGAAAGGCAAAAGCGACCCCGTGGACACGACGACCAGCCACGGTCCCCACCAGTGGCCCCGAAGAAGCGCCCAACCTTCGATGAGGCTGCTCGTTCCGTCCGCGACCAGGGCGAAGGCGATCGTCCATAGACCCCGTCGGGTCGCAGCGCGCACGACCACTTTGGCCAAGGCGATGCTCCAGGCCTGCGCGTGGTGACGCAGTTGGTCGGCCAGCCGCAGGAGGAGTCCGCCAACCCCCCATCGCGTCCCCAAGGCCAGGACGGCGGCGAGGACGAGCCATGCGCCTCCTTTGACGAGCTTGTAGGTGATGATGGCGATGAGACCGCGTTCGCGCTGCACGGGTGCGATTGTATGCTCCAGATGATGTCGTCGCATGTTGCGGTGAAGATCCTCTCGGCTACCGTGGCCTTCGGAGCGACGCTGACCGCCTGTGGCCGCCCCGTTTCTTCTTCCTCGAGTACCCCGCTCGAGATCATTGGACGCCCGATTCGGATCGACGCCGAGCACAAGCTCTTGTCGTGGGCGCCGGACGCTCCCTTTGCAACCGTCGCACGCCTCGCGTGGCGCACACTCGAGACCAAGTTCCCCGTGCAGGACAACGGTCTCGAAACCTGGCTCGCGTACTCGAGATTCGATCCGGTGACTTTCGAAGGCGTGGCCTGGCCCCACAATCCAGCTGGCCTTTACGCCATGCTGGTCGACTCTGCGCTCCTCTGGTACCAATTCAGCGGCGATCGTGCGGCCGTCGACGTCGCACGAAAGGCGGTCGACCACCAGATTGAACACGGTTCGACACCCGCCGATTGGGACTGGGCCAGAGTGCCTTATGCGAGCTCCGGCGCCGGCGACGTCGACTACGAGGGCGCCGACGACGCATGGTGTGACTATTGCGGCCGAGGTGACGGCATCGGGGTCATCGAGCCGGACAAGGTGGGCGAGCTCGGCTTTGCTTATCTCCAGATGTTCGAGCTGACTGCCGATGCGCGCTATCGGGATGCGGCCGTGGCCTGCGCCGACGCTCTGGCCAAGCACGTGCGCTCGGGGGACGAGCGCTCTTCACCATGGCCATTCCGAGTGCATGCCAGGACGAACGTCGTACGCGAGGCGTACTCGTCCAACGTGATAGGGGCGCTGAAGCTCTTCGACGAGCTCGCGCGGCTTTCGATCGGCGATCTCGACACGTATGCGAGGGCTCGAGCCCTCGCATACGACTGGTTGATGCGCGTTCCCATGATGAATGATGCGTGGAGCGGCTACTTCGAAGACATCGAGATCCATCCGCACCCGTGGGCGAACCTGAACCAGTACTCGGCGCTCGCGACGGCCCGATGGCTCCTCTCGCATCGCGATCTCGACCCGGATTGGGAGGAGCAGGTCGCTCACCTCGTCGACTGGGCCATCCGCCTTTTCGGACGCGACACGCCGAACGAACGGGGAGTCCAGTGGGGGGCCACCGTGATGAGCGAACAAAGCGCGGACATGGCCAAGATGGGCAGTCACACCGCGCGGCTCGGCGCGACACTCGCGCTCTTTTCGGAAGCGACCGGAGACCGCGCCATGCGTGACCGGGCCGAGCGGTCGCTCAACTGGGCGACCTACGCTTGCCGGGACGACGGAGTCGTCGCAGTCAGCCAAAATAGCGACGAAGGTTATTGGTTCAGCGACGGCTACGGCGACTACATTCGGCACTTTCTCGTGGCCATGGCCGCGGTCCCAGAATGGGCGCCAGCCGGCGAGAACCACATTTTGAGGACGACCTCGGTCGTCGTGAACGTCACGTACGGTCCTGCACGCGTCGCATGGACGACGTTCGACCCCGATTCCACCGAGACGCTCAGCTTGTCCCGCCGCCCGATCAGCATCCGCCTCGGCGCCGAAGCGCTGCGCCCTGTCACGGCGCCTGACGGCGAGGGCTACCGGTTGAGCTCGCTCGCGGACGGCGGCTTCGTCCTGCGCGTTCGCCACCGAACGCCAGGGCAAGTCGTCGTGACGACTCGGCCATCGGTCCATCGGAGAGAAGGCGCACGGTGACTGGACGGCGCGATTGACGCGACGGCCCGCCTACGGCGCGATTGACGCGACGGCCCGCCCGGGCGAAGAGCCTGGTGTGGCGATGGCGTCCTCACTTTTGGACCGCACCGCGCTCGTCGTCGAAGGCGGCGCCATGCGTGGGATTTTCGCCGCCGGCGTGCTCGACGTCTTTCTCGAGCACCGGTTTCGGCCGTTCGACCTCGTCCTCGGCGTCTCGGTCGGCGCCTCCAACGTTCTATCGTACCTCGCGGGCCAGCATGGGCGCACAAGACGCTGCTTCCTCCGGCAAATGTCGCGTCCCGAGTTCATCGATCCCTGGCGCATGCTGCGGGGCGGCCACTGGATCGATCTCGACTGGCTTTGGGAGGCCATCGAACGCGAAGACCCGCTCGACCGCGCTGCGGCGGTCGCGAGCGGCATCGAGTACGCGCTCGTCGCCACCTGCGCGCGCACCGGCCAGCCCCGCTACCTTTCGCCGGACGCCGACCGGATGCTCGACGCGATCAAGGCCTCGTGCGCCTTCCCCGTCCTCTACCGACACGCGGTGCGCCTCGACGGCAACCCGTACGTCGATGGCGGAATGAGCGATCCTCTGCCGGTTCGAGAAGCCTATCGGCGAGGCGCCCGGACCATCGTCGTCATTCGATCGCGGGCCGCCCGCTTCGTGAAGAAGACGCGCCTGACGAACCATGTGGGGGCCTGGATGATGCGGCGCGAACCGGGCGTCGCGCTCGCGTGTCGGGGGGCCGCACGCGCGTACGGAGAAGGCTTTGCCTTCCTTCGAGCTCCGCCGAAGGACTGCGACATCATTCACGTCGCGCCAGAGGAACCGCTCGCCACCAGCCGTACGTCTCGGGACAGGGCCTCGCTCGAGCGCGACTATGCGCTCGGCCGCGCCCTGTCGCGCGATGCCATGGAACGGTTCGAGTCCGTGACGAGGCGCCGTGCGGCCCTCGCGCTCCGAACGGCCCCGGACGGCGCTGGGGCCGACGCGTCGGCATGAGCGTGTGACGAAGCGCCTCTTTGCGCGACCGCGGCCAGAACCAGGCCGACTCGGCGTCCGAGCCGCCCCGCGTCCAACAGGTCGGACGCCATCGTCCCCGTTCGGCCAAAGGGGCGGGCGAATGGCCCATTGACGCCGCGTGCGTCGGCCGCCGCAACCCCCGCACCGCAGCGATCAGAACCGCGCCACTTCGAACGCCACCACATAGACGACTGCCGCAATCGTCCAAACCATCGCCCGAACGCGCATGTGACTTTGCCAGCCCCAGATGGGCGCGAGTGGCGCGATGACCAGTGCGACCGGAGCTCTCCAGCGGGGCGACCGGCGAAGGAGGCCGATCGCGATCGTCACGTGCGCCGTCACGAGGGTGGCGAACGCGACCAGCAGAGAGCCGAGCACGGCCATATCTCGACTCATCGGTCGTTTCTAGCAAGCAACCGCGGAGGCGCACGGACCGATGGGAGAGAAGAGGAGACAAACAGGTCATGATGAGCGCAACGCCGTCCCGTCTGCCACCCGTGACACCGAACGCCGTCGAAGGGCTCTACGCCACGGGATACTGGCTTTTCACACAGCAACGGGTAACCCACGCCCTCAGTGTCTTTCGAGCGATGATTCACCTGGCTTCGTTCGACGAACGGGGTTGGCTCGCGCTCGGCGCTTGCTACGAAATGCAAGATGAGCCCGACGTGGCGCTCGAGGTGTACGTCGCAGGCATCCGGCTCATCCGCTCTGCCCCACGGTGTGAGGTTGCCCGCGCGCGCATCTTGAGGGCCCGAGGTCGCACCCGCGAGGCGCGAGGCGCGCTGGCCGAGGCGGCGCGGACCGCGCGCAACTCACAAGACGAGGAGCTAAGCGCGATCGTGGCGGCCGAGTGGCTCGGGTGACCTTCGTTTGCGTCGACCGTTCTGCCGCGAGACGATGCGGTCGATGAAGCTTTACACAAAGACGGGAGACGACGGCACGACGGGGCTCTTCGGCGGATCTCGCGTGCCGAAGGCGAGCCCACGGGTCGACGCGTACGGGACCATCGACGAGACCAATGCGTCACTCGGCCTGGCCCGCGCCACGCCGGTGGATCCTGCCGTCGACCGGGTGCTCGCCCTCGTCCAGGACGACCTCTTCGCGCTCGGCGCAGAGCTCGCCTGTTCGCCCGGCCGCGAAGGGAAGCTTCGCCTCGCGCTCATCGACCACGCGCACATCGAGCGACTCGAGCGTGCCATTGACGAGATGGACGGAGCGTGCCCTCCGCTCGAGACCTTCGTCTTGCCCGGCGGAACACCGACCGCGGCGGCGCTGCATCTGGCCCGCACGGTCTGTCGGCGCGCGGAGCGCGCGGTGCTTGCAGTGACCGACGGCCCCGTGAGGCATGAGCTCGTTGTCTACCTCAATCGCCTGAGTGATCTCCTGTTCGCGCTCGCGCGATTTTCCAACTTGGCCGCCGGCGTCGCAGACTCACCCTGGAGCCCTCGAGAGCGCGCTTAACCTGAGCTTTCTCCGACGACCTGACCGGCCGCTCACCGGGCATCGCGTCGCGCCTCAGACGTGCGCGTCCATCCGTGCAGAGAGGAGCTTACGCCCCCGGTGCAGGCGGCTCATCACAGTGCCGAGCGGAACACCGAGTGAACGCGCCGCGTCTCGGTACGACATGCGTTCGAGATCGACGAGGACGATCACGGCCCGAAATCCGTCGGGCAACGACTCGAGAGTCCGGCGCGTCGATGAGAGCAGCACGCCGTCGCCGGCATCGGGTGGGGTGGCAGCGCACGGGAATGTCCACGCGCTCGGGTCCGCCGCCATCCGATCGAGAGCCATTCGCTCGCGCCGTCGTCGCCGCCAGCGGGTGACGAACACGCTGAAGAGAATCTGCATGGCCCAGGCCCGCAAGTTCGTGCCTTGCTCGTATTGCGCGGCGAAGCGCAGAGCGCGTTCCGTCGCTTCCTGTGCGATGTCCTCCGCCGCCGCCGCGTTGCCCGTCAGCTGCATCGCCCGCGTTCGCAGCTCCGGCCAGAGCCCGACCAAGGATGCTCTCATTTGTGCTCCGTCGTGAGCGACGACCGCGGTGCGACGCGTTCGGTCGGTCCGGGGCAGGTCGAGCGAGTGCGCGGCCCGGCCCAGGCGGCCGTCCTGCGCGACCAGAGGGACGTGGGACCGAGGGTCGGCGGGGCGAGGCAGGTCGGCGAACGCGGACATGATTTCTCCTTCGGGACGGGGTGCTCAGCTCGGACGCAAGGTGGATGCCGCTTCCGAAAGCACGCAATTTCGGCCCGATTCGGCCCGATCGAACGGTCGCGTTCGAGCCGGGCGTGTCTCCACGGCCTCTGGCCGTGGGCAGACTCACACGGGCTTCAGCTGCACCGATGGGAGCAAATCGCCAATCTCCCGTGCCAAAAGACCCCGATCGGCCCCGTCGTGCATACGCGACCAAGCTTCGCCCGCCATCCCGTGAACGATGACGCCGGCGCATGCCGCCTCGAATAACGACAAGGAGCACGCCATCGCGCCGATGACACCGCCGAGCAGGTCGCCCGACCCCGCCGTTGCCAGTGCCGGACACGCGATGGACGACACGGCCATACGCGAGTCCGGCGACGCCACGATTGTGTGAGCGCCCTTCAGCACCACGACGGCCCCGGTGGCCGCGACGAGCTCCCGCGCGGCTCGGAAACGATCGCTTTCGACCTGACCCGGTGATTTGTTGAGCAAGCGACCGAGCTCGCCCGGATGCGGCGTGAGAATCGCATTCTTGGCTGCCATGAAGACGCTCGGACGCCCCGCAAACATCGAAAGCGCGTCGGCGTCGACGACGATCGGCCCATGCCACGTCGCGAGGACGTATTCGACCGCGGTGCGAGCATCGTCCTCCAAGCCCAGGCCCGGGCCGAGAACGACCGTCTGCTTGCCCTTCAAGATGGCGTCGAGGCTCTCGCCGGTCGCATTGCGGTCGATGCGAGCCGTCATGACTTCCAAAAGGTGAGCCTCGATCGCGGCCGCGGATTCGGGCCACGTGGCGATCGTCGCCAACCCCGCGCCCGCCCGCAGGGCGCCGTGCGCAACGAGCTGCGGCGCGCCGACGCGGCCTCTCGAGCCACCGACGACGAGCACGTGGCCGGCGCTGTTCTTGTGCGCGCCGGGCGTTCGGGGGACGACCCATTCTGCCACCTGCTCGCCATCGAGCAGGTGGACGGAGCTGCCCGTTTGGCTGAAGCGAGACGCCGGAACCCCGATGTCGATGACATGGACGCGGCCGGCATAACGCGCCCCCGTCGGAGTGAGAAGGCCGAGCTTGTGACGCGCGAAGGTCGCCGTGACCCTGGCTTCGACCGCGACTCCCAGAACCTGACCCGTATCGGCGTCGAGACCCGATGGCAAGTCGACCGAGAAGCGCGGGCTCGGAGTCCGATTGAGCAGGTGGATGACGTCGACCAGATACCCTTCGATGGTCCGATCGAGGCCCGTGCCAAAGATCGCGTCGACGACGACGTCGGCCTGCGCCGCGGCTTCCCCGAGCTCCGAGAGAGAAGCGCCGGCGGAGACCTCGTGCGTCTGCCCACCGATTCCCTTCCAGGCCTCCCAATTCGTGCGCACGTCGGCCGAAAGAAGCTGGCTGTCACCGAGCAAGAAAACGAGCGGCTGCGCGCCTCGCACCGCGAGCTGACGAGCCATGACGAGCCCGTCGCCACCGTTATTCCCCGTACCGCACACGAGCGCGATCCGTCTGCCTCGTACGCGACCGCCGAGCAGCTCGCGCACGAGCAGGTCTGTTGCGCCCGCGCCCGCGTTCTCCATCAAGACCAGACTCGGGACATGGCACTGGGCGACTGCGTGGGCGTCGAAATCACGCATCTGGGCCCGCGATAGAACCGTGTTCATGGCGACGCGATCGTAATCCGCGGATTTCGTTACGGCGAGCGGCGACGCTCGCAAGGCAGCCAAACGTGAAACACCGTCCCACCGGCCTCGGTCGTTTCGACGGCGACGCGACCTCCGTGAAGCTCCACGATCGCACGCGCCAAGGACGGACCGAGCCCGAGGCTGCCGTGCTTGCGGACCCGGTCGGCGTGCTTGAAGGCGTCGAACACCTTCTCGCGATCGGCGGCCGAGGTCTCCCGACCGGTGACCTCGATGTCGATGCGAATCTCCCCGCCGTCGGCCAAAAGCGCGGCGCGCACGACGACGAGGCCCCGGTCGGCAAAGCGCGCCGCGACGAGAATGATGGCCGTCAGTGCCTGAGCGAGGCGGGCCGGATCGGCGTGAATCTGCGGCACCCCGGGCTGAATCTCACCGACGATCTGGACGTGGGAGGCGTCGGTGAGCTCTCGGGCGTCGAGAATGGCCGGCATGACGACGTCGCCGACGCGGGTGGATTCCGGCGTCACGGTGAGCTCGCCAGCCTCGACCCTTGCGGCATCGAGAATCGTCTCGATCAAGTAAAGGAGCTCGCGCCCGCGCTTCTCGATGATGGCGAGATTCTCCCATTGGCCTTCCGTGAGTTCACCGCGCGATACGAGCTCGGTGAATCCGAGAATGGCATTGAGGGGAGCCTTGAGGTCGTGACTCATGGAAGCGAGAAACAGCGCGCGGGTGCGCTCGGTCGCGGAGCGGGCGTCGATGGCTCTCTGCTGGGCGCGCGCGAACTCGCGGAACACGCCCCCGAGCGCGTCTGCCGCGGACATGAGCTGCGCGACCGATTGGAAGCCCGCATTGGCCCGCGTCAGACCGCCTCGCAAGACGTCGGCCACCCCCGTCGTCTCAAGCTCGCGCGTCGCGAGCGCGACGTCGTACGAGAAGATGCGTCCGAGCCACTGCCCAAGCCCCCAGGCGACGGCGATTGCGACGGCGGCGAGCCCGACGTATGCGCCCGTCCATGGGCTGAGACGGGCGGTGCGAAACCGCAGGGCCGCGTGACCGTCACTCAACGGCACGATCATCAGGGTGGTCCCGTCGTCGTTGCGTAGCTCGGAAAAGCGCGCCTTGGATCGTTCGACGGCCACATCGAAGCCGTGCGCCGAAGCCGCCTTGGCCGCCGCTTTACGCCCTCCGATGTCGCCCTCGACGACGTCGAATACCCCTTGCGCCAGCTCCGCGGCGTCCGTCTGCCGGACGGATTGGTCGAACGCCCGCAAGTGAGCGTGAACAAGCAGCGACGCGCCGAGCGCGACGAACGCCACCGGTGCGACCACCGCCACGAGCAGGCGCTGGCGCACGCGCGCGACGCGCAGACCGCCCGTTCCCAATGCATCGATGGCTTCCCGGGCAGCCGCGACGGGAACGAGCTCGAGCACCTTGGCCACGGACGCCCGCATGGTCACGTAAGCCGGTAGCACCGCGACGCTCGCCATCGTCATGACCAGCAAGACGATCTCGAGTTGCGTGTACAAGTCATTTGTATCGGGGCGAATCGCGGGCGCGAGCGACGCAGCACAGACGATCAACGTCCCGATGAGGTCGAGAGCCACGAGCCGCGCGGGTGCAGCGTAGAGGGCCAAGATCTCAGCGGGCTCGGCACGCGGATCGACGTCCTCCAGCCGGCGAAGAAGGGGCCGCAGGCGGCCTCCGACGACGAGGGTGGACACGACGACGAGGCCGACGGCCACGGCCCAACCTCCGAACGCCAAGCGGCTGCTGCCTTCGACGACGCTTTCGTCGAGCAAGAGAAGCCTCGGGGCAAAGGCCACGACCAACATGCCCGTCGCCGCCCAGGCGACGAACTGCGTCGCGACCAGCCGCCAGATGAGCCCCTTCGCGACGTTCTTCAACGCAGAGGCCCTCGCGAGTCGGTCCACAATGGCAAAAACACGTGAAAGGTCGAACCGCAACCGACTTCACTGTCGACGCGGATCGACCCGCCATGCATCTTGACGAGGCGGCGCGTGATGGCGAGACCGAGCCCCGTGCCTCGCCGCCGTGCGCGCTCCGCCTTGGTTTGCTTGTATTCTTGGAAGATGGTCGCCCGCTCCTGCGGGCTGATGCCTGGGCCGGTGTCCCGGACCCGCAAGCTCGCAAAGCGGCCCTCGCGCCCGACCTGGATGACCACCTCGCCGGCGCGCGTGAACTTGATGGCATTGCCCACGAGATTGGTGAGAATTTGCCGGACCCTGCGCGCATCGGCCTTCGCGAAGACCGGGTCCTCCCCTTCGACCCGGACGTCGACCGGACGAACGCCGACCAGACCGGCAGCCTCGCGCACGACGTCCTGCGCGAGCTCGCGGAGGTCGACGCGGGTCCGAGTGATCTTGAGCTGCCCGCTTTCGAGCGCGCTCAATTCGAGAATGTCGTTGATGAGGTCGAGCAAATGCCTGCCCGACATTCGAATCTGTTCGACTTCCTCGCGAGCGCCGGCCGAAAGTGGACCGTCCACCTCCGCCATGAGGATATCGGCAAAGCCGAGAATGGCGTTGAGGGGGCTGCGCAGCTCGTGGCTGACGGCCGCGAGAAAGGCCGCTTGATCACGGTCGGCGGACCGCACCCGTTCGAGATCGGATTGGTAGGTCGACTGCGCTGCCCCGAAGCGATCGACGAGCGTGTTGAAGGCGAGCGTCAGCGCGCCGACCTCGTCCATCGTTCGGACGGGCACGGCCTCGCCCGCGGGCTCCGATCGCACGTGAGTCATTCCGCGAACCCGTTGGCCGACAAATTGGACGTCGCTGTTGGCGTCGTGCGCGACCGCATAGGCCACGGCCGCTGCGACCCCGACCAGCAACGTCGTCATCGCGATGAGCGCGCGAAGGAGCGCCGCTTCCCCCTCCGGCGCCGCAGGCTCGCGAACGAAGGCGACGAGCCTCTGCAACCCGTCGATCGGAACCGTGGCGAAGCGGGTTCGACCGAGCCCGGTGGTCGCCTCGCCCTTGCCCTGCTGCGCGATGCGCGCGAGAACGGACCGGTCGGTGAGGCCCAGGCTCGCGTCGAGCAACAACGCTCCCTCGGCTGACACGACGACGAGCTCGGCCCCCGTCTTGCGCGCAGCCCGCTGCATGGCTTCCAGCCGGTCGGCCGGGGCCATTTGCGACAGCCGCGCGGCGAGGGTCGATCCGATCAGCTCGGCCCGCTCTGCCGCATGCGCATCGCTGGCGCTCGAGAGATTCGAAACACCCAGCGCGCCGACGGCGACCGCGACGGCGAGGCCAAGGACGACGACGGCCGCCGGAGCGAGTGGAACCATCGCCCAAACGGCCCCGTCGCGCCGGGGCGGCGTGCTCGGCCCTGGCCCCGTCGGCGTCGGCAGCGAAGACGTGATCGTGATGGCCGATGTGGCGTCATGGCCACGCATCGTTGACGTCGCCGAGGAGGCGGGCGGATGCGTGGTCTTCACCGCGTCCATCTTATCGGCGCGATTGCGATCCGCGCGAACGAATGCCCCTTGCTTTGCGAGACGTGGGACTTACCCTCGTGCTGCTTTCGAGGAGCATGGAATGCGCTCGGGCTTCAGTCGGTTGAGATCACGCATGCCGAGCATCATGGCAAGACGGTCCCGCAGGGCCGCGCACGAGGTCACACTCGTCATCTACGGATGGTACGAAAGCGAGCCCGGGACGCTCGCCTGGGTGTTCCCGAGCTTGGGAGCGGCGCTCCGTGCCGTGCAGGCGATGCGCAACGCCATGAACTGGCTCATCGTGAAGGGTCAGCAGGTCTTCGACGGCGACATGGAGATCGACGTCGCGGCGTTGCGCCAGCGCGGCGGAGTGCTCATCGAGCGCACCGTCTGAACGAGGCGTTGGCCGGGATGGCCGGCGGCGCCCTGAGATCACCGGAAGTCGCGCGAGACCGGCCGTGATCACTCGAACGAGCGGCGCCAGCGCAGAACCGGAACCGCCTCGTTGAGCCCGCCGTCCTCGGACCGATGCCAAACGCAGGTGCCTGCTTGGGTCGAACCGCCGCGACGCCCTCGGTGGGCAGCGGGGCAACGGCGCGGTCGACCGACTTCGGCGATTGGACGCCGAAACGGAACTAAGCTGGCCCGATGGCCGACGTCCGAAGCTTGTCGCGTGCATTGAAGCACACCAATTTTCGGTATTTCTTTGCCGGACAGCTCGTGTCTCTCGTCGGCACGTGGATGCAATCGGTCGCACAGTCCTGGCTCGTGTATCGCCTGACGGGCTCGACGCTGTTGCTCGGCCTCGTCGGCTTTTGCGGTCAGATTCCGGTGTTCTTTTTCGGCGCGTTCGGCGGCGTCGTCGCGGATCGCTTCCGCCGACACCGGATTCTCCTGGCGACGCAGAGCACGATGATGCTTCTCGCGTTCGTACTCGCCGGCCTCACGCTGACTGGCGAGGTGAGCGTCACACAAATCTTCGTTCTCGCGTCCCTTCTCGGCGTAGCGAACGCTTTCGATATCCCCGCACGTCAATCGTTCATCCCGCAGATGGTGTCGCGCGAAGACCTCGTCAATGCCATCGCGCTCAACTCGTCGATGGTCACCGGCGCGCGTGTGGTCGGCCCGGCGCTCGCGGGCATCACCGTGGCGGCGATCGGCGAGGGGTGGTGCTTTTTCGCAAACGGCGTGAGTTTCCTGGCCGTGCTCGGCGGACTGTTGGCGATGCGCAATCTACCAGCCAAGACCCCCGCGCCGACGGGCTCGTCGGTCGCACGCATCCTCGATGGGTTCCGATTCGTCGTCCAGACACCACCGGTGTTCGCGCTGCTCGCACTGCTCGGTTTGGTAAGCTTGATGGGAGTTCCCTATACCGTGTTGATGCCGGCGATCGTCGATCGCGTCCTTCATGGCAACGCGCGAGATCTGGGTATCCTCATGGGCTTTTCGGGAGGGGGCGCGCTCCTCGGAGCACTCGCGCTCGCCACCCGCGTAGGCGTGCAGGGGCTGGGGCGATGGGTGTGGGGAGCAGCCGGATTGTTCGGGGCGAGCCTCATCGCCTTCTCGCTCTCGAGGACGTTCTGGCTCTGCGCCGCCTTGCTCGTGCCGACGGGTTTCGGTTTCATGGTGCAAATGGCGTCGACGAATACCCTGGTTCAGTCGATGACGCCGGACGGCATGCGCGGCCGCGTGATGGCCGCCTATTCCATGATGTTCATGGGCATGGCACCCATCGGCGCGCTCCTGGCCGGGACGATGGCCGCTCGAATCGGATCCATGGCCACGGTCTCATTCGGGGGCGCATTTTGCATCCTGGGCGCGTTCGTGTTCGCTCGCCAAAGACGCCGACTGCGCGCGGCCACGCGCGAGCTCATCGCGTCGCTCGAAGCAGCGCGCCGAGAACCGGCGGCGGCGGGCGGCGGTGGCCCCACACCGGGCGCCCATCGCCCGACACCCTGACCGGCCTTGCCACGCCGGACGCGCCGGACGATCGTCACGCTTCGGCCATGTCCGTTCAGTCGTTCGCGCCGATGGCCGGCGGAGCCATGGGGGATCACGCGTACGCGTCGTCTTCAGTCGACGAGCTGGGCCCACGCATTCGCGATGACGACTTCGTCGCGCTCTTTGACCTTCACCTGGACCGCGACTGCGCCTGCATCGACGTGCCACCCCTCTGTGACGAGCGTCTCGCCAGGCCACACCGGACGACGAAACTGGGCCTCGAAGGCGCGGAGCCGCGTCACATCGCCCCCGCAAGCACCCTTGGCCACGTGACGCACCATGAAACCGAAGGTGCATAGGCCGTGGAGGATCGGCCCCCGTTCGAAGCCGACCGAGCGAGCAAAGCCGGGGTCCGCGTGCAGCGGATTGACGTCGCCCGAGAGGCGATAAAGAAGGGCCTGCTCGCGCTGCGTGGCCTCCTCGACCGAAAAGGCTGCGGCCGTGTTCTCTGGTTTTTTGAAGGGGTTCCGATCCTTGGGCGGGGGCTCGCCACCGAAGCCCCCTTCGCCTCGGAAGATGAGTGACGACGTCGATTCGGCTACGAGCCGTCCGCGATCGTCCTCGGTGCGGCTATCGACGATCACCTGCGCCAGTCGGCGAAGATCATAGAAGCCGCGAATCGTAGCGGTCGTCGAGAACTGCCCGAAGGGCGGCAAAGGCCCGTGCAGGACGACGCGCTCGCCGCCGTGTACGAGGGTCGACAAGTTGCCGCCCGACTGGGCGAGCAAGTCGAGCATCGGTTGGAACTTGGGAACCACCGCGAAACTCGGCAGCACCTTGGGCCCTCGCCCTTCGTAAAGCAGGTCGAGTTCGTCACACTTTGCGCCGACGCCGAGCGCGTAAAGCACCGTGTCCTTCCATGTGTAACGAAACGTCGAAGGAGGCATGGGTCGGCCGGCCAGCGCGAGATCGAAAGGCATCGTGAGTGGCCTCGAGCATCGACGACCGCACGGAGGCCGTCAACGCGGGATCAAGCCGGTCGGCCACTCTCTTCTCTCAGGCGCGTCCCCCGCCAGTGCGGGCCACCGATCGCGACGGCGGCGCCCGTACGGCCGGCACAAGCTGTCCGGGCCTGGCGAAGCGAGCGTATCGTCGTGGCGCCTCGTGGAGAGGCGACCCTTCGGTCTGCGCCACGCCGGCGAGCGCCGCCCCGTTCGCCTGGGGTGCTATGACCGCGATCCAAATCGATGCCGACGATCACGCCGGCCGCTCTGGCCGATCGCATCCCCCCCCGGTCAGGCTCGCCGCCAGAAGAGCTCCTGGATCTCTTTCTAGGCCACGTTCGCGATCTCGGAATCGAGCTCTACCCTGCCCAGGAGCAAGCCATTCTCGAGCTCTTTTCCGGCAACAACGTGATCCTCGCGACGCCGACGGGGAGCGGCAAGACGCTCGTGGCCCTCGCCATGCACTTTCTCGCGCTGAGCGGTCGAAAGCGAAGCTATTACACGGCCCCCATCAAAGCGCTGGTCGGCGAGAAATTCTTCTCGCTGTGCCGCGACCTCGGTCCCGAGAACGTCGGCATGATCACGGGCGACGCGTCGGTGAATCCGGAGGCCCCCGTCGTCTGTTGCACGGCGGAGATCGTAGCCAACCTCGCGCTGCGCGAAGGCGCGAACGCGCCCATCGACGCCTTGGTCGTCGACGAGTTTCACTACTACTCCGACCGAGATCGCGGCGTGGCGTGGCAAATTCCCCTGCTCGTGCTCGCGCGGACGCAATTTCTCTTGATGAGCGCGACGATCGGCCCCACCGACTTTTTCGAGCGGTCGCTGCTGCGACTGACGCATCGCCCGACCGTGACCGTGGCGTCGTCGGATCGGCCCGTCCCGCTCACCTTCGAATACAGGGAAACGCCGCTTCAGGAAACGATCATGGACCTCACCCGCGCCGGGAGAGCGCCCATCTACGTCGTCAACTTTACCCAGCGGGCCGCTGCCGAAACCGCCCAGGCCTTGATGAGCGTCGATCTGCTGCCGAAGGAACGCAAGCGACTCCTCGCCGCCGATCTCGCCTCGGGCGTGCGCTTCGACACTCCATACGGCAAGGACATGAAGCGATTTCTTGCACACGGCGTCGGCCTCCACCACGCTGGCCTCTTGCCGAAGTACCGCCTTCTTGTCGAAAAACTGGCCCAAGGGGGCCGGCTTGCCGTCGTCAGCGGGACCGACACGCTGGGGGTTGGTGTCAACATTCCCATCCGCTCGGTCCTTTTCACAAGGCTCTGCAAGTTCGACGGCGAGAAGACCTCGATCCTGAGCGTCCGCGAATTCCAGCAGATTGCGGGTCGCGCAGGACGAAAGGGCTTCGATGATCGGGGCGACGTCGTCGTGCAAGCACCCGAGCACGTGATCGAAAATCTGCGAATGGAGCAAAAAGCTGCAGGCGACCCTGTCAAGCTGAAACGGATCGTCAGAAGGAAGCCTCCCGACAAGGGGTATGTCCACTGGGATCGCGCCACTTTCGATCGGCTGGTCAAGTCCCGGGCGGAACCGCTCACTTCGCGGTTCCGCGTATCGCACGGAATGATTCTCAGCGTGCTCGAGCGCCCGGGCGCTCGCTGCCGGGACGTCGCACGGGTGATTCATCGTTCGCATGAACGGCGTGCTCAACGCCGAATTTTCGGGCGCGAGGCCAAGGCGCTCTTTGAGGCGCTGCGCGACGCGGGCATCGTCGAAGTCGCTCCCGACTCTGGCTCGGTTCGGCTGCACGTCAACCTGCAGGACGACTTTTCACTGCATCACGCCCTGTCGCTCTGGTTGATCGACACGGTGGCTGCGCTGGACCCCGAGAGCCCAAACTACGCGCTCGACGTAGTCACGCTCGTCGAATCGATTCTGGAGGATCCCGATTTCGTCTTGCGCCAGCAGCTCGAGGCTCTCAAGCGGGTGAAGCTCGGCGAGCTGAAGGCTGCAGGCGTCGAATACGACCAGCGCATCGAAGAGCTCGAGAAGCTCGAGCACCCCAAGCCGCTGCGCGAGTTCGTCTACGACTCGTTCAACGCCTTCGCACGGCTTCACCCGTGGGTACGCGGCGATGACGTCAGACCCAAATCCGTCGCGCGGGAGATGGTCGAGCGCTTCATGGACTTCAACGAATACGTTCGCGAGTACGAACTCGGGCGCGCCGAAGGAACCCTTCTTCGCTATCTCACCGAGGTCTACAAGGCCCTTGTCCAAACTGTACCCGCACCGGCAAAGACCCCGGCCGTCGACGACGTCGAGGTATTTCTGCGCGCCATCGTGCGATCGGTCGACTCCAGCCTGGTCGACGAATGGGAACGGCTACGCAGTGGCGTCGAGCCTCGGCAAAACGTCGAGGAGCCGCTCGCCGAGCTCGTCGAGTCCGACGTGACGCGCGACGAGCGGTCGTTCACCGTCTTGGTGCGTGGGGCCATGTTTCAACTTCTGCGAGCGCTGTCCAAGAAGGACTGGACGGCAGCAGCTTCGACCGTCGCGGCAGGCCCCGACGGTGAGCGCTGGACGCAGGAGCACTTTCTCCTGGCGCTGACGCCCTTCTACGAGGAGCACGGAGCGATCCGGCTCGACGCGGACGCGCGGGTCCCGCACCGTACCAAGATCAGCAAGGGCGATGGCACGTGGAACGTCGTCCAGGTCATCTGCGACAGCGAAGGAGACGACGACTGGGCGCTCTCCTGCTTCGTCGATCTCGAGAGCTCGGCTCGCGAGGGCAAACCTATCGTCGTCATGCGAAGCATCTCACGCTAGAAGAAAAGACCACCCTCGGAACCATGTCCGCATCCTCCAGCGCATCACTCCTCGTTCCCTCACCTCCCCCCATCGTCGTCCGCCGCTCGCGCGTTCAAGGACGCGGCGTTTTCGCCACGCGCGACATCGACGCGTCCGATCGCATCGTCGAATACGTCGGACAGCGCATGAGCCACGAAGAAGCCGATGCGCTGTGCCCTGACGACGAAGCGACCGAGAGACATCACACGTTCCTCTTCGCCGTCGACGATCGCGTCGTCATCGACGGCAGCCGCCACGGCAATGACGCCCGGTTCATCAACCATTCGTGCAGCCCGAACACTGAGGTCGCCATCGTCCGGCAGCGCGTCTTCATCGACGCTTTGCGGAACATCGAAGCCGGAGAAGAGCTCTTTTACGACTACTGGTACATGACGGACGAGAGCTACACCCTCGAGGATCTCAAGCGCATTTACCCGTGCCGGTGCGGCGCCGAAAACTGCCGGGGTACCCTCGCCCGCCCACCTCGACGGCTCAAGAAACGCGTTCGACCCCGCTGACGATGCCCAACGCGCGCGCACCGAAGGCCGTTGGCCCGGTCGATCGAACCGGGTGGGCGGCGGCATTCGGACATTCGAGCTTCACACGATTTCAGAGCGCACGCGTTCTCTCGGTGCTGGCGATGCAGATGCAGAGCGTCGCCATCGGGTGGCAAATCTACGGCATCACGAGACGCCCGATCGACCTCGCCTGGGTCGGCCTCGCTCAGTTCTTGCCGGGCGCCGGGCTGTCGCTCGTCACGGGGCATGTGGCGGACCGCTTTGACCGCCGAAGGATCCTCGCTATGTGCCATGCTGCGATGGCCGCACTGGCCCTCGCGCTCTACGAGATCGCCCGCTCCGGACGCAACGAGGTCGCGCCGATCTACGGGGTGCTCGTCGCCATCGGCGTTGCACGGGCGTTCCTGGGTCCTTCGAATCAGTCGATTTTACCGAACCTCGTACCCGTCGAACACTTCGGCAATGCGGTCGCATGGAGCTCGTCGCTCATGCAGACCGCCATGGTCGTCGGGCCGACGGTCGGCGGCATGCTCTACGCCGCCTTCGGCGGACCGGCCGGGGTCTACGCCGCAGCCGGGCTCTCTTCGCTCGGCGCCTTCGGACTCATCACGTCGATGAAGCAGCTTTCGCCCCGGGCGGCGAATGCCGCGGGCGGCAAGCGAGCCTCGTTGCTCGCGGGCGTGCGCTACGTGCGCCGCAATCCAATCGTGCTCGGCGCCATCTCGCTCGACCTTTTTGCCGTCCTTCTAGGCGGAGCCACCGCCCTCTTGCCCATTTACGCCAGAGACATTTTGCACCTCGGCCCCTGGGCGCTCGGCACCCTTCGCAGCGCGCCTGCGGTGGGTTCTGCCCTCATGGGCGTCGTCCTCGCCGTGAGACCAATCGAGTCGCGCGCCGGCACCAAGATGCTGTTCGGCGTCGCGTGCTTTGGTGTGGCCACGGTGGTCTTCGGCCTTTCGCGGAACTTCGCACTGTCGCTGGCTTCGCTCGCCGTTGCCGGGGCCGCGGACATGATCAGCATCTTCGTCCGCTCGGCTCTCGTACAGCTGGCGACTCCGGACGCCATGCGCGGACGGGTGAGCGCCGTCAACATGGTGTTCATCGGAGCGAGCAATGAGCTCGGCGAGTTCGAGTCTGGCTTGACGGCGCAGTGGCTCGGTGCCGTGCCGTCGGTCGTCGTCGGCGGCTTCGGGACCCTGGCTGTCGTCGCGATTTGGGCTTGGCTCTTTCCTCGGCTCCGCGATGTCAATCGACTGACCGACGTGGCCGGGGAGCCTACCCCGAGGCCCGAAGTCGGGAACCTGGCCAGGCCCAGCGACACGCGCAAAGCCTTCGAATCGTTGCAGTAGTCGGCCCGAGCTTCGGATAAGCTCGCCTGGCGGCGCCTCTCGACGTCGCCTCCCCCATGGCGGGCTCGGCCCGTCACGCGGGGCACGCACGATCCGGGCAGCACGACAGACCCGCGGCGGACTTTGCGTCCGCTGCGCTGGGGCAGGGGAAATGATGGTCCGATTGGCTTGGGGCTTGGAGCGGGGCGCTCGGCGCGCTCGCGGTGAACGATCGCTCTCGGGAGCTCGCGCGATCATCGCCGCCGCGATGGGCCTCGCACTGACCGATTGCGGCTCGTCTTCGTCGCAGGCCGAGCGCACAGCGTCGGTCGCGCAGCCCATCGTCGCGGGCCTGGCGGATCCAGACATCAAGGCGCCCAACCAAGTTGTCAACCGCTACACCGCTCTGGCGGCGGACGCGGTGAAGGGCGCCACGACCATAGCCGTCGCGAACGCCGCCGCGCTGAACGCGAGCGCGGGCGACTTGCTCTTTGTCCTTCAGATGCAGGGCGCACAGGTCGATGGCACCGAGAGCCCCACGTTCGGCACGGTGACGAACCTCGACGGCGCGGGCAACTTCGAGATGGTCACCGTGCAGGGCGTCGCAGGCAACCTGATCACGCTCGCCGCCGGGTGCGGGCTGGTGAACGGATACGCCGCGGCCGCCCACACGCAGGTCGTCTGGGTGCCGCAGTACGCTGCGCTCACCGTGGAGGACGGCGGTTCCATCACCGCGCCCTCCTGGAACGGCGCGACGGGAGGCGTCGTCGTCATCCAGGCCGGAAGCGTCGACCTGAACGGCTTGATCGACGTTGCTGGGCTCGGCTTCCGGGGCGGAGCACTCAGCAATTTTGCGAACGACCCCGTCACGCCGCGTTTCGTGTTTCGATCGACCGATGCCCTGACCGGCGCAGAAAAGGGCGAAAGCATCGCCGGGTTCGAGGCCGACTACGATGCGCCCGCGATCGGCGGCCGCTACAGCCTCGGAGCCATTGCGAACGGCGGGGGCGGGGGAGCGAGTCACAACGGAGGCGGCGGGGGCGGCGCAAACGGTGACAATGGCAACCCTTGGGCCGGCTCGGGCTTCATGCCGAACGCCCGAACCAACGCCGGCGCGTGGGACACCGCGTGGGCGCTCGATCCCGACGACATCACGGCGGGAGGCCCGACCCAGTCGTCGGGGGGCGGACGCGGGGGCTATAGCTACAGCGCGAACGCAGAGGACCCTCTCGTCGTCGGACCCGACAACGCCCTTTGGGGAGGAGACTGGCGTCAATATCGCGGAGGCCTCGGCGGCCACCCGCTCGCGAGCGACCCACGCGCACATCTTTACGCCGGAGGCGGCGGTGGGGCGGGCAACGAGAACAACGCCAACGGGGGCGCAGGCGGCGCCGGCGGCGGCATCGTGGTCCTCGTCGCGGGCGCCGTGACGGGCTCAGGCGGCATTCACGCGGACGGAGCGCCCGGGCACGACACGACGGCGCCAGGTCGCGACGCTGCGGGCGGCGGCGGCGGCGGCGGTAGCATCGTGATTGCCGCGGCGTCGGTCGCGGACACGCTGGCGGTCACCGCAACCGGCGGGGCCGGCGGGCACCAAGTCATCACGGGGTTTGCCGACGAGGCGGAGGGTCCAGGTGCAGGCGGAGGAGGAGGATGGATTGCCCTTCCTGCCGGAGCGACGACGGCGACCGTTTCGGGCGGCATCGGCGGAACGACCGATTCGCCGACCATGACGGCATTCGCGTGCGACGGAGCGACGGACGGCGCCCCCGGGCTGTTGTCGAACCTGACGCCGGACACCACGCCGCCGATGTGCATCGCTGCCGATCTGGCCGTGACGATGGTCGACGGCGGCGGCACCATCGCTCCCGGCACGAGCGTGACGTACACGATTGTCGTGACCAACCTGGGCCCCAATCCGGCAACGGGTGCGAGCCTCGGTGATTCCCTTGGCGGCGACTTCGCGGGCGACACGTGGACGTGCGCAGGCGCCGCTTGCCCGGCCGCCGCAGGCACGGGCAATCTGTCGGCCACGCTCGGCACGCTTCGCGCCGGCGCCAGCGTGACGTTTGCGGTTACGGCTGGCGTTTCGCCGAACGCGACCGGAACCTTGTCGAACACGGCGACTGTGTCACCGCCGGCCGGCATCACCGACGGCGATCCGGGCAATGATTCGGTGACGGTTACAAACCCACTGGCCGCCCCCTCGGCCCTCGTCAGCGCGGCCCTGACGAACGATCCGGCGGTTGTCGATGTGGGCTCGCCTTGTGACTACACGCTGACTCTGACCAACGCGGGGCCCGATTCGACCCTCGGCGTCATGACGACGATCGTCCTGCCCGCCGGCGCCGGTGCCGGTCCAATCACCGCCGCCGGGTGGACATGCGGAACGCCCGCCGGCGACACGGTGATCTGCACCCTCCCGAATCTCGCGCCGTCGGCTCAGACGACCATCCGATGGAACGCGACCGCCCCGATGACCCCCGGCCCGAGCCATGCCACCGCCACGGCAACCGCAACTATCGGCGGAACCGTGACGGCGAGCGACGCCGTCGACGTTTTGTGTACGACCGACACGCAATGCGGCACCGGTTGGTGCACTGCGGCCGGTTCATGCGACGCGAAGGCCGCCAATGGACTGCCTGTTCCGACCCCCGCAACCGTGAACGGGGTGTGCACCGCCCAAAACGGGGCACGGGCGTGCTTGAGCGGCGTGTGCGACCCGAACGGAAACATCTGTGGAATCGCTGTCGGCGACGGACCGTGCGCGTCGACCCTGGAATGTGTCGCGGGCATTTGCGCGATGGGGGGCACCTGCGTCGTCCCTTCCGTCGATGGGGGCGAAGCGGACGGAGGCCCGATCGACGGAGGCCAAACCGATAGCGATGCCCTCGACGTCGAGGTGCCGGGCGACGAAGGAGTGTCCGGCGACGCCGCGGCGGCGGACGCCGGTGCCGAGGGTGGCCCCCATGATTCGGGTGCGGCTACGAACGAAGGCGGGGCGGACGCTGCCACGGATTCGGGGCCGCCGCCCGAAGCGGGCGCGAGCGACGCCGCTCGATCGGATGCCGCTGCCGAGGCGAGTCCCGCGGATTCTGCGAGCGCGGGAGAAACCGGCGATGCCAGCGCGAGCGACGCCGAGGAGAGCCCAATCGGCGCTGAAGGTGGAGTGCTCGAAGGCGGTGGATGCTCTTGCGAAACGGCCGGAGGTTCGGGCCGATCGAGCGCGCCCGCAGGACTCTTGGCCTTCTGCTCGCTGTTGGGCATTCTCGTCCATCGCCGCCGAATGCCGAACGAGAGCGGTGCGGGTGACGAGCGCGAGAGCTCGGAGCCAAGTGAAACGGCCGGTGCGAAAGAGCGATGATGAACCGTACCGGGGGTTTTCTTCTCGCCGCGCTCCTCGCCACGGCGCTCGCCGACTCCGGCCCTGCCCGTGCCCAGACGGCGGGCTTCGCACTCGATCAATTCAATCCATCGGATCGTGGCAGCGATTGGTTCGTCCTTGATTCGATCGATCTCCGTGGTGACTTGCGCGAAGCCGTCGGGGTCGTGGGAGACTACGCCTACCTTCCGCTCGCCATCTACGGCGAGAACGGAGCCGTTCGCTCGAAGCTCGTCGAGCACCAGCTTTTCTTGCACGTCGGCGCGAGCATGGTCTTTCTCAACCGATTCCGCGTCGCGTTCAATCTGCCGGTCGCCCTTTACGAGAGCGGACAGAGCGGGACATTGAACGGGGTGACCTACTCGTCTCCTGGCGCCTTCAGCGTGGGTGACTTTCGGATCAGCGCGGACGTGCGACTCCTCGGCGCGTATGGCGATCGTTTCCGCCTCGCTGCCGGAGTGGAGGTGTTTGCCCCGCTGGGATCGCGCAGCGACTACACGGGCGACGACAGCACGCGTGTCCTGCCGCACGTCCTCGCGTCGGGCGACATAGGGGCCTTCGCATACGCCGCCGAGGCCGGCTTCGAGTACCGAGGGCTCGACGAAGCGTACGGGGGATCGACGCTCGGCAGCCAAGTCAACTTCGGCGGGTCGGTCGGCCTCCGACTGTTTCACGGCGTCCTTCTCGTCGGGCCGGAGGTCTACGGAGCTGCGACGGTCGCGCGCGGCGACGAAATTTTCAAAACCCAGACTACGCCTCTCGAGGGGCTCCTCGGTGCTCACTTCCGGGCGGCCAAAAGCTGGCGCTTCGGTTTCGGCGGCGGAACGGGTTTGACACGCGGCTTTGGCTCGCCGCTCGCGCGCGGCGTCGCCATGATCGAGTGGTCGCCCGATCCCGATCGGCCGCGGCCCGACGGCGACGGCGACGGCATCCCCGACGCCGAAGACGCCTGCCCCGACGTCAAAGGCGTCAGGACCGACGACCCCAAAACCAACGGATGCCCACCTGACCGTGACGGCGACGGCATCCCCGACGCCGAAGACGCCTGCCCCGACGTCAAAGGCGTCAAGACCGACGACCCCGAAACCAACGGGTGCCCGCCCGACCGCGACGGCGACGGCATCCCCGACGCCGAAGACGCCTGCCCCGACGTCAAAGGCGTCAAGACCGACGACCCCAAAACCAACGGGTGCCCACTCGACCGCGACGGCGACGGCATCCCCGACGCCGAAGACGCCTGCCCTGACGAGCCAGGCCCGAAAAGCTCCGACCCCAAGAAGAATGGCTGTCCGCCGGCCGTCGTGAGAAACGACCGAATCGTCATTCTCGAGCAGGTCAAGTTCAAGAGCGACAGCGCGGAGATTCTTTCCTCCAGTGACCCGCTCTTGCAGGCCGTGCTGAAAGTGTTTGCCGACCACGGCGAGATCAAAAGCGTGAGCATCGAGGGCCACACCGACAATCGCGGCACGGGCCCATACAACAAGGCTCTGAGCGCTCGACGCGCCGCCAGCGTGGTGGCGTGGCTGGTCGCCCACGGAGTCGATCCGGCGCGCCTCACGAGCATCGGCTATGGCCTCGAACGGCCGATCGACAGCAATGAGACCGAAGGGGGCCGGCAGAACAATCGCCGCGTCGAGTTCCACATCGTCGTGCGCGCTCCCTGAGCACCGCCGCCGAATGCTCTGCGAAGACGCCTCGCATATCTGCGGGCTCCAGGTGTCCGCGAGATCAGGGGCAAAGCACGGTCATCCACGTGCCCGCGACGCAATGGCAGGCGCGCTGCCCAAAGAGAGAACTGAGAACGCACTCGCATGTCGTGCACCCTGCGGGCGTCGGGTCGCATCCGACTTCGGTGCCCAAGCCATGGTCGCACGTACCTGAAAACGCGGGCGCACCGCTGCCGCCGCCAAAGCAAAAGGAGCCCGGGCCGCAGGTGCATTGCGATGCGCACAGCGCCGAAGCGCCGTCTGCCCCCTGGCTCTCGTAACTCGTGCCGTACGTGTCCTCGGGATAGGTCGGAGCATCGATGGCGTAAGGCGCATCATCGCCCTCGGGAATGGCCCCGTCGGCCGCCTGGGGCACGGTCGTCGACGCTTCGACGTCGACGATCAAGGTGTCGCCATGGCGATTCGGAGCCGACGCTTCACCGCCGCAGGCAAGCGTGGCCAACGTCCCAGCGGTCGCCACGGACCGCGCGGACCACCGCCCGATATGTCTCATCCCTCGATCAACCTAGCATCCGGCCGGTGGCGCTCGGCCGTCATTCAGAGTCTGGTCGGACATTTTGGGACGAGGGTGTAGTGGACTCGGAGCCCGAGGGAACTAGTGTGCCGAGCTCGCATGGCCGACCGCACGACTCAGCGCCTCGTCGTCCTCGCACTCGTTCCCACGGCAGCCGCCATGGCGATTGCGCTCATCGTTTTGCGCCTGCACTTTCAGCCGCCCACCATCCCGCCGTACGTCCTGACGATCGGCCCGCGGCAAGCCACGGGGACCATTCCGCCCCGCGTCCAGGCGAACGACGTCGACGATCGGGCGACCCGGGCGGCGGGCGACGCCGGCGAGACCACGGAATGGTCGCTCTCCGCGAGTGACGAATTCGAGCTCGAAGCTCGCCCGGACGGCCGCGTGGAAGGTGCGGTGGCCGCGCGGGCGTTCTTGCTTCGGGCAGCCGAGGTTCGAGCTTGGGATCCGCCGTTCGCCGTCTCACGAGACGGCGTCATTCGCATTCGAGGATCGGTTCGAACGCTGTTTGCAGGAGTGCCTGTGGGGCGCTGGGAGGTGGCCGTCGCCGTCGGACGGCCCGAGCTCTTGCCGACGGCGCCAAACGACGTGCTGCGAGCACGAGCGCGCGAGCCCGGCGGGCGGGCTGGCTTTCGCTTGCTCATCGCACCGGTGCGGCTCTTGGGAAGTGGCGGTCAGCGATAGGCCGCCGGGCCGATGGCTGCTGCACAAGTGCATGCGACGAGAGCGCAGGCTTCGTCGAGCATCGCCGAGCGAGTCTCTTCGCCCAACCAGGTGAGCGAGATGTGCCCACCGTCGACCCGCAAGACGACGCCGACCCGGTAACCGGTCGAAAGAAGAGCTTGCAAATCACGACGCACGGCCAGAGGCAGCCAACGAGAAGCCGCTTCGCCGCTTGACGCGCGCACCGAAAAGGCGTGGTCGAAGAAGGCATCGCCCATCCGCAAGGCCTCGAGCGCGTGCGCTGCGGCGCCCGGCATGAGCCTCGGATCGCTCGAGACGATGATGCGCGCCGGCATCGGCGCCTGCACCCGCGCCGAGACGCGGGTGCAAGCACGCGGCGTACCCCTGACCGTCATCGTGCACACGTCGATGACGAGGTCGACGTCGCCGACGCGGCCCTCTACCCGCGGCGAGGCCGCATGCGGCCATTCCCCGGTTCTCGGGTAGAAGCCATATTTCTTGTTCCACGCGTACCGCTGCCACGCGCCGTCGAGCTCGGCCTTCCCGGCCCCCCCACGTGACGTCCAGAACGCGAGGCTCGTGATCGCACCCGTTCCGAGGAGGGCCCAGCATGCGGCGACGAAGGTAAGGACCACGACCTCCACGTCCGTATTCTGGCCTCGGAAACGCCAATCGGCAGCCCTGGCCCGGACCTACGACGGGCGACGTATGATATCGATGCGTCATGATCGGTACGAAGGTCGCTCTGCGGAAGCGGATGGGGGCCGCGGACGCGCACTACGCAGGCGAGCTCGTCGACGGCGCGCGCATTCTCTCGCTGTTCGGCGACCTCGCGACCGAGCTCCTCATCCGGCTCGACGGCGACGAGGGGCTCTTCCGCGCCTACGAAAGTGTCGAGTTTCTCGCACCGGTGTTCGCGGGCGACTTCCTTGAAGCCACGGCTGAGCTGCTGTCGGTAGGCAACACGAGCCGCCGAATGCGATTCGACGCATTCAAGGTCATCGCCAGTGCCCGGAGTCCCGACGGCGGCGGGCCGGCCAGCGCAGCCAGTGTCTTGCAAGAGCCGGTATTGGTCGCACACGCCGAGGGCACGTGCGTCGTGCCGAAGCACCTGCAGCGCCTGCCCCGCGAGCTCTACCTTCCCGGCTTACCGGCCGGCCCGGCGCCGAAGCCCGAGCCGATCGTCGTCGAGACTTCTCCCGATTTCGGAGACGTCATCCTCACGGCGGCCATCGTCGGCGCCGAGCTCAGCCGCGCGCAGACGCCTCATCTGCCCCTCTCGCCGACCGAGGTGGCCGACGAGGCGGCACGCTGTCGCGAGGCCGGCGCGGCCGTGATCCACCTGCACGCACGGACGGACGACGGCCGGAACACGCAAGCGACCGAGCGCTTCGCGCGCATCATCGAAGCCATTCGTGCCAAATGCGATTGCATCATCCAGCCTTCGACGGGCGGCGCGCTGGGGATGTCCGTGGACGAGCGCGCCGGCCCCCTCGCCTGCCATCCCGAAATGGCCACCCTCAACTGCGGGACAATCAACTTCGGCGATGATGTCTTTGTAAACAGCCGACCGACGATCCGGCGCCTCGCCGCGGCGATTGGCGCGGCAGGCACGATCCCGGAACTCGAATGTTACGAAGTGGGCCACGTCGAAGAGGCGCTCTCGCTGGCTGCCGAGCGGCTCGTCCCAAGCCCGCTCCACTTCCAGTTCGTGCTCGGGGTCAAAGGCGCCATCCCTGCGCGCGAAGACGTCGTTTATTTTCTGCGGTCTCTTGTGCCGAACGGATCGACCTGGGGGGTGGCGGCCGTCGGACGATTTCAGTTGCCCATGACCGAGCTTGCCATGAGGCTCGGGGGCAACGCGCGGATCGGGCTCGAGGACAACATTTACTTGGACAAGGGAGTCTTGGCGCCGGGCAGCGCGCCGCTCGTCGCACGCGCGGCAGCTTACGCGCGGTCCATCGGGCGGGACCCCGCCGATCCAGCCCGCGCCCGTACAATGCTCGGCCTCAAAGGGAATTGAAGCGAGATGGTCGCAACTCAGACGTTGGTCGCCGATACCCTCACGCCCGTCCGCGCCTATGCTGCGCTCCGGCGTGCGGCCGGCCATGACGCGTCATTTCTACTCGAAAGTGTGGTCGGCGGCGAGCGATGGGGCCGATACTCCATTCTAGGTTATCGCCCGAAGAGTGAAATGACGCTGCTGGCGAACGGACAATGGGTCGACGCGCGCGGCGCGTTGCTCCGGGCTTCGCCTGCTCACGCCCCCGCCGATCCGCTCGACATGGCGCGGGTGCTCTTCGCGCCACGGACCGGAGCCGGTGGCACCGACGGTGGGCCCGTCGAGCGGTTCGCGAACGCGCATGTCGGCTACTTTGCGTGGGACCTCGTGCACGCCATCGAACGCGTGCAGGGCTGGGGCACGCGTTCGACATCGCCGCTCGGTCGATTCTTCGGGAACGCGACCATCGTTGTGTATGACAGCCTGTTCAACACGATGACCATCGCCGCCGACACGGAGGAGGCTGTGGCCGGCGCTCGTCAGCACCTGGAGGCGGCAACGCCTCTCCGATCCTTGGCGCTTCCCGACCCGGGAACCGTCCCCGCGACGATCGAGGTGGACGTCGACGATTCCGCTTATGAAGCCAACGTTCGTCGCGCCCAGCAGTACATCGCGGCGGGTGACGCATTTCAGATCGTGCTGGCAAGGACCTTTCGCGTCCCCCGGGGGGGCCGCGATCCCTTCGACGTCTACCGCGCCATGCGGGTCGTGAACCCGAGCCCGTACATGTACTTTCTCGACCTGCCCCCTGCGCCCGGAGAGCGAACGCGCACGCAGATCGCAGGGGCCAGCCCGGAGACGATGGTTCACCTCGAAGGGGGTCATATGACCTTGCGGCCCATTGCTGGAACGCGCCGCCGGGGGCGCAACGCAGACGAAGATGCGCTGCTCGCGCGCGAGCTTTTGGCCGACCCCAAAGAGCTCGCCGAGCATGTGATGCTCATCGATCTCGGACGAAATGACGTCGGCCGTGTCGCCGACGTCGGCACCGTCAAGGTCGTGCGGCAGATGGAGATCGAGCGCTACTCGCACGTCATGCACATCGTCAGTGAGGTGACCGGCCGGATCCCTGCCTCGACGGCTCCGATCGACGTCGTTCGAGCCGCATTCCCAGCGGGTACGCTCTCCGGGGCTCCGAAGCTTCGCGCCATGCAGATCATTCGCGAACTCGAGGCGGGGCCGCGCGGCATCTACGGCGGGGCGATCGGGTACGTGTCGCATGTCGGCGATCTCGATTTCGCAATCGCGATTCGAACGGCCGTTTGCCGCGATGACGCCTTCTTCGTCACTGCGGGGGCTGGAATCGTCGAGGGGAGCGACCCGGCACGCGAGTCGGAAGAGACGCACCGCAAGGCTCGGGGACCGCTTTGCGCGATCGAAACGGCAGGCCGCTGACAGGCGTTCTCATCTCGCCGGGCCCGCGCACGCCACCTCCTCACGCCGCGCGGGAAGCCCCACGCCGCGGGGGAAGCCCCACGCCGCGGGGGAAGCCTCACGCCGCGCGGAATGCCTCACGCCGCG
>JBEKFX010000034.1:0-53677 GCA_050013115.1 Polyangiaceae bacterium
GTGTGACCCCGGCCCACGACAGGTACTTCCGCAGTCGCTTCGCGAGCGACTCTCGCGGCGGGAACGCGGCGATGACCCGACCCTCGCTCGACGCTTGATCGCGCATGCGCTATCTCGTACGTCGACGTCCGGCCGATCCTCGCGAAGATCGCGGACCTCGGGCGCGAGTTCGTGCTCGTCGGCGGCCAGGCCGTGAACTTCTGGGCGTCATTCTGCCAAGGCCGCGTGCCGGCACTCGCGCGTGAGGCGCCGTTCACGAGCAAGGACCTCGACTTCTGCGGCGACCAGCGATCCGTGCGCGTCTGCGCCGAGCGCCTCGGCGGGACACCACGGGTTGCCACGTTCGACCACGCGACCCCGAACAGCGGGACCGTGGTCTTCGTCGATGCGGCGGGGGTCACGCGCACGCTGGATGCGCGTGTCCGCGCCCTTCGGGCTCGACTCCGCCGAGGTCCACGGTACCGCCGTCCCCGTCGAGCTCCCCGACGAGGCGGCGGCATCGACGGGCGTCCGCTTCTACGTGATGCACCCCGTGCTCTGCGTGGTCGCGGGGCTCCCGGACGCGCTCTTGACCCGCGATCCGTTCCTCGTCTTGGCCGACTACCCCGCGTATGCAGCGGCTCAACAAGAGGTCGAGAACCGGAGCGCTGGGCGCGCATGGCGCTCCGGAACATCGTTCAGGGATGGGACGCTTCTCGAGCGACGAGACCATTAAGGGCTATGCGCGCGAGATTTGGCGGGTTCCCGTCACTCCACGCACGTGATCTCGCCCAGGGGTGGGTGGCTCGACAGGAGACGCGCCGATGCGCAGCACAACGGTCTTTGCCTTGGCAGCCTGCGGTCGGAGGGGCTTCTCCCCGCAAAGATGTTGCAACACTCGGCGGAGGCTTCGCTACCGTTGGACGGTGGATTATCGCGCGCTTGTAACGATCGACCCGGGAAGGCGTGGCGGCAAGCCGTGCATCCGCGGGTTGCGCATCACTGTGTACGACGTGCTCGAATACCTCGCCGCGGGCATGTCCGAGGCCGATATTCTCGTAGACTTCCCGGATCTCACTTCCGATGACATTCGCGCTTGCCTCGCGTTCGCTGCGGACCGCGAGCGGCGCCTGTTGTCGGTCGCGGCAGCTTGCGGATGACTTTGCCGTATGGGAGTACGCGAAGGCTGGCGGGTTTGCGATCCTATCGAAGGACGCCGACTTCCGCCAGCTGAGCTTCCTATACGGGAGCCCACCGAAGGTGGTCTGGTTGCGGGTGGGCAATCAATCGACGGCGCAGATTGACGCTATCCTACGGGCGCATGTGCGGGATCTCGAGGCGTTCGACGCCGATCCGGTCGCCTCGATGCTCGTGGTCACGGCGTAGTCACCGTTTGGGGGAGGTGTCGCTCCCAAGATCGGATGCGATGCCTGGTTGTCGAAGAACGCTTTCGGCCTACGAAGGCATGCACACTTGCGCTGAACTATCGCGGCGCTCGCCATGAGCACCGAATCACGAATGGTCCGGTCATCGAAACGCTCAACCGCGAGCCTCTGGCCAGCCTTCTTGGCACTCCGCGCCTTGCCACACCCTTGCCACAACCGTGGGGTATTGGGGCGGAATCAGGAGGAGTAATGAGGGATGAACACGGCGGGTGGAAGCGCGGAGGATTCGGGTAGTTGGACGAAAAAAGCAGCGACGTCGCCTAGTTGCGAGTCGATTCTTTCTAGAATTCGCCCTTCGGCGCCCTGCTCGCGGCCAGCCGGGCGTCACCGGGGTCGCGGCCCACTTCGCTGGGCTTTACTCGGTCGTCGGATCCTGCATCGCCAACGACGTCGAGCCCAGGGAGTACCTCACCGACGTGCTTGCGCGAATCCGCGATGCGGCCACCGATGAGCAACTCGACGCCCTGGTTCCGGATCGATGGAAGCCCCTCGCGCCGCCCCCCCTGAACCCTTCTCGGATGGTGCGTAAGCCCCGCGAAAAACGAACCGTGTACGCTCATCAGCGATGGCGCACATACCCCGAGACGCGAGATGGTACATTGCGGAAATCGTCGAGCGCATTCTAGTCCAGGGCGACCCGGGGGCAGTCGTCCACGTCAACCTGTGCCTCATCGAGGCGACTGGGCCCGCGATTGCGTACCGAAAAGCGCTCGCGCTCGGCAATGCCGCCGAGATCACGTACCTAAACCCAAAAGGGCGAAAGGTATCGATCGAGTTCCTCGGCCTCCGTGATCTGAAGGTCGTCCACGACCGCCTCGAACACGGCGCGGAGCTGCTCTACCACGAGTACGTGGGACTGACGGCGGCGGCCGCCCGGAAGCTGGTGACCACGCGGACGAACCTCTCGGTCTTCCGCCCTCTGGAGCGTTCATCTGGCCCCGACTACTCCAGTGCTGAGGTTGTCGAGGCTGCGCTGAAGGTGGTTCACGTAGACAAGGTACGGCGGCGTCGGAAGAGGCGCTGAGACTTGCGGCGGAGACCTTGGCCGCAGAACTGATGGGCCTAAAGGCCCGGCGCCTTCTGCCGCGCCCAGGACGGAGCGCAAAGCCCGCATCAGGCCCTCGGCACAGGGCCCGTCGCAGTTCACGCGAGAGTACGCCCTGAATGTTCGGGCGGCCGCCGCGGCGCGACCTGGGTGCGGGTGCCTCTCCGAGACCTTCGCGTAGGCAACGGGCCGCCTGAAGGACGTCACCGGGCCGCGAGCAGCGCTACCCCGCTGTACCAGAGCGGCCCGCGATTGAGCCTGTGCGGATGCCAGCTCACCATCTGCTCGAAGTAGGCCTCCGGCGTGGGGTGGGCAGCGATCAGTCGCTTGACGTCCCGTAAGTACCGGCGTGTCTCCTCGATGGTGTTGGGGTCGTCCGGCAGCGCCTCGTTCTTGTGGCCGGCCACGACCGCGCGCGGGTTCAAGGCTTCGACCTGATCCAGTGCCGCAAGCCACCCGTCGAGCCCGCCGTGGCCGCCCTCGAGCAGGTACTGGTGTACACCGTTGTAGACGACGTCGCCGGCGACCACCAGGCCGGTCGAGGGCACGTGGAGCACGGTCGTGTCGTCGGTGTCAGAGTGCCCGACCTCCACAGGTACGAGCACGTTTCCTTCGAGGAAGATGCCCCCGCCCGGGACCGGTTGCGCGAGGACCGGGGTGTCGCCGATTTGGCCCGGGAACGCCGGGTCGAACACCTTCTGCCGTCCCTCGGTGGCCTGCCTGCGCATGAGCGCGATCGTCCCGGGCGTTGCATGGACGACGGTACCTGGGAAGCGCTTCACGAGGACGCCTGCGCCGAACCAGTGGTCGCCGTGACCGTGCGTCACGTAAATGGCCCGGAGTCGCTTTCCCGACGCGACGACCCGGTCGGCGACACGCTCCGCCTGAGCCGTCGTCATCGGTGGATCGATCAGCACAGCGTCCTCGCCGCCCGAAACGAGCGTGGAGGTGATCGGCGACCACATCAGCGGATCGCCGGAGGGGAGCCACGCGTTTGCGCGGGGAATGCTGCCGGAGATGATCGTTTCGTACGATATAGCGGTCATGGCCGTCTCCTTTCGATGTCGAGGAAAAATCCAATATGCAACCAGTACGGATACACTTTAGAACGTGAAGGAGCTGGAAGCCGCCCTGACCTCTCGCTACAGGCCGAGGACGCTGGCGATGGCGGCGTCGGTCGTGCGCGCCGCCACCTTCTTTGCAACCGAGGCGATCGTAGTCTTTGACAGCGAACGCTCCAGCGCGGCGGTCGCCCCGGAGAACTCCTCCTCGAGCACCGGCGTGATGTTCTTGCCGATGGGACACGCCTTGTTCGGGCCGTCGTGGTGGAGAGCGAAGAACGTCGGCTCCTCTACCGCGCGATAAACGTCGAGCAGGGTGATGTTCTCCGACGGACGCGCGAGCAACGCGCCGCCCCCTTGGCCCATCTGCGACCTGGTGAGCCCGGCGTCCGCGAGTGAGCCGAGCAGACGACGCACGAATGTCGCATTCGTGCTGGCGCTACGCGCCAAGGCCTCGGAACGCACCACGGCGCCGCGCGCCAGCGCCAGTGTGGCGAGGATGTGGGTGGCGACCGCCAGGCGAGTCGATGTGGGCAAGGTCGTCGATCTCCGCGGACGACGTATATGTTACTATCGCAGGTACACTAACGCAAGCCCCAATCGTCTCCTCCGCTCGCCCGAGTGATCTCCTCGGGACAGACGAGGCGCTTGTAGCGGGCGAGCTTTGCCAGCTCTTCGCCGAGCATCCCCGAGTGCAGAGCCGCGAGAGTGGCCACCGACTGATGTTGCGGAAGCGGGTCGGTCCCAACGCGGAGCCCCCACGTCCGCGCCACTGACTCCTTCTGCTGCCCGCCAGAAAGCGAAGAGCTCGGCGGTCGTCCCCTGGGGGTCGGCGCCGTAAAGCGGGAACGAGGAATCGCAGCGCGCGAGAGCAGATCGTCGACGTCGACGCCCAGCCGCTCCAAGCGACTAAGCAGCGTCGCCGGGAGCGATACGGCATCCGGGAGTAGCCCTTCCCATAGAGCAATGCCAATGGACGCGCCGTTCGCGTCGCCAAGCGGTAAACTCCGCCCGACTCGAGCTCTGCCTTCGCGGGTGCGACAATGTCAGACGGACTACTGACCGAATTGGGGGGCCATGCGGAGCATCGTCGCGATTCCGATTCTCGTATCCGTTGCCGCGTGCGGAGCGCGTACCGGGCTACAGCTGAACGACGAAGCGGTGATCGTCGTCGAGGTCACGCCCGACGCAGCGGTCACGTCCAGTGCGCAGGCCTCCTCAAGTCAGCAGGCCGGGCAAGAGTCGTCGTCCAGCGGTTCGGCTACGACCAGCGGATCGGCCATAAGCACGAGCACGAGCACGAGCGCCGCGAGTTCGTCATCCGCCGCGAATTCGTCATCGTGCGGCGACCTAACGCTCTGCGGCGGGCAATGTGTCGATACGACCAGCGACGGTGCCAACTGCAGCGCCTGCGGTCGCGGATGCACGGGGCCGAATGAGATATGCGTAAATTCTGAATGCGACTGCGCCCCCGGCTATCACCTCTGCAGTGGCGAGTGTACATCCAATGACAGCCCGTTCACGTGCGGCTCGTCGTGTGCGCAGTGCTCCCTGCCGAACGGGGGAGCCACGAACGAATGCATCAACGGAGTGTGTGGCACCTGCTTTCCGCCGTCGCTCTCTAGATTGAGCACGCTTTGCAACGCCAACACGCCAAACGCGGCATGTGTAGACGTCACGTCCGATCGGAACAATTGCGGCGTCTGCGGTAGAGTATGCGCCTCGGGCGCCTGCTTAGACGGCGGGTGCGAGTGCCCGAGCGGGCAGTCGGTATGCGGCTCTGGGCCGAATCCACCGTGTGCGGACATCAACAACGACCCGAACAATTGCGGGGGCTGCGGCATCAGCTGCTTCTCGTCGGACAGCTGCGTCGGCGCGACGTGCCTTCCGTGCGGGACGATGGCCACGCAGATCCTCTGCGGCGCCGTGCCTCAACATTGTGTGAGCAGCGCCACGGACCCGGACAATTGTGGCGGGTGTGGCCAGACGTGCCTCCCGACGGAAGTTTGCATGCAGAGCCAGTGCATTCTGCCGTGAATTGCCGCCCGCGCTTTTCGTGGAACGTTACTGCGGTAATTCGAGCTCAACCGTAGAGGCTGCCGCGACGCGAGCGCCGCGGAGAGCGGCCAAGATTAAGTGCGATTCCTCCAGACCTCAGTGAAGCCGCGCGCGCGGCGGTCACTCGCTCTGGCCCGGGCGACTGCAATGGCATCGACGTCAAGAACCCCGATGTGCCGGACTTCGTCCGAACGTTGCTCGCCGCTGGCGCGAGCACGGGGATCATTGGTTCGGACTCGAGGCGTCGTATTCACGCTCGGCTCGTTCCGTCGTTCCGTCGTTCCCGCAAGACGCGCGGTCGCCGCCTCCGCCCTCACCCACGGCTCGTACCTTGCCGGCCCACGCTCGCGTATCTAAGCGGCTGATGGTGAACGTCGGAATCGTCCTGGTGTTTGCGGCGTTCGGCTTGAGGTTCCTGAAGCGTCCATGAGCGCAGCCACCGCGCTCGCCTCACCCAGCTTCGCCCCCGTTACGACAACACGTAGCGGCGCACGAGTTCATCCGCGCTCACGCGCGTCGGAGATCGAGGGTCACCGCGTCGTTGGTGCCCACGCCTGGTGCACGTGCTCGCGGTGCCTGACCAGCCGGCGCTTATCCTGCGGAAATTCGGTTCAAGAAAAGCCGACGGCACCGAGAGAGCCCCCGCCTTCGAGAGCCACGCGCCTGACCGGTTGGAATGACCACCCAACACCGTTCCGCTGGACCAAGCCCGCCCAGGCCATCATTCGAAGTCACCGGCGGATGATTGACCGTATCTCCGTCGCGGTGCAGTAGGCGCCGTCGACCACCGCTGCGACGCGCCCGCGGCCCGCACCACGGCCCGCAACGTCAGTCTCCGAGGTCCGCTCCCGCGTCGGTCTGGGCGTCCACAACCACGTCGCCCTGCGCGTCGACGGCGGCCCCAGAGCCGAGCCCGCCGTCACACGTCGGCCCGGGGATCGACGCCTGGTCCGTGGTGACGAAGCCTTGCCCGCACCCGTGCGGGTCGGACCCGCACGCGAACCACTCTGCGGTAAAGTCGAAGTCGACCGACGACGTGGCGCCGCCCGCATAGGTCAAGTCGACGTGGCATGTGCCCGAACCATTGGCCACCACGATGACGTACGAGACATTTCCGAGCACCGCGCAGTGGCTTCCCGTCGGAATCGAGCCGTTCGCGTTTTCCTCGGGGCAAACGGAGCAAGGCCCGGTCGTCGTCACGGTTGGCGGCTCCGATGGAACGCATCCGAGATCAATTAATACGGAGTTCGGGGGTGAGGGACAACTGCACGCGCCGCCGATGATGCCACATCCTCCGGCCCCGGCGCCGAGGACAACGACAAACCCCATCAGCACGACGACTACACCAAGCCAGTGTAAGTTCTTCATCAGCGAAGGGTACCACCGCGTCATCGGGCCAGGAGGGGCAACAGGCGCTGGGGTTTTCTAGGCGACGTCAGCGTGAGGTCATCGGCGCTGCGGACCCGTATGGTGCCGAAAAGTCGATCGGGCCGAATACCGCCGAAAGGTTCGGGGGTTCTCGTTCGAAGGCGTCCGCGAGGCGCGGGCCCCCAGCCGGGGCCGAAAAGTAAGCAATTCGTCGTCGCGCTCGATTTCTGTCACCGGGTTTCCGTCGTCCTATCTGCGAGTTCGGCTGAAGAAGGCACAATCACCGATTGTTTTGTTACCGCAAATGCACTGTTTGATTCGTCACTTAGATACACGCAGACACACTCCCTTTGGCGGCGTCCGCACTTTATGGAATTAGGATGACGTGGATGGGCTTGAAAACGAGAGCTTGCTGGGCGTACTGGTCAGTGTAAGCATTCCTTTATTTACGGACAGCGCCTTTGTCTTGCCCTCCGTCTCCACTCCGGGTTGTAAATCGCGTTGACCATCAGGGTATGCAAAGTCCACTGTCTTTCAGGCGTTCGCGATAAGTCGCTGACCCCCAACCCAGGGGCCGGGTCCTGCAGCCGAGGATGATTCGCGTGGCCGATATCGAGCGCCTTCGGCGCCTGTTCGAGAGGGTCGAACCTGTCGTGGCGAGGGTGCCCGAGCCAGCCGCGGCCTCCAATAGGTGAACGGCGGCTTCGTTCAATCGTCCGTTTCGTGGCTGTGTACCGAGCTTGTGCGTGCAGGTCTGCCCCTGTAAGCGCCACATTGGGCGTCATCCTGGCGGTGAATGCAGCGTGTAGGTAGCGGTGTTCTCTGGGGTCCCGCGGTGGAGAAGAACGTCGAGGACGGTAATCTCTCCCTTTCCGGCGGCGGCGAAATCCGGCCAGTGGCGGTGCACCCGGGCTCGGATGGCTTTCTACTCCCAAGAGGGAGCGTCGATTCCGAGCGGCCCCGCCGGGATCGTCCAACTCGCTTCGGTCCCTTCGATTCGACCTGGGCAGCAAATGCGGCGGATGGATCCAAATAGTGTGGGGGCCGTCTCGGTCCAGCGCTCGACCTGGTGGGGCGCAAGATCTGGACTTGCGAGGTCGCCTTCGGTCCCGAACTCGGTTAAGAGCGCGGCTGTACGCGAGAGCGAGAGGCGAAACTCGCTCGCCTGATGGTCGACGATCGCGCGGATCAAACCACGGCATGCCGCTGCGGCGAGCAAGTACCCCGTGCCGTGATCGAGCGCCTGTGCCGGGAGCGGGAAGGGTCGGTCTCCTCCCGTTGCCTGTCGGCCTCGGTCAGCGATTCCGCAGCTCATTTGAACGAGGCTGTCGAAACCTCGTCGGCGCGACCACGGGCCGGTGAAGCCATACGCGTCGTGCGACACGTCCACGAGAGACGGGTTGATCTCGCGGCGGCGGGCCGTTCCGAGCCCCAGGCGGTCCATCGCGTCCGAACGCAGGCCATGGACCATCACGTGTGCAGTGGCGACGAGTCGTTCGAAACACTCTCGGTCGCGCCGGTCGTGCAAATCCAGGAAGGCACGGCGTTTTCCGACCGTCATTTCGGGCAGTAGCGCTCCGACCTCCTCGAATCCCGGCGGGTCGATTCGTAGAACGTTGGCGCCGTGGGCTGCCAGAAAGCGCGTGCACACCGGGCCAGCAACAACACGCGTGACGTCGAGAACCCGAATGCCCGCTAGCGGGCGGGGGGAGCCATCGCCGAACGATGCGGCCGACGCGGCGCGGACTTCCGTGGCGAAAAGCGGTTCCGCGCGGATCGCTCGACCCTGCGGGTGGGCCGCCCATTCCTCCGGGCTTCGCATTTTTGCGGCGCAGCCGCCTTCATCGACAATCGCGGTTTCAAGGTCTTCCCCGGCCCAGGGGCTCACAGCACTCGCCACGGCGTCGCGTGATGGGTGCGATCGCAGCACCCGAAGCGCGGCTTCGCGGTGCGTGCGATAGTTCGTATGAAGACGGATCCAACCGTCGCGCGTGCGGTAGTCGCCCGCAATCGGATCCCATACGGATGGAAGTGTCCAGCCGACCGCGGAGGTGTACCGTTCGCTTCGGAATGCGGCGGCGGCGTGCACGCGGTCTACGGTTACCGGACGGAGTCCCGTACCGGTTCGGACCCCTTGCAGCGCCGACACGGCGGCCGCAGCCGCGGCGACGGTGGCGCTCGCCAGCGCGCTGACCGCGTACACCGATGGTAACGGCGTTGTTTCGCCCACGAAGGCCACGGGTGGAGCCGGCGGCCCGGCCAAATCGGACCAGATGAGATCGAAAAGCGCGGCCTCGGTGATCGTCATGCAGGCGAGTTTTGACCTTTCGCCCGATTGGTCAACGTTGATTACAGTCAACGTGGATGACGCGCAACGTCCTCACGTCCAAGCAAGTCGCCAAGCGCCTCGGCGTCCAAGTCGAAACGGTCTACGCGTACGTCAGCCGCGGAGTGCTCGATCCCGGCCTGGGGGCGGTGAGCGGACCCCTGCACGGCAAGGCCGCCCTGGCTGTGCATCGCTTGTTCGAGCGCGCGGACGAGTCCTCCCCCGAGCTCGCGCTGGCGCATGCGCCAGACGGGGCACCCGTCGCGGCGGGATTCGGACACCCAGTCTATCGCGGCCGGGATCCGCGGGCGGCATACCTTCTGACGGCGCTCGCGCCGCTGATGAAGCGGCGACCGACCACGGCTGCGACGGCCGCGCGAATCCGGCTGCCGACCCCTGCGAACACCTGCCCCTTCTTCACCTAATCGCGCAGGGCTTCAAGTCTTGCGCGTACTCAATTCCTGAACGATCCTGCGGCGGACCCGCCATGTAGCCAGTATAGGCGATGAGCGTCACGTCTCGATGCGCGAGGTGAACGACGACGCGCTCGAAGTTGTCCATCCAGAACGAGCACATCGAGCACGGTGCGTTCTTGGTGTACGGCGTCCGGCGAAGCTCGGGTTCCGCGCCGACAAGAACACGTCGCGCTACGGTTCAAGCCGAGTGTTAAGCTTGACCGATGAGCCTCGACCGCCTCCTCGTGCCGACCGGAATGCTCGCTTTCAACGTGGCGTGCAGTGGGTGCGAGTTTGATAGCGGCTTGTCGCGTACCAGCGCCGCGTCCTCCGTCACGAGCTCCGCGTCGTCGCTGCCCTTCGATTCCGGTGCGTGCGACTCGTCCTGCTGCGGGCCCGAGTGCGTAGAAATTGCAATCTCTTCGACCGACGCTGCAGGCCTGCCGGCTTGCAGCGCCATCGGCGGGCTGTGCACTGAGTATCCCATTTACTCCTGCGCTCCACTGTCGGGGGCGTGCGGCGGGAATCAGACCTGTTGTGGATGCGCGCAGGGCTACTCCTGGTGCGCCTGCCATAATCCCGGGGCGGGGAACCTCACCATCGGCACGTTTTGCTTGGCAGAGGGCTACTCCTGCGCGCTGGCGTGCAATCTGGACGCTGGCACGGACGCCGCCGTATGCGCCGAAGGCGAGATGCTTTGCCCCATCGAGTGCGTGCCTTTCGAGGTCGCGTGCCTGGCGGTCCTGAACTGCCCCGGCCTGCCCTGCCTCGTTCGCTGAGAAGGTGACGGAGGAAACCGCACCGATCAAACGATCCCCTCGATCCCGTTCTGCAAGTGGCACGCGACTGGCTGCCGACGCTCATGATCGGCCCGGCAAGCGTTGACGACGAAGACGCCAACGTACGAATCTGCGCTCTGTCGCGCGCCGCGCGGAGAGTAATCTCTCCGCGCGCTGACGTCGCGCTTGCGCTCGGACCCGGCAACGCGAACGGGAAGAAACCGAACCTTACCCGCTTCGGCGGCAGCCTCGCCTGCCCCCACTATGGGCGGCCTGAGTGACGGAGAGACGATGGGTAGTCATGCTGCTGGTCATGCACCAGACGGCGAAAGATAATCGGACGGTTAAGAGACCGAGTCGAACGAAGGCGGAGTGGGTCGAAGAAGTGGCACTCTGGCGTGGAAGCGTTCGGGTCATCAGTCGCCGCCAGCCGAGCTTTCGCCCCCCGCCATCCGCCTGCTCGCGAGGGACGGCTGGCTCTTCGCGAAAGGCTGCTGCCGGCTCCCACGGAATGACTGGTTTCCTCTCGATCGAACGGCCTGCTTCCGACGCGAGGGTCAGAACAGCGTCGACGCCGCCGGCCCCATGTAATCAACCTTGACGTAGAGGCGGGCCGACGCTGCGCCGGCCGTCGAGAGCCGCGCCTGCAAGACGTAACGGCCCTCGACCGAGACGTTGGCGCTCAACACGAGCGGAGCCGAGGGCCCCGCGGCGCCGGACGATGCCGCCACCGGTGCAGTGGGCGATCCCATTTCGAAGTCGATCTGCTGGGGCGTGTCCGCATAGATCGAGACATTCACTTGCGATCCCGCGGCCGGCCAGATCGAGCCGGCGACGCGAAACGCACCCGGCACCGCGCGGCCGCCATAGGCGAACGTGGCATTGTCGTCGCCCAGATCATCGTCCATTTCGAACTCTTGGACCGTTCGGCGCGGCGTCGGGGCAAAACCGTCCGGCACGCCAGCCGGACCCCAAACGGAGTACGAGAGGGGCGGCTGATTGACGTGCAGCCACCCGTCCGCATTCGTCCAGATGTCTTGGGGGCAGGTCCCGCTGTAGTCGTGAAGCTGGGTGTTGGGGAAAAAAGCGGTAGAGATCCAGGCGTCGTGCCACGAGTTGCCGTCGTTGTTGATCGCGACGACGGCACGCGCGCCACGCTCCAGAATGAGAAGCTGCTGCGAGTTCTGGTAGCGAACGAAGTAATCGCCGGTCTTGAAAGAGAGCTTTTGGTGACACCAAACCAAGTTCACCAGCCACGGCCTCGTCGGAATGTCGCTTGCAGTCGTGCTCGTCACCCAGGGCGCCACATTGCGAAAGAGGTCCTCGTAATAAAGCTGAGGGCTACCGTCGACGGTCATGGCGACGGCGTAGGCCAGCGGCATTCGCGAATTGTCCGGGTCGAGCGAGGGCGAAACGTGATCGTCCGCGGTGTCGTGGTTGTTGACGAACGGTACCGTCTTGAAGCGGTTCAATTGCTGCTGGCTGGGCAGATTGCCGACGTCGCAGAAACCGCCCGACTGCACGAGATTCGCGAGCGCATAGCGCAGCGGGTAGTCGAACGTTCCGCACCGGTTCGCGGTGTCTCCGGCCCAGCCGTCCACTGTGCTGCGATCGCCCGTGACGTACTCGCCGACCGCGAAATATTGAAGGCCGGGCCCCATCGCATTGTAGAGAAGATCCTCGACCACCGCGGCCGGATACCCATCGACGTCGTCGAAGCGGAATCCGTCCACGCCTGTCTGTTTCACGAACCAGACGAGCCAGGCGCGCGCGTTGCTTCTCGCCGCGCAGTTCGTATCCCCGCTCCGAGAATCCGTGCATTGCCCCTGATAGCAAAAGTCCGCGCCGAACGACGTCGTCGCGGTCGGCGTCCAGTCTCCGAGCGCGTTCCAATGTTGGGGGTTGAAGTGAAAGTCGAGCCAGTTTCGCGGCCAGCGGCCTGTCCCGGGACCCGCGTATCCATTTGGATGGAAGCTCGTGAACACCTGGCTCCCAGACTGAAACGGTGACGATGGGTCAGAATCGCCGCCGGCGCAGTGGTCGAGCACGATGTCAGGGTAAACCTCGAGCCCGTTGGCGTGGGCCACGGCCACGAGGCGCAGAAAGGAATCCATGGTGCCGAACCGCGTCCCGACCGCCCCCCTCTGGTTCTTCTGCCCGATGTCATAGTAATCGTACGGGGTGTAGCCCATGTTGTTTTGCGCATCCGTGTCCTTGCAGGGCGGCGGTGTCCAGATCCCGTCGAACCCCATTGCGGCGAGACGCGGTGCCAGCTTTGCGAGATACGTATACCAGTCGAACGGATACGCGCCGTTCCAGCAATTCCACCAGAACGTCTCCAACACGACCTTGCCATTCCACGGATTGCTCATCGCTTCGCCCTCGTGTGCACACCAAACGCGATCGTGCCGGCTGTCGAGTCCAGCAGTATGCGGGGCGGCGTGCAACAGCAACGCGCGAAGGCGCGCACTTGGCCCGCATCTCGAGCCGCCCCGCGCCCCGAGACCTCGTGACCGTCTCTTCGGCGAGCGTCAAGTGGTCCGAATGATATGGAGACAAGAGATGGGCCTTTTTGGTCGCTGTATCGTCACGCTCGCTCTGGTGGCCATGCTGGCGCTCCTCCCCGGGTGTGCACGAAGGCCCTCGCTTCATTGGCAGGGGGGCGATGTTTTCGGGGTCTTCGAAGCGGATGGACGATCTCCGTCTCGAATCGACTGTCCCGGCGCGACGGCCGAACGCTTTGCGTGCTTCGCCGCGAGGGCGCGTGAGCGGGTGGCGGAGGTGAGCAGCGCCCTCGCGGTCGTCACCGACGACGGCGCACTCCTCGAGACCACGACGACGGAGCGTGGACAAGCGATCCCAACGACGTCGGAGACGCCGTTTCCGCTCCTCTCGGTCACCAAGATGTTCACCGCCGCGACGGCCGTTTTGCTCGCTCAAGAAGGCATCCTCGATCTTCACCGACCGATCGCGAGCTATCTCCCGGAGCTCCAGGCGGACGCCGGGCTTGGGCGTATCACTCTTCATCAGATCCTCACGCACACGGCCGGACTCGTGGACGATCCCCACGTTCTCCTTTGTGAGGGTGGGGGAAATCTCTCCGACGCGATCGCGCGCGCGCATATCGGCGCGGAGCCGGGCACGGTGTACCTCTACTCAAACATCGGCTACGCCCTCGTGGGGCTCGTGATCGAGCGAGCGACGTCGCAGCGCTTCGAGGACGTCGTGCGTGAGCGCGTACTCGTCCCGATGGCGATGACGACAGCGACGTTCGACTTCGCCTCGGTTCGGCTTCGAGGGCATCCGGACGGCGCGGGCGCGGGCACGCGGTGCAGGCTGACAGCTCCGGCCGGAGGGCTGATTGCAAGTGCGCGCGACCTCGCCCGGTGGGCGCGCGCGATGACCGAGCCCGCCGCCCATCCGCTTGGGCCACACCTCGTCGAGGCGCTCACGACGCCGTACGTGCCCACCGGGGCGCGCTCCGACGACGCCTACGGCTACGGGGTCGGGATGGGGAGACGCGGGGCCCTTTGGATTTATAGCCACAGCGGCGGCGTCCAAGATTTTAGCGCATTCGTCGCATGGGTTCCCGCGAAGCGGTTCGGCGCTGCCGCAATGATGAACGCGGCGAGCGTGGCGGGAGCCACACCGTCTTCCGTCGTCCTTCGTGGGTTGGGCGTGCTCTTCGACCTGCCCGACGATTGGAGAGCCAACGCGGAGGGCTCGCCTCGCCCTTTGAGCGCGTACGTCGGCACGTACGTCGATCGCAGGAGCTGGCTCGGTCGTCTCCGGGTCCGGCTCGACGGCACCGACCGGCTCGCGTTCGACTATCTCGACGGCCCGCCCGCGCTGTTGCCGCCGACGTTTGCGTTCCGGTTCGTGCCCGGAGACGACCGCGCGAGGTTCGTCGTGACGGCGGTGGGCGTCGGTGAACGCGTCGCGAGTGAAGGATCGCCGTGAACGTGGCGCCATGCCGCTTCGCAACGAACGAGGCTGGGCACAGGCGTTTCCGATAGTCCCGCCCTGCCTTGCTGCGGGGCCTCGAACATCGTGCTCAGGTCAAACCGCGACCAACCGCTTGTGCGCAGGTTGCCATCCGAGCGCCGGTGCCACCTGCGTGGCGATCAACTCCAGCGCGCGGATGGCTACGTCGTGCTTGACGATCGCCGGGTTGAGCTGCGTGATGAGATCCGTGGCGACCGGCAGCACCTTCTCCTTTCGAAGGGCGGCGGCGACCTCCTCCGGGTGCCCGTAGAACGAGTGGAATCGCGCGAGCGCACCCTCAGGGTCGAGCCCCGTGGGGGAACTTCAGGGCCCCCTGACCGCCCGCGCTTGCCCTTCACGTGCCTTCCCACGGGCGTATTCTTCAACCTGAGCAACGATGCGAACCGCCCCCGCCCCGAACATCACGCCACTTCCCGGTATGTGCCCGCGGGGTGTTACGACGCCCGCGGCGATCTCTCGTGCGCGCGCAACGGCGTCAGCGAGGCGGTTTCCCTCGTGGGAGCCGACAACTATCGCCCGGCCGAGCGTGTCACCCATGTCAATCGGACAGCTGTCACCCATCTCAGCCGGACAGACTGTCACCCATGTTGCCGGATTTTATCCCGATCTGCGCGTTCACGTCGTCGCGAAATGGGCGTTCGTGTCGCGCGAAATACGCAACTCTGAGGGCCACAAGCACTTTCCGAAGATTGAATGATTGCCGAAGCGCGATAGACTGAGAATCGCCACGGGATCCGGGGAAAGGCGCCAGCCAGTCTTCTAGGCCACGATGTCGGGCAGCGGGAGCTTGGTGGGCAGCTGGGGATCGCCGAAGCCGGTGAAATTGGTGATGCCGAAGGCGTCGCAGATGTTGAGCAGAATTCGTTCGTGGCGCTCCGTCGAGTTGACGTAGCGCCCCCCGGTTGCGGTCTTCAGGTAGCCGCTCTGGCCGCTCGCCAGGACGAACCGCATCGACTGCTGGTTGTGGTTCTGCGCGTCGCCCATATCGCGCGTCCAGACGATGAGGGTGTTGTCGAGCAATGTTTGCCCGCTCGTGCCGAGCGGATCGGGAACGGCCTTGAGGGCGGTCACGAGGTTCGCGAACTGCGTTGCGAGATACGCCTCGAACTCGACCAAGTTGGCATAGTTGGAGGCGGCGCCGCTATGGATGTAGCCGCCGTGCTGGTCGTCGTAGGGCAAGCCCGTTGCGTTCACCATGAGTCTTTGGTCGTTGCCGTACTCGAGGGCCGCGACGCGAGTCAGGTCGCATCCGAAGGCGCTCACGATGATCTGCTGATGGATGAGGTTAGCCGCCAGCGCGTCCATGTCGCCCATGAACTGAAATGTGCTGTCGGCTCCCGGGGCGGCGGGCGGTGCGCACGATCCGGCGTCGCCGCTCGCCGCCTGCGTAAGCTTGTTCTCGAGCTGGCGGATCGAGTCGAGGTGGGCGTCGAGCTTGGCCTTCTCCTGGCTTCCTAGCGTGGTCTCGAGGCCGGTGATCTCGCCCGTGATCGTATCGAGGATGCTTTGACGCCGCGCGAGGAGCCCTGCGGCCGACTGGGTCGACCCCGCCGGCAGCGCGGTGCCGAAGACCGTGTTGTACGCCGAAAGCGGGGAGCCGATCGTCGGCAGGTTGCCGCCGTTGGCGCCTCCGTAGAACTGAGTGGACCCGTTGTTTTCGTTGGTGTTGGCCCCGAGAAGGAGAGATGCGATCGGGCGCGTGATCCCCTGGCTGACAAGAGTGTTGGCCACGAACTGTTCGACCGACTGCTTGACCACCGGAACATTGTTCACGGCGTAATAGCCGAAGCCCAGCCCGGTCAGGCTGTCGGGAGAGCCGTGCCCGTCGCTCGGATTTCCACTCGGCATTCCTTCGACGAGAACAATGTTGTCCGCCACCGCCGACAGCGGCTGGGTCATGGCGCTCCACGTCGAGATGCTCTCGCCCGAGATGCCCGTCGGCGTCCATAAGGGCGGATACGTACCCATCGTGCAGAAGAGCAAAAGGCGTTTCACCTGGTTCGGGGACGCCTTCGCCTCGCGGGTGAAACCTGCCTCGACGAACGGCGCCAGGAGGAGCCCGGCGCCGACGCTGCCAAGAAACTGTCTACGGGTGGGCATGCCTCGTGGTCTCCCTGTCACTGGTCCTGGACGCGGCTCGTGAAGTTGGGCGCGTGGAGGATCGCGAGCAGGACGCTCTTGAGAGTGAAGCCGTTGGCTTGCGCCTCGGTGTCGATCGCGTTGTACGTGCACGCGTCTTGCGCCCACGTGCTCGCCCCAAACGTGTAGTACGCCCAGTACCTCTCCATGCACTGCGTCACGTCCGGGCTCTGCGCCAAATACGCGCCCAAGCTTCCAGATCCGGATAGGCCCGCGACGTTGTCTTGATTGCCTTCCGGGTCGCTGTAGATGATCCCGTTGTCATTGGTGGGAAAGCCATTGTCGGTCGTCCGGTAGCGCCCCCAGCCGTCGTAGTTCTCGAACGCGAAGCCGATCCAATCCATCAGCTTGTGGCAGCCCGCACAAGCGCCTTGCTCGTGCTGGTTGATGAACTGGTCGCGGGTGGTCTCCGGCGTGCTCGAGGGCGTAAACGTAGTGTCCGCATCCGCCGGAGGCGGGGCGATGGCCTGGCAGAGCAGCCGGGAGCGAATGAGGTGGCCGCGCTGGGTGGGAGAATCGGTGCTTGGGCGCGCGTACCCGTTGAGAATCGTGCCGGTGGCCAGCAGGCCCGGGTCGCGCGAGGTAATGCCGGCGTAGTTCACGGACGAGAAGGAAGTGGTCAAGCCCGTAGCCGCGATCCCGTAAAACGACGCCAGCTCCTGATTCAGAAAGGAGTGGTCTGCCGTGAGCACCGAAGCGAACGTGGCCCCGCCGTTGAACGCCTCCATGATGAGGTCTTGAGACTCGGTCCACATGTCGCTCTGCAGCGCCGCCGACAACTGGTAAACTGTCGCATCATGGGCGGTGGTGTAGAGGCGGGAAAGGCCTAACCAGCCGTCCATGAAGCCCATGACAGCGAGCGACGCGGGTGTGGCACCGGCCGACAGCAGGCGGTTTGCCGTCTGGTCGACCATCGACGCGAGCGGCAAGCTGCCCGCGCTGACCGAGTCGGCTGCGGCGAGGAGCGTGCTGTCCGGCGTAGTGCCTGTCAGCGTGTAGGCGAGCTCGGTGGCCACTTCGTAGGGGGTCAGCGCGAACGCGCCGCCGTTCGCGGTTCCCAGCTCGCTTCGGTAAAGAAAGAAAGGCGACTGAAGCATCGCCGTGACGACCACCTGGGCGCCGTCGGCGTTCGACGCTCCTGCCATGAACAGATTGCTATACGAGGTGACCCGCGGATCGGTTGCGGCAAGCGTCGCCCTGAATGCCGTACGCCCGAACGCCTGAACGAACGACGTCGCGCAGCTCGCGGTGGGCGGGCCGCTGCTCTGCTGCGCGCACGCGGCGAACGTCGTCAACTTGTTCGACGCCGCGGCCCAAGCGGCGATTGCTTCCGCGTTGTCTTCGAGCTGGGAGGCGTTCAAGCCCTGCACGAGAAGGCCGTTCGCGTCGACTGAGAAGCCGAGCGCCGAGGGATCGCTGAAGACCGTGGATATGGGCGCCGCGCTCGACGTGTCGTTGAAGATGCTGCGAATGCTTGCCGCAAACTCGGAGGCGGTCAGGCGCCACAGCTTTCGCGGGCCCGGCGCATTGCCGGTGCACGGATTCGGCGTCGCGAGCGTCGTCGGCAGCGACAGCAGGGACGCTGTGCCTCCGTCAGCAGTCGAGCTGCTGCTGGGCCCAGCCAAGGAAGCGCTGCTCGCGCCGGAGCGAGAGCTCGGGCTTCCGCTGCTGCCACCCTGACTGCTGCCGGCCGCGCCTATCTCACCCTGGCAGCCCATCGTGAGCAAAGCCGCGGCGAGCACTACGAAGAAGAGCAAACGTCGCATCCAGTCTCCGGCAAACGAGGTCGAGGGCACCTTCGGCGGTTACCGTTCACGGCTCCCGAGGCCGCGAACGGTCGGATACCCTGTCATGCAGGCATCGCGGGAGCAAGGCGATAGGGGCGTGCAATTGGCGTTGCGACGCCAAGCACGGCCCTTTTAAAAAAGCCACCGTTTTATAGTCAGGCTGCAAACGGGGAAAGGAAGGCGCGGAACGTTCTACCGAAGTTGGAATGCGGTCAAGTTGGCGGCGGTGGCTTCGCTCGTCACGCCCGACGTAGGCGGTGAGAGGCTTGAACGTTTTAGTTGGAAGCGATCTCGCGTTTGCGCGGCAGAACGAACCCGGCTACCGGCTTGAGCGATCGATCCACTCGACAGGACCCCTACCTCGTCCGCCGAACCCGCACGGTCGACCCCTCGTACGAGAGCGTGAGGCTCCTCCCCACGCGCAGGGCTCTGATCGCGGCCCGATCTTCGGGGCTCAGGGCGGGGTTCACTCGTTCGAGGTGGGCGAGCGTGACCGGCTGCTGGCCCTCGACCTGCAAGAGCGCTTCGGGCAGCGGTGGTCCAGGAGGCGGGTATTCTTGGTCCACAGCTGGCTCCTCTCGGGAGCGTGGCCGCCGACCGACCGGGCGCCCCGTTCCGCCAATACGCAACATTAGTACAGCATGACTGGTGCGCTTGCAACTCGCCGAGGCCGGGTCGCCGCCTGCCGCATGGCAACCGCCGATGTATGTGGCAAGCGCGACCTGCCCGTCATGGCGCGTGTCGCGGCGCACGAGCGCGCTCGCCGATGCGTTCGGAACCGCATTGCTCCTTCGCACCTTGTAGCGGAGCCTTCCCAGAATCACGGAGGCAGCAAGGCAGCTAAAGGTCCGTCGCGACGCAGAATCGAGCTCAGCTGCTTGAAAGGGATGTCGATGACAGCGGCCGACGCGATCACATGGGGCAGGTCGTTAGCGAAGAACCGTAATCCAGTGCTTGTGATGGCAAAGGACTTCAACGCTCCGGAGTAATCATCGAGATTCAGAAACTCGACACCTTGTGTCGATAGCTTGCGTAGGAGCTTTTGACGGATGAGGTCGAGGATCGTCGTTTTCCACGACGCATCCGGCTTGCAGAGCGCAGCAAGTGTAAGGGACGTGCATGGTTTGCCTGCGCAGATGCCGAAGTTGTAGGCGAAGTGTTCATCATTGGGATGCGCGCCCCCGAGGTCCGAATACGATTTGCATTCGATGCTCAAGAGTGCTGTCGTGGATAGGGCTTCGTCGCACCTGATGTCAAAAACCATCTGGTTGGGCGTTCCCAAGTCGTCTTCGGACCCGGCAGTAGCGTTGTCGGCGTCCCTCATGAACGAACGCCGCCTGCTCACGAGGTCATCCGCGATGACGCCGTTGATCTCCTTGTCGACGACCGCATCGGAGGAGAAGACGTAGAGGTAGCTTGCCCGCACATCATACTTACCCTGTGGCGGCAGACTCCTGCGTTCGGTTTTTGGCGGTTGCGCGAGCGGCGAGCAGCTTGCGGTCGGGCGCTCTGCGCTTGTCGCGGAAGGTGGAGAGATGAACGACCCTTCCGTGGTCGAGGCAGACGTCGAAGATCCATGCGAAGTGGCGGACGGAGGCGGGTTTTGCGTCGTCTCAGCGCTCTTGGCCCGATCGCAACTCGTAGATGCAATACAGCCAAGGAAAACGAAAGCGTGGACTCTCTTCAACATGGGGGATGTTCGCATCAAGGTTCCGGTATGCCCAAGACCCGTTTTGGCCGCCGGGGCACGCGGGGCGGCGAAGACAAGGGAACAACCCTGTAATGTGGAGCCGGGCCCTCCGCGTCTGGCGGGCGACCGGCGGCAACTTCGAGCGGGCGGTCATGGTCCTTCAGCTCATTGACGAAGCGGTAAACCCCGACGAAGTCACCTGCACACACTTGGACCGAGGGGGCAACTCCGGATGTGCGGCCCCGCGCAGACGCGCGTGTAGCGGAGCCCCTGAGTCACACGGCAGCAGGAGTCATCCGGTTCGAAGTCCCGTTCACGGAAGCTACGCGGATGAGGGAGTTCTTCGGACTCGCCTCGTCGCGAATGCCTCCACGACGTAGTCGCGGAACGCTATCACCCGCGCCGGCAGTGTCCTCGCCTGCGGATGCAGCAGGTAGAGTGTCGCCCCGCGCGCGTGCCACTTCGGCAAAATGCGCACGAGTCTTCCTGCCGCCACATCCGCCGAGCAGTTGAAGCTCGGCAGCAGCCCGATCCCCCCACCCGCCAGGACGATCGCACGCACGAAGGTGATGTCGTCACCGCCGACGTGCCCCTGCACCACCGCGCCAGCGTCCCCGTCGGGTCCGGTCAGCGACCAGGTGCGGGACAGCTCCTCGCCGCGGAAGACCACGCACGCGTGCCGGGCGAGATCGTCCGTTGACCCGGGCGCGCCGTGCTTCTTAAGGTACGACGGCGCCGCATATAGGCGGAGCTCGACCTCCCCGAGCTTGCGAGCGACGAGCGACGAGTCGCTGAGCCGCGGGGCCGCCCGGATCGCCACGTCGAAGCCCTCGTCGACGAGGTTGGCCTGCGCGTTGGACAGCGAGAAGTCGAGCCGAACGAGCGGGTAGGTCGCAGTGAAGCCGACGATGATGTCGGCGAGGTACGTGGCGGCGAGGTCGTTGGGCGCGGTCACCCGGAGCCGGCCCTTGGGCTTTCGCGCCGCAGGCTCGATGGTCCGCACGGCGCCGCGCAGCGCGGTCATCGCGGGAGACACGCTCACGAAGAGCTCCTGCCCCTCGTTCGTGGCCCTCACCGTACGCGTGGTCCTGTGAAGGAGCTGCACGCCGCTTTGCGACTCAAGCCGTGCGACGGCCCGGCTGACGTTCGAGGTGGGCACGCCGAGCGAACGCGCTGCGCTCGAAAAGCCACCGCGCTCGAGGACGCGCACGAACATCGCTAGGTCGTCGAGGCTCAGCTCCGCCATCACCGGGCATTGTAGGGCGCCTAGAGGGCCACCTTTGCGATTTCGCAAAGGTCCTTGCCGCCTTCGGCTCTACCGAGAGCCCGCGGTCCGGCGCATGTTCAGGGCCATGAACACCGCGACGACGTCGGCACAACCCCCGGGCCGGCCCCCGTCACGAACAACGGCTCTAAGGAAAACGAGAGGCCAACCATGAAGATCACAGAGAGTGGCAGCGGACGAAACATCCTCATCCTGCACGGAGGCGGCGGCCCGGCGACCATGACCCTGCTCGGGGCGCATCTAGCCGAGAAGGCGCACGTCATCACGCCGACGTATCCGGGCTGGGAGGGAACGCCCCGGCCCGAGTCGCTGAACACGGTGGCCGGCCTCGCTGACGAGATCGTGCACTACCTCGACGAGCACGACGCGAAGGAGGTCCTGGTGATCGGGTCGTCCATCGGGGGCTGGGTCGCCGCCGAGGTCGCGCTCCGCGACAAGGCCCACCGGATCAGCGGGCTCGTTGTGATCAACGGCACTGGCGTGAACGTCCCCAGTCAGCCGATCACCGACATCACCGGCTTCACGCCGCAGCAGCTCGCTAGGGTGGCGTTCCACGACCCCTCCAAGTTCGGTGCCGGCGCGCCCCCGCCGACGCCCGAGCGGATCGCGGTGATGCGCGCCAACGCGGCGGCGCTCGCCGTGTTCGCCGGCAAGTACAGTTACGATTCGACCCTGCTCGATCGATTGAAGGGCATCCAGGTCCCAACCCTCGTGCTCTGGGGCGAATCGGATCAGGTCGTCAGCAAGGAGTACGGCCGCGCATTCGCCGCCGCGATCCCGAGCGCAAGGTTCGAGACCGTCGCCGAGGCCGGACACCTCCCCTGGCTCGAGCAGCCCGCGGAGACGTTCCGGGTGCTCGATCCGTTCGTCGCCGCTCCGACGGCCACGCTCGATTAATCGCGGGACAACCTGTCGCCCGAGGACGCCTGTTGAACCGACGACGGCGATCCGCATCCCCACTTTTTATGGCCATGGCCGAGTCGTTTCAAGCGTGGCCCCGAGGCAAAAGAGCCATAGAGTCGCGCTCATGAGCACTCCGAGATTATCGACGTCGCCCGCCGTAGCCGCCTTTCGCGCCTTGCATGAATCCGGATGCTTCGTCTTGCCCAACCCGTGGGACGTCGGCACGGCGGTCTACTTGCAGCATCTTGGCTTCAAAGCGATCGCCACGACCTCGGGAGGGTTCGCGTTCAGCCAAGGTCGCGCGGACAATCAAGTGCCGCTCGACGTCGTTCTCGCTCACCTTCGCGACGTCGCCGCAGCCGTCTCAGTGCCCGTCAACGCGGACTTCGAGGGTGGGTACGCGCGCGATCCAGAAGGTGTTGCCTCGAATGTGGCCCTCTGCGTTGCGACCGGGGTAGCTGGGCTTTCGATCGAGGATGCCAGTGGGGACCGCGATGCACCTCTTTACGAATCCACTTTGGCTGTCGAAAGGATTCGAGCGGCGCGTGCGGCAGTCGACGCGACGGGAACCGGGGTTGTGCTCACCGGGAGATGCGAAGCCTGGCTCGTGGGCCAGCCGGAGCCTCGCCGGACGGTTCTGGATCGTCTTGTCGCGTACGCGGATGCCGGCGCGGACTGCCTCTTTGCGCCGGGCGTACGCGATCCTGCAGACATTGAAGTCATCGTGAAGGCCGTTCGTCCGAAGCCAGTGAACGTGCTCATCTCCACGCCGACCCCTGGCCTCTCGGTCGCGCGTCTCGCGGAGCTCGGCGTCCGTCGCGTCTCTGTCGGGTCGGCGCTGGCCCGAGCCGCCTGGGGCGGTTTCATCCGTGCCGCTCGCGGTCTACTGGAGGCAGGCACGTTCGACGGCCTCGCCGAAGCGGCGTCTTACCCCGAACTTAATCATCTCTTCCGAGAGCATCGGCGCGGCTGATCGACGGCCCGGTCGTTCGTGCGTACGGCTTTCCCTTCCCGACCCGGATGGCGGTCGCGCGCCTCTCGGGTGGAGGACTCTGGCTCTGGTCCCCCGTTCGCCTGACCGAAGAGCTCCAGTCGGCGATCCGATCGCTTGGCGACCCCCTCTATGCGGTCGAGCCCAACAAGCTGCACCATCTCGCGCTCGCTGCATGGGTCGCGGCGTGGCCGTCACTCCGCCTCTACGCCCCGCCCGGCTTGGCCAAAAAGCGCCGGGATTTGCGCTTCGTCGCCGAGCTCGCAGACCAACCGCCCAGTGAGTGGAGCCGGGAGATCGACCAAGTTCGTATCGAGGGCAACGTCTTCCTGACGGAAGTGTTCTTCTTCCACCGGCCATCGAGGACGTGTCTCGTCGGTGATCTGATCCAAAAGCACGACGGACAGGGCCAATCGGCTTGGCTTCGTTGGCTCCTCGAGCTGGCCGGCGTCGCCGGTGCGGAGGGCAGCGCACCGATCGACGCACGATTGTCTTTCCTTCATCGAGCTGCCGCGCGCGAGGCCGTCTCACGAGCGCTCGCATGGGCGCCCGAGCGCCTCGTAATAGCCCACGGAAGCTGTTCAATGGCGAATGGCACCGAAGTGCTTCGCCACGGCTTCCGTTGGTTGCTGTAGCAGTCGAGGGCGGGACGCTCGGCGACAGGCTCGCCGTCCGCAACGGTGCGAGGCTCCTCGTTATGTGGCGCGTCCATAGACGCGTCAACGCCGCACATGGGGCTCCGACCTCTGCTTCGAGTCGGCGTGACACATCACGGCAGGCGCGCTGCTCATTGATCCGAAAGCGACAGGGTTGCAGACGCATTCGTGCACGTGCCGCAGCCTGAGCCGTTTGGCTCGGTGGTCGTGGCTTTCGGCGCAATCGTCTCGTTGACCAGTTCTGCGCCATCGAGGGAGAGGGCCAGTCCGAGCATTCCGACGACGTGGGGTTGCACGCCCGCTTCAAAGGGACCGAACGGAGTGCCCATCGTCAATTCCATCGTGAATTGGCCCGGAAGGCAGGACACCGTTACCGAGCAGGCCACGCTGTTGCAGACTTGCGGGGATTGCGGGCAGAATTGAGAGAGGGTCAACGCGGTTCCGATTGCCGTACAAGCTCCCTGAGCGGCACTTGGCGGATCTGGCACGGTCATCGTGCATTGCTGGGGCGCACCGTCGACGACGAGAGCGAGGGCGTACGTTCCTGTGCTCCACGTGTTTCCCGGCGATTGAATCGTGATGCTCGTGACGTTGCAGCGCGCGGCCAGTTCGTTGCAACTTCGGCCCGCCAGGTCGATGCAGGCGCCGCTCACCAAGGCGCTGAATCCAAGCAGTGTCATCCCCCATAAGCTCTTCATTCACGAAAGCTACAACCGACGACGGAGCGGCAACGAATCGGTCCGTGCGGGAAGCGTCGTTTCGTCATAAGCGCGCTAGCCAGTTAGGACAAGACGGCGGGCGCCGTGCTGGCTCGGTCGTGTCCCCTACCCGACGTGCGTCTGGTCGGCTACGGTTCGGACGTGATGGCCACGATAACGTTCAAGGCGATCAACCCAATGCTGCCCGCCCGAAATGTCGAGAAGGCGTTGCGCTTCTATGTGGAGCGGCTCGGGTTTCACCACACGTTCGGCCAGGTCTCCAACAATTACGTGGGAGTGGGCCGCGACGGTGTGGAGCTTCATCTCTGCTGGCAACGCGAGGAGGACTTCCAAGCCGGGAAAGCGGGACAAGCGATGCTTCGCTTCGTGGTGGACGATCCGGATGCGCTGTTCGAGGAGTACGAGGCCAAAGGCCTCGTACGTGAGGGGATGGCCGTGGAGGACAAGCCGTGGGGAACGCGCGAGTTCGGCTTCTTTGACCCGGACGGTAATGGCCTGACGTTCTATCGCGACCTCTGATCGCGGCTCTGCGGCGGGCGCGGTTCACGGGAGCGACTTTGCGAGCTGCGTGATTCGTGCGGATGGCTGAAGGAGCGGGGCGACGACCACTCTGAACACCGGCGAAGATGTCGCGAACAGAACGGCTGGGCAACGGGGATGCCGACGCAGATCACAACCGAACGCCTGGTCCTTCGCCTGGGGCAGTGCCCGATCGGCTGACGCGTGGCTTCGCGACGACGATCCGCGTGACGCCGCCCACGCGGATCACCGCGCCGTCGCGATAGGCCTCGGCCTCACGCGCGAGATCCGTCTCCCACGCCGGCACGTCCCCCGGCGCGATGCGGCACAGTAGCCGCCCGAGCACCCCGCGAACCCAGTCGGCGATGTCCGCGCCACGCGCCCCCTCGACCACCGCCACCGGCGCCTCCTCCACGTGGGTGATCGCGAGATCCGCCGCGGCGTAGTCCTCTTCGATGCGCGCCACGCTCGCGTAGCGAAAGGCGCCAGGCCGCGCGGGATCGATCGCGGGAAGCTCCGTGTAGCGCGCGGTGACACGCCGGGGGAGCGTGGCCCAGGCGACGCGCTCGGGCTCCGCCCAGTACGCCGCTACGAACGTGCCGCCAGGAACGAGCGCACGTCGCACCGCGGCGAGCACGCGCCCGGGAAACGCCGCGTACATGATCCCCCAGCGCGCGGTCACGGCGTCCATGCCGGTCACGTCGACGTCCTCGGCGTTTTGTGCGCGAAGCTCCACATTTGTCAGGCCACGTGATGCGGCCGCGGTGCCCGTGTCGGCGAGCGCCCCTTCGTCCAGATCCACCCCCAGCACGTGGCCGCTCGGCCCCACACGCTCGGCGGCGCGGAGCAGCGGCTCGCCGCGGCCCGACGCGAGGTCGAGCACGCGCATCCCCGCGCGAAGGCCGGCGAGGTCCAGCATGCGCTCGCTCACCCCCGCGGTCAGGCGCGATTCCATCGCGTAGAAGTGGCGCGCAGCCTCGTTCATGCCGCCGCCATGCTAGCCGCGCCGAGCCAGGCGCGCCTCGAGCTCAGCCCGGGGATGTCGAACTACGCGAGATGCGTCACTCGCGCGGCTTCGCCCCGCGGAGGCTGACGCCCACGCTGGGGAAGGCGAAGTGACCCGTTCTCGCGGCGGAGCTGCTCGGCGCTCTTCTCGCTCGATGCGAGCGCGCGAGCATCGTCCTCGCGAGACTGCTTCTTCTCGGGTGGCCCGAAGGCACGTGCGCCGGTCTGGCGGAACGACGAGACCATGCTGGCCTGGCTCTCGTCCCTCAGATGCCGGCGGGCGTTGCCGCAGTGGGCGTTCAGCCCTACTACGAGCCCGACCGATGACGCTCTCTAGCTTCGACCGAGCCGCCCTCGCCGGCTGGGACGCGGTCGAGACCGCTGCCCGAATCCGCAGCAACGAGGTCACCGCGGCTGAGGTGGTCGAGGCGGCGATCGCGCGTGCCGAGGAGGCTTCTGATCTCGCAGCGCCCCCCGCGACGAGTCCGCGCGGTCGCAACGAGCGAATCGCAGCCCCGGCGGCCGCTGCGAATGGCGGTTTTCGTCGAGGCCCCCGCCAGGACGCCCGTCGACGCGGAGGTGCGTGATGCGGTGCTCGCCACGGCGCGTCTCTGCCAAACGCTCGGGCACACCGTCGATCCCATCCCGTGCCCCTTCGACGGGGGCGTGACCGACGACTTTTTGCGCTACTGGGGCTTCCTCGCGTGGGCGCAAGTGAGAACGGCCCGCCTCGCGCTCCATTGGCATTTCGACCGGTCGAAGCTCGAGCCCTGGAGCCGCGGAATCGCTGCGACGTTCGCACGAGCGAAGCTGCGCACAATCGCGGCGATATGGCGCCTGCGCCGGTTCTCGCGAGCGTTCGCCACGGTGACCGACCGCTACGACGTGCTGGTCTTCCCCACACTAGCCGAGCCCGCGCCCCCGCTCGGAGCCTTGGCTGGCGATCGGCCCTTCGCCGCTACTTTCGAACGAGTGCGCTCGTATGCAGCGGCGTTCACGCCTCTTGCCAACGTTGCCGGCGCTCCTGCCATTTCGCTGCCGATGGGCCGCACAGCGACCGGCTTGCCCATTGGAGTGCAGTTCGCGGCCGCGCATGGCCGCGATCGCATGCTGCTCGACTTGGCCCTCGCGCTCGAGGCGGCGCAGCCCTGGGAAGCGACCGCCCCGCGGGAGCGATGGCTAAGCTCACGGGTGACTTCGGAGCCGGGCGGCATGGGTGATGCCGGCGGGGCAATTGCTGGAACCGCCGTCGCCGTAAGGGGCGCAGAGTTCACCGAGCCGCCCGAAGCTCTTCCCTCGCGAAAGGCCGGCCGTCCACAAAAACGGTCTCGATGGCGTCGAAGGCGGCTAGGCTGGCGAGCGGATCCGCGCGGAGGAGGAGGAGGCTCGCGCGCTTGCCGGGGGTGATGGTGCCACTTCTCGCCGCTCTCTCGCGCTTGGTCCGGCGAGCGGCGCTTCGCCAAGAGATTTTTCGGCGCCCAGAGTTGTATCGTCCCAGGGCGCCGGTCGAGAGGTCCTGGAAAAACTGCGACAGGGGGAAAACGTTCTCGAGCCAGGTATCTGCAAAAAACGCCATAGGGTTGTGCTTCACGGCGTAGTTGAACTGGGTCGACCCGTTGAAGGAATTGACCGGGCCGTTGGTCCCCGAGGCGCTCACGATCGGCGAAGTGCTGAGTTGCACGTCTTCTTGGTGGTTTTTCCAGTGGATGCCCGCGCTCACGAGCTGGCCCGTGAGGTGTGCGGACGAGAAGAGGTTGCCATTCGCCAGGGAAGGATCCGCATCCGTGAAATCATTGAAGTTCGTGCCGGCCTCGGCCCAGATGTAGTTCGGCTCGGACGGGTGAACGCCGATGCCGGCGATAATTCACGGCGTACGAGACTTGGGCAGCGTTCGGATTGCCCGGCGTGATCAAACTGTTGATGTAGGGGCGGCCGGGTTGCCGAGGATTTGCTGCACGTCCGTAATCGAGCTCTTGGAGCCGACTCGGGCGGCCCCCGGGACAGAGTCGGCACACAGCTTTTGCGCGACGAACTCGGTCTATTCATCGCCTTCGGCATCCGCGGCCGGTCCGTCAGGCTGCGCATGGTAGACAGCATCGCCGATCGCCCATACGTCGCAGGGGGCGCTCGCCCAGACGCCGCGCAAAGCGTGGGTCGTGGGGCTTGGTACGGAGGACCACCTGGCGCCGTCGAAGTGCAGAATCGTGCCGCGGTCGCCGACCGCCCATACGTCGGCTTTCGATGTGCCCCATACCGCATGGAGTTGGCTCGGTACGGCTGCCGCCGTGCAGGTCCACGTCGAGCCATCGAAATGAACGATACGGCTCCCGACGTACCAGACGTCGTCCGTTGCACTGGCCCACCCGGCCTCCGCCAGCCCCCCGGATACTGCGTCCACCGAGCACTGGGGCCTCGTTAGCGTGACCGGTGGGTCAAAGACCCCGCAAAGCTCTCCGCTGCTAAGGCAGCAGGATCGACCCGATGGCAGGAGTCCGTCGGTCATTTCCAAAGTCGCCGCGTCCAACGGGCATCCGTCGTCCGTTGGCCGATGATGCGTTAGCTGGACCGCAGTACCAAACGAGGCGTCATAAGCCGCCTCCGAGTTTACCGCGACCCACCAGTCGCCCGGCGCGCCGCCAGCAAGGATGCCACCGTGCGCCGAATCGACGTGGCTCCAGGTGGTCCCGGTCCAGTTCCCCAGGTAGCCGCCATTGCTTTGCGCTCCCCACACGTCATCGGCACCGGAGCCCCACCAAGAAGTCACACTGCGATTGTCATTCGTCGAATACGTCGTCCATTGAGATCCATCCCACCGTGAGACCAGGGCGTCGCCATCCCCAACGAACACGTCGTCAGGCCCGATCACCCAAAGCGACCCGATATTAGGTAATCCAGCATAGACGGGATCGTCGACGGGCGACAGGACAACCCACGTCCTTCCGTCCCCACGCATCAAAAATTGAGTGCCGCAAGTGTTGCCGGAGTCCCCCGCCATGCAGGAAGCGGTGGCTTCGGCATCGAACGCGAGAAGCCATAGGTCAGCTGGCCCGCTCCCGGAGATTCCCACGCCCCCCGGCGAGCCGGCGACCTCCGACCAGACGAGTGGAGAGGCGCAAGCGCCGTTTGCCGCATCCGTGGTCGAATACGCCGATGTGGCGACCTTTGAACCGCCGCTGCACTCCGCGATGCCCACAAGTGGCAGCAACACGGCGCTGAGGGCAAGAATGTGTGCCGGTCGATGAGTGCCCGTCATTTCTTTTGCCCCGCATGAACGCCAGGCGCCGAGCGTCGGACATCGCGAGTGACCCGCCGGACTTCAATACACACAGCAGACCTCGTCGGAGTAGGCGCAAGCATCCGGCGGACCGGCCGTGCCGCCTACGCAGCCAAAGCGCGCGGGGCCGGTGCACGAGCCTCCCGCGTCCGCACAAGCGGAAAGCGTATCCGCCTGCCCGAAGCAATCCAATGTGCACATTCCGCTGCGGCAACACGGGAATCCCTCGCTCGGGCAATTGCACGCACCAGAAACGCCGGCGGCGGCGCGGGAGAATGCCGCCGTGTATTGCGTCGCGGCGCCCGTGCTGATCGTCCAAAGGGTGCAGCCCACACATGCGTTCGCCGGGCATTCCGATACCTGGCCGACCGTGACGCAATCGGTATCGACAGCGCATGACTGGTCGTAATCCGACGCAAGGACGACGCTGCACGTACCAGCCTCAGGGTCGACCGTGCCGCAGTCGCACGCGAGAACGCAAGCCATTGGCAGCACATGGCTCCACCGCATGCCGATATTGTACGCAAACGCAGTGCCCGTCGGCGCACGCGCTTTTTTTCTGCGGAACCGCGGCGGGGCCAGGCCACCGTGTGCCACCCCGTGACGTTGGCGTCGCGGATGGCGGCGGAGGCAATCGCATCGTCCCGAGGCGATGGCAGCCCGCGCTCGTCAGCGTAGGCACTGAGCGCTGGGCGACGAGCAGGTCCACTGGCGATCCCGGTGCCGACCCGCTCCGCCCCTCGACGCGCTCGGCCACAAGGGGACGATGCTCTTCATTCGCGACCTCATCGTCCCACGAAACTCGCACCTACTCGGAGTCCCGTGCGTCGCCCGAGAAGATCGCTATTGCGCCTCATGACGGGACCGCATCGGGCGGTGCGACCCCAAGGGCCGCGCGCACCTCACCGAGCGGCCTGTCGAGTAGCGCCGAGTAGTCCCAGTGGTCGAACAGGTCCACCCTTACCGCTGTGCCACGCCGGAACGCGCGGATCATGCGCTCGAGCATCTGTGGGTCATCGAGGGCCCCCGACTTCCCGGGCGCGATCATGACGAGGCGCACGTTGAGATGGGACTGGAGCACGATGAAGAGAAGGGTGCTGAAGGGGTCGTGCTTCATGAAGCCCGCCTGGAACGCGACGACCTCGATCTCGCCCGGACCATCGACCCCATAGCCGCTGAGCACGTGGCAGAGGTCATGCACAACGCCGAACGATGGCAGCGCGTGCCGCTTGCCCGGGATCGGGAACTCATTCCGAATGTAATAGTCGTGCAGCTCGTGCCCCAGAGTCCCCGCCGGGAGATCCGCGAGCGCCTCGAAACGCGCCGCGGTGGACGTGTCGTCGATAAGGCCGATGCGCGAGGCCGCCGCGCGCAGCAGGCCAAGCATCCCATCCTGCTCGCGAGTCTGCGCGATCGCCTGGCCCGTGAATGCGCGTCGCTGCACGTCGAACCGCAAGAGAGCGAGATGGCCCTCCGCCAGCTGCCTTAGATTCTTCACGAGGTGCACGTCGACTCCAACGGCCTCCGCGTACCTCTCCACGAGCGCCGCGTCTTCCTCGGTTACCTCGCCGCGCGCGAGGCAGATGAACACCATGCCACGGATGACCCTCTCCGCCCCGGGCCGTCCTCGCACGGCGCGCGCGAGCTCGTCGGGGCTCACGGGCGCGAGTGCGTCGAGGTCGACCGCCGAGCCCAAGATGAGCTTCTGCGCGAGAGCCAGCATCGATCGCTGCGTGGGGTGCATGGGGGCGCGCGCAGTGGCGATCGACTTGATGGCGGCGAGAGCAGCGGGAACGAGCTCGGGTTCTGCGACCATGAGTTGCATCGGGGGCTCCGCGGTGAATGTGGACGGTCGTGTGAATGATTGCGGGTCGTGGCTCGCTGGTCTCGGCAAGCACCGGAACAGAGCGGTCATGACCCATTTCTAATGGCACCGCGAGTGTCGATTGTCAATATATGTGCACCGGAAGTGTCACTTGTCAGGGCTTGACATCCGATGCACCTTGAGGCCCCATGCCTAGGCAATCGCCTCCTCGGTCCGAGTCACTCGACGGTCGCGTACGCCGAGGGGCTCGCAACCATGAGGCGATCGTTCGGGCGATCTACGAGCTTGTCTCTGAGAACCACTTGCCGCCGACGATCGACGAGGTTGCGGAGCGTGCAGGACTGGGCCGGCGCACCGTCTTTCGGCAGTTTCGGGACCTCGACGCTCTCTACCGGGCCATGGGCGAGCGTGTCATGCGCGAGGCGATGGCCTTGGTCACGCTTGCCGCACCCACCGGGAGCCTCGAAACCGACCTAACGGCGCTCGTGGGTCGTCGTTCGCGTGTCTTCGAGCACATCACTCCCTTTCGGCGCGCGGCACGTCTGGTTCGCCACGAATCGACGTTTCTGCAGGAACAGGAAAAGGCCATGACAATGGCTTTTCGAGCGAGATTGCTCGGCGTCCTGGAACCCCACGTCCGCGTCGAGGGAGGGGACACCATCGACGTCTTGGAGCTGCTGCTGTCGTTCGAGGCGTGGGAACGCCTGCGGCACGTGCAGAAGGTTGGCGTGAAGCGCGCTCGGGAGATCCTCCTTGGGGCGGCGCTCACGCTCGTGAGGTCTGCGGTACCGCGACCCGTGCAAGTGAATGGCATGGGAGGTTGACGATACGTCTCGTTGCTTCACCGTCGAGAAGCCGTGGTCGCGCCTCCCATGGCTCGGAGCGAGCCGATCGCACGTACGGCCGGCTCTGTCCATCGCCCTTCGTGAGCAGAGCGTTCGCAGCCTCGTGAGCGGGCAAGCGTGCTGGGCGATGTCTGGTCAAAAACGTGGGCAAGTGTGCGGAATGCTCTTGGGGGAAGCGCACCTCTTGCGCCGTCCCTCGACGCACACATCCCAAGGGACCCGTCAGGTCGACGAGGGATCGGGAAGGCAGGAGCTGTCACAGCGCTGGGGCGAACGGCACCGTTTAGGGCCAACGTCTTCGATCTCCCGGTCCGTCATTTCTGGAGAACGAAGTATGGGCCGCCCCTCATCGCGGTTCTCCTGACCCATATCGAGCCGCCGCTGCAACTGCCTGCTGGGACCCGTCGGCCACAGTCTAGTTCCAGTCGAAACAGGAGACACGTTTTGAAGAGTCGCCCGAATCGTACCCGCGCTCGTGCCCTTCGCACCGCTCCATACGTCCTCGCACTCGCGGTCGGATGCGGGAACCGAACAGAAGACACGGGGGGTGCGTCGAGCCAGAGCCCCTCGACGAGCGCGGGCACAGCGACAAGCGCGGCGACAGCGACGAGCGCGGCGACAGCGACAAGCGCGGGCACAGCGACAAGCGCGGCGACAGCGACAAGCGCGGGCACGGCGACAAGCGCGGGGACCACGACCGCCGCAGTCGCCGGGGGGTCGACGACGGCGGATGATGCTGGCATCTCGAGCCCGGGCCCCGCGACGTCGTCCGGTGCGTCTGCGGCGTCCGCATCCGGTACTGCGTCGACCGGTGGGTCGTCCGCAGGCAGCTCGAACGGCATGTCAGAGCCGGCCGACTCGGGCTTGGGCACGCCGATGGACGCGGCGCTCCCCTACAGCGGCCCGTCGGTGGCCGGAACCGTCGCCGTCGATCGCAGCTCCGCGCAAGGTCAACTCGTTGCTGGATTTGCCGGATTCAGTTTCGAAAAAACGCACATGACGGACGGATTCTTCACCGCGATGAATCAGCCGCTGATTGCACTCTTCAAACTGCTCGGTCCAGGCATCGTCCGAATCGGAGCCAACGACGTGGACAACTCGACGTGGGTGCCAACGGCGCCCCCGGTCACCGGCGGCAACACGTCGACCAACGTGGGCACCGCAGATGTCGACGCGCTCGCAGCGTTTCTCACAGCCACCGGCTGGAGGGTCATCTACGGCGTCAGCATGAAGACAGCGACCGCGCCCTCCGTGGCCGAGTCGGTCTACGCCGCCGGCAAACTCGGGGCGAGTCTTCACAGCATCGAGATAGGAAACGAGATCAACTTCTTCACTGGCCTTCCCCCGACCACATGGGAGTCCTTCGAGACGGCGATTCGCGCGGCTGTGCCCGGCGTTCCACTCGCGGGACCCGCCTCGGGCGGCGGCTCGGAGACGTCGTATACGATTCCCTTCGTCAACGACGAGAAGAGCAATCTCGTCCTCGTGACGGATCACTATTACAAGGGCGCGTCCGCGAGCAACCCGACGATCGCCAGCATGCTCACGCTGGACCCCAACGTCGTCACATACTCCAAGGAGCTGGCCGCAGCGGCACAGACGGACAACATTGCCGACGGCTTTCGCTGGGGCGAGATGAACTCGTACTCCGGTCACGGAGCCGCCGGTGTGAGCGACGTGTTTGCTTCGGCACTGTGGGCCGTCGATTTCATGTTGACGGCCGCCGAATACGGGGCGATGGGGGTCAACTTCCACGGCGGCGGCCAGAATATGGACGGCAATTCGTGCCCGAACGGCGTCTCGTCGTGCATCAAACCCTTCCGTTATTCGCCCATCGACGAGGTCGATGCTCAGGTGACGGCCGCCGCGCCACTCTATTATGGGATGCTCCTTGTCGCCCATTGCGGCACCGGCACGATGTTCGCGACCACCGCCAAGGCTGGCAACCTGAACTTCACCGCGTATGCGATCGGCCAATCGGACGGGTCCACCAACGTGGTCCTCGTGAACAAGGACGCGACCAACGGAATCGACGCACAGGTGACGCTCGGGGGCCCCGTTGCTTCGGGCAGCGCCCTCTACTTGCTCGCGCCGTCCCTCACGTCGACCTCGGGAGTCACATTTGCGGACGACGGCGTCACTCCGACGGGCCTCTGGACACCGAAAGCGCCTTACGCTCTGACGACGACGGCCGACGGTGTCATCGTGACGGTACCGCCCGCGAGCGCGGCGCTCGTGCACGTGCAGTAGCCCGTCGAGCGACCCGGCGAGGTCAAGTCCACGAAAACGGCGGCTACGAATGGCGCGCGCCGGGGGTCGCGTTGTAGGAGGACGAGCTCCGCCAGCAAGCTTCTCCGCGTGACAGTCTGGGCGGATTTTCTTGTACGCTTCGTATTTTCGATGATTGCCCGACCGCCGCCCCCTCTGCATCGCACCGCGCGGCCTGTGCGTTCCGGCTAGGCTTTGTGCATCGAATGGGGGAAACTCGATGAATCGCATTGTTCGCGCAGAGCTCGTGGGGTACGTCGCGCTCCTCACGACGGCGGCTTGCGGTCGGTTGGAGGACGTCACTTCGACACGTGTCGCCGATGGATATGCCCACGAGGGAGGTGTCTCGCTCGACGCGGGTCCCCCGCCCGCGGGCGCAAGCGCGCTCGGCTGCCGGGACACGGGGGACGCAGGGGCAACGGGCGACGTGGCCGGCCCCTTCGTCGCCGTATCTGTGGGGACGCAGTTCGCCTGCGCCCTCACCGCGAGCGGCGCGGTCCAATGCTGGGGTACAAGCCCAGTCGCCTCGAGCACGTACCCGGTGACCGTTGCAGGTCTCGAGAGCGGCGTGACGGCCCTTTCCGCCGGAAACCTCTACGCCTGCGCCCTGACGACGAACGGCGCGGTCGAGTGCTGGGGTGAGACCCAAGCCGGGGCCGGCGTGTCCCCGGCGACGGTTGTTCCTGGTCTCGAGAGCGGCATCGTCGCTGTCTCCGTCGGAAGCACGGTCGGTGGTCCGATCTTCGAGTCGGTGGCAGGCGCCTTTTCGGCCTGCGCGGTCGCCGCAGGCGGCGCGGTCCAGTGCTGGGGCGACAACACCTACGGTGAACTCGGGAACGGCTCCAGCGGGTTTTCTCCAAGCGGCACGGGGGTTGTCCCCGTCCCGCCAGCAGCGGTGCCGGTGCCCGTCACGGGGCTCGAGAGCGGCGCGACCGCCATATCCGTGGGCAACCTCGATGCGTGCGCCATCACGGCGGGCGGCGCAGTCCAGTGTTGGGGCGACAATACCTTTGGGCAACTCGGAGTTGACCCCATGGCGCTCGCATTCAGCGCGGTGCCGGTGACGGTTCCGGGTCTCCCATCGGGCGTCACCGCCGTGTCCGTCCGAGACGGCGCCGCCTGCGCAATCGCCGCGGGTGGTCAGGTCACCTGCTGGGGAAGCGCCTGGGGCGGCGGACTCCCCTTCAATGTCTCAGGACCGGTGGGGCCCGTGCCCTTCGCAGGCCTGTCCGGCGGCGTCACGGCGGTTTCCGTGGCGGCAAACAACGGCTGCGCGCTCACCGGGGTCCTTGGGAGGGTCGTATGTTGGGGCGACGATCTCTCGCTCGGCAACGTGTATCCACCGATGACCGTGCCGGGGCTCGAGAGCGGCGCGACCGCAATTTCCGTCGGGGGGGATAATGACGTCGGCGTCGCCGCCTGCGCCGTAACGGGTGATGGCGGGGTCGCGTGCTGGGGTGGGTTTTACGGCGGCTCCGTTCCTAAGCCGTTCGGTCTCGCCTGCGCGTACGCGTACGCGAATGTGGATGCCGGAGGCAACTCCCCGAACCCGGCGGATTCTTCGACGACGGCATGCGCCGACCCCCTGACGTTTGCCGATCCGAACATCGAGGCCGCGGTGCGCGGAGCCATCGGAGTGCCGAGCGGACCGATCCATCCGGCCGACGTGGCGGCCCTGACCGATTTGTCTATGGCCCCGCCCCCCAACACGCCGGTGGATTGTACAGCCGGCTACGTCGGTCCGGTCACATCGCTCGCTGGCGTCGAGTGTCTTTGGAACCTGCGCACGCTTTACTTCGAACCGTACTTCGTGGACCTCACGCCGCTTTCAGCCCTTCCGAACCTCACGGTACTGGGTCTCCTGGAACCGTGCGAGACCAACATTCCGAGCTTGCCTCAGGTGACGGAATTCACCGGGGACGTTCAGTCGAATACGGTGGCCTTGTTGTCGGCACTTCCTTCATTGAGGGTGCTCGAGTTGACGCACGCCGACCTCTCGACGGATGAGGCTCGATCCGCGCTCTCCGCCTTGACCCGTCTGGCCACGCTCTCGCTTCCAAACGCGGGACTCACCGACACGGCGCCCCTCGCGCCACTCAGCCTTCTGACGGACGTCGATCTCGACTCGAATCAAATTCAAGACATCTCGACGGTGTCGGGATTTGCGAATCTCCGGAGTCTCGACCTCAGCGGCAATCAGATCACGGACCTGTCTCCCTTGGTCGCCAATACCTTCCTCGGCTACGGGACCGCCATTGCGATCGGGGGCAACCCGATCGACTGCACGGCGCAAGCGCAAAACATCGCGACGTTGAGGGCGCGCGGTGTCACCTTGACCACGGACTGCCCGTAGGGAGCGCGTGCCGCTGCCGGGAGGGTGCCATGGCAACACGCCAAACGCGGCATGTGTACACATCACGTCCGACCGGAACAATTGCCGCGAATGCGGCGCGAGCTGCGCGTCCGGCGCCACCTGCGTGAACGGTGCATGTGAGTGCCCCACGGGGCTTCCGTAATCGCGATTATCTTGACGTACGCGGCGCGTCGCTCGTTGCGCTCGTTTTTCGCCCCTTCCTTCTCTCACGACCACGAGTCGACCGCCATTCGCACTCCCGGTCGCTCGCTGCTCGATGGTGCCTTGGTCAGCTGCGCTCGCCGCTCGCTCGACGCCGACGTGCCAAGATCCCCACGGCGCGTTGGGCTCACTTCAATCTCGGTTTGCCGAAGTGCTCGCTCGATAACGACCTCGATCTCCTGGGCACCGGTGCTCCCGATCCTGATCGGCTGGCTCGAGTCTTCCGCCACGTGCGGCTTCGTGGCGCAAGACGACGGCGTCACCTTCGACCCGAAGAGCGCCACTGCACAGCGGATCAAGGAAGACGCCGAATAGGAGGGCGTGCGGATGGCGATGCGGGCGAGCCTCGGGACGGCGAAGCTCGACCTACAGATTGACGTCGGTTTTCACGCCGATGACAACGACGTTGCGTGGGCTCGCTGGATCGTACCCCTCCGTCGTGGTCATCACGGGGACGACACGGACGTCGTCGAAGACGGAAGCCGCTGCACGAACAACCGAGCGGACGGCGCCCGACCCATCGAGGGCGCCGACGACGTTGAAGGCGAAGGCTCCGCCCGGGCGAAGCCGTTCTCGCAGCGCTCGAAAGAAAGCAAGACCGGAGAAACCATCGCCCAGCTCATCACCCTCGTAGGCGTCCACCACGATGATGTCCCACGAGCCCTCTGTCGCCGCTTCGAGAAAGGATGCGCCCTCGGCATGGTGGACCGTCAGGCGGGGGATGTCGTCGAGCCCGTAGTACGACCTGGCCAGCTCGATCACGTGGTCTTCGGATTCGACCACCTCGATCTCGATGCCGGGATAACAGACGGCGAATTGCCTGGGTCCGACAGCACCTCCGCAGCCGATGAAGAGCGCGCGCTCTCTCCGGCGGGCGAGGCCAGCGGCAACGTGCAGAAGATCGATGTAGGGCCAGCCGGACTTCGCACCGTCGTCGAGACCAGCGCGCGTCCAGATCATCTCCCGTCCCGAGCAAGGATCACGGGCGACCATCTCGCGGTAGCCCCGTTCGTCTCGTACCCGCACCTCGATCGGACCCATCACCCGTCGAGCGAGAACCTGCTCTCCCCAGGGCCAGCGAACCCTGGGGCTCGCCGGTCGAAGCGGAGCGCGTGTGAGCCCCGGCAGACCGTAGGAAGCCCGACCGACAGCGAGAGCGGGCAGCAGGTCGGCGACGCGACCGACGTCGTCCTCGCGAAAGGGACCGCCCGTTCGCCCGAGCATGACGCTCCCGACGACCCGACCGCGCAGCACGAGGTAGCCGAGCAGGCTGTGCTTGCCGCCCAGGGGTCGAGCCAGGTCGCTGAAGTACGCCGTCCGCGTGACTCGCGCCTCGCCGAGCACCTCGGTATCCACCGCCACCCCGCGCCTGGCGAGGGCTGCTTGCTTGACCGGCGCCAGCTCGGTTTCGTACACGCTACCGGGTCGGACCGCTCGTGCGACCTTTTCCTTTGTCAAACCGACCGACGACGTCAAGGCCCCACGCAGGCCCATGAAGGCGACCTCGTAGCCTACGGCGCGTCCTAGAAAGTCGAGCGCGAGTCGTTCGAACTGGGCGGCAGTCGGAACGTGAGCGGCGGCGTCGATGGGATCAAAGCGCACGCCGCAACAGACAGCTCTGGGTACGCTCAGTTCCCCAGTCGCTGTTTTTTCAGGTCGGAGAGCGCGGATGCGCTTTGCTTTCCGCCAGGACGGATAGCCCTCCGCTCGTGCCCGACGGGTCGTCCGTCGTGGCTACGTTTCAGTCCAAGGGCCAGCCGACCGCCACCTTTGACCTTCGCGCGACGAGCCATAGCTCGCCATCTGCAGCGGCTGCGCACGCAACCGGGCGGAGAAGCTCCGGCAGCGCAGGGTTCTAACGCCGCGGACACCATTGCGCACCCAATCGGGGCACGATCTCCTAAGCGCCGTCGCTCGCGCCGCCCGCATCGTCCGGGCTGCTCGCATCGCTCGCACCGTCCGGGCTGGTCGCATCGTCCGGGCTGGTCGCATCGCTCGCACCACCCGCATCGTCCGGGCTGGTCGCATCGCTCGCACCACCCGCATCGTCCGGGCTGGCCGCATCGCTCGCACCACCCGCATCGTCCGGGCTGGTCGCATCGCTCGCATGGTTGGCGCCGCTTGCATCGCTCGCAGCCGACGCGTCGCCTGTCTCGGTGGCATCACCCGTTGGGGTCGCGTCCTTCAAGCCGACCGCGTCGCCGGCGGTGGCCGCGTCCCCGGCTTCGCCGCCCTCCGCAGCCTGGGCCGCATCACCCTCTGCGGTCGCATCGGCGGTGCCGGCTGCATCGGTCGGGCCGGCCTCTGACCCTGCATCTTCAGCCGTTATGCAATAGGCCCCGTTGCCCGTGCCGGTCTTGACGCACTGCAGGTTCGGGGCACAGCCGACGCCGCTCGGGCACGGGGCGCCCTCCTGGAGAAGAGGCTGGCAGGTGCCCCCGCCCACCATGGGTGCGCAAAATAGGGCGGTCTCACAAAGAGGATCTTCGTCGCAAGCAGCGCCGGTCCCTTGGGAGTTTGGCGCTTGGCAGACGGGCTTGCCGTTCAGCTGAGGCGCCTGATTGCAAAGCAACCCGCTGTTACACGAGTAGGTTCCGCCGAAAAGCGTGTTCGGCCCCGCCGAGGTGTACGTGCACTCCTGGCCAAGCGATCCCGTGCCCGTGCCGGACGAGCACCCCGCCACGCTCGCCGCAATGACGAGAATCCAGCGCTTCATCGTCGTTTCCTTCCGAACGAAGTCTTTATGACTGTGGCCTTCGGAAAGTCCATTGCAATTGATTGCACGCGTCAGCCTTGTCGGGTAGCCGCTGGCTCTTATTGCTCGGAGAGCGGGACGCGTGTCAGACGCGTTCGTACACGTGCCGTGCCGGCAACCACCATCGGCCGCATCGTGCCGCAGATCATCGCCAAGGGGCACGCCGAACAACTGGGGTTCGACATCCAAATCGATCCGCTTGGGAGGCTCGAACGCCGGTTTGGCATACGAGGCGTCGCGGTCCTCGCGGTTCCGCCTGACGGAGCCGCAGCGCGCGCCGGAATGCGGGGCATCCAGCAGACAGCGGGCGGGCTCGTCCTTGGCGACGTGATTACAGGGACCGACGATCAAAAGGTCCAAGACTTTGATGACCTGTACAATACGCTCGACCAGCACCCTGCGGGGGATACCGTGAATGTCCGGATCCAGCGGCAGGGCGAGATGCTTTCTCTCCCGATGCAGATCGTCGTACTGCAGTGAGCGTAGCCATCCCGTGACCAGCGGTGATGCGACGCGCGTGCTCGGGGACGGGGTCTAGCGAGGGGAGTTTCCGCGCAGACTGGACAGCGCGACGTTGGGGACGATGGCAGGGTCTCTGTCGTGCTTGTGTGGAGGAAGGCGTTCTAGGCGAGAAGCGGCGCCTGCGCCCGAACGAGCCCATGGCCAAGATTGGCCAACAAGTCGCCCTTGCCTAACAAACGCTCGGCCCCCCCCTCGTCGAGGATGATGCGCGAGTTCGTCGCGGTGGCGACGCGCAGGGCGACCTTTCCGGCCAGATTGGTCTTGAGGAGCGGCGGCACAACATCCTTATCGGGTCGCTGGGTGGCGAGAATGAGGTGCACCCCAGCGGCCCTCGCCTTCGCGCCCAGACGCTTGATGCCCGCGAAAAAGGGCGCCGCCGTGGCCTTTTCCACTGTCAGGTCCTGAAATTCGTCGATGACGACGATTTTTCGCTCAAGCAACTCGTCCGCGTTCCGACCCTCGTTGTACTCACGGATATCACTGACGCGCTCTCGCTCGAACAGTCGGTACCGTTCTTCCATAATGTCCACCAGGCGCTCGACGACCGGAATCGCGTCGTCGGCGTCGTAGCCGATCGGACCATCGAGGTGTGCGCCGACGGCCGACTGAAACGACGGCACATTGAACGTGACACGCTTCGGATCGATGAGCGTAAAACGAATCGTCGACGGTCCGTGGCAGTGGACGAGGCTCGCGACTAAACTTCGGAGGAGGACAGACTTGCCGCTTCCCGTCGTGCCCCCGATGAGCAGATGCGGCGTGCAGGAGTCCGACAGGTCCCCGCAGAGGACTTCGCCGGTCGGTCGCTGTCCCAGCACGAACCGGCCGGGCTGCTCCGCCATGTACGCGTGAGCTTCCGCGAGAAGCGGCGAGAGCAGCACCTTGCGAGGCACGGCCCGCCGGATCACGAAGAGCCGCCTCCCGGCGCGCTGTTCATACGAAGCATCTGTGCCGTCGTCGCTGGCGAGGCGATGCTTGACGTCCTCGGCCATTTGGTCGAGGGCCTTCACCGACCCGCGCGCCCGCGTGACCTCGATCTCAAAGAGCGTCGGGCCTACCACCGGAGGTCGAGGACACAGGGCGTTGATGCCGTTCTTTCGAAGAACCGCCAGAATGGCGTCACGCAATCGCTCGGCATCCTTGCGCCCGTCTTCGTCAGACGCACCACCCAGGATGGGCGACATGACGGCCGGCGCCATGGTACCGGCAGAATCGACGCGTGGCCGCGCGGCTGCCGCGGGCGGATCGTCCCGTGGTGCGAGCCTTTCCGGGTAGGTCTCTGCGCAGGCTTCGGCCAGGGGACATGCGGGACAGAGATCGCGCCGGTCGGTCGGGGGCGCGCTGCCGGGATCGTGCGCCCATTGGACCATGTCTCGGATCGCCGGAAGCACCGTCCGTTCGACGATGTCCGCAGCCTCCGACTTGGAGAGTGCGGTTTCGCGCAACGTCGGCATGAACCGGAGGACTACCGGCTTCGGTGCCTTCCCCGTCGTTCGTTCGACCAGGTGTCCGTAAAGAGCGACCTGGGCACGATCAAGGGTGTCGTTCACCTCGTCCGTGAGCTTGTACTCGATCACGTCAAGCGAGCCGTCAGGCAGTCCGTAGAGCGCGTCGAGGGTTCCGCGGACAAGGACGTGCTGCTCGATCGAGGCCTCCACTGGACGCTCGCTGTCGCGAAGGAGCGTTCGCAACGCGTCGGAAGGACGCCCCCCAAACGGCCGTAGACGTGCCGTGAGGTGGTGCACCAGCTCGCGAAGCGCTTGTGCAAGGTCGTCAACCTCTGCGGGCATCGTCGCGAGGCTTGCATCGGCGACGAGCTCGTCGGCCAGAAGCCCCAGAAGCCACCCGCGTAGCTCGGCCTCGATGGTATCGGCCGGCGCCCCCTCATCGAGGGACGCGACACGAAGAGGAGGCGTCTCGACGGTTCGGGCGAAGCGCGCGACGATGCGATGGAACGACGCGCCGAGACACGACGAGCCGATGGGAAAGGCCACGGCCTTGTTCTTGAGTCTTCCGAGCGCGAAAATCCGCGGGCAGCGGAGAGCGTTGCGGACCTCGGTCACAGAAAGTGTCGTCATCGGCCGTCCCCGTCGCTCGCGCCGACAATCGCCCGTCCGAACCACCGCACGCGGTCGGGCATGGCCTCCAGCGCGCCCATGACATCCGCCCGCGACGCGGAGGGGTTTGCCCTTGCCACCTCGCGTACCAGGCGGTCGAGCGACACAACGCGCAGATGCGCGAGGCAGCCCTGAATGAACACGCCCGTTTCGCTCGGTGTGACTGTAACGACACGCGCGTTGCCCGGCGAAGGGGCAGACGGGTGAGCGCCCACGTCGTCGGCGTCGACCCCGTCGGCGGCTTCAGACGCCTGACCGAGGACCGCGCGTGCGACGGGCCACAGCGGAGGGTTCAACGTCCGATGAATCCAGTCGCTTACCGCCTCCTCCGGAACGATGCGTCCGTCATCGCCCTCGAGATCCTTCGATCTTGCGGACGCGATGAAGCTCTCGAGAGCGAGCAGCCGCGCCACGTCGTCGCGATCGAGCGAGATCCACCGAAGCCCCCGCGCAAGCAGTCCAGTCACGCTTGCCTGCACCTTCTTCCAGGTAGGCGGAAACTCCAGCACGCGCTCGCGCACCGCGATGGCGTGTCCACTCGTGAGGCTCTCCGCGAGGCGATCGAGCGCGGTCCCTGCCGAGCGTGGGTGGGTCTGGTGCAAGAAGGCGACGAACGACGTTCGAGATCCGACGCGAGCGATCAGTTGGACGTGCTGCCTGGCGTCGACACGGCTCGTCTCCACGTTATTGACGAAGCGAAGGCACGACGCCATGCCGCCCACGAGGCGCGCCGGATCCGCGCTCCGCCGGTCCGCCGCGGCCTCGTCCAGAGCGTGGCGGGCCGCGGCCATGTGGCCCTCCCACGCCACCGCCAAAGCCGCGTCGTCATCGTTCGGTGCGTCGGTGCGGCGCGCCCCGTCCGAGGAGAGCGTCGTCTGCGGCGGTGGCTCCGCGAACGGCGTGTTCGGGCCCAGGGCGAACGCGGCGCGGCACTCGCTCATCAACATTCGCGGCGTCATGCCCGGCGTGCGCGACCAGGCCTCGACCCGACGCTCGCCGAATGGCCACGGGAAGGGCTCAGGTCGATCCGGAAGCTCAACGGCCCAACGCTGCACGAGCGCGCGGGCCTGGGCGGGGGTTGGGAGCGCCATCGCGATCGGATTGCTGCCGAGGCGTGAGCGTTGAGCTTGGCTGAGCTGCGGCCTTATGCCGTGCTCCCATTCGCTGTCCAGCGCGAGATGCACGAGCACGTAGCCACGTGTCGCGTCAAACAGTTCAGAGACGAGGTTTCCGTAGGCTCGCAATCGGGTCCCCGAAGCCTCGGCGTCCACCAGGTTCTCGAGTTGGTCGAACACGAGCACGATCGGAGCGCCTGGTGCGGCGAAGACGCCGAGGGTCTGCAAAGCTTGCAGGACGCGGTTCTCGGGGAGGCCGGTGGCGATGCCGAGGCGCTGCAACTGCAGCTCCTCAAGCTCCCGTCCGGCGAGCCACGCGAGCGCTGCACGCTGGTCGGCTCGCTTCATGAAAGGTGTGCGCAGTAGCCGAGCGAGGTACATCTCGTCGGCCTCTTGATGGCGCTCCAGAAGGCGTTCGACGGCCCAGTCGAGCTTCTCCGAGCGACCCGCCTCGTCGAGTCCCACAAGCTCGTCGAGGAAGGCTCGCGGCAGATCGGGCGACACACCGTCTAGATGAGCAAGCGATGACCCTACGAGCGCCTCGAATTGCTTCAGGCTGGCGGCGTAGTCGTGTGTCTCGGTTGGATACGCGAGCTGCTGGACAATCTGGTCCAGGACGTACCTTGGAGTCATTTCCGTGCCCACAAGCGGCCGAAGGTGCACAAAGACCGCGCGTGGCCCGAGCTTACGCCGCAGGCGAGCGAAGAGATGGGTCTTGCCGGCTCCCGCCGGCCCCAGCACAAGTGTACTCGTCGTCCGGAGCTCTGCGTCACGGCGACTTGCGGTACTTCGAACCCTGGCGATGGCGTCCGCAATGGCATCGGTCACGGCAGCATTCAGCTCGGGTAAGTCGACGAACTCCTTGCCCCAGGGATCGGCATGGTTGCTCTCGAAGGGAGAACGCGCCGCCCGCCCAATCGCAGATACGAGCGACGTCACGATCCCTCCCCGATTCGGCGGACCCACGACAGCAGCATGCCATGCGACCCCGGCACACAGAACAATGCATCTTCTCGCGAGAGTCGTCCCATCCCGCTCTCCGGACGGAGCTCGAGCCGCCCCGCGTGGGCGCCGCTCAGGAGCTCGGCGTGCAGGGCATCGCGGACTGAGGCGCCACCAAGGGCCCGGACCAGCTTTGGAATAAACGTCAATCCAGAGTCCTCGCGATGTTGGTCGAGAAGCGCCCCCAGATCGCGAGTCGTGGTCGGCGGCAGCGCCGGCCCTCGGGAAACCGCGGACTCGAGGGCGGCCTCGATATCCGCCCCGAGCACCCCGGTCTTGGCCTTTGCAGATTGCTTGAGGAGCTTGGTCAGCTCCGTGATCGCCAGCAGGAGTCGCTTCTGCGCTCGGTCGTCGAGAACGGGCGCGGTGAGACTCGCCAGATGAAGGCCGGTTGGCCGCAGCACCAACCGCGCCCTTCCCCTCTCGACGAGACGGCGTGCGGCCCTCGCAACTTCGAGCGAGCTTGCGCCGTGCAGCACCTTGTCGGCGCCGCGGAGGGACATGGGCCCGCGCACCAGCCGCTCCTCGATCTGGGCCTCCAAAGGGCGGCGAACGAAGCGCGCGCCGACTTCGAACCCCGCGGCAACGAGAGCGTCAAAGATTTCTAGAGCGCGTCCTCGCCCGGCCCGTTTGGTGACCTCGGTCTTGAGAACGGCACCCCTCGCGGCAAGGGCCGACGCGAGAGCAGCCACGACCTCGCCGGTCGAGGTCGTGGCGCGAGCTTCCGACCCGGCCCGGGCCGGGGTCGCGGAAGCTTTGGCCTTTCGGGACTTTGCTGCTCGGACCGTCCCCATACCCGTAGCCATATGCGACTCGGCGCGGCCGGGGAAGGACTACCGCGACAAGGGCCGAGCTCCGGCGCTTGCGCGTCCGCGACAAGGGCCGGGCAGAACGGCGCGGCGAGCGCCGCTTGCCGCGGGGCGAGCCAACATGGGTGCCGTGGTACCGTCGCGGGGTGGTCTGGCGCGACTGGAGGCAATGGGAGCTGGAGCTCGCGCCGCATCTCGAAAAGCGTATGGAGGATGGAGACTTACGATATCCGACCCGTGACAACGGAACCGGAGATCGGCCCGAACGCCGACCCGCAGTGACGCTCAAAACCGCGGCTCGTTGATGTGGCGCCGGGTTGCCGCAAGGTCGGTGCGGCCCATCGCGAAGCGAATCTTGACGACGTCGTCACCGCGGGTGACGCGCCAGGTGCCGTACGTGTGGCGAGGGTCGTGGAAATCGAGCTTGCGCACCGTTGAGGCGTGCGAGAACGTCGAGGCCGTTGCCCTTTGAGCAGCACCCCACGCAGCGTCGTGAGTTAGTAGCGCCGGGCACGGCCATCGAAATCCCGCGAAGCCACCAGGGCATGTTCTCGATGGGGAACATGAAGCCGCTCAACCTTGCGACCGGCATGTACGAGACAAGCGTCGCGAACTCCACGGCCACGAGCTGGGACTTCGCGATGATGCTTGCGGTCAACCCCGTTCCCAGCATGGCGAGGAGGAACAGCGTCGATGACACAAACAGGGTCACGAGCGATCCGCGGATGGGGACGTCGAACATGTACGAGCCGAGGGTGATGACCAGCAGGGTCTGCACGAAGCCGAGGCCCGCGTAGTGGATCAGCTTTCCGACGAGGATTTCCGGACGGCTGACCGGCGTGGCGAAGAGCTGCGCCATGCTCCCCCGCTCCCACTCCCGTGCAATCGTGAGTGAGGCCAGGAGCTCAGCGTCGCCTCCGGAATGGGTGGCGGCATTCGAGTCACCATCCAGCCGATCGGAGAGATCAAGCGGATGCCGATGCTGCAATCTTGTCATAAGCCGTTCGGTTTGTGACAACGTTCGACCAGATTGAGGAGAACAGATGACCATGAGCTTCCCCTGTGCACGCCGTTCCGGCCAAAAGATCTCCCTTGGTTTGGCCTGCTCTGCGTTCGTAGCGTGCAACAGCGCCGCGTCATCGCCCGGCCCGGACGCCGGCTCGGTCGTGCAAGGCGGGTCGTCGAGCGTCGGCTTTATGACGATGACGGAAGCTGGTTTCTCTTCGAGCAGCGGTGGCAACGCCGGAACGGGCAACGGCAGCAGTCGCAGTGGCGGCATCAGCAGCAGTTCGTCCGGCGGAAATGGCAGCGGCGTCATCGACGGTGGGTCCGGCGGTTCGAGCGGTGGCACGATGATGATGTCAGTGAACGACGCGGGTGGAAGCGGCGAAGGCGGGAGCGCGGCAAGCGGAAGCGCGGCGGGCGGCGCGTCGTCTGGCGACGGCAGTGCAGGCTGCCCGGCCGCGGCGGTATTCTGCGACGGCTTCGAGAGCGGCACGACATTGGGACCGGCGTGGACGGTCGACAATTCGGTTGCCGCAAATACCGTGACCGTCGTGTCGACCAAGTCGCACTCGGGCTCGAACTCGGTGCACTTGACTCTCGCCGCGGCAGCCGGCGCGACATTTATCGATGAGAAGCTGGGCGTCACGGCGACGGGCACCGTCTGGGGCAGAGTCTGGATGTACCCGAACACGGAATCGGATGACGGGATCGGTCCCGATCCGCACGTCGTCTATATCGAAGGCGAGCGGGCACTCGGCCACGGGCGTCCGTCCGCTGAACACGCAAAGCGGCCAGATTGCGATCAACATTGACCCACCAGACAACGGGCCGAGCGCGAACATCGCGCTCCCCAAGGGGGCGTGGCATTGCTTCGAATGGGAGATCAGCGGTATTGGCGGCAATGGTAGCGTCGCCTTGTATATGGACGGCACGTTGCTGGCCACCGACATGGGCGCGGCGATCGCGGCGATCGGGGAAATGCGCATCGGCTATGAGCGCTACAACGCTGGAACGACGACCGGCGACATGTACCTCGACGACTACGCGATCGGTCCGACGCAGATGGGGTGCAACGAGTGATCGTTTGAAGCCGCCTGTACGCCGTACCTGATCGAATGACTGGTTTCGCGCACGGGCTGGAACCTTGCCTTCGCCACTTGCGCCCACCACCCGTGCGCCCGCGAACGTCACGGCGCGCTCGACGCTCGCCACAAGCACGACGTCGCGCGCGATGCGATCGCGCGTCCGGCGTCCCCGGCCGTATCCCAAGGTAGGCGAGCGATGTCCGATAAAACCAAGACGCCGACATCGGGGTCGCAATCACCGGCGACGAGGAAGTGAAGCGGTTCTTGGACGCCGAGTTCGCGAGCGGTTCGAGCGAGCCGCGGGACCTTGGGAAGCTCTCGCTCATGGGACGGTGGCCCCTCGCGGACGGGGCGCTCGTCGGGGTCTTTTTGCTGCTCGCACCGCACGGTGTGCAAGCACAGCCTAGCGACACCCATGCCGTCGACTCGAGTGCGCACTCCAAGATGAATGGTGATGAGCCGCCCCCCGCGCCCAAGCCGCCTGCAGAGACACGGGCGAGCCCCTTCGGGGCTCGTGGGCAGATCCTCGTCCTTGGCGGCTCGGAAATCGGTTTTTCCGAGAGCTCGTTTTCCGCAAGCAGCGCGGGCGGCGAGAGCCTGACCTTTTCCCCGGACGTGGATTACTTCGTCGCGCAGAACGTTTCGCTCGGCGTCGCCGTCAACGCGTCCTATACCGACGGCAAAGGCTATGGTGCCGATGGCAGCTTGGTCGAGACCCAAACGACCAGCCTGTCCGGCGGTGTACACCTTGGTTTCAACATCCCCTTTGGAAGAGCTTTTTCATGGTTCCCGCAGCTCACCTTTGGCTACGAGTCGACGCGACAGACGGAGAGCATCGTCGCTGGCCAATCGTTGTCGGTTGCAGCGAGCCCTCTCGGGTATCCATCGACGACACAATCGGGCCCGTACGTCGATCTCTACGCGCCCTTTCTTTTTCACGCGTTTAGCCAATTCTTTTTCGGCTTTGGCCCCGAATTTTTCCATAACTTCGGCAGCGCTGACGGCGGGCCGGCCGTCGGCGGCCAGCGAACGCAGATTGGGGCCGGCTTCGTCGTCGGTGCTTACTGGGGTGGCGATCACGACTCGACCCCCCCGAGCGAGGCGCCGTCGCAAGACGCGGTGCCGCACTTTGGCGATCAGGGCGAAGTCGTCGTCACGAATTCGCTCGTCGCCTCAATCAACTCGCTCCACTACGCCGGGACGGACTCTTCTTCGTTGAACGTCGGGTTTGGCGGAGCGGTCGACTGGTTCATGTTCCATGAAGTGTCGCTCGGGGTTGCCTGCAATCTCTCGTATGCGGGCGCTTCGGGCATTGATGGGACCACCGGCCGGCAAACCGTGTACACGACCGGGAAGACGACGGTTGCCCCACGACTGGGACTCAACCTTCCGATCGGGAGATCGATTTCTGTCTATCCGGTCCTCGAGCTTGGCTTCGGGAGTGTGAATTATGATGAAACCGAGTCGGGGCTTGAGAACAAGGGCACGTCGACTCTCGTCGCACTAAGCCTGTTCGCCCCGGTTCTCGTGCATCCGGCACCCCACGTGTTCGTTGGCTTTGGACCCTCGGTTTACACTGAATTGTCTGACAGCGTGAGTTTCCCAAACGTTCCCCAGGCGCCATCCATTCAGAACAGGGAAGTCGCCTACAGTGCAGGCCTCGTTATTGGAGGTTGGCTTTGAGGGACGAGAATCTCATTGGCAGCTGGCGTACTTCGAGCGGATGGTGAGCTTGCATCCGGACAGGCTCAATCGCGCGCCGCTCTGGTACAGCGGGGTCGGGCTGCTCGCGGCCCGGGGCCCGGTGAGGCCGTCCCCCGGCGTGGGCCGCATCGAGCGCAGGACCGGCACGAACGTAAACTCCGCCCGACTCGAGCTCTGCCTTCGCGGGTGCGACAGGGCAAGCGGGGCTCACCCACGCAAGGAAGGCTGACGGACCCGAAGAGCGTGTCCGCGGTCGGGTATAGGCCGGACCGGGGTGGCGCAGGCGCCCACTCGCTGATATATCGTGAAGCGATATAGTCCGATGCCAGGCATTCAGGATATCAACGCCACCCAGTACCGAGCCCTCGGTGAGCTGCGCTACCAGATTCGTCGTTTCCTCACGTTCAGTGAGGCAGCCGCCCGCGCGGCGGGGGTTGAGCCGCAGCAGCACCAGCTCCTACTCGTCCTCAAGGCGCTACGGCCACGAGAGCGGCCCACGATCCGGGTCGTGGCCGAGCGCCTGCAGATTCGCCATAACAGCGCCGTCGACCTCGTGAAGCGAACCGCCGAGCGCGGTCTTTTGGAGCGGCGCACCGGGAAGGTGGACCATCGGGAAGCGTCCTTGCAAATCACGGCAGCCGGTCAGCGCGTGCTGCGCCGACTGAGCATTGCGCACCGCTCGGAGCTTCGCTCGACAGCGCCGGCGCTCGTCGCGGCGCTGTACGCGCTCGTTGGCGCCGCAAGGAGCAAAGAATCGCTTCCCTCAGGCTTTCTCGAGGCCGGAGGCCTGCCGTGACGGCGCGTCATGCGGACGGAACACGGGCGAGCGACCGGACGCTCCAGCGACTGCCGATTGCTCCCTCGATGGCGCCGGCTCTCACGACGGTCCGCACGCCGCTCGAGCGCGTCACGGTCGACAGGCGAACACTCGCCGTCGGCGGCTTGGCGATTGGCCTCGGACTCGTCACGGCCTTTCTCGCGCGGCTGCTCACGGCCCTCATCGGTCTCATCACCAACCTCGCCTTTTACGGACGGCTATCGGCATCCTTCGTGAGCCCCGCCGGCAATCACCTGGGATGGCTGGTTGTCGGAATACCGATCACCGGAGGGCTCTTCGTCGGCCTCATGGCTCGCTGCGGCTCCAAGGCCATCCGGGGTCACGGCATTCCGGAGGCGATGGAGCAGGTGCTTTTCAACGAGAGCCGCATTCCCGCGCGGGTCATCTTCCTCAAGCCGCTCTCCGCCGCCATCTCGATCGGCACGGGTGGCCCTTTCGGCGCCGAAGGGCCCATCATCGCGACGGGCGGAGCGCTGGGTTCCTTCATTGGCCAGCTCGTACGTGTCTCGGCCGGGGAGCGCAAGACCCTGCTCGCCGCCGGGGCGGCTGCAGGAATGTCCGCGACCTTCGGCAGCCCGGTCAGCGCGGTCCTCCTCGCTATCGAGCTCCTGCTCTTCGAGTATCGCCTGCGATCGATCGTCCCCGTCGCCCTGGCCAGCGTGACGGCGTGCGGCGTACACGTGGCCCTGTCCGGCTCACAGCCTGCCTTCACGATGCCCACCCTGACCGCGCCGAGCGGCACCGCGCTGGCTGTCTACGTGGGAATGGGAATGGTTGCTGGGGTGGCGTCGATGCTGGTCACGCGTGCCGTATACGCGGTGGAGGACGTCTTCGAAAAGCTTCCGATCCACTGGATGTGGTGGCCCGCCATCGGGGGCGTTGTCGTCGGCCTCGTCGGCTGGGTTTCGCCTCACACCATGGGCGTCGGGTACGACAACATCGACCGCATCCTGCAGGGAAGTCTGACTACGCAGGCGGTCATCGTCCTCTGTTCGCTCAAGCTGGTGTCCTGGACGCTGTCGCTGGGCACGGGAACTTCGGGAGGTACGCTGGCGCCGCTTTTCACGATCGGTGGAGGGCTCGGAGCAGCGCTTGGCGCGGCTGCCGCGCGGGCGCTTCCGTTCGCAGGCATCGACGTGCGGCTTGCAGCACTCGTCGGAATGGCGGCGCTCTTCGCCGGGGCGTCGCGCGCGGTGCTCGCCTCTGTTGTCTTCGCCTTCGAGACCACACGTCAGCCCACAGGGCTCTTGCCACTCCTCGGCGGTTGCACCACCGCGTACCTCGTCTCGGCGATGCTGATGCGGCACTCGCTCATGACCGAAAAGATCGCCCGCCGCGGTGCGCGCGTCGTGACCGACTACGTGGCGGACTTCCTCGATCAGATGGTCGTATCGGATGTCGCAGCAGCACCGGTGGTCGTCCTGCGCGCCGACGACACGGTCGATCACGTGCGCAGGTGGGTGGCGACTCACGCGGAGGGATCGGCGCACCAGGGGTTTCCCGTGGTCGACGACGAGGACCGGCTCGTCGGCGTGATCACGCGACGCGACCTGTTCGACGGCAGCGTCACTGCCGCGACCGTGCGCGGCATCGTCAAGCGCCCGGCCGCTATCGTCTTCGACGATTCGTCGCTCCGGGACGCAGCCGATCATATGGTGCGCGAGAACGTCGGCCGGCTTCCAGTCGTCGCGCGAGACGATCCAGATCGGGTCATCGGGATTGTCACGCGTAGCGACGTGATCGCCGCACATGCGCGACGCCTCGAGGGCGAGCGCGTGCGAGAACCGCACTATCGCTTCACTCGTGGGCGCACGGCCATCGTCACCCGGGCTTGAGCTTGAGCAGCTCCGAAGGCATGTCGAGGCGATCGACGGGGACGTCAGCGAACCGACGGTGATTCCAACGTAGTGTGGAGACGCTCGGCTCAGGGTGCGCTGACACGCCCGATGAACACGATGGCCCCGGTGACACGTTCGGTGGCCACGAACTGAAACGGGCGGTCCACGTGAAGCGTGATGGACGCAGGGTCTGCGAGTGGACGCGAGAGCGGCGGCCCCGGCCTTGCACGCCAGGTGAATCGCGCAGAATGATATAAATGGTCGACGTGGATGCCGGGGGCCCCGAGCAGCCGCGAGAAATCGGTATGCGTGTCGAAAATGAGCGGCAGACCCGTCGCGCGCGCAGGGCGTGGTCGAGCACCAGGGACGACGAGACGGCGAAGTCGGGCACATCCAGGACCGATCGCGTGTCGCGGAGTTCTGATCGCCATCGAGCGTAGGAGCTGCTCAGACGCGTTTCGAGCTCCGGAAGTTGGGAGTCCGAATCCGGGGGCACCGTCAGGCTCTGGAAAGCGGTTCAGGTAGCTCGGGGCGCCGAGCTCCGGATTGTCCGAACTTCTGAACATCCGCTGTGGTTCCCGGCTCCCGGTGATTTCGGCAATTTCGGTCCTATGGGAATCCTTCTCCGAGCGCCCAGCGCGTCTGGCGCGTCATCGCGCGGTCAGCATGTAGAAGATCGCCGCAAACAGCGCGGCTGCCCCAATAAGACTGCATGCGAATGCGTCTCCATCATCATCGATGGGCGGGCGACGAGGGGCGAGGTTCATTCGTCCACCACGGCATGCAGAGTCCCAGACCACCGAGTGAGCTGCGCGAACGCGGCGCGGACCGCGGCGTCGACGTTACCGCCAGCGGCGTGCGCCTGCCGCCCGGCCTCGAACACCTGCCCGATCTCGTACACTCGAATCCGACCAGGACCGAGCGCCATAAAGAGCTTGTGGATCCGCGCATCGACAACGTTCGTCGTCATACCAAAAGATAGCACCAGACGTGCGAGCGTCGATGTGCATGAGAACGCAATCAGCGCGTAATTCGCGGGCTAACCTGATGGGAGTGGTGGGCAGACGCGGCGATCCGCCATGCATCCGCTACGCCCTCGTCCGGACAACCGCCGCGGCCTAGGTTTGCGCTCCGCAGGCGACGTGAAAATTCCGCCACCTTCGGGGCCGGAGACATCGGAAGCCGAGCGCTTCCACCCATGCAGCTCCGCAACCTCGCCGATTGCCAGGTACACGAGCGCATCAGCCAGCTCTTCGAATCGTCCTCGCCACGATGCCCGAGGGCTCGAGCGCGGCGGAGGTGTGCCGCGCGCCCGAGGCGCGTCGAGTGCTGGTGCGCCATTTCGGGACACCGCGGCTCGAGGACAAACTGCGCATCACCGTCGCCACGCCGGAACAGAGCGCACGCCTGCTCGCAGCGCTGCGTGAGATCCTTCCGACGCCTATGTGGTTGGATCCGCGGTGAGTCATCCGCCGAAATCTGACGGGAAAATCGGGGTAGGCAATAGGTATCGTCGGCAACGGCGCGTGTCCAAGCTATGTGGGTGGTGCATGCGGATCCGATGCGTGCTCGAGAGCGACAGCGAGGCAATCATCGCGCTCTGGCGCGAGGTGTTCCCCGAGTATGACGATCCAACGCGGCCGCAACGCGATCCGCGCGCCAGTATCGCTCGCAAACTCTCGTTCGGTGATGGCCTGTTCTGGCTGGCAGAGGAGGACGCGCGCTTGATCGGCACCGCGATGGCGGGATACGACGGCCATCGCGGGTGGATCTACTCCATCGGCGTCGCGCCTGCGCTGCGCCGCCAGGGTTACGCGCGGGCACTACTCACGCACGCTGAGACGCATTTACGCGCGCTAGGTTGCCCGAAGGTCAACCTCCAGGT
>JBEKFX010000035.1:0-128957 GCA_050013115.1 Polyangiaceae bacterium
GGTCAACTGGCTGCTTGCCCCGCGCGCCGTGCGGTCACGTTCGGAACGCGTGCGGGGGCCGATTACCGCCTCGCGGGGCGGCTTACGTCGGGCGTCGAAGCCACGAACGTCCGAATCGTCCGCCGGCGCGACGGCAGCGAGTTGTCCTTTCGGTTGCCGACGATCGGCGAGGCAGCTGCCCTGGATGTCGCAGCGGCGCTGGCGGCGGTCGAATCGATTTCCGGGCCGTTCGATTCCGACGCCATCACCGCTGCGCTCCGGCTCGTCGGTCCAATGCCCGGCCGCATGCACGCTCGACGGCTGAAGAACGGGACGATGCTACTCGATGACACGTACAACGCCAACCCGCATAGCGTACGGGCCGCGCTCCGGACTCTCGGCGAACTCACCGCGAGTGACCGTGGGCGGCGAGCCGTCGTCATCCTCGGGGAGATGAGGGAGCTCGGGTCGATTGCGGAAGAGGAGCATGCGGCGCTCGGTGGTGCAATCGTCGGTTCCGGGGCGCGTATCGTCGTCAGCTGCGGCGGCCTCGCGGACCTCGCCGTCATGGCGGCTGCTCGCGGAGGCGTAGCGGCCGTCCGAGCGACCGACGCCGACCACGCCGCCGAGCTCGTGCCGGCGCTCGTCTCACCGGGCGATGTGGTCCTCGTCAAAGCGAGCCGCAGCGTCGGTGCCGAGCGGGTCGTCGAGACGCTGGTTTGCGCCGGCGGGGGTGAGGCGGAGCCCAAGTAATGCTCTACGAGCTCCTTTTTCCGCTTCGCCACGATGCCGATTGGCTGGGATTTCTGAATGTCCTCCGGTACGTCCCCTTTCGGGCCATCGCCGCCACCGTGACGGCGATGCTCATCGCCTTCGTGCTGTCGCCATGGTTTATTCGCGAGCTCCGACGCAAGCAAATTGGCCAGATCGTACGGAGCGACGGTCCGGAATCGCATCACATCAAGAGCGGGACGCCGACCATGGGAGGTGCGCTGATCCTGCTCAGCGTTCTCTTGCCGACCATCCTTTGGTGCGACCCCCGCAACGTGTTCGTCTGGGCGACGACGGCGGTCACAGTGGGTTACGGCGTCATCGGTTACTTGGACGATTACCTCAAGATCAAGTTCAAGAACCCACGCGGGGTTCCAGGCCGCTACAAATTGCTGGGACAATTCGCGATCGGTGGCGCGGCCTTGTCGTACGCGTTTTTCGCTCGAGACCACGTGCCGACGGATTGGTGGGACATTCGCTTCAATCTCGCCGTGCCGTTTTTGGCGTTTTCGAAGCACCCCATCGTCTTGCCCGTTTGGGTTTATCTACCGTTCGCCCTGACGGTCGTCGTGTGGACATCGAATGCCGTTAACTTGACCGACGGCCTGGACGGTCTCGCGATCGGCCCCGTCATGATCAATGCCGGGACCTACCTCGTCTGGGCCTACCTCGCCGGCGCCACCTTCGGCATCGCGCACGTCGCCCAACGCTTCGTCGTGGCCCGTTATTTGGACATCCCTTACATCGCGAGCGGTGGCGAGCTTTCCATTTACTGTGGAGCGATGGTCGGCGCCGGGATCGGCTTTCTCTGGTACAACACCTACCCTGCTCAGGTGTTCATGGGCGATGTCGGATCCCTCGCGCTCGGCGGCGGCCTCGGCATGTGCGCGGTCTTCACGAAGAACGAAATTCTTTCTTCGATTCTTGGAGGCGTGTTCTTCCTCGAAGCGGTGAGCGTGGTCGTTCAAGTGGCGAGCTTCCGATTGACCGGGCGGCGAATTTTTCTCATGGCGCCGATTCATCATCATTTCGAAAAGAAAGGTTGGCCTGAGCCGAAAATCATCGTCCGCTTCTGGATCATCTCCATTCTCTTGGCACTCTTCAGCCTTTCGAGCTTGAAGTTGCGCTGAGGAAACGTGTCAGTCGGGTTTCTCACGAACAAGCGTGTCGTCGTCGTCGGCCTCGGGGCGAGCGGGCTCGCTGCGGCGAGGCTTTGCTTGCGCCACGGAGCTGCGGTCGTCGCCAACGATGCCCAGGTGCGCGACGCGTTCGCCGATGAAGCCCGGGCTCTCGAGGCGCTCGGGGCGGAGGTCGTCGCAGGCGGTCACGCGGCGGCTCGGATGTTCGAGTCCGATCTCATCGTCGTCTCTCCGGGCGTACCCGCCCTGCCCGAATTCGAGACGGCCGCGGGCCGCGGCATCCCCGTTTGGGGTGAGGTCGAGCTGGCCGTTCGTTCGCTGGAGCATCCAGCGCCTCTCATCGCGATCGGCGGAACGAACGGCAAGAGCACGACGACCTCGCTCGTCGGCGCCTTACTCGCCGCCAGCGGCCGGCGCACCTTCGTCGGAGGCAATCTTGGCGAGCCATTGTCGGATCACGCCTCAGAACGGTTCGACGCCATCGTGCTCGAGGTCTCCAGCTTTCAAATGGAGCGAGTCGATCAGTTCCGACCCTATGTGTGCGCGCTCCTCAATGTCACAGACGATCACCTGGACCGCTACGCCGGCTTCGACGACTATGTTCGTGCAAAAGGCAACGCGTTTGCGCGGCAGGGGCCGGGCGATTGGGCCGTCGTTCCCCATGGCGATGCGCTCTGCTTGCGCGAGGCCAGGCGGGGTGCTGGCTGCGTCGTGACCTTCGGTCCCGGTGGAAGCATCGACGTCACAACGGAGGCCATCGTGGATCGAGACTCTGGGGAGCGCTTCGAGCGCGCCCAGATCGGCATTCAGGGTGGCCACAATGCGCTCAACGTGGCCGCCGCCATGGCTTGCGTCCGGCCGTTCGGCCTGCGGCCAGATGAAATTCGCTCGTCACTGCAGGCGTTTCGGGGGCTTGCCCATCGTACCGCGCTCGTTCTGGAACGTAGCGGCGTGCGCTTCTACGACGATTCGAAGGGCACAAACGTCGGGGCCACCGTCTCGGCGCTGGAAGGTCTGGGTGAGACGCATGCCGTTCTCATTGCAGGAGGCCGAGACAAGGGCGGAAGCTACGCCCCGTTGACCGAAGCGCTCCGGCGCAAAGGGCGGGCGGCCGTCGTCATCGGCGAGGCGGCCGAAGCCATCGCACGTGCAGTGGGCGGTGCCGTGCCAGTCGAGCACGCTGGTTCGATGGAAGAGGCAGTCCGAAAGAGCCTCGCGCTGGCACGGCCCGGCGACGCTGTCCTGCTTTCGCCCGCGTGCTCGAGCTTCGACATGTTCAGGGATTACAAGCACCGTGGGGAAGAGTTTGTGCGGTGCGTGCGCGCTCTCGCCGAGCGTTCGTCGTGATGGCTCAGGGCGGCGGCTCGGTGGAGGGTCTCGGAGTCCGAGCCGCACTCCGCAACGTCCGACGAACCGTCGGACTCCAGCTGGCGGCACCGCTCGACGCTCGCCCGACGGCAGGCGAGCAGGGGTCGGTCGACGCCGTCATGGCCGCGACGGTCGTCGCCCTCGTCGGCTTCGGCATCGTCATGGTCTACAGCGCGAGCGCGGTGCAGGCGACCGTGCAGTACCACGATCCGCAGTTTTTCCTGAAGCGGCAGGTGACATACTCGGCGGCAGCGCTGGGCCTGATGTGGGGCGCCAGCCGGATCGACTATCGGCGGCTCTACAAGATGACCTACCCCGTGCTCGGCTTCGTCGGGGTCCTGCTTGTGCTCTGCGTGGCGGGCTTCGGTCATTCGGGTGGCGGGGCGGCCCGTTGGTTGGCCGTCGGGCCCGTTCACGTTCAACCCGCCGAGATGGCCAAAGTGGCGCTCGTCATCTGGCTCGCCTACTCCCTCGCGAAGAAGGCCGAACGTGTTAAGACGTTCACGGTCGGCTTTCTCCCCCACCTGCTCGTGGCGGGCATCTTCATGGTTCTTTGCTTGAGGCAACCTGACTTCGGCAGCGCGGTCGTGCTCCTTCTCCTCACGTTCACCATGCTTTTCGTGGCCGGCGCGAAGGTGGGTTACATCATGGGCGCGTCCATCCTCGGCGCTGCGCTTGGCGCGGCGGCCATTCGGTTCCGCGAGTATCGGTACGAACGCTATCTCGCGTGGCTGCACATGGATGAGCACCGTCAAGACCTCGCGTACCAACCGTTCCAGAGCGTCATGTCGTTCGGCTCGGGCGGCCCGACCGGCCTGGGGCTCGGCAAAGGTCTCCAGACGCTCTACCTCCCCGAAGCCCACACCGACTTCGTCGCGGCGATTGTGGGCGAGGAGCTCGGCTTTCTCGGCGTCGCAGCTCTTTGCGGTGCGTACCTCGTGCTCGTAGCGCGTGGCGTTCGCGCGGCTCTCCGGGCTCCGGACGACTTCGGAGCCTTTCTTGCCTTCGGGCTTTCGGCGATGTTCGGCGTTCAGGCCCTCATCAACCTCGCGGTCGCGTTGGCGATTCTGCCGACCAAGGGGTTGACCTTGCCGTTCGTGAGTTTCGGAGGCTCTTCTTTGCTCGTGAACTGCGTCGCTGCCGGCATTCTGCTCAACATTTCTCGCGAAGGGCCCGCGGACGAACGGCCTTCGCATACGGCGAGTGCACCGAGCCTTCACGAGGGGCCTGCGGACGAACGGCCTGCGCGTACGGCGGGCGCCAGTCGGGCTTTCGGTTCCGCGCCGCTGGCACCGAGCCTTCACGAGGGGCCTGCGGACGAATGGCCTGCGCATCGGCCGACGTCTCCGAGCTTTCACGAGGGGCCTGCGGACGAATGGCCTGCGCATCGGCCGACGTCTCCGAGCTTTCACGAGGGGCCTGCGAACGAAGGCCTGCGCACGCGCCGACAGCTCATACCGGGAGGAGGGCGGATCCTTCGGAGCTCGCCCCGTGACTGAGCGCCCCGAATTTCTCATCGCCGGCGGTGGCACCGGCGGCCACGTGTTTCCTGCGGTTGCGGTCGCCGAAGCACTGCGCGAGCTGGCCGACGTGACGGTCTCGTTTTGCGGCACCCGCAGAGGCCTCGAAGCGACCGTTGTCCCGCCGCTCGGTTTTGTGCTCGAGGCCTTGGACGTCGAACCGATCCAGGGCGGCGGCATCGCACGGGCGGTCCGGGGATCCGCGATCGCGGCCCGCGCGACCGTCGCCGCCCTCGGCACGCTGCGTCGTCGCCGCCCTCGTGCGGTTCTGAACGTCGGGGGCTACGCGTCGGGACCGGTGGGGCTTGCTGCCGCCATCCTCGGTATCCCCATCGCGGTTCTCGAGCCCAACAGCGTGCCCGGGCTCACCAATCGCCTTCTCGGACCTCTGGCTCGGCGCGCGTACGTCGCATGGGACGAGGCAGGTGCGAGCTTTCGCCCCACGTCGCTGCGCTCTTGCGGCGTCCCTCTGCGCCACGGCTTTGTTCCGTGTCCGTACGAGACCCATGTTCCGAGACGCATTCTCGTCATGGGCGGGAGCTTGGGTGCCCAGGCACTCAACGAGCGCATCCCGCGCGCGATTGGCCTTCTGGGCTCGCTCCCAGGCTTGCAGATCGTTCACCAGACCGGTCGTGGCCGGGACGCGGAAGTGCGCTCGGAGTACGCGCGCGCCGGGGTGGACCGTGCGGTCGTCGTTCCGTTCATCGACGATGTGGCTCGCGCCATCGCCGATGCGGACCTCGTCGTCGGGCGCGCCGGCGCTGTGACGATCGCCGAGATCACGACCGTCGGGCGCGCCTCCGTGCTCGTACCGTTTCCCCATGCAGCCGATGATCATCAGGGAAAGAATGGCGAAGCGCTCGCGCGGGCGGGAGCCGCCGTGTGCCTCCGGCAAGATGTTGCCGATCCGCAGCGGCTGGCACGCGAAATCGGCCGCCTCTTATCCGACGACTCCGCGCGCACCGCCATGGCTCGCTCGGCCATCGCACGAGGCAGACCGAATGCGGCGCAAGACGTCGCTCGAGATCTCCTGTCCATGGTCGGCGTGCCGAGCCGACCGCGAGGACGTGTCGGGCCGTCGGCCTCGCTGAACGGCGCCACGACGCGCACCCGTGGCACACAGGAGGTGCCGTAATGTTTCGAGGACGGGTTAGGCACGTCCACTTCGTTGGCATCGGCGGAATCGGGATGAGCGGGCTCGCCGAGGTCCTGCGCACACTCGAGTTCGACGTCAGCGGGTCGGATCTCAAGCCAAACGAGAATACGCGTCGACTCGAATCCCTCGGCGTCCGCGTCTTTCACGGCCACGACCCCGAGAACGTCATCGGCGCCGACGTCGTCGTTTACTCGAGTGCGATCCTGCCGACCAACGCGGAAATGACCCGCGCCCGGGCCCTTGAGATCCCCATCATTCCACGCGCCGAGATGCTCGCTGAGCTCATGCGAACACGGTACGCGGTCACGATCGCAGGATCGCACGGCAAGACGACCACGACGTCACTCATTGCCACCGTGCTGCGTGCGGCCGGACTCGATCCGACCGTCGTCGTCGGTGGGACGATCAATGCGCTCGGGACGAACGCCCGTCTGGGAGAGGGCGATCTCTTCGTCGCCGAAGCCGACGAGAGCGACGGTTCGTTTCTCAAGTTGACGCCCACGATCGCAGTCGTCACAAACGTCGACCCGGAGCATCTCGATCACTATGGTACCCACGAAGCGATCAAAGACGCGTTCGTCCAGCACGTCAACCGAGTGCCTTTCTACGGGCTATGCGTCCTCTGCGTGGACCACCCGAGCGTTCAGGACATCTTGCCGAGGGTCGAACGTCGACATGTCACCTACGGCGTTTCGCGGCAAGCCGATTACCGCGCCAGTAACCCGCGCTTCGAAGGCATCTCGACCCACTTCGACGCGTTTCGCCGAAACGAGCCGCTCGACACGTTCGTGGTCCACATGCCCGGGGCGCACAACGTCCTCAACGCTCTCGCGGTCATCGCGGTGGCCGACGAGCTGGAGGTCCCGCTCGACGTGACGCGCGACGCCCTCGCGAGTTTTCACGGAGTCCAGCGGCGCTTCACGGTGCTCGGGCGCCCGTCGTACGCCCGCAGGGGGCGCAGCGGTGACGTCATGATCGTCGACGATTACGGTCACCATCCGGCGGAAATCGAGGCGACGCTGGACGCTGCGCAGCGGGGGTTCGACCGGCGAGTCGTCGTGGCCTTTCAACCGCATCGCTACACGCGGACGAAAATGCTCTTCGACGAGTTCACGCGCGCCTTCAACAAGGCCGACGTCTTGCTCGTTACCGAGGTCTATCCTGCCGGCGAGAAGCCAATCGAAGGGGCGAGCGGGCAAGCCCTCGCCGAGGCGATTCGAGCGCATGGGCACCGGGCCGTTTCGTTCGTCCACGACAAGCGCAACATCGCGCGTGCGCTGCTCGATGTGGTCGAACCGGGCGACCTCGTCATTGCGCTCGGTGCGGGCGACATCAACGCGAGCGCCCGCGAACTCCTGGCCGTTCTCTCGCGCCAGGCGGTTTCTGCATGAACCCGGCAAATCGGCGCTTGCCAGCGGCGACCGCTTCCGAGAGCGCCCGCTTCGGGGAAGGCATCCGATGCGCCGCTGCCGCGCCGCCTCGTCCGGTCGCACATGCCCATCGTGTGTCCCGGGTGCTGGCCGTCGTTCGCGCGATCGCCGGCCTGACGCTCGTCGCCGCAACATCGATCGGCTTCGCCTGGGTCGCGCGCCGTCACATCATGACGAGCGCCCGCTTTGCGATCACGGAAATCGTCGTCATGGGAAATGAACGCCGCGCCGCCGACGTCCTCACGGCCGAGAGCGGGCTCATGATCGGTTCGAATGTCTTTGCCGCCGATCTCGATGCCGCCAGGACGAAACTTCTCTCGGATGCCTGGATTACGGATGCCATCCTCGCACGGCGCCTTCCCGGAACGCTCCTCATCCAGGTTACGGAGCGAAAGGCTGCCGCCCTCGTGGCTCTCGGCGACCTCTTTTTGGCAACGGCCGAGGGCGAGCCGTTCAAGAGGCTCGAACCCGGCGATCCGGTCGACCTCCCGGTTGTCACCGGAGTGAGCCCCGACAGCATGGCCATCGGTCGAGACGAAGCGGTCCGCGCGCTTCGCAGGGCCATCGACTTGGCCGTCGAGTTTGGCCGCACCGGACTCTCCAGGCGAGCTCCGCTGCAAGAGGTCCACGTCGGCGCCGATGGTGCCTTCAGCTTGGTCGTCGGCCACTCGGGCACGGAGCTCGTGCTCGGCGGTCCGCCCTTCCGTCGCAAGCTCGACCAGGCCGCGCGCATCGTGGCCGAGATCGATCGCAGAGGGGGCAAGGCGGACGCCATCATGCTGGACAACGACACCCGCCCGGAACGCGTCGTCGTCAGGCTGCGCTGACGCAGCAGATGTTGGCCCACGCAGGGAGATCGAACGCACCAAGGCGAAAGATTTGGCCCTGTCGCCCGTGGTGTGCGATTGCCGTTCAGGATGAGCACCGCAGCTGCACAAGGCGAGATCGTCGTGGGGCTGGACATCGGCACGACGAAGGTCTGCGCGGTGGTGGCAGAGGTCGACGCAGCGGACGGAATCACGATTCTCGGCGTCGGCGTCGTGCCCTGTCGAGGTCTCCGCAAGGGGATCGTCGCGAACATCGACTGGACGGTCCGATCCATTCGCGACGCCATCGACAGCGCACAGACCATGGCGGGCGTCGAGATTCGGACCATCTACGCGGGCATCGGCGGCAGCCACGTCCGATCGTCGAGCAGCGATGGCGTTGCGGCGATCGCGGGTGGCGAAGTGACCAGCGGCGACGTCGAGCGGGTGCTGGAGGGCGCTCGGGCGATTCCGGTCGACGCGGACCGCCAGATTCTCCACGTCCTGCCCCGCGAGTACATGGTGGACAGTCAAGACGGCATTCGCGATCCGATCGGCATGGCGGGCGTGCGCCTTGGGGTGAAGGTGAACCTCGTCACCGCGGCTACCAGTTGTGTGCAAAATGTCATCCGCTGCGCCGAGCGATGCGGTCTCACCGTCGCCGATGTCGTATTGCAGCCACTTGCCAGTGCGGAGGCCGTGCTCAGCGACGACGAGAAGGAAATCGGGGTTGCCGTCGTCGACATCGGTGGCGGTACGACGGACCTTCTCCTCTACGTCGACGGAGGAATCGCTCACACGAGCGTCATTCCGGTCGGCGGAAACAACATCACGAGCGACATCGCGGCCGGGCTTCGTACGCCCATGGCGGAAGCCGATCGCCTGAAACGACTCTCGGGCTGCGCGCTCGGACGGATGGTGGCCGACGAAGAGGAGATTGAAGTGCCAGGCGTCGGCGGCCACGCGCCGAGACGGACCGCTCGTCGCGTGTTGAGCGACATCATCGAGCCACGTGTGGAGGAGATGTTCGCGGTGGTTCGCAAGCGCATCGAGGACACCGGGCTACTCGAGCAGCTGAGCGCCGGCGTCGTCTTGACGGGAGGCGCGGTTCTGCTCCAGGGCATGAGCGAATTCGCCGAAGAGGTCCTCGGCATGCCGGTCCGGGTCGGGATGCCCACGGCCATCAAAGGCATTACCCAGCTCGTCCACGGGCCCGAATATTCAACCGGCGTCGGCCTTGTGAAATACGGCGCGCAGATGGTGTTTGCCGATGCCGTGTCGCCGGGGCCGGTTCATGCGCCGACCCACCGGGTTCGCCCCGTGCTGCCCCCCGAGGTGCTCGAAGCTCGCAAATCCGGTTTTTGGGAATGGATCAAAGCCGCATTCTGAACGGGGTTCTCGCTTGGAATCGACCGGACCCGCAGGCCGGCGCGACGCGCAGAAGTAGGATTCGCTCCTACGAATCGCTAACGAGAAGTTGGGTGGTGTGGAAGGCCTGCCTTACAGGCTGAGTTTGGGAGGAAAACAGCAATGAGTTTCTCGATCGAGTTCGCAGACGAAACGCAGCAATACGAAGCGCGAATCAAGGTCGTCGGCGTCGGCGGCTCGGGAGGCAATGCAGTCAATACGATGATCAACTTCGGCCTGGAAGGCGTGGAGTTCATCGTCGTCAATACGGACGCCCAGGCGCTGAATTCGAGCGCGGCCGCGACCAAGTTGCCGATCGGGGCGAACATCACGCGAGGACTCGGAGCCGGCGCAGATCCCGAAAAGGGGCGAAAGGCCGCGCTCGAGGACGTGCAGCGCATCAAAGAGCTCATCGGCGGCGCCGACATGGTGTTCGTGACCGCCGGCATGGGGGGTGGCACTGGCACCGGCGCCGCGCCCGTCATCGCGCAAATTGCACGCGAAGAAGGGGCGCTCACGGTTGGGGTGGTGACCAAGCCGTTTCTCTTCGAGGGCCGTCAGCGAGCGCGCCGGGCCGAGCTGGGGCTTGCGATGCTCTCGGAGCACGTCGATACGCTCATCACCATTCCGAATCAGAAGCTCGTGTTGCTCGGCGACGACGACCTCACGTTCATCGACGCGTGCCGCAAGGCGGACGAGGTGCTCTACCAGGCCGTGCGAGGGATCAGTGATCTCATCACGCAGAACGGCATCGTGAACGTCGATTTTGCGGACGTGAAGACCGTCATGAGCCATATGGGGCGTGCGCTCATGGGGACAGGTGTCGCGAAGGGGCAGAATCGGGCGCGGCTCGCGGCGGAGATGGCCGTCACCTCGCCGTTGCTCGACGACATCAGCGTCGAAGGGGCAACCGGCGTCCTCATCAACATCGTCGGGGGGCCTGACCTCAAGATGCGGGAGATCCAGGAGGCTGCCAGCCTCGTTCAGGAGCAAGCCCACGAAGACGCAAACATCATCTTCGGCGCGAGCATCGACGACACCCTCGGCGAAAACGTCAAGGTGACGGTCATCGCGACTGGGTTCGACGCAATCGATCGGGAGGCGTCGGTCGAAGCACCTGCAATCCGTCCGGCGCTCGCGCCCCAGAGCCTCAGTGCGACACAACAGAGCCGCGTTAGTTCGATTCCGGCATCGGCGCGTCCGCAGCTCGGAGACTTGGCCGGCGGCGGGCGGCGTCCGCCGCTCGCGCAGCCTGCGTTCGGTCGACCCGACGATCGTGCCGATGCACGAGCACCGGCGCCATCTCCGGGGCGCGGAGCCGTTCGGGCTGCGTCCGGTCATGACGGTTTTCCCGCTCTCGACAACGACTGGGACGTGCCGGCTTTTCAACGCAAGCCGCTCCGCTGATCGTTCGAGGCGCCCGGGGGCGCGGAGAGGCGCACGACCGACGTGCCGAGCCGTTCGGCTTCGCGCAGCACGCAGCTGAGCCCCTCGGCTTCCGAAGCATGAACGAGGACGTCCGCCGCGCCGATCCAGGTCAAGGCCCGACGGCGATCGACCGCTCCGACGAAGCGGACCTGCGTGTTTCGCGCTCGACTCAATCGCTCGAGACTGCGTCGTTCCGGCCCATCCCCAACGACGACGAGGATGTCGATGGATCGCTCGCGCGCCGCCCACTCGATGACTCGATCCACGCGTTTTTTCGGGACGAGGCGGCCGACGCAAACAGCGATCCGCGCTTCGCCGAGGAAGCGGCGCAGGTGTGCCACGTCCGCACCGACGTCAATCATGTCGAGCGGTGGAGCGCGAACGCAAGCGGCCCGCTCGACGCACCTCCGTGTCCGATCGTCGAGCGTCTCGAGCAACTGATGCAGCAGGTCTGCCGACGCGAAAACCCATTCCCGCGCGCGCGCGCCGAGGAGGAACACCAAGTGCCACCGCACGAACTTTGGAAGCGCCACGAGCAAGCGGACGTCCCCTCCGTGGGACACCAGGTCGATCTCGACGCTGGACCCCGTCGCGATCGGCCAGCCGCTGGGGACGGCCCAGTGCGCGACGATGCGATCGACCTTTAGCTTGGAAACAAGTGCGCGTGTCGATGCGATCCATCGCGACGCGGCCCAGGCTCGAAGCGGCCTTTCGCGAATCCGCGCTGCAGCCCCGGGCCAGCCGAAGGCACCCCCAGCGGCCGGAGACACAACGACGACCTCGTGCCCTGCGCGCTCGAGCGCTTGCGCGTCCGATCGGACGAAGTGCCCAGCGGGGTCGTGATCGTGGGCGGGCCAGCTGGTGGTGACGAGCGCCAGGCGCATACGGCCCATCGTAGTCCCTCGGGCGCAGCGCGCGCTCGGGGTCGCGCTCGTTTTTTGATAAGAATCGTGCATGGTGGCGCCTGCACGGAGCGTTGTCCTATCGGGGCGCATCTTGTTTCTGACCGAAGATGCGGAGCTACTCCGTGGGCAACTCTGTGGCCGTGACCTCGACTTCGATCCGGAGCGGGCGCTCCTTTCGAACGTGTCCACCGACGAAATAGCCCCCGGTTGGGCTTGCTACTACTATGACGAGACCCTCGCGCGATATTGCCTTGTGGGGCTCCGTGGCGGCAGCGTGCCAAGAGACGCCATCCAGGGTGGGGGCTTCTCGGTCATCGTGAGCGGAGCGTCCAAGGGCTGTGGGTCGTCGCGGGAGACGGCACCCTTCAGTGAGCTGGCAGCGGGCGTGCGCCTTGTCATTGCGCGCAGCATCGAGAAAATTTACCGCCAGAACGCCGACAACATCGGGTTGCTCACGAGCACGGACTTCGGCTTGATTCCGCGAATCCGGAGGGGCGAGTCGATCCCCATCGAGGAATTCACGAAGGGTCGAGACGCCATCAGCGCGTCGATTGTCGTGAGCGGAGGCCTTTTCGCATACAGCCGCGAACGGCTAGCCGGCCGCGTCGCGACCATTGGGATCGGGACTATGCCGCGTCCGATGACGCTCGTCGAAAAGATCCTCGCGCGACACATCGTGTTCGACGCCGACGTCGAGCGCCGGGAGGTGATCGCGGTCAAACCGGGCGACGGTGTCTTTGTCCGGACGGACATTCGATTTTCCCATGATTACGTCACGGCGATGGCGGAGTCTCTCTTTCGTCGAGGCTTCGGCGGCGATGCGCGTGTCGAGGAGCCCTCGAGTGTGTTCGCGTTTCGGGACCACCTCACGTTTCTCGACCTCGTCATGCCGCAGGCTCAGCGAGCCATCGGACTCGACCATCGAGCGCGCGAGCTCGCACGCGTGCAAGAGGTCTTCGCGGAGCGCGTCGGAGCGCGCCTGTACGGTGAAGTGGTTCGCGACGGCGTCGTCGCCGGGTCGGAGGGGATTTGTCACAACCTCGTCATCGAAGATATCGCGCTGCCAGGGCAGGTCGTGGTCGGCACGGACAGTCACACGTGCATGGCGGGCGCCCTCGGTTGCGTCGCGTTCGGCGTGGGCTCAACAGACATGGCCAACGCCTGGAAAACTCGCGACGTTCGCGTGACGGTTCCCGAGACAGTCCGATTCTTGCTCAAAGGTTCGATGCGTTACGGCGTGTGTGCGAAGGACTTGATGCTTTTTCTATTGAGCCAGCCGTTCTTCAAGTCCAGCCAGGGAATCGGGCGCGTGCTCGAGTTCGGTGGGCCAGCGATCGCGTCTCTGCCGATCGACGAACGCTCCACGCTGACCAACATGGCCGTCGAAGCCGGTGGCTTCACGGGCATCATCGAGGCCGACGAGGTGGTCGTTTCTTACCTCGCAGCGCAGCGCGGCCTGTCGCCGGACGAGATTCGCAGGCGAATCGTGCGTGCCGACCCCGAAGCTCAGTACGTCGCGACGTTCGAAGTGGATCTCGATACGCTGCGACCGATGGTCGCCTTGCCGGGCGATCCGCGGAACGGCGTTCCACTCACGGAACTCGACCGTGACGTGAAGGTGGACATTGCCTACGGCGGGTCGTGTACCGGCGGAAAGAAGGCCGACATGGACATGTACGCGGGCGTTCTGGCCTCGGCTCTGTCGACCGGCAAGCGCGTGGCGCCCGGGGTGGACTTCTACGTACAGTTCGGATCGGAGGCGATTCGACGACACGCCGAGGAGCGCGGATACCTTGCCGTCTTTGCGCGTGCCGGCGCTCAGGTGCTCGGTCCGTCGTGCGGCGCTTGCATCAAAGCCGGGCCCGGTTCGAGCGAGAGGTCCGAGCAGGTGACGATCAGCGCGCAGAACCGCAACTTTCCCGGCCGGAGCGGGCCGGGCCAGGTTTATCTCGCGAGCCCGTTCGTCGTCGCTGCGAGCGCCGTCTGCGGCCGGATCGCCTCGCCGGCCGAGATTTGACGCGATGAGCGCCCGAGCGCCCATTTCGTCACACCTTTCGGAACTCTTCGACGAATTCCCAGTCGGCTATCAGCCCTTTGCGTAGCAAGATCGACAAAAGAGCCGAGAACATCGCTTCCCAGCGCGGCTCCGTGCCGAGGATTTCACTTGCATCCGCCCCGTGGGCGACCGCTCGAAGCGCGCTCACGAGATCGCGCGCCGTCAGCATGTCGTTGACCTCTTCAGGCGCCTTGTCGTCTATCTCGGGTTTCGAAGGTTTTTTCGTCGGGGCAGGAACCGAGATCGTCGTGCCGTCGAGCAGGGTGAGCGAGATCATTCGGGCGCGGACGCGCTTCGGCGCCGTGATCTCCTGCTCTCTCGCTTCGATTTCGGGCGAGGCATCCGCGCTGTCGGCCGCCTCGTCCTTCGGCAAGGGTGGTACGGCTTCGAGCATGGCGGCTTCTTTGCGCATCCGTGGGGCCTCGGGCGCCACGGCGGAAGTGGACTTCGAGCCTCCCGATTCGACAGGGACGGCCCTCGGCTGGGCCGACGGCACGGGCAGTGCGCCGGCCGTCGTCGGCGCGGTCTCGCCGAGATAGTAAACGCGGATTGCAGCTCGGATGTCGCTCGGACATGCGATCATCGGCTTGACCGCAAGCGCTGCCGCGCGGGCCACCTCTTCGAGGGCCGCTTCGTTCGTTGGGTCATCCATCGCCACGTAAAGCGTGTCGCCCTGCTTGCGGACACGCCGCACGAAAATGGGCACAAGAGAATACTTCTCCGCGATTTCCGTCGAGACGAGGTTGAGCAGCGAGCGCGAGAAGTCCACGTGATAGAGCGACACCCACGGAACGCTGAGTTGGCGAGAAAGCGTCTGCGTGAATTGGGTCTCGCTCGCGAGGCCAAGCTCGATCAGCAGTTGTCCGAGCTTGCGTCCGTCCTTGCGCTGCGCAAAGAGCGCCTGCTCGAGCTGAGACTGCGAAAGCACGCCCGCCTCGACCAAAAGCTCGCCGATGCGCTTCGCCACGGTGGCCCCATGGTACGCGAGGGGACCGCGCCGTGACGAAATCTCAACGGAAGGAAAGCGCGGGGGCCTTTTGTGCGCAGCCGTTCCTTCGGGCCGGGTGCGTGGTACCCTCGGACTCCCGCGGTTTTGCCATGCGGTTGTGCCCTCAGTGCGCCAGCTCTTGTGACGAAACGCACCGGTTCTGTCCGTCGTGCGGATTTCCGATCGGCAAAGTGGCCGTCAACCCCGAGGATCCCCTCCTCGGGCGGACCCTTCCCGGGGGTTACGTCATCCTCGAACTCGTGGGCATCGGCGGCATGGGGCGCGTGTACCGGGCCGAGCAGACCAACCTCGGACGAACGGTGGCTGTCAAGATCATCCACCCTCATCTCGTCGGCGAGGAGAACGCGGCGGCCCGCTTCATCACAGAAGCGCGGGCCGCAAGTCGGCTCAATCATCCGAACTCGGTCGGAATCATCGACTTCGGCAAGACGCCGGACGGACAGCTCTATCTCGTCATGGAGTTCTTGCGCGGGCGTGACCTTGCACGTGTCGTTTACGACGATGGCCCGCTTTCGCACCGGCGGATCGTTGATGTCTTGCGCCAAACGCTTGCGGCGCTCGCCGAGGCGCACACCGAGAGCATCATTCACCGCGACCTCAAACCCGAGAACATCATTCTCGAGCCTGTCCGATCCGGTGGCGACTTCGTCAAGGTCGTCGATTTCGGCCTCGCAAAGATTCGCTCCGAGACGCAGCAGCCGAACATCACCAGCCCCGGCATCGTGTGCGGTACGCCCGAGTACATGAGCCCCGAGCAAGCCCGGGGCGATCCGCTGGATGCCCGGAGCGATCTCTACGCTGTGGGTGTCATCCTCTACCAGCTCCTGACTGGCCGGTTGCCCTTCGAAGGCGATTCGCCCACGCAGGTGGTCCTGGCCCATCTGACGGAGATTCCGAGGGACCCGCGCGAGGTCGCGCCGGACCGCCACATCCCCCAGCCCCTGGTCGACGTGGCGCTCCGCTGTTTGGCCAAGGAGCCCACCGATCGCTATCCGGACGCCGACGAGTTGTCTCTCGAGCTGGCGCGTGCCCTGGCGGTCGTCGAGGACCACTCGGGTGGAACCGATGCGGCGCCGCAGCGCTGTCCTCAGTGCGGCGCGCCCAATCCGGCGGTTCAGAAGTTCTGCGGCGAGTGCGGGTCGGCGATTTTCGGCGGACCCTCCGTGCGCGCGTCTGTCGCGCCGTTGCCTTCGCAGTCCCTCTCTTCAGCCCGAATCGGCGTCGAATCCCCCCCGAACGACAGGGCGCGGTCCCCACTGGCGCTGCCGTTCATGGGCCGTGCCGACGATCTCGCCTGGCTGCACGCTCAGCGCGCCGAAGCCCGATCGCTGACCGGAGCACGCGTGGCTGGGGAAGTCGGCGTCGGAAAGACGAGGCTCGTGCGGGAGTTCCTCGAACTCGCATCGGCCGAGGGAGACGTCGTCGTGCAGACGGGCCCGGACCCCGCTTGGGCCGAAGTAGGCTATTGGGCACTGCGGCGGGCTATCGTCGAGCTCGCGGGACTGCCCCCGACGGGCGGGGACTCGCGCACGTGGGCTGCGGCGACTGCCGAAGCCCGTCGAGGGCTCGGCGACGTATTCGGCACCGAGGCGCAGGAGCCTCGTGGCCGGCTGTTGCCGGACGAACGGAGGTTCGCGGCGGCCGAGGCCCTGCGCTGGGCGATCGTTCGAGCGAGCGAGCGCGCGAAAGCGCACCGCGTCGTGCTGTCGGTCGACGACCTTCACGCAGTCGATGGCGCGAGCCGGAATGCGCTGACCGATGCGCTCAGCGACCCTCCACTCGTGCCCGCGCTGCTCGTCGTCACGTACGCCCCCGGATTCGACCCGGGCTGGGCCGCGGACGTGGCGTCGGCGCGGGTGCTGACAGGTCTCCAGACCGGCGAGGTGCTGAGAGCGCTCACGCTCCATGGCCGTTCAAGCTTGCCGACCTTCGGCGCCTCTCGGACGGTCGTACCGCTCTACGTCGAGCAAGTGTTGCGCTTCCTGCGCGAGGAGTCCGGGGTAGTCCCCGCAGCGCTGGCCGACGTCATTGCGGCGCGCGTCGAGCATCTGCCCGCGGACGCGCGCCGCGTTCTTCAAGCCCTATCGGTCTGGGGCGACGATGCGGACGATGTCGTCTTGACCCGGATGCTGGGCGATGATGTCGACCTCGTCGAGTCGCTTGGCTTTCTGCGCCGGGCCGGGATGATTCATGTCCTGGACGACCGCATCCGCACCTCACATCCGCTCGTTCGCGAGGTAACCCTCGCTACGATCCCCGCCGCGGTGAAGCGGGAACTGCACGCAGCGGCCTCGGACGTATGCACCGAACGGGGTCTGCCGATTGAAGTGCGCGCGTTGCACGAGTCCGGCGGGGGCACAGCGTTTCAGGCTCTATTGCTTCTCGAGCGCGTCAGTGGGCTGGCCGGCGCGCGCGGAGACCATCAGGGCGCCATCATGGCCCTGCGCCGCGCCCTGGATCTCGCTCGACGCGAGCTCTTTCGCGGCGAACTCGACGATCCGATGCGCGCCGTCCTCATCTTCAGCCGCAAGCTCGGCGAAGCACTCGCAAAAGGCGGTCAACTCAACGACGCTGACGGTGTGCTGAGAGAAGCTCTTGACGTCGCGGGGCCGAGCGGCGTCGACCGCGCGGCCGTGCTGACGTCTCTCGCCCATGTTGCGCACGCGCGCGACAGACGGCATGAAGCGCGCGATTATCTGCGCGAGGCATTCGACCTGGCCTCGCGCTCGGGCGCCCACGAGCTTCTCGACTCGCTCGAGACTTTGCGCCGAGCCATGGCCTCGTGAGACCCAGACGACGAAGGCGAAAGACGCTGCTTGGCCCCGCACATCGCCCGATGGGATCTCGACAAGACGTATCTGCGCACGGATTTCGACACCCTGCGCGACATGGTGAAGACCGCGTTCGAGCGGCCTGACCAGAAGCGCACCAACCCGGGTGCTTCGACGCTCTTGCGCGAGATGGTCCGCGCGGGGATCCGGGTGCACATCCTTTCAGGCTCTCCGGAGCAGATGCGCCGCAGGCTCGAAGACAAGCTGCGTCTCGATGGCGTGACATGGGAAAGCTTTACGCTGAAACCGAACTTGCAAAACCTCTTGCGACTGCGCTTCCGCGCTGTCCGGGACCAGCTCGGCTACAAGTTGCCCGCGCTCCTTCGTGCCCGGGTCGCGGTCGAGGAAACGGCCGAGGCCGGCATGATCTGTCGTGAGACGTTGTTCGGAGACGACGCGGAGGCCGATGCGTACGTCTACTCCCTCTATGCCGACGTCGTGGGGGGACGGGTCGGAGAGGACGTGCTCCTGCGCGTGCTTCAGCGTGGACGTGTCTACGAGGACGTGGTTGCCGAGGCCATGGCGGCGGCGCGATCGGTGACCCACGCCGAAGCCGTCGAGCGCATCCTCATTCACCTCGAGAGGCAGACCCCGCCCGACGACTTTCGAACGTACGGGCCGAGGGTCGTGCCCTTCTACAACTACTTGCAAGCCGCGTTCGTCCTGCACGAGGATCGGCGACTCAGTGCCGATGCCGTGCTCCGGGTGGCCGTCGAGCTCGTCACCGAACATCGCTTCGACGGCGATTCACTCGCCCGAAGCTATCTCGATTTGGCTCGGCGTGGGCACCTCCGGGGATCGGAAGTCGAGGAAATCCTCGTCTCGCTCGAGGCCTGGATCGCCCACGGACACTTGCCGGCGACCGACGAGCTGAAGACCATGGGGGCACGTCTGCCTTCCATGGCGGAGGGGGCTCGCACGAGGTGGCGTCGCGAAGCTCAGCCACTTCCCGACTACGTCGAACTCGTGCGCGCCCACAATCCTCGAGTGAGCCGTTGAGCGACGCGAAAGGGCCAACTCAGACGAAGCGACGCAACTCAAGCGGGGCGTGCGCTAGGTCCAGTGTTCGGCGCGCCATGCCGCTGCGTCGATGATCTTGACCTTTGGGCCCAACGCTTCGCGGAAGGCGTCTTCGTCTTCGTCGTCCATGATCGCGTCCCCGAAACCCGCCGCAATCTCCATCGCCGTCGACAGGATGCGAAGAAATTGGGCGAACGTCGAGGCCGCGAGTGTAGGCGTCCATCGGTCCTGTCCGCTCATCGCCGTATAGACCGGACAGTCGCCCTCTGGGTCCGGTTTGCTCACGTCGAGAAAGTACGGATCGCCCAGCAGCGAGCTCTCGCCGATCACGACCCAAGACGGCTTCCAGTCGGCTGGTGCCGTTCCGCTCTCACCGGGGGCCTGGACCAGCTCCTGCGCCTTTATGAGCTCATCCGCTGGGATGAGACGGATCCGCTCGACAGGCGTGACCGTCTCGACCCTTTCGGGATTGGCGTCGAGCAAGAAATTTCGGTAGCGCGACGGAACGCGCAGCTGTTTGCGCAGGCCCTCGACGAGCGCCGGAGGCGCCTTTCCCACCGAGCACGGAAGCTTGCGCTTCGCAAAAACCGCCCTGAGGGCCTCGACCGCGTCCGCGAGATCACTGTCCACGTAGTCGCCCCGCTCAAATGGTCCGGCTTGACTCTGCTGGCAGGCGCGACCCCTCGAAGAGGGGCCGGCGTCAACGAAAACGCCTGCAGCGAAGCAGGTACGGACGTTAGCACCTTTCCTCGCGAATTCGAACGCGTTTCGCGCCAAACCACCGGCACCCGGCCGCGAAGCCTGCGGCCCCGCTACAACTTGACACATCGACTAATCGGATCGCGGCTCAACGCTCAGGGCGCAGCGGACGTCGAGGTTCAGGGACGCCGCTGACGATTGTCCCCCCAGCGCACGCAAGAGCTCGACCATCGTGTCGACAGCCCCCTCTGCCAACGCCGCACCGTTCGGCGGCAGCGGCCGGCCCGATTCGTCCACAGCAGTGACCACAGCGTGAAGGCCGCTCACATCTTCGTCGGTGAACGTGATGACGATCCGGAGCCGAACGGTGCGTCCAGGTGGCTCCGCCGAATCGATCTCCAGAGGCCAGAGCTCAAGCGGGCGACAGAGCGCGGCCGAGCCGGGACCGCCGTCGTAACCGAGCGACAAAACGGCCCAGGCTCCCACATCAACGCGCGGCCGATCCCCCTTCGGTTCGAGCACGATGGGACGACAAGCGCCGCCATCGGGCAGTGACCCTGGCGGGCAGCGCGGGCCCGATACGCACGTGCGCCCTCGGCGGCTGCTCAGGCGCGGGCACGCCGCATCGACCGGAACGCAAGAGTGAACCCCGTGACCGACCAGCGCGAGCTCGCCGGCCGGACAAGCCATGCCGCTGCGCTCGATCGGCGCAATCATGCAGGCCCCCGTGGATGGGTCCAGCGCTTGGCCGGAAGAGCACTGAAGAAATGCGCAGCCGTTTTGGCCCCAACGTGCACCTCGGCCGCAGAACGCGTCACCGACCGCGGGTTCGACGCAAGCGCCGAACACGGCGACGGTGCCTTCTTCGCATGCGCAGTGGCCCGCCGCGTCTCGCGAGGCGTCCCGGGGACATACCGCCTGCGGATTCGAAACCGCCGTGCGGGCGAGTCGCTCCGGCGAGGCGCATGCGCTCAGGGCCACCCCGCACACCCAGCTCCGAGCGGCCGCCGTCCGTCGAGCGCATGCCGAGCGTGGCATGGTGCGCAATGCTACAGAGGGGCGCCCATGTTTGCGATGTTTCTGGACGGCACGCCCGGTTTCGAATCGGCCCTCAGGCGGCTCGAGTCGCGCGGCGAAGCCGATTTCGCCCGAGTCGAGCCGGCGGTGCGCGAGATCCTCCAGGCCGTGCGAATCAACGGCGACAGCGCCGTCCAGCATTATAACGAGCGCTTCGGGCGCCGGTCCCCGTCGCTCGTCGTTCGAGACTACCCAGGCGCGGCGGCGCTGACTCGACTCGCGCCCGATGCCCGCGAAGCCCTCGAGCTCGCCGCGGCAAGGGTCCGTTCGTTCCACGAGCACGAAGTCGACGTCGGATTCCGCTACGAGGAGGACGGCATCACCCTCGGCGTTCGGGTCTTGCCGGTCGGCCGAGCTGGCGTCTATGCACCGGGAGGCAAAGCTCGCTATCCGTCAAGCGTCATCATGTCGGCCGTGCCGGCGCATGTAGCGGGGGTGACCGAGATCCTCCTTGCAACCCCGCTTTCAGGCGACGAGAGAGACGACGCCATCTACGCAGCCGCCCACCTCTCGGGTGTTTCCGCCATCGTCGATGCAGGAGGAGCGCAGGCGATTGCCGCTCTCGCGTACGGCACCGAGAGCATCGCTCGAGTCGACAAGATCGTCGGGCCCGGCAACCTCTACGTGGCCTGCGCCAAGCGGCTCGTCTTCGGCGCCGTCGACATCGACGGGATTGCGGGTCCCAGCGAAATTCTTGTCGTCGCCGACGACGAGGGTGATCCGCGCATCATCTCGGCCGATCTGCTGTCGCAGGCGGAGCATGACGAGGCCGCTTACCCCCTGCTCATCTGCGCCTCCGACTTGATGGCCCAAGCCGTAGGCCGCGAGCTCGAGCTGCAGCTCAGCGCTTTGCCGCGGGCCGCAATCGCTCGCGCCGCGCTCTCGAACGGCGCGGCGTTCGTCGTGCGGTCCCGCGACCGGATGGCCGCGGTGGCCGATCGGCTCGCGGTCGAGCATCTTGCGATCCATGTTACGGACCCCGAGGCCCTGCTCGCGCGGATCCATCGCGCCGGCGCCGCGTTCGTGGGGACGTCCACCCCGGAGGCGGTCGGAGACTATCTGGCCGGGCCCTCTCACGTCCTCCCCACCGGGGGAGCGGTCCGATTCGGGTCGCCCCTCGGCGTCTACGATTTCGTGACCCGTACGTCGATCATCCGCTATTCGCCGCAGGCCCTCGAGCGGCACGAGCGCGCCATTTGTGCATTCGCGCGCCTCGAGGGCTTCGAGGCGCATGCGCGCGCCGTCGAAGCGCGCCCGCGGCTGTCCCGCTAGAGACTTTGACGGGTCCAAGAAAGTCGCTCCGCGGGCTTGTGCAGCCAGCCGTCCACGCGGATACTCGTCCCACCACGGCGGCGGACAACGCGCACGTTCGGCAACCAGTCATTCGCCACCCCTCGCCGCCAGAATGGCGCTGACCCAGCGAATCGCCCGAGGGGCCACGCGGGCGGTCGCGGACGCGACACGGACGAATGCGCTCGTCTCCAGAACGGGCTCCCCGCGCACGGCCGCCTCGATCGTCTGCTCCGCGATCGATTCGGCGGTCTGCACGCGGCCTCCGGGCGGGCGCACCCCAGCCCGTCCGTCGGTCGTCACGGCGTGGTCTCGAAAAGCCGTGTCGACCGGCCCCGGCCGCACGACGAGGACCCGGACGCCTGTCCCCCCGAGCTCTGCACGCAAGGCCATGGACAGGGCTTCGAGGGCAAACTTGCTTGCCGAGTACGCGCCCATTCTTGGCGCGACGACGATGCCCGCGAGCGACGAAATCATGACGACGCAACCCGTGGATCGGGTTAAAGGATCGAGCGCGAGCTGTGCGAGGCGGAGCGGCGCGATCACATTCAGCGCGAAGAGCGCCTCGAGCTCCCCCGCGTCGATGCGTGCTACGCTTCCGTAGTAGCCACGTGCTGCGTTGTTCACGAGCACGTCGATCCGTCCCGTCCGCCGCCGCGCGGTCTCGACGAGTCTCACCCGGTCCTCTTCCTTCGTCACGTCGCCCGCTACGATCAGCGCGCGACCGCCGTCGTCGCGTTCGATCCCGTCCGCCACACGACCCAGTGCGTCTTCATTGCGTGCGTTGAGGACGACCGTCGCCCCTCGTCTCGCCCATCCACGGGCCAGCGCTTCTCCTATGCCGCTCGACGCTCCCGTAACGATGACCGTGGGGCTCATGGCCGCCCCCAGTGTTTACTCGATCAGCCCACGTGCAGGTACGACCCTTTGAGCAGCTTCAAACAAATTTCCGCGGTCTCGAGGTCGGTCGCCAGGCTCTTGTTCAACACGGTCTCGAAAACGCCGTAATTGTGCGCGAGCTGAAGAACATCGAGCTCGGAGGGCTTCAGATCGCGCAGCGGAGGAATCAGCGGTGAGGGGATGGAAATACGTGCGGCCAAACCGGGCAGCTCGTCCCGGATGCGGTTGAACTCGTCCATCTGCCGCATGCCGTCGATGAGGACTTCTTGTACGCTCGAGTCCATCTCGTTCGGGAACTCGAGGTCCTCGGGCGGGTCCAGATCGAACAAGCCCCTTTGCCAGGTCAGCATCCGGTAAAGGCTCTTCAGCGGCTGAACATCGTCGAGGTCGTTGATGATCGCGTGGACGATATTGCCTTTCTTTAGGTAGATGCGGCCGAAGTCGTCATCGGTCCGAACGACGAGCACGCCGGTTTTCTTCGACGTTCCGAAGAGCTGCAGGAGGTCGGGGAGGGGAACCTCCTCGATACTGCCGCTCATCGTACGCTGCTGGCTGGTGCGCCGCGCTTGCGCGACGTTTTCGAGATCGCGTTTTGCGTCCAAGCCGTCGCGCGCAGCGTCGCTCGCGATGACCTTTAAAATGCTCGTCCCAATGAGCACGCGATCGCCCTCCTTCAGGCGCGCGCGCTTGATCTTCTCACCGTTGACGAACGTGCCATTCGTCGAACCCAAATCTTCGATCCAAATCTGGTCCCCCTGCATGGCAATTCGCGCGTGTTTGCGCGACACCATGTCTTCGACGAGAACCATATCGAGGTCGCTCGACCGCCCGATGAGGACTTGCCTGTCTGCCGCGATGGGGAACTCGCCCCCTTGGTATTTGCCGCTGATGAAGCGCAGGACGAACGAACGCTCGCCGAGCCGCGGCGCGGGCGACGTGGTCGGCGCCTTGGGCGACGTGTCTTGCATCTCTCGTTCGGCGGGAACGTCTGGGGCCATATCGTGGTACGTCACATGAACGCGTAAGAAATGTCGAAGGCGTTCCCCGCGAAGGGCAGTGAAACGCCAGCAGAAAAGGAGGTTAATGGGTGTGAAGCTGAACGGTCAAGTCGGGGCGCGCGCAGCGCCCGCGGACGCAAGGAAAGGAGCCCATGGCGGACACTGACCGACGCCGGGCACATTCGACGCTCCCGCCAGACGGCCCCCACCCTCCTCCAGGGCTTCGGCCGGTCGATGCGCGCGGCGATGCTTATGGTTCGCACCGGTCGGTCACACCCGCCGGGAGCCTTCCTCAATCGGCTTGGCGACTCGACAACGACTTTTCCCGCCTCTTTGCGGGGGAGGCGCTCCTCGCGGTCGAAACCCTGAATCTCGATGCGGCCAGTTTCGCGCAAATCGAGGCGCAAGCCCATCCTCAGGCATGCCCAGATCCCGGCGCCATCGGAGAGGCCGTTGCGCACATCGTCCTACGAACGGTTGCCGAGCGCGGCAAGCAGCATAACCCGGTCACCGGTTCGGGGGGGATGCTGGTCGGTCGCGTGCTTCAAGTCGCCCCTGGACGCGAGGACGGACTTCAGGCTGGAGACGAGCTGGCAACCCTCGTGTCGCTGACGCTGACACCCCTTCGACTCGACCGCGTACGAGCGGTCCGGCTCGGGAGCGCGCAGATCGACGTCGAGGGCGAGGCGGTCCTTTTTTCCAGCGGACCCTACGCCGTACTGCCCGACGACTTGCCAAAGCGGCTCGTCCTCGCCGTCCTCGATGTTGCCGGCGCGGCGCCCCAGGTCGCCCGGCTGGTCGAGGCGGGTGACACGGTCGTCATTCTCGGTGCAGGAGGCAAGAGCGGCATTCTGTGCGCAGCCGAGGCGCGTCGCGCTTCGGGTCCTTCGGGACGTGTCGTCGGCGTGGAAGCGAGCCCACGAGCTGCCGAGGAGCTCCGGGCGCTCGATTTGTGCGACTCGGTCATCGTGGCCGACGCGCGCGATCCGCTCGCCGTCCGGCGCCTGGTGCTCGAGGAGACCGCCGGCAACGAGGCGAATGTCACGTTGTCCTGCGTGAACGTCCCGGATGCGGAGATGGCCGCCATCGTCGTCACCCGCCACCGCGGGACGGCGTACTTCTTTGCCATGTCGACCAGTTTCACGCGCGCGGCGCTCGGCGCGGAAGGAGTCGGCAAGGACATCGACCTCGTGATGGGCAACGGCTACGCGCGCGGGCACGCCCACCATACCCTGGGGTTGCTGCGCGCCGTACCCGGCGTACGGGCCCTCTTCGAGCGGCGTTACGCGTAACGGGTCGGCCGTCGAGACAAGCCGGGTTCGACCCGTCCACGTTCCCGGTGCGTCGAGCGCTCGGCCCACCGGTCCACCGAGCGTTTCACTTACGAGCGCTCGACCGTCAGGGCTGCATCTGCATCGGTCTTGGCCGGAGGCGGTGGACGCATCGGCGTGGCGAGGCTCGAGCCGGCGGATGGCAGGAGAATTGTGAACGTCGTGCCGTCGCCGGGGTGCGAATGCACCTCAATCGTGCCGCCCGCGCTTTGTACGATGCTCTGGCTGATGGCGAGACCGAGCCCCGTCCCCTGAGACTTGGTCGTAAAGAACGGAATGAAGAGGTTACGGAGCACCTTTGGTGAAATCCCGGGCCCCGTGTCCCGCACGCTCACCTCGACGAGTTCCGTGTCGTCCGACATCGACCGACGCGCGGGCGAATCTGCCGGCATGTGGCTGCCGGGGCCCTTGGAGTCCACACGCTCCCCCCAACGGTCGGGAACGACGCGGGCGCGGCCGGAGCGCCGCACCGCCGTCGAGACGGTGATCTTGCCTCGCCCGTCCATCGCCTGAATCGCGTTCTGCGTCAGGTTGATGAGAACTTGACGAAACTTCTCGGGATCGATGCGGGTTCGTGGCAGCGGCTCCGCGAGCTCCAACTGAAGGTCGACGGCGCCGTCGCTGATTTGGCTGGACACGATTTGCACCGTTCGCCGGACGGCAGCGTTGAGGTCGAGCGGGATGGGATTGCCGGCGTGTGGTCGCGCATAGTCAAGAAAGCTTCCGACCACGCGATCGAGCCGGTTCACCTCCTCGAGAATGATGCCGACGAATTCACGCGCGGTTGGATCCTCAGGCGAAGCGCCCACCTCCTCGAGCAGCTGGGCGGCGCCCTTGATGGCGCCGAGCGGGTTTTTTACCTCGTGGGCCAGGCCCGCAGCCATGGATCCCAGTGCAGCGAGTCGATCACGATCCTTCATCCGCGAGTAGAGCCGACTGTTGACAACCACGACCCCGATCTGGGTCGCGACCGTTTCGAGCAACGCGATCTCCTCGGGGGTGAACGCGTCACGAACCCGATCGTCGGCCGTGAAGAGGAGTGCCACAATGCCCTCTTCCTCCGGACGCACGGCGAGCGCCACCGCACTTTGAAGCGCTCCGAGCGCGGCCGCAGCGGTCGTGACCGCGGCGGCTCCTTGGCTGCCCTCCTTGGCCGCGTCTTCGAGCGACAGTGACGGATACTTGCTCAGCCGATCGAGCAGGGGTCGCGCGCCGAGTGCTTCGATCCGCTTTGGAACGGCCGTACCGAAAGACCCTACGAGGTCGAAGCCGTCGCCATCCTGATCGCGCAGGTAAATCGCCGCGGTCGTCACGCGATGTGAGCTGTCGAGGCCCTGCATGAGCGTCGAGACCATCTCGTCGATTTCGAGCACGTGAGCGAGCCGTTTGCGGAGGTTGGCCACGCTCGTCTCGAGATCGTAGCGCTCGCGAAAGAAAAATTGATGGATGCGCGTCTCGACCTCCGTCTGGAGGGGCTCGAAGAGGACGAGAAACACAATCGCCGCGAGCACGGCGTTGAGATACATCGTGTCGAAGCCGCCGATGACCATGACGAAAAGATAGAAAATCGCGGCCAGGCAAAAGGCCAGCGCGGTCGAGACGAGCAACCGTCCCGCGAGCTCGTAGATGTCTGCGAGTCGCGGCCGCGTGACCGATTCCGCGAGCACGAAAAGAAAAACGATGGCGAGCACGGCACCGATGGGCGGTAGGTGCACGCCGAGGTACGACAGGAAATCAGCGAGAGAAAACGTCGTGGCAGCGGCGCCGACGACGACGAGAAAGCGAACGCGGTCGCGTACCGCCCGGGATGGGCTGCGCTGGCCCCTGCGCGCCAGCGTGATGAGCGCAGCGGCCAGCAAGCCGAACACGTAGGTGTAGACCGCGCCCAGCACGAACGGCCGGTCATGGTAGGGCGACACCGAAAGCACGAAGAGGGGCACCGCGATCGTGGCGGCGAAGCGGGCGAGCCTCGGCTTGCCGCGCCCTTCGAGCGGCACGACGTTCTGAAAGGTGTGAAGGGCAAATTGGGGCAAAAGGACGGTCAGGACTCCCGTGACCCGTCCCCAGACGTCTGCGCGGAAAAAACCTGCGAGCGACTGGCTGCCGTACCAGAGTGCGATGTCCGTGGCGAACGCCGCAAAGAGCCAGTGAACCGTCCTTCGGCCCCGCAAGAGAACGCTCATCGCAATCGCGAGCGCGAGCACGGCGCAAAAGAGAATGGTCTTCGGGCGAAGATCTTCCAGACTTCGAAGCTTAGTTCCCGACCGACCTTGCCGTCGAGCCACGCCCGCAGTTCACGCCGAGGCGCCGTAAAGGGCTCTCGAACGAACGTACTCCAGCACGGTTCGCGGCACGATGCGCTGGAGTGCGATCCATTCCCCCCTCGCGATCGCCGCCCGCACCTGCGTGCTCGAGACGTTCGGCAGGAGCGAGCTTTCGGGTGCACCTTCGCTCATGCCGGCCCGGGGAAGGATGAGAGGGGGCGCGAGCCGCTCGATCGCATCGAATCCGAACCAGCGGTGCGCCTCCGTCAGGATGTCGCTCCCGACGACCAACCTCAGCTGCCAATCCGGGTGCGCCCTGCCGAGGTGCTCAAGGGTGTGCAGGGTCAAACTGGAACCGCCCATTTCAGCCTCGACCGGAGACACGTCAACGTTCGGGATCCAGCCCATGGCCAGCTCGCACATGCGGAGCCGATCCGCGAACGGCTCGAGGATCTTCGCGAAGGGGTGGACAAACGTCGGTATGACGAGGACTCGGTCGATTTCCTCGACGCTCAGAAGGAGCGCACATGCGAGGACGTGTCCCACGTGGGGTGGATTGAAGCTGCCTCCGAAGATCGCGACGCGGGTGGGCACGAGAGGGCGCCAGCGTATCCCGTTCGAAGGATTCCTGGGGTTCGAAGGAAACGGCGGCGATTGGAGCCGAGCCGCAGCCATCGACTCGAGCTCGTGGAGGCGGATTCGCGGGGGCGCTCGCGCCGGCTCGGCTCGACCGAACGCACCAAGATGCGTACGTTGGGGGCCGTGGAGAGCCAGGCCTCCCCCGCGTTTATGGAACCGGCCAAGGCCGCGGCGACGATCCGCGCGCGGGTGGATCCGCGCGTGCCGCTGACCGTCGCCGACGCCGCTGCGCGTACCGGTCTCGCGTTGCGCGATGCCGAGAGCGGCCTCACCTGGCTGTCCAAGGAGTACCGCGGCCAGCTGCGGGTGACGAGCGAAGGCCAGCTCGTTCACCGCTTTCCGCATGGCTTTGCAAAGCCATGGGAGCGTGCCAATGCGCGGCGGCGACTTGCGCGCACCGTCGGCCGCGCGCTGATGAGCACGGTTCGGTTCGTCGTTCGAGCGTGGGTGGCCATCGTTCTCGTCGGCTACGCAGCCATTTTCGTGGGCCTGCTTCTCGCGATGACGTTTGCACGCCAGGGCAGCGACTCGCGCCGGAGCGACAACGGGTTCCCCGGGGGCGCCCTCGCCTACGGCCTGCTCCGCGTCGTTGGCGACGCGCTCTTTTGGACTTTTCATCCGTGGTCCCCCTTTTCGTATGCGTCATACGGATATGGCGAGCCATGGCGGGGATCGTTCACGCGCGGATATGGCGCCCCGGTGCGGCCCCGGGAGCCTCGCGTGCCGCTGTACGAGCGCGTCAACCGATTCTTTTTCGGCCCAGAGCCGCTTGCAGTGGACCCCCTCGACGATGAACGGCGCATCGTGGCCGCCATCCGCCTTGGCAAGGGGCGTATCGGCTTGGCGGACGTCATGCGCGTCACCGGTCTGCGCCGCGACGAAGCCGACCCCTTGATGGCCAAGTTGATGCTCGATTACGACGGCGACGTTGGCGTGAGCGAGGACGGTGGGATCTTCTATAGCTTCCCCGAGCTCCGCAAGACGGCGTCGGACACGCGCGAAGCCGAGCCAGCGCCGGCCTGGGCGCGAACGAAGCCGATTCAGCCGCTGACCGGCAACTCCATCGGAGCCAATTTGGCCATCGGCGCCCTAAATGGCTTCAACCTGATGATGGGCCTCTGGAGCGTTGAAAACGGCCTCACCCTGGAACGGGCCGCCCATCTCTTCGATCGCGTGCCGTACGCGAACGTGGATACGGGTGTCCCCCTCGTTTTGGGGGTCATTCCTGCGGTTTTTTCGGCGATGCTCTTCCTTCTGCCGGTTGCGCGCGCGATGGCCAGGCCGATCAAACTGCGTCGGGCGAAGCAGGAAAGGGGTCGCTTGGCCGTTCTCCGGGTCGTGCTCGAGCGGCTGAGGGCCAAGGAGCCTGTCACCGATCGGAGCGCTGCAGACGCATGGCGAAGCGCGACGGGAAGTGCGCCGGAACCGAAGCGCATCGATGCAGAGCTCGTCGCGCTCGGTGGAGACGTGGAGATTGAGGCAGACGGAAAAACACGCTGGAGATTCGCTGACTTGGAGACGGAGGCCTCGGCGTTGGCTGCCGAACGCGAAGCCGCCGGCGACGATGAAGCACGGCTCGGCCCGGTCGTTTTTGCGAGCGACGAGCGTTGAGGAGCCGCCGCGGTAGAGGCGTGAGGTTGGAGCGCCACTGACGGGGCGTGGCCCGGGCTCGCGTCGCCCGAGGAAACGTGCTGTCCGGGTTGCTCGGGCGGGAATCCCAGCGCCTTGCTCCTTGTTCACCGGACAGCCATGACCTCCGCCAACTTGATTCCGGCCGCAATCCTCCTCACGGCGTTCGGGGCGGGATGCCAGCACTCCGCCATCGCCGCGGGATCACCCACCGCGCAAGCGATGCCCGCTCCCTTCGCGACGCCGCCCGTCCTGCCGGGTACCCCCGATGTGGCCACCCTGGTGGCCCGGGTTCGCCCGGCTGTCGTCAACATCACGACCGTACAGCAAGTGCACGGGGCGCCCGGCGGAGGCTTTGGCTTTCCGGGCTTCGGCGATCTGCTCCCCTTCTTTCATCAGGGCCAACCCCGGGGCCACCACCCGCGCGGCGAGGAAGGCGGGGAGGGGGATCCGATCATGAAGCAGCAAGCCCTCGGTTCCGGATTTCTCGTCGATGCGCAGGGTCACGTCGTGACGAATGCCCACGTCATCGACGACGCCGACACCGTCAAAGTGAAGCTTTTCGACGACCGGGAGTTCCGCGCGAAGGTGGTCGGCAAGGACGACCGGCTGGACGTGGCTGTTCTGCAGCTCCAGAACGCGCCACCGGACCTACCGGTCGCAGCGTTGGGGCAGAGCGATACGTTGCGTGTCGGCGAATACGTCGTGGCCATCGGCAATCCTTTCGGTCTCGGCAACACGGTTACGATGGGAATCGTCAGTGCGAAAGGCCGGTCCATCGGCGCTGGGCCGTACGACGATTTCATTCAGACGGACGCGAGCATCAACCCCGGCAACAGTGGCGGACCGCTCTTCAACCTGCTCGGCCAGGTCGTCGGCATCGACACCGCCATCAATCCGCAGGGCAAAGGCATAGGCTTTGCAATTCCCATCGACGCGGTCAAAGACGTGCTTCCTCAGCTCATTGCGACGGGTCACGTCTCGCGCGGGCGCCTCGGTGTCGTCATTCAAGGGATGGATGACGAGCTTGCCAGAGCGGTCGGTCTCGATCGGCCACGCGGGGCACTCATCGAGGACGTCGAGCCGGGCAGCCCCGCCGAGGGCGCAGGGTTGAAGGCCGGGGACGTCATCTTGGCGGTCGATGGCCAGGGAATCGCCCGCTCCGAAGATCTGCCGCGTGCCGTGGCCCGGCACGCGCCCGGAACTCACGTCCGACTGACTGTGCTGCATGACAAGCAGCGGCGCGACGTGGACGTCGGGCTGACGACGCTCAAGGACGAATCGTCGGCGGGGCCGTCCTCGCAGGGCCCGGGCGCGCCTCGCGGGCAGCCGTCGTCTGCGCTCGGGATCGGGGTCGGGGAGGAGGACGGCCGCGTCGTGGTCGAACGCGTCGTCCCGGACGGCCCGTCTGACGGCAAACTGCGGCCGGGCGACACCATCGAAGAACTCAACCATCAGCCAGTCGTCGGCTCGAGCGACTTTGCTTCGAAAGTCCACGCTGCGCCGGCGAACCAACCCCTGCTCCTTCGCGTGAGGCGCGGCGAGCAGTCGCGTTACGTGGCGATCGAGCGAGGCGACCAGGGCTCCAAGTGAGCCTTCCTCCCGTCGAGACGGCCTGCGGTCAACGGCGTGTCGCCGCCCCGCGGGTCGTCGCTGGCTGATCGGTCCGAATCGCGAAACGGCCCGAGGGATGTCGCGCCGAACGGCGGGATCGTCGCTCGCCCCCTCCTCGAGCGCGGAGCGGCTCGCGAGAGCGGTGAGAAGGAGACGCTCCAGCATGGCGCAGGCGGCCGTGTCGTCGTTCCGAGCGCGCGTGTGGCGGCCCCGTCACGTTGCAGGCCAAGAGCGAGCGGCGGGCCTGAACGGTGCTCGCACTCGCCCGTCGAAAAGAGTGGGGGTGCTAGGCTTTCGTCTTGGAGCACTCGTCTTGGAGCACGCCGTGCACAGAGAGGATTCTTCTTGCGGTGCGGTCTCGAGCGCTCCTCGGCCGTACACACTGATCGCTGAATTGACGTACCGGTGTGCGCTCCGCTGTCCGTATTGTTCGAATCCCGTCGAAGCCGACTATGCAAGCCGTGCGAACGAGCTCGATGCGGATCGCTGGGTGCGCGTTTTTGCCGAGGCCGAAGAGCTCGGGGTCGTCCAACTACATCTGACGGGAGGTGAACCCCTCGTGCGGCGCGACCTCGAGGAGCTCGTGGCAGGGGCGCGCGAGCGAGACCTCTTCACCAACCTGATTACGAGCGGCGTGCCCCTGTCGCAAGACAGGCTGGCAGCGCTCAAGCGGGCAGGTCTCGACGCAGTCCAGTTGAGCGTTCAGGGCGTGGACGCTGAAAGCTCCGATCGCATCGCGGGATATCGTTGCTTCGACCAGAAGATGCAAGTGGCAGCTTGGGTGCGTGAGCTTGGGCTTCCACTCACGGTGAATATCGTCTTGCATCGCGAAAACATCGGGCGCGTCGGCGACGCCGTCGCCCTCGGCGAGCGGCTCGGCGCGCATCGGCTCGAGCTGGCCAACACCCAGTACCTCGGCTGGGCGCTCGCAAATCGCAAGGTCTTGATGCCCACCCGCGCAGAGATCGACGGCGCTCGCGAGATCGCAGCGGCGGCGAAAAGGCGCCTCGAAGGGCGCATGGACGTGCTCTTCGTCATGCCGGACTATTACTCGGACCGTCCCCGAGCGTGCATGGATGGTTGGGGTCGGCGTTTCATTCACATGACCCCGCAGGGTGCAGTCCTGCCGTGCCATGCAGCACAGATCATCCCTGGGCTTACGTTCGAATGCGTAACCGAACGACCGTTAGGTGAAATCTGGGAGCGCTCGGGGGCGATCAGCGCGTTTCGGGGAGATGGGTGGATGCACGAGCCCTGCAGAAGCTGCCCCCAAAAGCACCTCGACTTCGGCGGGTGCCGTTGTCAGGCCTTTCTCCTGACGGGCGAAGCTGCTGCCACTGACCCTGCGTGCGTGCTCTCGCCGCAGCACCACGTCGTCGAGCGGGCGCGGAGCACAGGGGATGCAATGGTCGAGCGGCGTTTTCTGTACCGGGGCCCATCCTCCGCTCGATGAGGGAGCCCGGGAACGCTACCACGAGGCAGTTCGGTCGGGTTCGACGGGCGGTCGGGGTTCGAGGAGCGGTCGGGGTTCGAGGAGCGGTCCGCGCGGGGTTCGAGGAGCGGTCCGCGCGGGGTTCGAGGAGCGGTCCGCGCGGGGTCCGACGAGGCGGTTCGGTCAGGGGTCGACGAGGCCGCGCCGCCGCATTTCTTCGAGGAACGAACCGACGTCGTCTCGAATTGCATCGGGATGCGTGCCGGGGTGTGCATCAGCGAGCATCCGCGCGATGTCGTCGGGGGAGTGATCGCCGTCGCAGAGTTTCAGAATGGCCGTTGCGGTTTCGCTGAGAGCAAGCCCCCGCTCTGGATAGAGGAGGAGCATGCGACTCGCGCGGCGATCCCATTTCAAACGTGCTTTCGGCGCGAGCCTGGGGCCTGTCACGATGGATAAGCGGCCGAGACGGCGTCCAGCAGGGCCCAGAGAATGTCGCACTTGGTGATCAGCGCCGCGATGCATCGCTCTTGGAGAACGCGAGTCGTCGCGTGGGCCAGCACGTAATCGAGCGCCTCGACAGAGTCGCTGCGCGCCCGCGAAACGCGCGTTTGAAAGTAATCCGTGACGCCCTCGTCGACCCAGGGATAGTGCTCCCGCCACGCGGCAAGCCGCGTGGCCATGATGTCCGGCGCGAAAAACTCAGTGAGGGATGAGGCCACGGCTTCGACGAGGGATCGCTCGCGCACAAGCTCGACGTAGGCGTCGCACGCGAAGCGAACGGCCGGCAGCACGTGCTTCAGGCTCGCGACCTCTCGGCGATCGAGGCCCACCCCTTCGGCAAGTTTCAGCCAGAGAAAAAGGCCCCCCTCGTCGTCACGGGTTCCGTCGTGATCGACGATCCGATGGATCCAGAGCCGTCGAAATGCCGGATCGTGGGATTTCGATAGGATCACGGCATCCTTTATCGGGATGCGCGTCTGATAGTAGTAGCGATTGAGTACCCAACCCTGAATCTGTCGCTTGGACAGCTGTCCTGCGTGCATGCGGACGTGGAAAGGATGTTGATCGTGGTAGCGGCGCTTGCCTTCGGCACGAAGTGCCTCGACGAGCGATTCTGCGTCTCGTGGCGCGTCACTCACAGCGACACCTCCATGCCATCATACGCGATCTCCCAGCCGGCAGCCTGGACGGCTCGTTGCTCCGGAGAGCCTTCGACGAGGATGGGATTCGAGTTGTTGATGTGCGTATAGACCTTGCGTCGGGTCGGAGCGCCGGCCAGCCGCGCAAGGCTCCCTTCTTCGCCGCCGATGGGAACGTGCGCCATGTCCTTCGCTCGAGCGAACGAAAGCCCCTGCGTCACGAGTTCGTCGCTCGAGAAGAACGTTCCATCGAAGAAGACGCAGTCCGCACCGGCGAAGGCCTCGTCCCAGCCATCGGCCGAGGAGCTCGCCGCCGCGATCACCGCGCAAGTCGATGCACGAGAATCTCGAATCCAAAGGGCAATATTGTCTTCCGGGGATTCGGTGGTCAGGCCAACCAAATGGACCGGAAGCTTGCCGCGCGCCGGTCGTGCTTCCAGGGTCAACCCCGGCTCGACCTCGACGGGGCAGTGAAGGACCAGCTGGCGCCATGTCAACTGTTCGGGGAAGCGCCTCAGCGTTCGAACGATGGCGTTCCGACCCTCGAGCCCCTGCCAAACCGCCGCCGTCGCGTACACGACGAGAGGCCATGCTTCGCGAAGAGAAAAAAGGCCCAGCACGTGATCGAGATCGCCGTTCGTGAGCGCGATCGATCGAATGGGCGAGCTACGCAGGCCCTGCGGATGCAGCTCAGGCGTCTGCGCGATCTGCTGCAGAACGTCGGGAGACGCATTGACGAGATGCCAGGCGTCGCCAGTGAGGCTGTATGCCAGGCTGTCTTGCGTGCGTGCCCGAACGCCCGGTCGACCGGCACGAACGGCCCGGCAGTTGGAACAGCCGCAGTTCCACTGTGGGAATCCGCCCCCCGCGGCCGAACCGAGTACGCGCAAACGCACAGCTCCACCGTGTAGCACCAGGACGCGCGGCCGATCCACCCGGACCATGGCCGCCGCCTTCCAGGGCTCGAGCCGCCGCCTTCCAGGCTCGAGCCGCCGCCTTCCAGGCTCGAGATCGTGGCGATGGCGGGCTCATGCGTCAGGGACCGCCTTCGGGCGCAACGGACAGTCGATTGACGACCCGACGGGCCCCTGCACGGTAAGCGGCGTCGGTGGCCGATTGCCTTTCGCCGGACGAGCCGACGGCCCCTTCGAGCGTTACCACGCCCTGCTGCGCGGTCACCCTCAGCCCATCGACGCCAATCTCCTGGCTGAGCTCGAGGCTATCGCGGACGTCGGCTCCGAGCTCGGCGTCGGACAAGAAAAGCGGCCGTGGACGTACACGCAGATTGTCCTCGATCTGGCCTGCGCCGGGGACGCTCGATGCGTCTTCGATGGCGCCCAGTCTCTCCGCCTCCGTTCCGACGACCCCGTTCAAAATAACGCGTCCTCCCATGACGTCGACCCCGAGCAGCGCTCTCGACAGGTTCGGGTCGTGGTCGATCGCGTCCGTCGCCTGCAAACGCACCTCTCTGTCGGTCGCGGGAACCGCCGGCTCGCCGTCGCCGACTCGTAAGTCATTATGAACGGCCTCGACACCCACCACGTTGCGCGCGTCTTCTTCGGCGACCGTCGCGGCATCCCGGCCCGGTACAACCCCCGTCAATGCGACGACCCCGTTTCGCACGTCGACGTGGGGCTGGAAGCCGCGCAGGCGTGGATCAAGGCCATACAGGTGGGCGATGGCCGCGGTGATGGCGGAGTCCGGTCTCTCGGTCACCGCGTCGCCGCGGAGCGTTCCGTCGCCGGTCGCGGCCTCATATTGCAAGGCACTCGTGTCGACGTCGCGAGGGGACGTCAGCCGGGCGTCGGACTCGATGCGGGCCTTTTCGGTTGCGCTATGAACGAAACCCTCGATGCGGACCACTCCCCGCCGCGTCGTGACCCGGAGCCGTGGAGCACCCAGCCAGAGATCGTCGAGAAGCATCCGCTTCACCTGGGCCAAGAGGACTAGATCGGTGCGATGGCCAGGTCGGACGGCGAGATCATCGACGACATCGCGAACTCCGGCCATCCCAAGCACGTCGCGTTCCGCAGCCCGACGAGGGGCGTCCGAATCGACATCGCCGCTGAGGTGAACGATCGCGTCGCGCGTCACCGCGCCGATGGCTTGGCCGGCGAGCGCCGGATCGCGTCCGAGCACCGCCGCCGCGGCGAAAGTGAGCTCTTCGTCCGGCCTGGCGGGCGTGGCCACCGAAAGTCGATCCAGCACCCCTCGTACGCCGCGGACGACTGAAGGAATCGCGACGGCTCGAGCCTTGGCGAGCCGATCGTGCAACGATCCCCGCAGGGTGACGACGCCTTGATCGACGGTGACCTCGACGTGCTCTCTCCCGACGACCGGGTCCGCGCCAAGCTCCCGCAAGACAACGCGGACGACAGCAACGTCCGAAACGCCGTCCGCCTTCATCGAGACGTCAACATCGCCTCCCGGTGACGACGGCGAGCGGATCGCCATTTTCGTCCGAGACGTGCTCGCGCAAGCCATCGTGCCTGAGGCCAGAACCGCGGCAAGAGCGAGGATCGGTCGAGTCTTCATGAAGGTCGCGTTGTCGCAACCTCCATTCCACGGGGTCGATGCGGCGGATGAGTGGCCTTTCGGCGGGGTCGTCCGGATGCGCGGTGGCGGTGACGCCCAAGGACGCCCCGAAGGCACACCGGCGTCCGGATGTCGGCTGAGCGGCCATTCGGATCGGCCGTCCGGCTCGACCGGGGCGGTGGCGCCCAAGGACAGCCCGGAGGCACACCAGCGTCCGGATGTCGGCTGAGCGGCCATTCGGATCGGCCGTCCGGCTCGACCGGGGCGGTGGCGCCCAAGGACGCCGCGGAGGCACACCGGCGTCCGGATGTCGGCTGAGCGGCCATTCGGATCGGCCGTCCGGCTCGACCGGGGCGGTGATACGCTCAAGGACGCCCCGGAGCACACAGTCGGGGCCGCGCTCGAAGAGCGGGTCGAACGCCGCGGCCGAGGGCGCGGGGCGACCATGAGGCCTAAGCCTCAGCTCAAGAGCTCTGCCAGTTCGCGGCGGGCCGAGGAAGCGACCGTCGGCGAATCGGTCGCCCCGACGTCGGGCGCTTCTCTACGAAACGGATGGCTTAAGCCGGGCTTTGGGGCTTTTGTCTTCTCACCATGGTCGCCCAGGCATCCGCGTCCGCCGCCGTCCGTTCCGCCCACCCGTCGGCGTTCGCCTCACTCGGGCCCGCGCAAAAGCTCTTCGTCTATCTCTGCGCGGTCTTTGTCGCCTGCCTGCTGCTCGGTGACGTCATCGGAGGCAAGATCATCCACACACCGGCCGGCCCGATCTCGGTCGGCATCATTCCCTTTCCAGTGACCTTTCTTCTCACCGACATCGTGAACGACTTCTACGGTCGTCGAGGCGCACACTTTTTGACCCTGCTCGGGTTTTTCATGGCGGTCCTGGCGTGGGTACTTCTGCAGGTCACGACCCTGATGCCTGTCGACCCATCGACCTACTTTACGCAGGCCGAATACGCGAAGGTCTTCGGCGGCAGTGCCCAGCTCTTCGTCGCCTCCGTCGTCGCTTACCTCATCGGACAATTTCTCGACATCGGCGTATTTCACTACTGGAAGGCGCTCACCCAGTCGCGGCACCTTTGGCTTCGCTCAACCGGATCCACGATCTTCAGTCAGGCGGTCGATACGGTGACGATCAACGTCATTTTTGGGCGGGTGACCGCCGGTTGGACATGGAGCTTTATCGGGGCGAAAGTCGGCCGAGAGTACGTCATCAAGTTCGTCGTTGCCGTGGCTCTGACCCCCGCCGTCTACGCACTTCACGAAGCGATCGTTCGCGGTCTGGGTATCGAGCCAGAGCTCCACGAGCCCCGTTGAAAGTACCCATTGTGAGATCGCGCGAAGGTGCCGGGTGTCGATTGACACGCCCGTGCGCGATTCGCTATCTTGAGCGGCGTTTGCCGCGTCTGATGCATGGAGGCGCGTCATGGCGAGAACGAGTCGAAGTGCGACGAAGCCGCAGAACCGGCGCGGCAGCCCAGAGGCGATCGAAAAGCGAAGGGCGGCGCGTTTGTTCAATGACATACTCGGCGGCCGAGGCGCCGGCGCCCACAAGCGCGATGGGCGTACCGAAAAGCGCCGCCAGCGGCTTTTGCGCGAGCTCGAGTCCGGAAAAGTTCGCGGAGCGCGGGAACTCAAGCCGCTCGATGTTCTCGTCCGCGTCCACGAGCTCATGGACCTCGGCGAGCCGCTCCGGTCGATCAGGAAGATCGCCAAAATCAGGCGGACGACCGTGCCAGACGAAGAAATGGTCGGCGTCGTGAGCCGCCTCCACAAGGCCTACGGCTTCCGTCCCGAATGCTATCGGTTCGTCGGGGTGGGCGAAGAAGTGCTGCGAAGCGCCGGGGTTCTCGGCGCCGAGTCGGCGCGGAGCACCCGGGGAGGAAGACGCGTCGTGTCTTCATGAGCGCGGCGCGTGCGAGGGCGCTTACGCTGGCGGTTGCGACCCTCTCATTCGGTGGTTCGAGCAGGGGCGCCCAGGATTCGGCTGTGACGGGGCGTGTGACCGTCGCGCGCGTCGGGAGTACGCCGATCACCGTCGGGGAGCTCGAAAGCCGGATCGAAGCGATGTCGGCGATCGAGCGGGCTGCGCTCGGCGAAAAGCCGGAGATCGTGCGACGACGTGTGCTGACCGATGTGATGGTTCCCGAGGCGCTTCTCGTCAGCGGCGCCGAAGCTCGCGATCTCGCAAGGCGCCCCGACGTTGCCTTGTTCGTCGACCGAGCACGGTCGGCCGCGACGGTCCGGGCCATCCGGGCGCGCATCGGACCTGCGTCCGACGTCCCGCCTGACGAGGTTCGGCGATTCTATGACGATCACATCGATCGTTACGTGGCGCCCGAACGGATCGCCCTCTGGAGGATCCTTTGTGCAACCCGCGAAGAGGCCGCTGATGTCCTCGGTGCGGCCAAGGCGGATCTCACACCCAAGAACTTTGCCGCGCTTGCGCGGGAGCATAGCCGTGACAAGGCATCCTACCTCAAGGCAGGTGATCTTGGCCTCCTTGCGCCCGACGGCTCATCCGCTGAACCGGGGCTTCGTGTCGACCCATCGATTGTACGCGCCGCGGAGGGCGTTCGGGACGGTGAGCTCGTCCCCCTCCCCGTCGCGGAGGGGGACTCGTTCTCGGTCGTTTGGCGTCGAGGAACGGTCGCAGGTGTACACAAAAGCCTCGAGCAGGCCGCGGGGCAGATCAGGGATGGTTTGCTGACCCAACGGCTGAAAGACGAAACCGACAAGCTGCTCATCGCGCTCCGCGCGGCCAAGGTACGAAGCCTGGATCCCTCACCGCTCGAATCGATCGAGAGAGAAGACGAGACCCAGCGCGACGCTTCCCCAGTCCGGCCGTAATGTCGCCGACGCGGCCCTTCGCACGCACCGGCCGGCCGCTGCGATCCGCGCGGCGTCGGTCGGAGCGCAGCACCAGGGAGCGCACAAAGCTCATGAGGACTTTCGATTCTTGTCATCGCGCAGCGATTCCAGTGCGGTAGCGGCGGCCGAGCGCTCGGCGAGTCGCTTGCTTCGACCCTCGCCGCGAGCGATGGCGTGCTCCCCGAGAAGGACCTCGACTTCGAATACCTGGTCGTGTGGCGAGCCCTTGAGGTCGACGACGCGGTACGTCGGTGCGGGCATTCCGCTCGCCTGCACCTGCTCCTGTAGAGCGCTCTTCGGATCAGGGGTGGCCAGAGCATCGGCTTCCGCGAGGCGAGGCCCCACGATGTCGCTCACCAGTGCGCGTGCACCGGGCATTCCACGGGCCTCGTAGACAGCGGCGACAATCGCCTCCGCGGCGTCGGCGAGAACATTGGTTTGTTCGCGCTCGGCGCCGAGCGTTGCCCCTCGGCCGAGCGCAATGCATGCCCCCAGATCGACGCGGCGAGCCCACAGTGCGAGCGCATCGGCATTGACCAGTGCGCTCCGCATGCGGGTCAGCCTGCCTTCGTCGGCTGTCGCATGTGCGGCCGCCAGCAATTCGCTCACGCAAAGACCGAGCACCGCGTCGCCCAAGAATTCGAGTCGCTCGTTGTCCGGTGCGCTTGCTTCGTTTGCGTAGCTCGCATGGGTGAGAGCTTCTTCGAAGCGCTCGATTGCGCCAGGACCCACGAGCGCCTCGATTCGCTCGAGAAGGGCGCGCCGGGCGCGCTGGAGGCGGTCTCCGTCCGTCATCCGCCCATCGTGTCGGATGCCTCGGCCGCATCCAAGTCCAGCTTCGTCACACCGCCTGCGTCGTGGGTAGACCACACGACGCGGGCGCGGCCCCACCCGATCTCGATGTCCGGATGGTGATCGCGCTTCTCGGCCAGATCGCCAATTCGAACGGCGAAGGCCAGCGCCAGCGAAAAGTCGGCAAACGCGAATCGCTTGGCGAGGGCGCGTCCTTCGACGAGGTCCCATCCTGGATGCTCGGCAAGCCATGCATCCACGGCGGTGCGATCGAGTTTCGCGGGGCGAGTCATGGCGGGCATTAAGGGCCGGCGACGCTCCGTCGTCCACCGTACCGAACGAAATTCGTTCCTGCGCTATCCTTTCCTGTGCTCGTAGCATGTCCCTTTTGTCGCGAGCTCTTCGACGAGCGCGAGCGGAAGTCGTGCTCGGTGTGCGGCGTCGCACTCATGCCGATCGAGCGACTGCCCCCTTCGCTCGATGTCCAGAGCGAAAATGGTCTGCCGCACGATCCCTCGGACGACCCACTCCCTCTCGCGTACCTCGGTCGTGGGCGGGGTGCCTTGGCTGCGGCAGCCCTTTGCGGTCTCGCCGCTTTTCTCTCCCCATGGGTGCACGTCACGCTGCCCGACGTCGTGACGCTATCCGGGTTTGCGCTCGCTCGGCGCCTTGGATGGGCATGGGGCGCTTGGGCGGCCTGGTTCGTCCTCTTACCCACCGTACTGAGTCGCCGTACCGTCGCGAAGATGCGCGGCGCCCGCGTTGCCGCGGCATTCCTGGCGGCCGTGCCGGGCGTAACCTGCGCCGTTCTTTTGGCCCGGCCGCCCCACGGAAGCCACCTCGTCCCATTGCGGTTTAGCTGGGGGGCAGGGCTCTATGCCACCGTCGGGCTTTCGGCGTTCGCGCTGGGCGTGGCGATGGCTTTCGGGGGTCGCAAAGACGACCTGCGCGTCCGTCCGGCGTCCTCACAAGGAGAACTCTTGCATTAGAGGGCGAGGGGCGTGCGCCTCAGCGGGGGGCGTGTCAGACTTGCTACCGGCCACAGACGAGGAGCGACCCATGCGCTTAGCACCGGATCTCAGGGTCAACGCTCGCGTCGATGGCGATGACGGCGAGGTTCCGGCCGCCGTTGTGTGCGCTCGGTGCGGCGAGGCTGACTGCGCGGGTTGCCAGCATGACGAAAGCAGGTCGGGGATCATGGCCGTCGTGCCTTGGGAGCGTCCTGGGGCTGGGGCTTTCGCCCGCCTTTGGGCCACGGCTCGCGCGACAACGTTTGAGGCCGAAGGTTTCTTCGCGGCGTTGCCCGACGGGCCTCTCGCTCCGGCTCTCGGATTTGCTCTTGTCAGCGAAATCATCGCGGCGACCGCGATGGCGGCGCTGGCTCTCGTTGCTGTCGCGTTCGTGGCCCCCGCATGGATCGAGCATGTCGTGATCGATGAATTACCGACCGCTGCTCGGCTCGCAGCCGTCGGTGTTCCGCTGGTCGCCGCACTTCTCGTCTTGGCCCACGTGGCCCACGGTTGGGCCCTCGACCGCGGGGCGCGGCGTGCCGGTGCTCGACGTGCGACGCGGCGTGCTCTGCGCTTCGGCCTGTACGCGACGGGCTGGGATCTCGTCATCGGTCCTCTCGGCGCCCTCATCGTCGCCGTCAAGGACGGGCTGGGGGCCTCCGTATCCATCGCCACGATGGCGGTTGGGCTGCCGGCGCGCAGCGCGCGAGCGTTTCTGACGGGCTGCTACCGCCTGGAGGGAGAGGCGGCGCGTCCCGCCCTGCGCGCGTCTTACAGAGTGGCCGCCATGGCGACGCTCGTCGGAGCCGTGACCGTCATCGCCGCCCTCGTCACGGTGCTCCTCGCCTGAAGGCGCAGGGGTCGCCGGCACCTCCGCTCGGTGACGGAACGAAGGCCGTGGGCGCGTGCTTGATTTGACCGGAGTTCCGAAAGAATCCAGAGGAACCCGGGAATGGCAGATGGGAACCGTTTCGGCGCGGAACGCGAACCCGCGCTCTGGCCATCACGGAGGCGGCATCATCGTTTTCCAAGGAAATAGGCCGTCCGCCGCCTCCGCATGACAAGAAGCGCACGGTCCCGATCGCTCGCTGTGCGTCACGAGGCCTCCTGGGTCGACGGTCTCGAAGCGCCATGAGGCCCCGAGTTTCTCCATCACGAGGAACCCTGCCGGGCGATCGCCGTGCATATCGTGATCGATGACCTCTTCGACGAGCACGGAGCCCTCCCGGGCGCCCGCGTCGGTCCCCGCGTCGAACGGCGTGTTCGCCCAGACCACCACGTCGAAGCGCTCACCGTGCCCATGGGAGAGAAAGCGGTCGCTCATCTTGGCCATACGCCTCCGAAAGTCGGAAGGCACCGGAGACTCTTCTCGCATCTCACCGGCGTCGGGAAGGGCCGACCTCTCGGCTGCGCGCGGCGGCGAGCTGCCAACGGCCGACAGAGTGCCGTCGTGGCAACCGAGGCTGGCCGCAAGGCCGACGGTCAGAAGAAGACGCCGGCTTCGATCGACACGAACCACGCTTTCCCTCGCGAGGCTACGGTTGGCCCCGCCGGACCGTCAAGGTGCGTCGGATTGAGCGTGTATAGTTCGACGCATCCCCGTCGATTTGGATCCGATGACGAAGCCAGTCCTCGCCCCCACCGCGACCAATACCCCGCGTCTTCGTGCTCGGCCCATGGCCAAACCCATCCACATCGTGCTTGTCGAGCCCGAGATTCCTCCGAATACTGGAAACGTGGCCCGACTCTGTGCTTCGACCGCATCTCCCCTCCACCTGGTCGGCGCACTCGGCTTTCGAATCGACGAGCACGCTGTCCGTCGCGCGGGCGTCGACTATTGGCATCTCGTGGACGTGCGGACGCACCCCAGCTTCGAGAGCTTCCTGCACGATTGGGCGGAAGCCAATCCGATGGCGAATCTGCACCTTTTCAGCGCGCGCGCGCAGACCAGTTATCTGGAAGCGCAGTTTGCACCGGGCGATGCACTCGTCTTCGGAAAAGAAAGCGTGGGGCTGCCGGAGACGCTCATCTGTCGCTTTCCCGATCGGGTCATCGGGATCCCCACGCTCGGGGCCGTGCGTTCCCTCAACCTCGCCAACGCCGTCGGAATTGCTCTTTTCGAGGCGCTGCGGAGCTTGGGCGCCCTCTCACCGACCTTTGTCGGTTGAGCGTCGATGGCCTGTCCACCGCGCGCCCCTCATTCGAAAGCACTGATCCCAGTGACGTCTTGTCCAATGATGAGCGTGTGGATGTCGTGCGTCCCTTCATAAGTGACGACTGTCTCGAGGTTGCAGAGGTGCCGGATGACCGGGTAGTCGAGCGTGATGCCGTTTGCGCCGAGGACGTCGCGGCACGATCGAGCGACCTCGATCGCAGCGCGGGCGTTGTGGCGCTTCAGGAGGCTGACCTGCGCGGGTCGCACGCGGCGTTCCTCCTTGAGACGCGACACCTCGAATGCCAAAAGCTGCATGGACGTGATCGCGGTCAACGCGTCGGCGAACTTGGCCTGGACGAGCTGGTGGCTCGCAATCGGCCTTCCCCCGAACTGAGACCGTCGCATCGCGTAATCGACGGCGCAGTCAAAACAGGCCGTCGCGGCGCCGATCACGCCCCAACCGATGCTCAGGCGAGCGGCCGTCAAGCAAGACAGAGGCCCCTTCATACCCCGGACCCCGGGCAGCACCGCACCCTTCGAGACCCGTACGTCGTCGAACGATAGCTCACTCGTCACGCTGGCGCGCAAGCTGACCTTCCGCTCAATGACGCGTCGGTCGACGCCCCGTGCGCCGGTCGGTACGAGAAACCCACGAACCTCGCCATCGACTCCGCCGAGCTTCGCCCAGACGAGCGCAACCTGCGCGATGGAGCCATTGGTCACCCAGCGCTTCGTGCCCCGAATGACGTACGCGTCTCCGTCGTCGACGGCGATCGTCTGCATGCGTCGGGGGTTCGAGCCGGTCTCCGGCTCCGTCAGCGCAAAGCAGCCGATGACTTCACCCCGAGCCATCGCGGGAAGCCAAGACGCCTTCTGGTCCTCGGAGCCGTACGCATGAATCGGGTACATCGCGAGCGCGCCTTGCACGCTTGCAAATGACCGAATCCCGGAGTCCCCCCGCTCGAGCTCCTGCATGGCGAGCCCGTAAGCCACCTCGCTCAATCCTGCACAGCCGAAGCCTTCGAGGTTTCCCCCGAGCAGGCCGAGTGAAGCGATCTCGGGCACGAGCTCTGCTGGGAAGATGCCGCGCTCCCAATCGCCATCGATCCGCGGGAGCACGCGCTCGTCGGTGAAGTTTTTGACCGCCTGCTGCAGCTCGCGCTCCGCGTCGGACAGGTGCCGGCTCAGCTCGAGGTGGTCAGGCATGACGCCTCTTCTCCCACCGATCACCCGGATCCATCAACGCCTTTACGGATCACGAGCGACCCGGACGGTTGGTGCTGCACCCGTGAAGTCAGCTCGAAGAGACAGCCGCTCGCCAGGTGCGACGCTGATGCGCTCACTCTTTGACTCGCCGGTCGGTGGAAACAAGAACGTGACCGCATGTCGCCCGGGTTCGACGGCTACGCGCATCGGGCAGCTGCCGCGGGCGATGCCATCGATGCGGGCGAGCGTGCCGTCGCCGAGGAGAACAAGCTGAGCTCGTTCGGGGACCGACGGGTCTCTCGAGCCCGCAGCCGTCGCGGCGGTGAGGGGGCCGATTGCGGCGAGGGAGCTTGGCCGAGGCAGGGTGGCCGCGCTGGGCGTCGACGGCACCTCGACGGTCGGCGCGGGCGCTTCGGCTGGGGGGGGTCTGGTTGCGCTCGATGCGTGGGCGGCCCATCCGGCCCCCGGCGTGCTCCTTCCCCACAAGAACGCTCCGAACGCGCTACCGGCCATCATGGCAGCGGCCACCGCCATCAGCGACGCCACCCGTGCTATTGTCAACGGCCGGCGCGTGCCGCGCTCGGACGAGATCGGTGCCGGCCGGTGGGCGTCGTTCGCGGCCGCGGTCGGTTCATTCGCGTGCGGGGCTTCCGAGACCAACCTTCGCGTCGAGCTCTCGATTTCGTTCGCAGCCGAACCGAGCGTGCGAACGTCTTCGCGAAGAGCGAATGTTTTCGTTCCGATCTGCGTCGCCGTCGGGCGTGACACAGGCCGCTGGAGAGGCGGGTCCCGAAGAGCGGGCGGCGGAGAACTCGCCCGCCTCACCGAGCGAACCCGGTCGCCGAGTTGTCGGGCCACATCGCCGAGATCGATTCCAGCGAGAAACCGCCGCAGGTGCCGCGCCAAGTCGTCGGCTTGCTGCGGTCGCGCGCATGCATCGAGGGACATCGCGCACCTGAATACGTCGTCGAGCGGCAGCAGGCGAATGTCAGCGTCACTCGGCTTGGGGTGGGGACTGCGCATGGCCAAAACGACCTCTTCCGGTGTTTTGCGTCGAAATGGAGGCTCGCCCCGCCAGAGCTCCATGACGAGTACGGCCACGGCAAAAACGTCGGCTGCAGGCGTCAGCTCACGACCTTCCATTTGCTCGGGGGGCATGTGCCCGGGCGACCCAAAAACGCCGTGACCACTCGGACCCGTCGCCACGGGCGCCGCGATTCCGAAGTCAATGACTTTGATCTGTCCTTCCTCGTCGGTCATCACGTTGCGCGGCGTGACGTCGCGGTGAACGACGTTCCTTCGTCGATGGGCGTAATCGAGGGCTCTGCACACTTCGACGCCGACGTAGGCGCCTTCCTCCGGTGAAAGTGCCGCGTGTCGCCCCTGGCCCGGCGCGGTCGCGCGAAGAAGTTCCGCGAGGCTGACTCCCTCGACGAGCTCCATGACAAGGAAGTACGTGCCGAGTTCGACGCCAAGCTCGTAGACGGGGACGATGTTGGGGTGTGCGAGACTGACGGTCGTTTTGGCTTCTTCGACGAAGCGCCGCACGAATTCTTCGTCGCAGGCGAGCTCGTCGCGTATTTGTTTGACGACGAGCCGCTTTTCGAATCCCCCCGCGCCGCGCAAGGTGGCGAGAACGACGCGAGCCATGCCGCCTCGCGCGAGCTCGCGTTCGAGCACGTACTTGCCGAATACTTGGGGGTACATTCGCAACGTCTGGCGCTCTGACCATCGTAGCAAAGGCGGGGTCGCGCTCTTACTCGGTGTCTCGGCCGTCGTGGCCCCTGCGGCCGGGTGCAAGAAGGACCCGGAAGTCACCGTCCGGACGGTGACGATGCATCTTCCCTGCACACCCGGAGGGCTCACCCTCGACGGCAACGGCCAGGCTTTCTACCAGGGCCTCGGAGACTTCGACCCGTCGACCGTTCCAATCGCCGCGCACCCTGCGGCGAGCAAGGGTGATCCGTTGCCCGAGCTCAATCCGTCCGCTCGTGCACTCGTCATCGACGCCACCGAGAACGACAGAGACTGGTGGGGGATCGGAAATCTGCCCTCGCAGGGCAGCGTCGACATCCTCATGTTTCCGGCAACGACGTCGTGCGCTTTGGCCGCCTCGGTCCCCGGCGACGACGCGTCGAACGACGTCGACGGCGGAGCGAACCAGGCAGCGGCCACGTTGGGTGCGTACGGTGACGGTTCGCGTGTCCTCGTCGTTGGCGGAACGGGCGCGGTGCCGGGAGAAGCATTGAGCACACAGGTCGTCCATCTCGACACAGGAGCCGTCGTCATCGCCCAACCTGATCTCCGAACGCCGCGTCTCGGAGCGACCATCACCCCCTTTGGGACCGGGGCGCTCGTCGCCGGCGGCTATGACCCGCGAACGGCCGGGATTCCGTTGCAAGACGCCGAGGTGTTCGACGACTCGGTTGGTGGGTTCGACCAGGCCGCGCCGATCATGCTCAGCGAGCCAAGAGCCGCGCAGGGCGCGACGACGCTCACGACGGGTGAGACGCTTCTCGTCGGCGGGATTGGCGGTCCGAGCGGGACGACCTTGCTCGACACCATGGAAATCGTGGATCCGGTGTCGCGCGCGGTTCGGGCCGAAGACGTCGCGTTGCTCGCCGTGGCGAGGCGCGCACCGGTCGTCATCCGGCTTGCCTCCGGAGAGGTGCTCGTCGCCGGGGGGGTCGATGCGTCGGGCAACGCGGTGGCCACCCTAGAGTGGTTTCGGGCCGACGCGAGCGCGCCGTCGAGAGCGGTGCGCGATCTCGTGACCGGTTCCGCAGTCGCTTACATTGCGCTCGAGGCCGGGGGAGCGCTCGCGGTGATCGCGCCGCCCTCCCCCGCTCCGTCGAATTTTCAAAGTGTTTGGGTCATCGACGCGGACGGTACACTCGAGGCGGCTACTCCCATCGAGGGATCCCTCACCCATCCGCTGCTCTTCGGCGGTGCAGGGGGCGCTCCTGTGCTGTGGACGGGCGATCGCTGGCTGGTATGGGAGCCTTGGCTCGGCGCGTTCGGTGCGCTGACGGTCCTCGATGCATCACCGGCGATCGTCACCGACGCCGCGGCGTCTCCGGACCCCGGGTTGGCCATGTGGATCGACGGAGCGAGCGGCGCGCTCGTCGGTCTTCGCTTCGACACGCGAGGCCCTTACTCGTCGCTGATCGCGCCGCTGCTCGTCGTCGATGCGGCAAACATGGCGCCCGACCGCCTGGCTGCCTCGCAGGCGGACGACTTCGATCCATCGTCCGGTCTCGCGTTGGCGATGGGCGCGAGCGCGTTCGTGACGGACCGAACCTACGCCGACGTGCTGGTCGAAGTCGACACTCCCCAGCCAACTTTGGTCGTGCTCCGCGACGTCTACGGCAATGAGCTTGAAGTCGGCGGCCAAGCGTGCCCGGAACCACTTCTACAGCAGCCGGCTTCGCTCGAGGTGAAACGCTCCGGCGCGGTCGTCCAATGGACCCTTCCGGGCGGCCAATCGGGACAATGCCCGAGCGGAGTGCTCGCCGGGGCTCGCGTTTCCGTCGGTCTCCGCGGCATCGGGTCAGCGGGGTCCGAGAGTGTCGCGCGCAACTTGCGCGTGACGCGAATCGCGACCCCGTGAAGAGCGGACGTCGCCGCGCTATATACGCCCACCCATGTTCACGCCGCGCGAAGCCGGGTTTCGCATGCCCGCGGAATGGGCGTCGCATTCGTCGACCTGGCTCGCCTGGCCGAGCCGTACCGACCTGTGGGAAGGACATCTCGAGCCCGCGCGCGCCGCTTTTGTCGAGATCGTCTCCGCCATCGTCGAAGGAGAGATCGCAAACGTGCTGGTGCCCGACGAAGAGAACGCGAAGCGTGCACGCGCCGCCTTGCCGGCGCACGGCGTTCGATTCCACATGTTGCCCTTCGGCGACATTTGGCTGAGGGATACGGCGCCCCTCTTTCTTCTCGGTCCGCACATGGAGCTCGCGACCGTACGCTTCGGCTTCAACGGTTGGGGGGGCAAATACGTGCTCGCGCACGACGACTGCGTCGCCGAACGCATCGGGTCCACGCTTGCGGGCGTGCGCGGCTTCACGATGCCTTGGGTCCTCGAGGGCGGGGCCGTCGAGGTCGACGGAGATGGGACCGTGCTGACGACGCGTCAGTGCCTTCTCAACCCGAACCGCAATCCCTCGATGGGGGAAGCGCAAATCGCGGACGGCTTGCTCCAAGGATTGGGTTGCGAGAGAGTCCTTTGGCTAAACGAAGGCTTGAAGAATGATCACACGGACGGGCACGTGGATACGCTCGCCCGCTTCGTGCGTCCCGGCGTCGTCGTAGCCATGGAACCGCGCTCCGGCGATGACCCCAACCGGGAGGTTCTCCACGCCATCTTGCGGCAGCTGGCGACGGAGTTCGACGCGCGCGGGCGTCGCCTGGAAGTCGCCCGCATACCGTCTCCGGGTCGGATCGCGGACGACGAGGGTCGCGTCATGCCGGCAAGCTACGTGAATTTTTACGTCAGCAACGCCACGGTCGTCGTGCCGACGTACGGGTCTCCGTTCGACGACGAAGTCGTCGAGCGGATCGGGGCTCTTTTCCCGGACCGCCGGGCCGTTGGGGTCGACGCCCGGGCGGTTCTGACCGGGGGCGGCGCCTTTCATTGCATCACCCAGCAGGAGCCGCGAGGCAGGGCTCGATGAAAAGCCGAATGGTCACTGTGGCTGCCGTCCAGTGCGCGCTCGGAGGGGGGCGTGCAGAGAACCTGCTGCTGGTCGAGCGGCACGTTCGGAGCGCGGCCGCGCGAGGGGCAAACGTCGTGCTTGCCCCCGAGCTCTTCGAAGGTCCGTACTTCTGTCGCGACGAGCGGGCCGAATGGTTCGCCGAAGCACGTTCACTCGAGAACGACGAGGCGGTCGCTCGAATGCAAGAGGTGGCGCGCGAGCTCGCGATCGTGATTCCCGTATCGTTTTTCGAGCAAAGCGGGCCCGCATTTTACAACAGCATGGCCATGATCGATGCGGACGGATCCGTCCTCGGCGTATACCGAAAAAGTCACATTCCCGACGGACCCGGCTACGAAGAGAAATTCTACTTCCGGCCTGGAGACAGTGGTTTCCGAGTGTGGTCCACACGCTTCGGCATGTTGGGCGTCGGCATCTGCTGGGACCAGTGGTTTCCCGAATCCGCGCGGGCCATGATGATGCTTGGAGCCGAGGTCCTCTTTTACCCGACAGCCATCGGAAGCGAACCGCACGAGCCCGAGCTCGACACGCGCGATCCGTGGCAAAGGGCCATGATCGGACATGCCGTTTCAAACGTCGTTCCCGTTGTCGCGGCCAATCGCGTCGGAATCGAAGGGGACCAGCGATTTTACGGGTCGTCCTTCATCGCCGACGTTCGGGGCGACAAGCGGGCTGAGTTGGGGCGTGACGGCGAAGGGATCATCCTCGCGACGTTCGATCTTGACGCTCTCGCTCGGACACGCGCGGCTTGGGGCTTCTTTCGTGACCGAAGGCCGGACCTCTACGGCATTTTGACCACCGCCGACGGACGTCGCTGAATCCGTCCGCGTCGTCCTCGTTGGCTGCGAACGCCATTGCGCACACGAAAAGTCGACCTCTCGAGGACGAGTGAGAGGTAAGTTTCGTGGGCCTTCGACCTTGAGGGCGCGGAGCAAGCCATGGCACGTGGCGTCGACGAAGCTGGCCGTGGGATTCGATACGTTCGAGGGTAAAGACCATGCTGCGTTACAAGTCCGATTGGCGAACGTTCTTATGGGCTTTCGTCTTCTTCCCGGCGATGGGCTTTGCGCCCTATTTCGAGCCACGGCTGATTCCGTGGACGCTGCCCTTGAGCCTCTACTTCGGGTTCTGCGCGGGCGTGTTCAGCCACAACCAGAACCACTGCCCGACGTTCAAGAGTCGCACGGCCAACACGTTCTATGCAGCTTGGCTGAGCGTTTTTTACGGATTTCCGACCTTCGCATGGATCCCCACGCACAACCTCAACCATCACAAGTTCGTCAACAAAGCCGGCGATGCCACCATCACCTGGCGCTACTCGAAGAAAAATACTTGGCTCGTCGCCAGCACGTATTACTTCGTGTCCGCGTACTGGCAATCGCCAGATTCGCGCCCAATACTTCACCGTCTTCGGAGGGCACGCTCTTTTGCTCGCCTCCGCTGTGGCCATTCGTGGCTGGCGACTGGGGCCCGTCGTTTACGCGTTCGGGTTCTTCATTCCGGCCCTCTTTGCCGCATGGTCCATGATCTTCATCAACTACATCCAGCACGTACACACCGACCCGTGGTCGGAGCACAATCATTCGCGAAATTTTTGCTCGAAGCTCGGCAACTGGCTGGTCTTCAACAATGGTTACCATGCGGCGCACCACGAGAGCGCTGGCCTCCACTGGAGCAAACTCGCCGAAGCTCACGGAAAAATCGCGCACTTGATCGATCCCGAGCTCAATCAGAGCAGCATTTTCGGGTTTTGCCTCCGCGCTTACTTGCTCGGAGCGCTAAACGAGCGATTTCGCACGAAGCAGGTGGGACGGGCGCCCTATGATCCGCCCGACGGGGCTGTTCTCAAGCTCGAGACTGCGGCGGTCGCGGCGGTCGAAGCCGGCGTCAACGCATCCATGGCTTGATCTGTTCGAATTACGGTCGGTTCCGCCGTTTTGAGGCGGCTCCGACGGGCGCCGAGGCGGGGGGGCCGCCGACGTTTTTGGTGCCTTGAAAGCGGCTTCGAGCCGGCGTCGTAGGCTGGTGACGCGCCGACCTCCTTCGTGTGCCGATTTCTCCAGCGCCGCCTGTTCAAGGCGTTGATTTCGGCCCGGGGGCGCCTGATTCTTCTGAGGCGTTTGCCGACTGATCCGGACTTCTTTGGGGGGTGACTTAAGGAGTGGAATCGGCAGGCCGTTGGTTCCCGTTGGTTCGAAGAATAGGGGAGGCTCGGGGTGCTAAACGACGATCGGGCCGTCTTCGTGGTGGCGTTCGATGATGACGCTGCGAGCGGCATTCGCGAGGCGGCGGCCGCAGTTGGTGTGCCCAGCGCACTCATCGGGCGCTGCGACGATGTTTCCGTAGCGCTCGAAGACACGACTCCACTCGCGATCGTGCTTCGGATCGATGCCGAGGGCGCGTCCAGGGCGTTTGCCCACCTACGATCGCAGGGCCGCCTCGCTCAAGTTCCGATTTTCGGCGTGGCGCCCGAGCGCAGCGATTTGGCTTTCACCGAGCTCTTTGTGTGGGGGGGAGACGATTTGGTTGCGGCTGCGCTGGAGCCGATGGCACGGCGGCTGCGGGCCCTTCGTGCGCCGGCGCGGTCCGAAGCGCCGGTGCGACAGGACCGCGCGGTCATCGCCGGTTCGGACCCTGCGTGGCGCACCGTCATGGGTCGCGCGCTCTATAACGGCGGTTTTCAGGTACGCTTCGCGGTGAACGCCGCCGGTTTGGCCGAAGAGTGCTCGACGCAGGGTGGAGTGCGCGTCGTCGTCGCGGCTGACGATTTGGCTCCGTCGGGCGCCCTCGACGCGCTGACCTCGGCGCGTGCTCGGAACTCACCCGAGGCGTGGGTGCTCGTCGCGCCTCCCAAGCGGATGGCCGGCGTGCACGCTGCGGTGAAATCGGTGGGTCGGGCGGCCGTTGTCGACGGGTATGCGCCGCCCGAGAACGTCCTTTTCGTCGTGAACGAGCTGCTCGCGGCACGGGGTGTCGACAAGCGGGCCACGCCTCGTTTGCTGTATGGAACGGCGGTCGCGTTCCGACTGGCCGGCCGAGACGAGGACGAGATTGGCTTTTCGTACAACGTCAACGCGGGCGGGCTGTACGTGCGCACGCTGTCCCCGATCGACGCCGGGCAAGAGCTTTGGCTCGAGATGTGGCCCCCTCGTTCAGAGCGGCGCGTGCGGCTGGCCGGCAAGGTCGCCTGGGGCCGACCCTTCGGTCCGGTCGGCGGGGCAACAGTCCCGGCCGGGTTCGGTGTCCAGCTGACGGATGGTCTCGCGGGCGACCTCGACCGCTGGCGGTCCGGGTACGCGGCTTACGCCGAAAGCTTGATCGGTCGTCCCGCGCCGGCCTGACAGGACGGCGTCCCGGTCCGTAGAAGATGGATGGATGCGGGCTCCCCGCGCGCCGAAGAGCCTGAGCCGGCGCCGCCGGGGGAGATCCAGAAACCAGGAGCCCGGGCTCCACCCCTCGCAGCGGGAACGCCTCGACTCACGACGGCGCCCGGCATGATGCTCCCAGAGGGCCAGCGCATCACAAGACACTTCGCGAGAGGGCGACGTCCTTCAAGCGGCCGCTTCGAAGAGGCCCGCGGCGCCCATGCCTCCGCCGATGCACATCGTGACGATGGCATAGCGCCCCTTTCGGCGCCGAAGCTCGTGCAACGCGGTAGCCGCCAGTTTTGCTCCCGTACATCCGAGCGGATGCCCGAGCGCGATGGCCCCGCCATGCACGTTGAGCTTCTCCTCGGGTATCTCGAGCGTACGCTGAACGTACACCGCCTGACTTGCAAACGCTTCGTTCAGCTCGATGAGGTCGATGTCGCGTAGCGACAGTCCGGCTTTGGCCAGCAGTTTTCGGACGGCCGGGATGGGGCCGATGCCCATGATCGCCGGGTCGACGCCCGCCGTCGCAAACGCGCGAAAGTAGCCGAGCGCTTTCAAGCCCAGCTTCTCTGCCTTGGCCTTTCGGGCGACCACCACGGCGGCGGCGCCGTCCGACAGCGGAGAGGCATTTCCGGCCGTCACCGTCCCATCTTTTGCGAAGGCTGGCTTGAGCGCCGCGAGGCCATCGAGGGTCGTGTCGCCGCGGACGAGCTCGTCGCGCGCAAACTCCACCTCGGCGCGTCTGCCGTTCTCGTATCGAGTTGCCTTGACCGGAACGACCTCGTCGGCGAAGACCCCTGCCTTGACCGCGGCGGCCGCCCTCTGCTGACTCCGGAACGCAAAAGCGTCTTGATCCTGTCGGGACACCCCGAACCGTTTTGCGACATTCTCGGCCGTGAGGCCCATCGGCATGTAGACGTCGGGCATGCGGCGCATCGCCTCTGGCGAGGCGCTCAGCTTGTTGCCCGTCATCGGGACCAACGTCATCGATTCGACGCCACCCGCGATGACGAGGTCGTTTGCCCCGGTCGCGATCGCGCCCGCGGCAATGGCAATCGCCTGAAGCCCGCTCGAGCAAAATCGGTTCACCGTCATCGCGCTCGTCTCGACGGGCAATCCGGCCAGAAGTCCGACGACGCGCGCGACATTGAGACCTTGCTCGCCCTCGGGCATCGCACATCCGAGCACGAGGTCTTCGACGTCCGAGGGCTTCAATTGCGGTACGCGTGCAAGCAACGCAGCGATGACCTGGCCCGCCAGCTCGTCAGGCCGCGTCTGAGCCAAGCTGCCCTTCCCCGCGCGACCGACGGCCGAGCGAACGGCGTCCACGATCACGATGTCCTCGATCATGGTCAATTCCTCAATGGTTTGTTGTTGACCAGCATGTGCTGGATCCGCTCGAGAGTCTTCGGCTCGCCGCAAAGGCTGATGAATGCCTCTCGCTCCAGCTCGAGCATTTCGCTTTCGGTGACCTCGTGGGACCCGCCGCTGACCCCGCCGCAAAGAATCCCCGCGACCTTTTGGGCGATCTTGGCGTCGTGCTCACTCGCCTGCCCGGCGCCGACCAACGTTCCGACCATCATCGACAGAGTGGCCATTCCGCTCTCGCCCGGCAACACATGGGCCCTCGGCGGCGCGGGATGCCAGCCGCTCTCCGCAAGACCGATCGCCCGCGCCTTGGTGTCCGCAAGCTGCCTCGCCTTGTCGAAGCTGACGCCCGAGCCGCGCCGTATGTAACCGAGATCCTTCGCTTCCTCTGCGCTCGTGGCGACTCGGGCGAGCGCGATGTTCTTGAACACTTGAGTCACGAGGACGTAAGGGTCCACCGTGGCGCCATCGGGTACGCCCTCGAACGCGCGCCAGAGCAAATTCATCGTTCCGCCGCCCGCCGGTACGAGTCCCACGCCCACTTCGACCAAGCCCGCGTAGGTCTCTGCGGCAGCCTGTACCGCTCCGGCACCCAGACATATTTCGAGGCCGCCACCGAGGGTCATTCCGAAGGGTGCCGCGACGACGGGCACGGAGGCGTACTTCAATCGCTGACACGCAGACTGAAAACCCGAGACGATCGATCGGATATCTTCCCAGCGCTGCTGCGAGGCGGCCACCGCAATGAGAAACAGGTTGGCCCCGACGCAAAAGTGCTCCCCGCGATTGGCCACGACGAGTGCACGAAACTCGCTCTCCGCCCTGGCCACACTCGCCCCGATGAGCTGAATGACGTCGGTGTCGATGCTGTTTGCCTTGGTCGTGAAGGTGAGCCCGAGAATGCCGTCGCCCAGATCCCACGCCTCGGCGCCGCCGTTCTTCAGCACGGGCGAGCTCCCGCGGCGCAGCACGGTGATCGTCGCGGTGCGCGGATCGCTCGGGCGCTTCTCGTATTCGCCCCGCAAGAGATCGAACACGCGCCCGTCCTCGGCGTAGAAGCTTCTGCCACCTGCGGACCGCATCTTGTCAATTGAGGGGGGCAGGGCGATGCCGTCGCTCTTCATCCGATCGACGACGTTTTCGAAGCCGAGGGCGTCCCACGTTTCGAATGGGCCGAGCTCCCAATTGTAACCCCACTTCATTGCATTATCGATCGACACGAGGTCGTCTGTGACCTCGCCGATGCGGCGCGCCGAATACGCAAGCGACCTCGACACAACTTTCCACGCGAAGATACCCGCTTTCGTCTTGCTCGCTTCGCCGAAGATGAGCGTTCGAACGCGCTCTTTCGCATCTTCGATCTGCATGAGCTGCTTGCACGTGTTTCGTATGTCCTTGTCGCCTCCGCGAGGGCGGTACTCAAGGGTCTGTGGATCGAGGGTCTCGATCGCACCGTCCTTGCCCTTTCGGTAGAAGCCGCCCTTCGCCTTATCGCCGAGCAGCCGCTTTTCGACCATGGCCCGGACGAAGCCTGGCACTTCGAACACGCCGCGGTCTTCGTCGTTGCTCAGCGCCGAAAAACAGTTCTCGGCAACGTGCACGAGCGTGTCGATGCCGACGAGGTCGGCCGTTCTGAAGGAGGCGCTTTTCGGGTGCCCGAGCGGCTCACCGGTGATCGCGTCCACGTCCTCGGGAGCCAGCCCTTCCCGCAGCATGAGGTGAATCGTCAACAGCATGTCGTGAACGCCGATCCGATTCCCGACGAAGTTCGGCGTATCCTTGCCGAAGACGACGCCCTTGCCGAGGGTATCCTCGCCGAAGCGACGGATGCGGTCGGTGACGGCCGATGAGGTTTCGCTTCCCACGACCAGCTCGAGGAGCTTCATGTAGCGGACCGGGTTGAAGAAGTGCATCACCAAGAAGCGCTGTCGGAAAGCATCGGACCGACCCTTCGTCATGTCGGCAATGCGCAGCCCGCTCGTGTTCGAGGCGACGATGCAATCATCGGGGACGACGCGCTCCAGGCGCTCGAAGAGCGCCCGCTTCGGCTCGATTTGCTCGATGATGGCTTCGATCACCAAGTCGACGTCGCGCAGGCGCTGCAGGTCATCCTCGATGTTGCCGACCGAGACGAGGCGCGCCCGGTCTTTGGAGAAGAAGGCCATTGGCCTGGCTTTGGTCGCCTTATCGAGCCCGGACGAGGCGAACCGATCGCGTGCAGCCCGGCTCGCCTTTTCACCCTCGGCGAGATTGGGGGGCACGATGTCCAATAAGAGGACCTCCATGCCCGCGTTGGCGAAGTGTGCGGCGATGCCGCTGCCCATGACGCCCGCGCCGATGACGGCGGCGCGGCGAATCGGTTTGCCCATTGAGCTGGCTCCTTGCGGTGTCGAACGGCGCGGAAGGGCAGGATCCCCCAATCAGGGGCCCCGTCAACCCTTCTCGGCCGTGGCTTCTGGCTCGAGCGTGAAGCGAACCGTCGCACCTACACGTCGTGCCATCAGGGTCCCGACGTCGGCTCGGCAAACCGTGGCAATGACCGGGTATCCTCCGGTCGTCGGGTGGTCGGGTCCGAGTACGATCGGTTCGCCCGATCCGGGCACCTGAATTGCCCCCTTGATCATCGGAGCCGAACAGCCTGCGTCGTCGTCCGTGCGGGTGAGCCATGGCCCCACAAGCCGCACGCCAACCCGATCGCTCCGGTTTGACACCCGGAATGTCGAGTTCAGCAGGGTGTCGAACGCGCTCGGCGAAAAGCGATCGCAATCGGGTCCGAGGACCACCCTGAGCGGCCCGTCGCGGTCCGGCTCTTCCGGCACCAAGGCGTGCGACCGTTTCGGGCTCCGTCCTGCGCGCACGCGATCTCCGCGTCGGAGCGCCCGGCCCTCGTATCCGCCCAGTCCGGCGACCAGCAGGGTACCCCGACCATTGAGCACAATCGGCACATCGATTCCGCCCCGTAGGGCTCCGTAGCGGACACGGGAATCGTTGCATGCCAGCGTCAGGCGCTCGCCGGCCCGAAGCTCGTGGGCGTTGCCGCGGTCATCGGCCACGAGGACCGGAGTCAGCGCCACCAGCGTCAGCGCGCCGACGACCTCGATCGCAGCCTCTTCGAAAGCGTTTTCAGCCGCCGCGTTGGCGCGTGCAAGAAGGTCGGGAACCAGGGCTCCGCCGGGTGGCACGCCCTGATGCATCCATCCGGGGCGCCCTGCGTCCTGGATCGTGGCGAGTCCGGCGATGGTGGCGACTTCGATCACGTCGAGGTTACCGTCTTTATCAGGGCGTCGCGTCGCAGAACGTAACGTGGTCGCCGAGCGACAGGGTCGCGCCACATGTGGCAGCAAACGGGACGAAGCCGCACGCTTCGCCGAGCAAGTGCCAGCCGCCGGGCGAAGCAAACGGATAGATGCCCGTGTAGGGTCCGCCGATCGCGACCGAAAGCGCCGGAATGCGCGTGCGCGGGCTCGCACGTCGTGCAACGTGGAGGCGCGGATCGAGGCCACTCAAGTACGCGAAGCCAGGAAGAAAGCCCATGGCGGCAACGCGATAGCGGCCGGCGGTGTGAAGCGAGACGACGTCCTCGGGCCGGCCTCCCAAGGCGGCCGCGATCGCCGTGAGGTCGGCCCCCGCATAACGGACTCGCACCGCGTGTTCTCGGGGAGCGATGGCGGCGATGGGCTCGTCGGTGGCCCTCTCGACGACGGCGTCCAAGCCCTCGGGCGGATGCTCCGGATCAAATGCGACGAGCGCATACCGCTCACTGACCACGGCGTCGATGATTCCGCGATGTGCGCGCAGGGCCTCCAAGACGGCTCTCGAGTCACAGCCCTCGGGTAGCTTTGCCCGGAGAGCCGCGTCGCCGAAGGGCTCGAAAGACGTCATCCTGGCAAACTCGCTCGGCCGATGCAATCGAGCAAGCGCCGCACGGCGCTCGCGAGCTCGACGGCGTGCGGCGTATCGCCGTGCACACAAAGCGTGTCGACATCGCAGCGCATCGCGAGCGCTCGCGCACGGGCGACGACCGCGGCCTCTTCGAGGAGAAGCGCGTCCGGTTCGCTACGCGGCACAAGCGAACCGTCGGCACGTGTGGCCCGGTCGGCGAATGCCTCGCGCGCAAAGCGCAGGTTCGCCGCTTTCGCGGCCGCAGCGACGGCGCCGCCCGGCGGCCCGATCAGCGTAAACGCTGAACCGACCGAGTCCTTCGCCCCGCGCACGAGCGCTTCGGCGACTGCGAGGTCGCGATTGGACGCGTGATAGAGCGCCCCATGTGCCTTGACGAAAACGACGCGTTCGCCACAGGCGCTTGCCGCTGCGGCGAGCTCCGCGCACTGGGCTTTCACATGAGCTTCGACGACGGTCGCGGCCATGTCAAGCTCGTGCCGTCCAAACCCGGCGCGATCAGGGTAGGAAGGGTGCGCTCCGAGCCGCGCTCCGTGGGCTCGGCACAGTTCGACCGCTCGGCGCATGGTGGTTGCGTCGCCCGCATGTCCGCCGCACGCGACGTTCGCGACATGGGCTTTCGCATAGAGCGCTTCGGGTTCGTCAAACAACTCGCCCAGATCGATATTCAAAAATGCAGTCACGATGACCGCCCCCGCTGCGAACGGGTTTCGCGGACGATGCGTTCCACGAGGCGGAGGCTGAAGGGCTTTTCGACGCGACGGTTTTCGATCGAACCAAGGAATTCGGCGGCCGTCGCCGTGAAGGCTCCCCCCGTCATGAATACGATCCGACGTTCGAGGCCCGGCCTCTCCATGCGGATGTGCTCATAGAGCTCCATGCCATCCATGCCGGGCATCATGAGATCGCACAATACGACATCGAAGTCTTCGCCGGACCGAATCGCTGTCAGTGCATCGGCCCCACTCGTCGTCGCGACGACATGGTGTTCGCTTGCGAGAAGCTCGCGGAGCGTGTTCGCAAGTTGCACCTCGTCGTCGACGACAAGAACCCGAGCCCGCCGAACGCCGGGCGCTGCGGGCGTGTCATTCGAGGGGGGCGGCGATTCGCCTTTCCGCGCGTCCGTCGTCGGCAACGAAACGCGGAACGTCGTTCCTTCGCCCACGATGCTGTGCACCGTGATCTGCCCGCCGAGCGACGCGATGATGCCGTGGCAGATGGAAAGCCCGAGCCCTGTGCCCTTTCCGGGCGGTTTCGTCGTGAAGAACGGATCGAAGATGCGAGGGACCACGTCGGGCGAAATTCCCTCGCCGTTGTCGGTTACCTCGAGCACGGCATTTCCTTCGGCGCCGGGCCGTACACACACGCGAATTTCGTTCGTCGCTCTTTGCGATTCCGGGAGCGCGTGTGCAGCATTGAGGAGGAGGTTCAAGATGACTTGCTCGAGCCGTCCTTCGTCCGCCCACACAGGGCCAACCGATTCGAGCGAAATTGAGATCTGCGCGCGCGGATGGATTTCGTGCCCTGCGATCCTGACCGAGGACTTCACGACGGTGGCCAGATCGACGGCCTGACGCTTTTCTCCGTCCGCACGCGAGAAGCTCCGCAGTTCGCGAACGATCGTCGCCACCCGGGCGGCCCCCCGGCGGGCCTCTTGCAGCATTTCGGCGAAGCTTTCCATGCTCTGCGGGTCGGCGGGTCCTTCCGCCAGCTTGCGAGCGGTCCAATCGAGATTGAGCATGAGGTAGGCGAGGGGATTGTTGATTTCGTGGGCAACGCCCGCGGCCATCGTGCCGAGAGCGGCCAGGCGGTCGGTCTGGACGAGCCGCGTCTGGAGCAGCTGACGCTCAGTGACGTCGCGTCCCATCGTCAAGATGGACGCTCTTCCTTCGTATTCGAAGGGAACACTGGTCGTCTCGAGCAGCATGATCGAGCCGTCGCGCCGACGCACGTGATACGTGTAGGGTGGTGGTCTTCCCTCATCCACAACGAAATTCGATCGCGCCTCAAGCCGCGCGGCCTCGTCTGGGTGCACGAGCTCTTCGATCGGGACCACGTAAAGAGCGGCGGCGCTCGGGTATCCGAGTGCATCGACGAACGCGGCGTTTGCGTAAACGAAAAAGCCCGTCCGGGAGATCACAATCGGTTCCGGCGCTTTCTCGATGAGCTCGCGAAAGCTCGCTTCGGCTCGGAACCGAGCCTCTTCGGCGGCCCGGCGTGCGGTCACGTCCACTATGAACGCGATGACTGCGCGCCCGCCGTTCAAGATCGCGTCGCTCGACGTGACCTCGACGCTCCGCCGGCGCCCGTCCGCGCGGACGACCGTGATCTCGTACCGGGCCTGTCCGGTCTCTCCCCCCAGCCGTTTGTCGAGGCGCTCGCGCAGCATGGGCAGCGCGTCTGGATCAACATGGGCGAGGAGGGGTCGGGAGAGGATTTCCTCCGTCGGCCACCCCATGATTTCCGCGGCAGCGTCGCTGACGTAAATGTTTCGTGCGATGCCTTCGCGGAGAAGCGTGACTGTGACGCCGATGCCTGCTGCGCGCGCAGCGTCGAGCATCGTTTTTTCGAGTACGCCAAGATCGACGTCCCGAGGTAAGTGGTCGGATCGGTCGACCATGGACGACCTACATCACCGCGATGCGCCGGTGTCGTCAACCCGTGGTGCAAACGCGCCCGAGCGTCCGCCGCGCAGCGCACCCGTCTCTCCCTCGTACAACGCAGGATGCGTAACCGCAGGCCGGGGCCGTCGTAAACTGATCGGAGGTTCGACCGTGCCGCAGCGTCCGCTTTCTCCAGAACCGCTCGTGCCTTCGATGGGGCGTCGCCATTTCGTCCGGGCTCTGACGGCTGGGACCGTCATCGTCGCTCTGTGCGGCGGTGCTTACGTGCTTGCCGACTCCGAGGACGAGCGACGAGCTCGCGCGGCGCTCCGACCTGATGGTCGGCCGCGCCTTCCGCCGAGCCAATATCTTCTAAAGCACCTGCGCCCGATGGGAGGCGACGAGGGCGACCCGAGCCCGGGTGATTATCGTCTCCAGGTGCACGGAGAAGTGGAGCAGCCCTTTACGATCGACTTTGCAGGACTCCTCGCGATGCCCCAGGTCGACCAAATTTGCGACGTACATTGCGTGACGAAGTGGACCGTGCTTGATGCCCGCTTCGCAGGCGTGCGCATCGCCGATCTGGCCGCCCGTGCCAAAGTGAAGGCCACTGCGCATCACGTCATTTTCGAGGCCGCCCACGGCTACACGTCGAACGTGCTCCTCCGCGAAGCCCTCGCTCCGGAAGCACTCGTCGCCCATCGGCTCGAGGGCATTCCGCTTGCGCGGGCGCATGGTGCCCCGGTCCGTGCCCTCGTGCCCAGTCTTTATTTCTGGAAGAGCGCCAAATGGCTCACCGGGATCCGCTTTACCGCCGCCGATGAGCCGGGATACTGGGAGACCCGCGGTTACCACAATCATGCCGACCCCTGGAAAGAGGAGAGGTATGGCTAAAGGCGGCGCGGGCATCTCTCCGACGCGTCCACGCAGAGGCAACTCGTGGCGCGCTCTTCTTCGCGCTCTCCATCGCGACGTCGGCTATACCGCCGTCGGACTCACGTTCGTCTATGCCGCGAGCGGACTCGCCGTCAACCATGTGGCTGATTGGGACCCGAATTTCCGGAACACGCGAACGACCCACGACCTCGGCGCCGCCCTTCCCGACGATGACAATGCGGCTCGCCAAGTCATCCTCGAGAAGCTCGGCATCAGGGAAGTACCCAAGGAGGTCTACCGCGAGGGTGACGAGGTCGAGGTCCTTTTCGAGCACCGCACTTTGCACGTCACGGTCGCCACGGGCCACGTCGTCGACGAAGGACAGCGGCCGCGCTTCTTTCTTCGCGCCGCCAACTGGTTACACCTGAATCGCGGGAAGAAGGCCTGGAAGTACTTTGCCGACTCGTACGCGATCGGTCTGCTCTTTCTCGCCTCCTCCGGCATGTTCATGCTGGCGGGGAAAAAAGGGCTCCTCGGCCGGGGGATTTTTTTCGTCGGCGCGGGGGTGGCGTTGCCCATCCTCTATCTCGTCTGGGCCGGCGGCTGAGCGCGACAGGCCCGTTTCAATGCAGCGGAGGAGGCTCGAGCGGCGGTTCGGAGTCCCCCCAGTTGCCTCGCCGTGTCGGGTGAACGAGCGCCCGGCGCAGCATTTCGAGGAATCGATGACGCGGGTATTCCCTCGCCCCGAGAGCCAAGGTGTGCGGCGTCGGCACCTGGGCGTCGAGCCAACGAAAACCCCAGCCTTGGAGGCGACGCGCGAGGGTCACGAGCGCCACTTTGGATGCATTCGGCCGCCAAGCGAACATGGACTCACCGAAAAAGATACGGCCTAGCGACACTCCATAGAGCCCTCCAACCAAATCGCCGTCCTGCCAGGCCTCGATGGAGTGGGCGTAACCCATCCGATGCAAAGTCACGTAGGCGGACTCCATTTCGTCGGTGATCCACGTGCCATCCTGACCGGGACGCGGGGTCGACTTGCACGCTCGGATGACGCGTTCGAACGCCCCGTCGAACCGAATGTCGTATACGGCCCGATTGATAATCCGGCGCAGAGACCGGCCGACGTGGAGCTCGTCCACGGGCAGCACGCAACGGGGGTCGGGCGAATGCCAGAGAATCGGGAGATTTTCGTCATACCAAGGGAAAATGCCCGAGCGGTACGCAAGGAGCAGTCTTTCGGGCGAGAGGTCGCCGCCGACCGCAAGCAAACCGTCGACCGCCTGGTCCGGAGGGGGAAAGACGAGGGCGCGTCCGAGCGCATAGACGGGCACCGGCCCAAGATAGCGCGACGATCAAGAGCGGCCGAGATCACGGAGCACGTGAATCGCGGCGTTGTGACCGGCGCAGCCAATCACGCTTCCAGCCGGGTGAGTTCCTGCGCTGCACGAATAGAGGCCGGCGATTGGCGTCGCGTAGGGCAGCCGGTCCGCGAAGCCGAACGAGTTGTCGACATGATGGATGTGGCCGCGGGTGATGCCGAAGTGATTCTCGATGGCCGGCGGCGGCAGCGCGAAGGTGTCAAGCACGAGATCGCTCGTTCCGGGCGCGAAGCGGTCGCAGAGAGAGAGCAGGTGGCGGACGTAAGTCGGCCCTTCCTCGCTCCAGCTTCGTCCGTCCGCGAGCGTGTGAGGCACCCACTGGACAAAGAGCGCTCCACCGTGGTGCCCTTCGGCGCCTCGCATCGCCGGGTCGACGGTCGTGTGCACGTACCACTCGATCGCCGGGAAGGCGGGCAGCCGCCCGGCCCGTGCGTCCGCGTAGCTCTCTTCGAGCGATGTGAGCACCTCGGACTCGTCCGGCAAGAGATGGATGGTTGGAGCGATCGGGGTCGGGCCGTCCAGCTGAACGCCACAGGCAAACCTCGGCAGTTTGCGGAACGCCAGATTGACCTTCAGGGTGGAACCGTCCCGTGCGTACCGATCGATCCGGGCGTTATAGTCGGCCGGGAGAGCTGAACGGCTCGCGAGATCGCGCATGCGGAAAGGGTCCGCGTTACACACGACGACGCCCGACCGGATCTCCGCGCCATCGGCGAGGACGACGCCGCGGACAGCCCCACGGTCGTGTCGGATGTGGGTTACACGCTGCGCGGTTTCGATGCGCGCACCGGCCCGTCGCGCGGCGTCGGCGATTCGAGCCGTCACCGTCCCCATCCCGCCGCGGACGATCATGAACGTCCCACCCGAACCGGGGATGCGGCACATGTTGTGAACGAGGAAGTTCATCCCTGTGCCCGGGGTATTGAACGTTCCGTTCAAACCGGAAAAGCCATCGGTGACCGCGTACATGGCGCGCAGCAGGTCGCTCTCGAAGTCGAACCGTGCCAGGTAGTCGCCGATCGAACCGCGGCAAAGCGCGACGAAGGCTTCCCGCAGCGGCGCGCGCACACACCTTTCTGCCGTCGCTTCGATTGAATCGGGCTCCTCGAGCCAGGTCTTGGCGAGGTCCTCACGCAGAGCGGCGATTTCGGCCTGCAGAGCCGTATTGGCTTGCCAGTCTCGTTCAGTGAACAGGCCGAGAAATGAGGCCTTGGTCGCCTCGCTGTCCGACCCGAAGAGCACATACTTTCCTCGCGTCGTCGGAAGGAAGTAGTGGGGGTCCCGGAGTACGGTCGGGATCTCGATGTTCAGCGTCGCCATGAGCTCCGGGGGCATCAGCCCGAGGAGGTAGGCGCCCGTCGATATCGCGAGGCCCGGCGCCTTGGCAAACGGCCTTTCGGTCTTGCAAGCGCCCCCGACCCCGTCTTTCTCTTCGAGAACCAGCACGTCCAGGCCGGCGCGGGCGATCAGGGTGGCGGCGACGAGGCCATTGTGCCCGGCACCGAGGACGATGACATCGACGCTCTTCGGGCGATCGGTCACGATGTCCGGTCGACGCACCATCGGTTCAAGAGCGAAGCAAGAGCCGAAGCAGGCGGTCGGCCATCGGCCCAAAGGGAGGCCGCATCAACCGGGACGTGTTGATGCGCGATTGTCGAAAAATCGGCCTTTTCAAGGACAAGCTTCGGAAGCCTTCGCGTCCGTGGTACTGGCCCATTCCGCTCGGGCCTACGCCCCCGAACGGCAAGTCCTCTTGCACGAAGTGAAGCATCGTCTCGTTGACGGTCACGCCACCCGAAATCGTTTCGGCCACGACGCGGTCGACCGTCGCACGGTCGTATCCGAAGTAGTAGAGAGAAAGTGGACGGGGACGAGCGTTCACGTACTCGAGCGCCTCGTCCAAGCGCCCGTAGGTGACGATCGGCAACACGGGGCCGAAGATCTCTTCCTGCATGCAAAGCATGTCGACGTTCGGTGAAAGGATCAACGTCGGCGCGATTTTTCGGGCTTCAAGCGAGAGCGACTCACCTCTGAGGTTGAGTTCGACGACGCTTGCCCCGCGCGTTCTCGCGTCCTCGATGAGCCCTCGAATACGGGCATGGTGTCCCTCGTTGATGATGGCCGTGTAGTCTGGGTTCTGCTCAAGCGACGGATACATCTTCGCGACCGCTGCGCGGCAGGCATCGACGAAGGCGTCGCGGGCTGATTCCGGCACGAGCGCGTAATCGGGCGCGATGCAGGTCTGCCCGGCGTTCAAAGTCTTTCCGGCCATGATCCGCGCGGCAGCCGTGCGCGGGCTGAAGTCGGCCCCGACGATGGCTGGGGACTTTCCCCCGAGCTCGAGGGTCACGGGTACGAGGTTGTCGCTCGCCGCCCTCATCACGAGCTTGCCCACACGGGTCGACCCGGTGAAGACGAGGTGGTCGAACGGAAGTCGGGCAAACTCGTGCCCCACTTCGGAGCCGCCCGTCACGACCGCCACGTGATCGCTCTCGAACGTTTCGGCGAGGATGTCTCGGATAAGCTCGGCCGTCTCGGGCACAAGCTCGCTCGGCTTCAGCATCGCCCCGTTGCCGGCCGCGAGCGCGGCCACCATCGGCGAAAGCGCGAGCTGGACAGGGTAGTTCCAGGGAGAAATGATCCCGACGACGCCGAGCGGTTGGTAGCTCACCTGGCTGATCGACGGTACGAGCGTCCAGTTCGTGCTGCGCTCTTCGAGCTCCATCCAATCGCGGAGGTGGGCCTTGGCGTGCTTGATGGCGCCGAGGAGGATGAAGATTTCGGCGGTGAACGTCTCGTGCTTGGAACGGCTTCCGAAGTCTTTGGAGATGGTGCGTGCGATGGCATCCTTTCGAGCGACGAGGGCTTGTTCGAGTCGGGTGAGCGAGTCGATTCGAGCGTCGCAAGTCGGCGTCCCGCGCTTGCGAGCCCCTTCCTTCAGGCGGCGAAGGACGGCGTGCAGATGACTGGCCGGGGGGACCTCGGCTTCGATGGGCTGGGCGGCGGTCAACGTCGACTCCTCTTGGTCGCCGCCACGTGCGTCCGCGGGGCGGCGAGGGCAGGATAGGCCCGATGCTCCTCGTCGCAAGCCTTCCGCGCGAGGGGCTCAGCGCTGGCACGGCTGCTCAGTAAGGGAGGGCGATGCAAGCCTTCCGCGCGAGGGGCTCAGCGCTGGCACGGCTGCTCAGTAAGGGAGGGGCGATGCAAGCCTTCCGCGCGGGGGGGCTCGCCGCCGGCACGCCTGCGCCGCAAGGGAGGCGCGATTGAAGACGACAATTGCGAATCGCGTCATTGCTCGTGCGTAGCCTCCGTGGTACCTCGCGAGCGAGCATGGACTTCGTCGAAGCTCGGAATCTGCCCGGGCACATCGGCATCATCATGGATGGAAACGGCCGCTGGGCGCAGCTTCGCGGCCAACCGAGAACTCAAGGCCATCGTGAGGGGGCCGCGGCCGTTCGCAAAACGGTGCGCGCCGCTCGGCGGCTGGGATTGCGAGCGCTCACCCTGTACGCGTTCAGCGAGCAAAATTGGGCTCGCCCCGAGGAAGAGGTGGACGCGGTCATGCAGCTCTTGCGTGAGTTTCTTCTGAGCGAGCGCGAAGAGATTCTCGATCACGGCATCCGCCTGAGCGCGGTCGGCAATCTCGGACGCCTGCCCGCCATCGTTCGGGCCGTGCTCGACCCCCTTCGCCGTGAGAGCGAGTGCAACCACGAGATGACGTTGACGCTCGCCCTTTCCTACGGCGGTCGCGAGGAGATCGCGCACGCTGCCCGCGAGCTTGCGAACGCGGTCGCCTCAGGGCGTATGCGGCCCGACGAAGTGACGCCCGAGGCGCTGCGCGCTCACATTCCGAGCCTGGCTGTCGGCGACCCTGACCTCATCATCCGGACGGGGGGCGAACGGCGCATTTCCAATTTTCTGCTCTACGGGCTGGCGTACGCCGAGCTTCACTTCGCCGATGTGCTCTGGCCAGACTTCTCGGAGAGCGACCTCTTCGCGGCCATCGCCAGCTTTCAGCGGAGGGAGCGTCGCTTTGGGCTGGTGGAGGGCGCTCCGCCAGCGGCTACGGATGCCGAGCGGCCGTGCTCACCTCTGGCCGATGCGCCGCTAGGTCCCATCACGCGCATCGCGATTTAGTGCGGCCCGCCCAAGGTCCGACCCGGGTTTCGACGGTGGCTCTCGGATCCTCGAACTTGGTGCTCCGGTTTGCGACGGCGGCCGTTGGACTGCCGATCGTTATCGGGGTGCTCTATGTGGCCCCGCCGTGGGGCTTTTACGCGCTCGTCCTGCCCGCAGCGCTCGTCGGCGTATACGAGCTCTTTGCCATGACGCACCCCAAGGACTGGATCGCCAGAGCGGTCGGGGTGCTCATTTCGGCGGTCGCGTCGCTGGTGGTCTACACCCGCTCCGGCGACGTCCGGGCGGTGACCGCGGTCCTGCTCGTCGTCCCGCTTTGTGGTCCGCTCGTCACGCTGGTGCGACTTGGCCCACTCGAGACCGCCGCGTTCCGTGCCTGTGCGCTCGGCTTCGGCCCCCTTTTCGTCGTCGTTCCGCTCACGCTGCTCGCGGTTCTCCGCCGCACGTTCGGCTCCCTTGGCTCAGGCGCGGTGCTCCTCGCTCTCGGACTGGCCTGGTTCGCCGATACCGGCGCGTACTTTGCGGGACGCCTTTTCGGGCATCACAAGCTCTACGCTGCCGTCTCCCCCAACAAGACCATCGAAGGCTCAATCGGCGGTCTTATCGCGAGCGTCGCTTGGGCTCTTTTGGCGGCCTGCTCCTACCTTAGACCTCACTTGCCCCTCCTTCACGCGGTGCTCCTCGGACTCGTCGCCGGCGCTTTGGGGCAGGCGGGTGACCTCGGCGAGTCGCTCCTCAAGCGCTCGACCGGCGTCAAAGACTCCGGGGCCATCGTGCCCGGCCACGGGGGTATTCTGGATCGAGTGGACGCCGTCATCGTGACGACGATCGTGGTCTTTCTCTACGTCGAGTGGGTCTGGGGGCCCGCGTGAGATCTTCTCAAGGGGAACGCGCAGCCCCGTCGTTCGCGCTACGCTTCACTGGTCATGCCCGTGCCGAAACCACGGCGACGCATGACTTTGCACGGAGCAGCCAACGATGAATGACAAGCTTGCGCCCGAGGGCCCGAGGGCCCAAAGAGAACGAGATTCGATGTCTTCGTCCCCCCCCTCGCCCTCACGAGCGCCTGGCTCGGCCGCCAAGGAGTACGACTTCTACAAAGCCGTCCAGGACAATCTCGATCGTGCAGCGAGGGTGGCCAGGATCGAGCCGTATGTACAGACCATCCTTAGCCAACCCAAGAACGAGGTGATCGTCAACTTCCCCGTTCGCATGGACAGCGGCGAAGTGCGCCTCTTCAAGGGCTATCGTGTTCAACACAATAACCTCCTCGGACCGTTCAAAGGCGGCATGCGCTACCATCCGCAGGTCGCGCTCGACGACGTCAAGGCGCTCGCGGCCATGATGACCTGGAAAGCCGGCCTCATGCGGCTTCCGTTCGGTGGGGGCAAGGGCGGCATCAAGTTCGACCCGCACTCGGTTTCGCGACAGGAGCTCCAGCGCATCACGCGTCGGTTCACCCACGCGCTCGGCGAGAACATCGGTCCCGAATACGACATCCCGGCGCCGGACGTCGGCACGAACAGTCAGACCATGGCGTGGATGATGGACACGTATTCGAACATGGTCGGCTCGGCTCAAAAGCAGATGGTCAAGGGCGTCGTGACGGGCAAGCCCGTCGCAAGCGGCGGCACCCTCGGGCGGCAGAAGGCCACGGGACAGGGGCTCGTCTTTTGTCTGCTCGAGTGGGCGAAAGACAAGGGCTTCAACCTCGAAGGCGCGACGATGTTGGTGCAAGGCTTCGGCAACGTTGGCTCGAATACGTCCGTCATTCTCGCCAAGCTTGGCGTGTCCACCGTCGCGGTGGGCGATCATACGGGGTACATGTACAACCCCGAAGGTTTCAACGCCCACAAGTTGCAGGATTACGTCGAGGAACACGGCAGCATTGCGGGCTACCCCGGCGGCAAGGCCATCACGCGCGAGGAGTTCTTCGCGACGAAGGCGGACATTTTTGCCCCATGTGCGCTCGAGAACCAGGTCGGGGAGGCCGAGGCCCGATCACTTGACGTGAAGCTCGTCGTCGAAGGCGCGAACGGGCCGTGCAATCCCGCCGGCGAGCGCCTTTTGCTCGACAGGGGAATCGACGTCTTGCCGGACGTGCTCGCAAACTCCGGAGGCGTTACGGTCAGCTATTACGAGTGGGTCCAGAACAAGCGATCGGAGACATGGACCGAAGAAGAGGTGGACGCGCGCCTCGAGGTCGCCATGAAGCGTGCCTTCCGCGAAGTGAGCGACCTCGCACGACAGAAAAAATGCGACATGCGGACCGCCGCCTACGCGCTCGCTCTCCAGCGAATCGAAGCGGTCTACAAGGAGCGCGAGATTTTTCCGTGATCGGGAATCCCGCCGGCGATCCGGCGAAATCCGCGCCTGGCGAGTCTGCGCGCTGAGGCCGAGGAACTTCAGGTTGGAGATTTGCGCTTGGCGAGTTAGTAATCCACGCTTTTAGAAGTCCCCGCTCCAGGAGAAGCCGTAAATCGGCTTTCCGCCGCGGGGGCTGGAGGTCTCGCCAAGAATCCCCACTCCCGGGGTGCCAACGAGCCAGCTCGCGCGCGGGTGGTTGCCTGAGTCTCGCGTAAACCACCATCCGGCGAGTCCGCCCCCCACGCTGCAGCCGATGGTCGCGGCAAGCCAGCCGCGTGTTCTTTCGGCCGTGATGTCGCGAAAGATGAGCGGGCTGGCCAGGGCGGCGCCGAGCAGGCCGCCGGCGCCGACGCCGACCCCATGCCAAGAGAGGGAGTGAGCGTCGAAAGTGTCGTTCCGCGGCCGAGTAGTTCGGTTGCCCCCCCAAGCAGCAAACCGAGCAACCCCCCAGAGTGGGTCAGCATCGCGTCTCCGTCATCCATCGAAGTGCGAGTCAGCGCGAAGGTCGCGAGACCCGCGCCGAGCAGTCCGCCGCCGACAGCCCAAGAGTAGCGATCGTCGACCGGCTCCAGGCTGTAGCCGCCGGCGATGAGAAATCCGGCCGATGCACCCCAAAAGGCCCCGGCCGAGAGGACCCAAGCGTCGCCGGTCGTGACGTCCCACTCGTCGGCTACCAACAAGGCCGCTCCGACGCCGACGCCGGCCCCCAAGGCCAGCAATGGATAAAGAACTCGCGGGTCGTCCGAACCGCTCGCGCGCTGGACGCTGAATGCTCCGAAGCCTCCAAGAAGCCCAGCGTTTACCGCGAGTACGGCACGCCCCTGCGAGCGCAGCGGGCTCATGATCCCTTGCGACGAGCCGGTCGCCGCTTGCTCGCGGTCTCGTTCGATGACCGCTTGTGCAGCGGCTGCCGGTGACAACAGGTCGCGGAGCATGACGAGGCCGCGGACGCCGACGGCGTCTGCCGCGGCGGTTTCGACGCGCACGCGCAGCTCCCGCCCGCCCGGAGGCACGACGACGACGCGCAAGAGATAGCCACCGCCCGTTGCCTGCTCGATGCGTGGACTCACAACCCACGTACCTCCAGCTGCCTCGCCGCCTGCGGCCGAGCGGCCTGCGCGTTCGACCAAGTCCTGATCGCGGGTGTGTCCGGCGCTGGGCCCCGTTTCCGCCACGAACAGCGTGAAGCCGAGGTCCTGCACGGCATCCCGAAGCGTGGCGTTGAGCTCTTCGGCCTTCTCGTAGAGGTCCTTTTCAGCGCCGGGCGAGGGCTCGTGGAGGGCGGCATCGCGAGGAGCGTCACCGGCGGGCGTCATGGTCGGCCAAACGACGACGGGCGGCTTGTTGTTCGCGGAAGGATCCGAGGCGCGGTCGGAAGGCGGCGAAGCCGGAACGTCCCCGTCAGCCAAGGCAGCGTCGGCGGCGCTCGCAGCGCTGGCGGCGCTGAGCATCGCGACCACTCCGAAGATGCGCGACGGACGAGCCATGGCGCGTGCCGGCGACGCTAACGGGCCCGCGTCGAGGGTGTCAACAACCGGCTCAAGGCGACGGTCGAGGTATCCCCGCCCACCGTTCGTCGGCGGCCCGAAGGGCCTCGGCAAGCGGCCGCCGTTCGTCGGGCAAAGGCATCCGTGCCACGCGGAGGGCCGCCACGGCGCAAGAGGCACGGGCAAGGCGCCGTGCCCGGACCTGACCGGCGATTTGTCGTCCGGAAGCGAGCCCGCCGTCGTGCGAGAGCAGAAGACGCGCAAGAAGTTCGGCATGCGACGCCCTCTCGCCACAGCGTTCGACGGCCATCCGTGCATCACCGTCCCCCGCGATGTCGATCCGGGTGCCCGCCGATATCCGCCGCCAAGGTAGGTCGCTCGTGTCATCCGCGGCCGCGTCCCGCGTGCTGGCGGTGGCCTTTTCTCGCGCGTCATCGCTGACCCACAGAAAGGCCGTTCCGGAGTCCACCTGCAACGAAGCGCCGCCGGGATGGACGTCGATGGCCGCCTTGGCGGCGCTGTAGCGCAGGATCCCGACCGGGGTCACGACCCACTCTTCGGCACCTGGAGCTTCACCAGCTCCGAGCGAGCTTTCGAACCGGCCTGCGCCAACCCAAGATTCCTCACGGTGACCGACGCACGGCAGAAATCGACCCGGGCCCCAAAAGGTCGTCTCTCTGGTCGTGCGCGGGTCCTTCCCAACGAACCGAGCGTGGGACTGTGCGACGATCCACGCCTGCTCCGGAATCTCCTCTCCGGCGACGAGCGTGGCCGTCGAGGCCCCGGCGGGCTCGCTCTCGCGCGCTGCGCTCACTTGACCTTGCACACTGACAGCCCGGCAGGGCGACCCGGGCGTTACCAAAGGCCGATCAGGGGGTCGATTTCGTTCCGCGTCGAGCCCCGGTCGAGACGGCGCGGCTGACGCCACCGATGCGAGCGGCCAAGCAGCGACCGCGCCGGGCTCAGTCCGATCCCTGTCCAGGCGGTGGCATGCGGCAAGCGCCGCGAATCCGGTCCATGCCAACGCCGCCAGCGCTCGCATGCCTAGCGGGAAAGACTCGGTGTGGCGGCCGGCATCGCGTCGACCTCCACCTCAGGGAAAATCTCGGCGGTCACGTCCTCTGCGGCGAGTTCTCGCTTCATTTCATGAAGTTCGCTCGATGTCTGGTCCAGCCGATCGGCCAACACGCCGAGGAACTGCCAGAGCATCTTCACCGCCACCTCGTGCTCCTTGCGCAGAATTTCAAAAAAGTCGGCACGACGGATCGCGATGAGCTCCGCGGCGCCGACGGCGGTCACGCTTGCCGACCGCGGGACGCTCCGAATCAAGGCCATTTCGCCGACATGCTCACCCTGGCCGAGCTCAAGCAGCGTCTGGTCTCCTCGAGACACGCGCACTTTCCCTTCGAGCACGATGAAAAGCTCGTCGCCTCGGTCGCCTTCGCGGATGACGAGCTCACCGTCTCTGAACTCGCGGACCTGTACGGCTTGCATGACGCGCAAGAGTTCGCGTTCCGTGAGGCGGGCGAAGAGCGGCATGTTCGCCAGGACATCGCGTTTCAGCGCGAGGCGCTTCGCCTGCGCGGCGTCGACGGCCCCTTCTTCGCCGACGCGCACGACGATCGTCGTGATATTGTCTTTGCCGCCGCGGGTATTGGCCAGTTGAACGAGCGCCTTCACGCTCGCGTCGCCGTCGAGCAGGAGCGGCCCCTTGAGCTCGTCCGGTGATTCGAGGTACCCGTGCAACCCGTCGCTGGCGAGGACGAGGGTGTCGCCGGCGATGAGCTCGATGACCAGTGTGTCGACCTCCACGCGCTCGTAGACGCCCACGGCGCGCGTGATCGCGTTCTTTTGTTGCACCTTTTCGATTTGTTCTCGCGTCAACTTTCCGCGCTTGATGAGCTCGTTGTAAACCGTATGGTCTTCGGTCACCTGCTGCGTGCGTCCGCCTCGCGAGAGATAGATTCGGCTGTCGCCGACATGCGCGATGAATCCTTGCTGGCCGACGAGGAGAAGCGCGCTGAGCGTCGTACCCATCCCCCGTTTGTCCGGATCCTTGGTGGATTCCTGATGTATTTTCGAGCAAGCGCGCTGCACGGCGTGTTCGAGGAGGGCGACGACGTCTTTGGTCGTCACCTTGTTCGCGCCCGTTCTGCCCGCGAGATAGTCGTCGATTAGCTCTTTTTCCCGGCGGACCTCCTCGTGAACGGTTATGCCGTCGGCCACGACGAAAAGCGAGAGCTTCTTGTCGACGAGGAAATTGTCCTCGTTGTGGTCGCGCACCTTGCCAACGTCCGTCGCTGCGTAAAAGCGGATGGAATCGTTGACGGTCATCTTCCCCGCAAATGATGATGCCACGGGTCGCCGCGCCGTGCGCATCGATTACACCTGCGGGTCGTCATCGCCATCGGACTTGTCCCCGCGGAGCCCCAATGCACGTGCTTTCTTGTAAAGATGGCTGCGTTCGAGATCGAGCGAGCGCGCGGTAGCCGACATCTGGCCACCGTGGTGGGCGAGCGCCTCCTGGATCATGGTGCGTTCGGCGTCCTCGATGAGCACGCGCAGCGGCACGCCCGCTCTGTAGAGCCCTGCCGCCCGCGTGGGGCCGCCCCCCGGGAGGCAGTTTTTCACTTCGCTGGCGCCTATCGCATCGTCAGGCGTCAAGATAACGAGCCGCTCGATGACATTTTTGAGCTCGCGAACGTTGCCAGGCCAAAAATACCCGGTCAGCGCAGCGATCGCGTCGTCCTCGAGACGAACCTTGGGCCGGTCGTTCGCGTCCGAGGCGAGGGTCAGGAAGTGGCGAGCGAGCCCGGGGATGTCTTCTCTGCGGGCGCGGAGCGGCGGAATCGCGAGCGGCAAGACGTTGAGCCGATCATAGAGATCAGGCCGAAAGGCAGCGCTGTCACTCGCGGCCACGAGGTCGCGATTGGTGGCCGCGACGACGCGCACGTCGATCGCGATGGTCTCGGTGCCTCCGACGCGCTCGATTTCGCGTTCCTGTAGCACTCGCAGGAGTTTCGCTTGCATCGGAAGGGGCATGTCGCCCACCTCGTCGAGGAACAACGTTCCGCTCGACGCTCTTTCGAACTTACCTCGGCGCTGCTTCGTCGCACCCGTGAAGGCTCCCGCTTCGTGCCCGAACAGCTCCGACTCGATGAGCTCTGTCGGAAGGGCGGCGCAGTTGAGTTTTTCGAGAGGCCCCTTCGATCGAGGGCTCAGCGTGTGAATGGCACGCGCCACGAGCTCCTTGCCCGTCCCGCGCTCCCCGGTAACGAGAACGTTCGCGGCGCTCTTCGCTGCGCGGGCAATCTGCTCGCCGAGTCGTTTCATCGCGGCGCCCGTGCCAATGAGCTCACCGGTCGCGCCGCTCGCGCGCCGTAGCGCGAGGGCCTCGGCTTCCGCCCGCGTCAAGCGTAGCGCGGTTTCGACGGCGATGAGCAGGGCGTCCGTGTTGAGTGGCTTCTCGAGGAAGGTGAGCGCGCCGACACGGACGGCGCGCACGGCGGTGTCGATCGTCGCGTGTCCGCTCATCATGATGATGGGGACATCCGATTTGCCCGCGCGCACCCGCTCGAGAAGGTCGACGCCGTCGCCATCCGGCAGCATGACGTCGAAGAGGCAGAGGTCGTAGGTGCGCTTCTTGAGCTTGTCCTCGGCAACGCGGACTCCGCCCGCCACGTCGACGGCGTACCCTTCCAGAGAGAGTGCCTTCTGCAGCGTCGTCAGGATCGCGGGTTCATCGTCCACCACGAGAACATGGGCGCGGGGCATCCCCTCGAGTCTAGTCGCGTCCGTCGATTCGGGCGCTCCGTAGTCCGATGCTCGCTCGGGCGACGGCGACGTGTAGACTCGCGTTTGAGATGATCTCGCCGGCACCGCGCCCATTCCTGCGCTCTCTTCCCTCGATCGCCGCCTCCGCCCTTCTCGGCTGCGGTGTGCACGCCGGGGGGAAACCGGCGGTCAGCGCCGAGCGCGTGGCCCCGCCCGTCAGTGTTGTCAGCGACGAGGCTTTCGCCGCTGCCGTGCACGATCTACTGCTGAGCCGGCCCAAGACGGCCGAACGCGAAATTCGCCTTGGCGCCGTCGAGGCTCGCCAAATGACGCGCGCTGCAGCACGTTTCAGGACCCACGCAGCCGATCGAGGCGTCATGGCCGTGACGGGCGGGCTCTATCTTCTTCGCCTCGGTGAGGGGTCGCAAGCCACCTTTGGGCGCGACGGGAGTGAGGCCATCGCCGGCGCGGCTCGAGAGCTTGCGCTCCGAGGCGACGAGGGCCGCGCTCGGGCCGCGTACGACTTGCTTTACCCCCTGGCACAGCCACCGGACCGAACGGACATCCAGGCACACCTTCGCGCCCTCGACGGGTGGACGCGCGCGGCTGTCGATCAAGGTAGCCCCGTCGCCAATGCGGGCGCTCTCGAACGCATCACGGTTCGCCGCCGACTCCTCGAATCGAGCGAGGCCGCCGTGACTGACGCCGAGAACGCGACTGCGGAATGGATTCGAAAGGCCGTCGCGCTCCGCGACGACTTCCGCAAAAATCGGGTACAGCCTGCGCGCGAAGAGGGGGCCGAGGCCTGGCGCGCGCTCGAAACCGGGCCGCTCGTTCTGGCTTCGATTTACCTGCGCGACGCCGACGTCGTCGGCGCGCTCGCGGCACTCGACCGCGCTCAGGCGCGAGGCTTGCTCGAATCGGAGCGCCCGCCGTTCGCCGCGGCGCTGGAGGCGGCGGCCCAGGCCCCCGGCGCTGCCCGCTGCATTGACTTGCTCAATCAGCTGCGGCCGCTGGCGGGGCACGACAACGCTCGCGACGAGGAGGGGTTCGACGACGATCGCGATCTCTTTGGCGCGGCAACCTTCGGCTTGGCGAGCGAATGCTACAGGCTCGACCCTACGGTGCCTCAAGTTGCGCTCTCGCTCGTCGTCGCACTGGACGAGTTCGGTATGGCCGAGAGCACGCCGTCGGTGCTGGTCGAGACCGTCAAAGCTCACCCCGACGCGGACGTCGTGAGCGAGGCCCTCGGGCTTTCGTTGGCAGCCATGGCCAACGAAGAAGATTCGGGCGATCCGGACGCGGCGCGCCGCGTATTTCGCGCGGCGCAGCCGCTGCTCGTGGTTGCGACCCAGGGCGCGCTCGTCGGCAAGGTGAGGCCGAGCGCCGCGCGGCTTCGTGCCGCCATGGGCGAGATCGAGCTCCGCGAAGGTCGCATCGATGCGGCGCGCGCGCTGCTCGAACAGTCCTCGCAAGAGGAGCGGTCCGGCGGAGTCCTTCTTTCACTTGCCCGCATCGAGTGGCGCGACGGAAGAACGCAGACTTCGCTCGATCATTTGCGCGAGGCACTCACGACCGACGATGCGCTCCATGATCCCGCCCTTCGCGGTGAGGTGCTCCTCACGATCAGCGACGTGACGCGCGATCGCGGAGACGTCGCCGCCGCGCGTACGCCGTTAGCCGATGCGCTCAAGGAGCTCGTCCAGTCTCGCAACATGACCAACGCCGATGCGAGGGCTCGGGTCGAGCGGATTCTCGCGCGCGTCCTCGACCGGTTCGGCGCCATACAACCTGCCCAGCGCGCACTCGAACGCGCCTATGCCGCGGCCCCCGGCGACAAGCGCCAAGCGGCGCAGACGATCGAGCTTCTCATCGGACGCGCCTTCGTCCGTGGGGACATCGCCGCCGCGCGCGAGGGATTGCAGCGGGCCCTGACGGCCGATCTCGACGGTGACGATCTCGTCTATTTCGCGCTGTGGGTCAGGCTCCTCGAGCGTCAGTTGCATGTGCCGACGGACGGCACGCCGGACCGCGTGTTTGTGACGACTGCGGACGACGGACGCTGGGTCGCGACGCTGGCGCGCTTCGGAGAGGGTAAGGTCAAAGGCGACGATCTTCTGGCGCGCGCCTCGACGCCAATCCAAAGGTACGAGGCCCTCTTTTATGCGGCGATGGACCGCCGCGTTTCCGGAGACACGAAGGGCGGCGATGATCTCTTGCGCCAAGTCGTCGCGGGCACGGGCCTCGACCTCAGTGAAGTCGCGCTCGCCCGCGACATGCTCGACCCGACTCGCTCGCAGATCGGCGGGCCCCTTCCCACCGACGTTTCGATCCCATGACACTCCCGCCCGAAGTTCGGAGGGCCATCGATTGGGGCGAGCTCGCTCCGCTTCGTCTCCGCGCACGCGAAGCAGCCGAGGGGCTCTTTGCAGGGATCCACCGGAGTGTTCTCCGGGGTGCCGGCGTCGAGTTCGGCGGCTTTCGCGAATACGTCCCCGGCGACGATTTGCGTCGGCTCGATCGGCGTTCGCTTCTCCGCCACGATCGCTTGGTCGTTCGGCAATTCGAGACGGAGACGGACCGCGCGCTCTGCCTGCTGCTCGACGCGTCTGCTTCGATGGGGTTTCGCGGTCCTGCGGCGCCGGGCACGAAGCTCTCATTTGCAGCCGTCGTCGTCGCTGCCCTCGCACGCGTGGGTCTCGCGAACGGTGATCCAGTCAGTCTCACGTTCGTCGGCGGCGCCGACGCCACGTCGGTCGGTCGGACTTCCGGCGGCGAGCAGTTCGAGCGGATCGTCGACGCCCTGGAGAGGGCGCAGCCCAGCGGTGACATGCTCGGCCACCCGGCGTCCGTCGACACGGCAATCCAAATGGCAACCAGAACCACCAAGCGGGGCGCGATCGTCATCCTTTTGAGCGATTTGATCGATTTGCCCGAAGAAACCGCCGATCGCGTGGGGTCGATGGCCACCGGAGGCCGGATCGTCGTCGTCGTGCAGGTTCTCGACCCAGCCGAAGTGACATTTCCCTTCGTGGGTCCGGTTCGATTGAAGGGCCTCGAGGGTGATTGTGTGGTCGAGACGGACGCTGATGCAGCTCGCGAGTCGTACCTTCTTGCGCTCGGCGCATTGGTTCGACAATGGCGCGAAAGCATCGTCCGCCGCGGCGGGCGCTTTGTCGCCGCGACGACAGCCGAGGCGCCCGTGGCGGTTGTTCGTCGCATCGTCGCGGCGGTCCGGTAGCTCGTTGCACAAAGCCTGCTCGCCGGCGGACGGCCTGAGCTCGTCTTCGACGGATACGGGCCGTCGGTTCACCCCTTTGGGTGATCTCGGGGAGGACGCAGGCGGGTTCCGAGAAACACGAGCAGTGCTCCCACCCCGACGCCCCCGAGGCCCAGCATCGGCGGATACCAAAGAGGTACGAAGGTTCCTTTTGGGCCGGGAAGGCCAAGTGCGGACGCACGCGGGGGCGCAACGTTGGGCGGCACCTCGCTCGGGCCCGAGGACGCGGTCGGAGGAGGAGCGGTCGCGGCCCCGCTCGGAAGCTCGGGGACCGCCGGCGTCTCCGCGTCCGGGCTGGACGGAGCTTCGACCGCCCGTTCGCCGCTCTCACTGGGGGCGCCGGGCGCTTCAGGCTGCATCTCACCGACACCGGCCTCCGAGGGTTCCGCCGAAGGTGGCCGCGACGTCTCGGAGCTGCCAGCCGCTGCCGGTGGATAGACTGGGTTCGACGTGGCGGCCTGCGAGCTTGCCGTCGGCGGCAAGGCCTGTGGAATTGCACCCGCCGGCGGCGGTGGCGCTGGCACGACCGACGTTTGCGCGGCCAAGACCTCGGCACCGTTCGTGAAATACGCGGCGGCGGGCCCCGCGGTGGGAACCGACGTGGCCTCGGCGCCGTTCGTGAAGTAATCGGCGGCCGCTCGGGAGATCTCGTCCGCTGTTGGAGCGCGCGCTCCTGCCCGGCTCGCTTGCAGGGCGAGCAGCTGGAGCAGCAAGTAACTTTGAAGCGAGGGGGCCACGACCCCCGGCGTCGACCCAGCTGGGAGCCCCGCATCGAGGCCTTGCGCGTCTGCCGCGCTGGCCGAGAGGAGAACCGGCAGCACGAGCGTAGCGCAGGCCGAAATCCGACGCATGATGGCCAGCGAAGCAATCCGCGCGCCCACTTTTTTCACGCTCCGTTGCTCTAGCCCTCCTTTGGGCCGCACGCTGCCGGAAAACGGCAAAAGAAGAGCCTCTCGCTCGGCATCGCGCCCTTCGCCGCTTCGCGCAGCCGTGGTACCGCTCGAACGTGGGCTTTCTCAGCGCGCTCGCACTGGCGATTGCGACGCTCGTCGTCGCGCCCTACTTGGCCCATCGCCTTCGCCGTAGACGCCCCGAGGACCAACCATTTCCGCCCGTGCGGCTCGTGCGTCCCGCGCGTCCGAACGCTCGGCGGCGATCGCGCGTCGAAGACCGAGCTCTGCTCGCCATACGTGCGGCGGCCGTTTGCGCGCTGGCCTTGCTCGGCGCCTCCCCGTTCGTCCGCTGCTCCCGACTCTCGCTCCAGCGATCGGGAGGCGCATCCATCGCGATGGCGATCGTCGTCGATGACTCGATGAGTATGAGGGCCGACTCCGGAGGACGATCCCGTTTCGAGCGTGCGCGCGACGGCGCCTTCGAGCTTCTTTCGTCCGCTCGGGACGGCGACGCCGCAGCAGTTGTTCTCGCCGGTCGTCCTGCCCGCGTCGCGCTGGCGGGTACGACCGACCTTTCGGCCGCGCGCCAAGCGATCGCCGCTCTGTCCGTGAGCGACCGCGGGACCGACCTCGAAGGTGCTCTGGCCCTCGGCGGGGATCTCGTGGCCGCGTTGCCGCAGACGGATCGCCGTATCGTCGTTCTCAGTGACCTCGCCGACGGCCGTGCGGACGGTCCACCCCTCCAGTCGACGCGAATTCCGCTCTGGGTGGCCCTGCCCGAGCTTCAGGGTGATGTTTCCGACTGCGCCATTTTGCGCGCAGACCGCCGAGGCTTTCGTGTGCACGTCGCGCTTGCGTGCGGCCCCGGCAAGAGCGCGGGCGGGCGCGACGTCGTCGTGGACGACGCCGCGGGACGGCCTTTGGCGAGCGCCCCCGCTCCACCGGGATCCATGGGCGAAATCGACCTCCTTCTTGCCGGCGGCGATGCGAGACCCGACCGAGCGCGCCTCTCGGGAAGCGACGCCATCTCCGTCGACGATCGTGCACCTGTCGTCCCCGACGTTTCGCGCAGCGCGATTGCCGTCGTCGTAGACTCTGCCGACGAATCGGTCGCCACGGGCGGAGCCCCCGTCGTCGAACAGGCGCTCGCGGCGCTGAAGCTCGACATCGACGCGATTCCGATTCCGGTACTTCCCGAACGGACGGAAGATCTCACGAACGATCTCGGCGTCATCCTCGACGATCCTCCCGGCCTGACGCCCGAGCAACGCCACGCGCTCGGAGCGTTCATCGATCGCGGTGGGGTCGTGCTCCTCGCGCTCGGCCCCCGGGCTGCCGCCGCGCCGCTGGGCGCGACGCTCGAGCCGATCTTGACGCGTGGGATCTCTTGGAGCGAAAATCGCGCGCTCGGCGCTGCCCCGGAGTCAGCTCTCGGCGCGCTGGCTGCGTCGGCGGAGAGTCTCCTCGAACTCGGCGCATCGCGTCGGGCCGTGCTTTCTCCAGAGGACGTGCACTCGTTCGATGCCATGCTGGCGTGGACCGACGGGGCGCCGTTGGTCTTGCGCCGCTCGATCGGGCGCGGCGAAGTCTGGGTTGTCACGCTCCCGCTCTCGGCCGACGCGAGCGATCTCCCGCTACGTCCGGCGTTTCTCGAGTTGCTCGACGAATGGGTTCTTCTGGCCAAGGAGAAGGCCGCCCCGCAGAGGAGCGAAGTGGGAACGACTTGGCGTTTTCCGGGGGCCGCTCACGTCGTCGCCGTCGGGCCGGCCGGTCGCGTGCAGGCGGTGCGGGAAGGCGGCGGGCTCAGCCTCGTACCCCACCTCGTCGGGGCATACCGCATCACCGTGGACGGCCGCGCCGAGGATCGCGTGGCGTCCCCCGTCCCGCTCGAAGCCGATCTGCGGCCGCGCCCGGTGGTCGAGACGCAGCCTGTCGGCGCGCGGTCCGGCGGCCGGCAAGCGCCGGTCGATGCAAGCAGCTCGATCGCATTGGTTTTGCTCTTTTTGATGGCCTTCGAAATGATTCTGCGCATCGTTTTGCCTCGCGCTGCCAGAGTCATATAAGGGTTGAGCTCGTGTGCGGGCGGCCGGTGCCTATTGGAGCGACATGAAGCCAGCGTGGTTCGGCGTCCTGCTGCTCGCGGGGTGCGCGGGGCCTTCGTACGGTCACTCCCGCGTCTACCAGTTGGCTGACGGAGAGATGGCGGCCGTCTCGGGGGCCCGGCTCTACGACGCGTCGCTTGTGTCGCCCGGCGGCGACGATTCAGCGAAAGGCCGCGTCGTCGTCTTCGGCGTCGTCGAAAGCCGCTCCGCGGGTCCTTCAGGCCAGGCGCTCCTCAAGCTCAGCGTGAGAACGCTCGAGCCGCGCAATATTTGTGCGACGACGGGAGACGACGAATCCTGTCGCGTCACGGTGAGCGACAAGGATGCGGGGGCGGTCTGGGCGCTCGTGCGCCTTCGGGCCGACGACGACATCGGCCCTCGAGCCGTGGGTCAGCGATCGCTCTTGCGGCTCGCGGGCACGATCGGGCAAGACGTTTCCCCGGTCGATGGGGGTCCTATCGTACACGCGACGTTTTACCGGCAGTGGCCGTCCACACAATACTTGACTCCCGCCCGCGCCGGCGAGATTCGATAGCGGTCGCCGTGCTCGTTCGTGGTGCGAATGGAACGCTGCGCCTGCCGGCGCTGACGAGCGCGCACTCGCACGCCTTTCAGCGCGCGATGAGGGGTGCTGGGCAGCGCTCGGCGCGTCCTCTCGCCGACGATTTTTGGTCCTGGCGACAGGCCATGTACGCGGTTTCATCGTCATTGTCGCCGGAGTCCATCCATGACATCAGTCTCGTCGCCTTTCGGGAGCTCGCTCGGGCTGGGATTCGGACCGTCGGCGAGTTTCATTACGTCCATCACCAGCCGGATGGCACGCCTTACGAATCTCGAACGACGATGTCCGATGCAGTGATCGAGGCCGCGAAGAAGGCGGGTCTTCGCATTGCTCTCCTTCGAGCAGCCTACCACCGGGCGGGGGCCGGGCGGCCCGCCGAGCCAGACCAGCGCCGATTCTGCGACCCGGACGCGGACGCCGTGCTGCGCGACGTCGACGCATTGCGAACCCGTTGGGCACGTGACCCCGACGTTGTCATCGGGATCGCACCGCATTCGATTCGCGCCGTTCCTCCGGCTTGGCTGGCTCCGCTCGGCGACTACGCCGCGAAGCACGGGCTGCCCCTCCATATGCACGTGGCCGAGCAAGAGCTCGAGATCGACGAGTGCATCGCGGAGACCGGCCGCCGTCCGGTCGAGTTCTTGGCCGAGACCCACTTGCTTGCACCGCATTTCGTCGCGATCCATGCAATCCATTTGCAGTCGCATGAGGCGCGACTCCTCGGCGAGGAGCGGTCCTTTGCGTGCATTTGCGCGACGACCGAGCGCGACCTTGGCGACGGGCTCCCGGATATCGCGGCGTTGCGCGCCGCGGGGGCACGCCTATGCACCGGCGTCGACAGCCACGTCATCGTCGACCCGATCGAAGATCTCCGGGCATTGGAGATCCATGCGCGGCTGCGCGCCCGGAAGCGCGTGACATTTCGCCCAGCATCCGAGACGCCGGCTGAAGCGTTGTGGCGCGAGGGATCGCTGGAAGGCGCGGCCGCCTGCGGTTTCTCCGATGCCGGCGGCTCTGTCATCATTCGTCGCGACCACCCATCGCTCGACCTCGTGCAAGACGAGCTGCTCCTCGACGCCGTCGTATTCGGGGCCGGGGTCGGAATCGTTGCCGGCGTCGACGCCGTACCCCGGCCTCACTCACCCCCGGTCCTTTGAAACGATTCGCGGGGGCTGCCATCGCCGGCGGCTGAAGGGGCAGAAATCGGCGGCTGAAGGGGCAGAAGCCGGCGGCTGAAGGGGCAGAAATCGGCGGCTGAAGGGGCAGAAGCCGGCGGCTGAAGGGGCAGAAGCCGGCGGCTGAAGGGGGCAGAAGCCGCGGCTGAAGGGAGAAAGCCCGCGCCCGCGCTTAGGGAAGAAAAGCCGCCCCGATGGCGTCCACGAGCCGACTTGCGCGACCGATGGTTCGCCGCGATAGTTCCTCGTTCCGATGTCTTCGCCGTTTCGTCTGACGACCACTTTCGAGCCGAGGGGCGACCAGCCTCAGGCCATCGAGCAACTCGTCAAAGGGCTCGAACGGTCCGAACGTCACCAGGTCTTGCTGGGGATCACCGGTTCCGGCAAGACCTTCACGATTGCCAACGTCATTCAGCAATCGGGGCGGCCGACGCTCATCCTCGCACCGAACAAGACCCTCGCAGCGCAGCTCTACGGCGAAATGCGTGAGCTCTTCCCTGAAAATGCGGTCGAGTACTTCGTCAGCTACTACGATTATTATCAACCCGAAGCCTACATTCCAACGACGGATACGTTCATCGACAAGGACGCAATCATCAACGATCAGATCGACCGAATGCGCCATTCGGCGACGGTTGCGCTCTTGTCGCGCCGCGACGTCATCATCGTCGCCAGCGTGAGCTGCATTTACGGCATCGGAAGTGCCGAGAGTTACCACGGGCTCGTGATTCAGCTCGCGGTCGGCGAGGAGCTCCGCCGCGATCGGTTGCTGAGGCAGCTCGTCGACATTCAATACGAGCGAAACGACGTCGATTTTCATCGCGGAACCTTCCGTGTGCGCGGCGACGTCGTCGAAATTTTTCCGACCTACGAGCACGATACGGCCATTCGCATCGAGCTTTTCGGGGACGACATCGAATCGATCAAAGAGGTTGACCCTCTGCGAGGGCGGGTCAAAGCCTCGCTCGACCGTTATGCGATTTACCCGGGGTCGCACTACGTGACGCCTCAAGGACAAATGCGGCGCGCGGTCGAGAGCATCCGCGAGGAGCTGCGCGAGCGACTCGATTTTTTCGACAAGGAAGGCCGATTTCTCGAGAAGCAACGCGTCGAGCAGCGGACGCTTTACGACGTCGAAATGATGGAGCAGATGGGGTTCTGTTCTGGCATCGAGAATTATTCGCGTCATCTTTCTGGCCGTAAAGCCGGCGATCCGGCACCGACACTGCTCGATTACTTCCCGTCGGACTTCCTGGTCGTCGTCGACGAGTCACACCAGACGGTGCCGCAGCTTCAGGCGATGTACCGCGGCGACCGCGCTCGCAAAGAGACGCTGGTCGAATACGGCTTTCGATTGCCGAGCGCGCTCGACAATCGTCCGCTCAAGTTCGAAGAGTTCGAACAGCACGTGCAGCAAGCGATCTACGTCTCCGCGACGCCGGGCGAATACGAGCTCACGAAGGCGCAGGGCGTCGTCGTTGAACAGGTGATTCGACCGACGGGGCTAACGGACCCGCAGGTCGAAGTGCGGCCGGTCGCCGGGCAGGTCGATGACCTGCTCGGCGAGATCAAGGCGCGCGTGGCGCAGAACGAGCGGGTTCTCGTGACGACGCTGACGAAGCGCATGGCTGAGGATCTGACCGACTACTATCGGGAGCTCGGCGTTCGCGTGCGCTACCTGCACTCCGACATCGACACCCTCGAGCGAATCGACATCCTGCGCGATCTGCGGCTCGGCGAGTTCGACGTCCTCGTCGGCATCAACTTGCTCCGAGAGGGGCTCGATTTGCCCGAGGTGTCTCTCGTGGCCATCTTCGACGCCGACAAGGAGGGGTTCTTGCGGAGCCCGCGGTCGCTCATTCAGACGATTGGCCGGGCCGCACGAAACATCAACGGCCGCGTTTTCATGTACGCGGAAGCCATGACACCCGCCATGAAGCAGGCGATGAGCGAGACGAATCGCCGCCGCATTCTTCAAGAGGCATACAATCAGGAGCACGGCATCGTTCCCCGGACCGTCGTGCGCGCGGTCATGAACATCAATCCTGCGAGCGGGGCGATCGACTACTTCGACGTTCCAAAGGTTCCGAAAGGTCCTCGGGCCGGAGCCGATGGCCAAGAGGCGGCGGCGGCCCTCGAGGATCGGATCTCAGCGATGCGCGCGGACATGTTCTCTGCGGCCGAAAACCTGGATTTCGAGAAGGCGGCGAGGCTGCGCGACGAGCTCAAGAAGCTGAGGACGACGGCTGAGGCCGAGGCGAGCGCGAATGGAGCATCCGAAATATTCGACCCGTATGCGTCCGTAGGAAAGCGGAAGTCGAACGCCCGGCGTGGTACGGCCAAGGCCAAGGCGGGTCCGCCCGCCCGCAATGGCCGCCGTTACAAGACCCGCTGAAGGGCTTCCGGACGCGCTCGTCGCGTCCGGGCGCGCTCGTCGAACACGGACGCCAGGTCGCCCATACCTCCGTCGCCGCCCTCATCGCCCAGCGCAGGCAAACCAGCGGCTCGCGCAGCCGGCTTGTGCCCGAACAGGGGGCCGCCGGTCCGCGGACCGCGCCGTCTCGCCATGGACTCGCGTCGAGCTGCGCAGGGCGGCAACGATCCATTGAGCAACCCCTCGGTCGGAGTTCGGGTGCGGTCAGAGCGTCCCGACCCGGTCAGAGCTTGTCGAGTTCACCGCGCGATGCCAGTAGATCGACGACGATGCGAACGTCCTGGGCGCGTTCCCGCGGAATCACAAGAACAGCGTCATCTGTCTCGACAATCACCAGGTCGTCGACCCCGACCAGCGACCAACGCTTGCGAACGGCTCCGTGTGTCAGGTCTTTGACGAGGTTGTTTCTCGCATCGACGGCAATCGCATCAGGAGGAAGCGCGTTACCCGATGGATCGCGCGCGGACATCTCCCACGTCGTTTGCCAGCTGCCCACGTCGTTCCAGCCGAAACTGCCGGGAACGACCGCCATGCGATCGGCCTTCTCCATGACGCCGTGATCGATTGAAATCGACTGCAGGGTAGGGAACACCTCCGCCAGAGCCTCGGCCCTTTCGGCGGCTGTTGCGGCGGCCTCGATTCGCCTCACGCCGACGGCGAGATCGGGCAGCAGCTTCGACACGGCATTGCGCATCACGGCGGCGCGAAAGAAGAACATCCCGCCATTCCATAGGTGGCGCCGGCCCGCAACGAAGCTTTCGGCGCGCTTTCGGTCCGGCTTTTCGACGAAGCGGCTGACGGCGAAACCACCCAAGGTCAATGGTTCGCCAACTTCGATGTATCCATAACCGGTCTCGGGGCGGGTGGGCACGATCCCGATGGTCGTAATCCAGCCGTCGTCGGCGAGGCGCACGGCTTCTTCGAAGACTCGAAGGAACGCTGGCTCGTCGCCGATGAAATGGTCAGCAGGAAACACGGCGACGATCGCTTCGGGATCGATGCGCTCGATGATCGCGCTTGCGAGGGCAATGCATGGGGCCGTGTTGCGCGCCACGGGCTCGGCGAGGAAGTTCGTTCGCGGTACCTGTGGAAGAGCCGCTGCTGTCGCGTCGACCAGTCGTGTGCTCGTCGCGATCCAAACGCGATCGGGGGGGATGATGGGCTCGATGCGACGAAGGGTCGCCGCAATGAGAGGCTCATCGGTTGCCCCGGCGAGGGGCAAGAGCTGTTTCGGCATCGTCCGGCGGGAGGCCGGCCAAAAGCGCGTCCCGGACCCACCGGCCAGGATGACGGCGTGTATTTGGCGCATCGCCCGGGATGGTTATCATGGGCGGTCCATGTGACACCATGGGGAGCATGGCGGTCGACATCGCCTTCGATATTCCGGTCGAGCACGGCCATTGCGTCGGCATTCGTCTGCCGCAAGAGGAGAGCGGCATCGCCAGACTGGCTGAATCCCAGCTCTTTCTGGAAGAGCGGGCTGCCGTCGAAGGCAAGTCGTTTTTCCGGCGCCGGTCGTTCATCGGAGGGCGCGCGGCGCTCCGGGAGGCGCTCTCGCGCGCTTGCCTCCACGCACCCCCCGTGCTGAACGACCTGCGTGGGGCTCCCCGGTTCCCTCCAGGGATCGTCGGATCCATCTCGCACAAGGAGCACATTGCCGTGGCCCTCGTGGCCCGCGAGCCGCGGGCGTGGGTTGGGGTCGATGTCGAGACCGATGCCGTGCAGAAGGTGGACATCGCCTCGAAAGTGCTTGCGGCCGATGAAGTCGAGGCGCTGGCGGGGCTGGACGCAGACCGTCGTGCGCGCGAAGTGCTTGTCCGATTTTCCGCAAAGGAATCGATTTACAAGGCGCTCGATCGCTTCGTGCAACGTTTCGTAGGTTTCGAGGAGGTCAGCGTGGCGACGCTGCCCGGCGGGGGTGCCGTCGTCGCAGCCAGGCTCCGCCCGAACGAGGGGCCGTTCGACATCCAGGTGCATTGGCGCAGGTTTGACGGGCTCGTTCTGACGACGGCGAGGGTCGACTTTGCCGGTCGCGCGAGTTCCTCGGGCGGGTGATGGCACGCATCAATACAGGCGACGCACGCGAAGGCGGGCCGCCACCCGAATACGTCAACTCGCCGCAGAGCACCGATGAAGCGACGCGACATGCCCCGCAAGAGCAACACGACGAAGCCAGCCAGAGACTGCGAAGTGCCTTCGGGCTCCTCCTTTACTGCACGCGGGCGCGACGAACCAACATGGCCGGCGGGCCGAGTGGCTGGCGAGATGGCGGCGCCCCCGCGAACGTGCCGGATATGCCATGAAGAGGGTGCGCGTTCCGGAGGTCCGTCAAGCCGTCATCTTGGTTAGCGTGAGTCTCTTCACAGCGCTCGAAGCCGTGGCGGTGGCGCTTTACCCCGGGGGTACTTGGTGGGACGCCCGAACGACCGGCTACTCCTTCTGGCAGAACTACTTGTGCGACATGACGCAAAGCCGGGCCATTGACGGTTCCGAGAACCTCGTCGGGTCCGTGCTCGCAAGGACTGGAATGCTCGTTCTTCTGGCTGGACTCACCGCGTTTTGGCTCGCCATCGGCGCCGTCATTCCGGCTCGGCGGCTCAGCGCGATGGCACGCTTTTCCGGACTGCTGTCGGTCGCTGGCGTCCTCGCGGTGGTCGTCATGCCGAGCGATCGTTTCGGGAGGGCTCATGGGATGGCCGTCGTTGTCGCCGCCGTTCCTGGGATGCTCGCGTCTGCCCTGGCTCTGGCCGGTCTCCTGCTTGGCGGAAAGAGGACACGAACGGCCGCCTGGTTGAACGCCGTCTGGCTCGTGACGGCGCTTGGGGACTTTGCCTTCTACGCCGTCCACTTCGCCGCGCGCGACCAAGGCACCCCGCTGCTCCCTGCATTGCAGAAGGTCGCGATTGTCGCGCTCATGAGCTGGATGACCGCGGTTGCGACGCTCGGGAGCCGTCCACTTCAGATGCGGCCGTGGTGGCGCTTGTAGCGGTTGATGAGCGCATTGGTCGACCCATCGTGGGAGGCGACGAGCCCCTTGCTTTCGAGCTCGGGTTCGATTTTCTTCGCGAGCTGCTTGCCGAGCTCGACGCCAAATTGGTCGAAGCTGAAGATGTCCCACACGATCCCTTGCACGAAGATCTTGTGCTCGTACATCGCGATCAGTCGCCCGAGCGTGTGCGGCGTCAACTTGGCGAACAAGACGGAGGTCGTCGGCCGTTCGCCGGGGAAAATTTTGTGGGGTAGAAGGGCCGCCACCCGATCGCTCGGAAGCCCTTGAAGAGTGAGCTCGCTCTTGGCCTCGTCCTCCGTCTTTCCGCGCATGAGCGCCTCGGTCTGCGCAAAAAAATTCGCCAGGAGCACTTCGTGATGCCGGCCCATGGGGTAGTGCGTCTCGAGCGGCGCGAGAAAATCACAGGGCACGAGGCGAGTTCCTTGATGTAGCAGCTGATAAAATGCATGTTGGCCGTTCGTTCCCGGTTCGCCCCACACGATGGGTCCCGTCGTGTAATCGTCTATGGGGTGTCCTTCGCGGTCGACGCGCTTGCCATTGCTCTCCATGTCGCCTTGCTGAAAGTATGCGGCGAACCGATTCATGGATTGATCGTAGGGGAGAATGGCGTGCGTCGAGGCACCGAGAAAATTGGAATACCAAATGCCGAGCAGACCGAGAACGACCGGGATGTTCTTTTCGATCGGAGCGGTCCGAAAGTGCTCGTCCATCGCGTGACCCCCCGCCAGGAGTTCCTCGAAGCGATCCATCCCGACGACAAGCGCGATGGGTAGTCCGATGGCGCTCCACAAGGAGTAACGACCGCCGACCCAGTCCCAAAAAGCGAACATGTTTTTTGGGTCGATCCCGAACTTCGTGACCTCATCGGTCGCTGTCGACACGGCTACGAAGTGTTTTGGAACGGCCTCGTCTCCGCCGAGCTTTTCGACGATCCAAGAACGCGCGCTCCGCGCGTTCATCAGTGTCTCCTGCGTCGTGAACGTCTTGCTTTCGATGACGAACAACGTCGTTTCCGCGGATAGGTCGGCGATCGTGTCGGCCAAGTGGGCGCCGTCCACGTTGGAGACGAAATGTGCGCGCAAGCCGGGCTGCCAATACGGCTTGAGCGCGAAGCTCGCCATGGCCGGTCCGAGATCGCTGCCCCCGATGCCGACGCTGACGACGTCGGTCATGCGCTTTCCGGAATGCCCCTTCCATACTCCACTTCGAACCGAGTCGGTGAACGTCCGCATCTTCGCGAGGACCGTGTTCACCTCGGGCATCACGTCTTTGCCGTCGACGACAATGGGGCGGTTCGACCGGTTCCGGAGGGCAACATGAAGGACCGCTCGCCCTTCTGTTCGGTTGATCTTTTCCCCCGACATCATTCGATCGCGCCAGTCGAGCACGCGCGCTTGACGAGCCAAGTCGAAGAGCAGCGACATCGTATCTTCTGTCACTCGGTTCTTCGAATAGTCGACGAGCAAGTCGTCGAGTTCGATGGAAAATCGGTCGAACCGCCTCGGGTCCGCGGCGAAAAGCGATCGAACCTTCACGTCCGAGTGGGCGTTGCGGTGCGCGACGAGAGCCTGCCAGGCGGCCGATTGGGTGAGGGTGCTCATGAAAGCCTCCGAGGGCCCGGAGAATAGCGGCGGCGAAGGGTGCGTCACGAGCGCACACCGGAATTTCGACCTTGGGGTCGCCCGCGTTCTAGAGTGCGCACTCTCCGAGGAGCGGTGCGACGAGGCAGCAGAGGACGCTTGACACCGGAGGTCAAGAAGGTCCTCGTCGGTCCGTCGCGACGGCTCTGCAATGTTCGGAACAATGGCAGCCCATGACGTGGATCCATGCGATCACAGCATTCGTCGTTGCTCTCGCCCTTGTCGGCCTTGCCGGGGGCGCGGGTTCGTTCGGTCGCCAGCCGACGCTGCAGTTGCTCGAGGTGGTCGACATCGCACCGCGCGACGTGGAGCTCGGAGATCGCCTGGAGATCCTCGGCCAGGGCTTTCCAGCCGGAAAGCCCGCGCGGGTGACGTTTCGCGGAGCGCTCTATCGCCCCGGTGAGAAGCCTATCTTTGGCGCGGAAATCGTGATCGCCGGCGACGCCGTCGGTTCAGGCCAGGTCGAGGTCGGCGTGGGCGAGCCTCTCCAGGCGCTTTTTTGTCGCGCCGGCGATCGCGCAACCCACACGACCTTCGAAGGGGAGGTCGAGGTTGCTTTTGCGGCAGCATCGGCAGGCCAGCCGCCTGTTGCGGGCGTGCTGCAAGGCGTGATCCTGGACATCCGGCCTGGCGCGAGCTCGGCCGAAGCGGCGCGCGAGGCCGAAGGGCAGAAGCTCGTCCTTTGGCTGGGACTGCAGGTGAGGCCCGCACCGCGCGAAACGGGCCTGGTGATCGATCATGTCGAGCCTGGTTCGCGCGCGGACGCCGCGGGTCTAGCGCCAGGAGATCTCGTGTTTCGGATGGGCGCCGTTCGGGTGGCGTCAGCAGGCGACATGCTGCCGCTTGCGGGCGAAACCGAGGTTCGGGTGGCCCTGCGTCGCGAGGGATCGGCGGGTGAGCTCGTTCGCTGGCTCAAAGTCGGGGGCTGGCGGCGCTCCCCACCCGAGCGGTTGCTCGGGAGTGCTGTCGTCGTCCTCGCAGCACTCGCGATGGCCCTGCTTTTCGGGGCACCGTCCCCGCGCGCCGTCGACGCCATCGTGCAGCGCATGGTCAATGGGCTCCGCGCGGATCTTGTGATGTCGGCTCGCGAGGCCGGCCTGCGCTGGCAAGCGGTTCGGGCTTTGCCGGTGGACGCCGTTTGGCGCATCGCACCTCGTTTCGCGCCCACTGCACTGGCCGAGCTGACGGTTCTCGCGGCGCTGACCGTGCTGCCGTTCGGCCAATACCTCGTCGGCGGCAAGCTGGATGTGGCGCTCCTTCTCGCCTTCGCCGCGGCGCTGCAAGTTGCACTCACGTTCGTGACATCGGGGCCGGCGTGGCGCGGGCTGCGGGCGGCCATGCATGTCACTTGGCAACATGCGCCGGCCGTTGCTGCTGTGGCGAGCGTCGTCGTCGTCACCGGATCTTTGCGATTGCAGGAGATCGCGCGCGCCCAGGGCGGGTGGCCTTCCGAGTGGCTCGTCTTCAGGAGCCCGTCGACGCTCCTGGCCTTCGCGTGGCTGGCCGCGTCTGCGCGGATCGCCCCGCCCCGGCTCGATGGGCTGCCCCCCGCACCTTCGGACGGCGGGCCCCCTCTGTCGGCCGCATGGCAAGCGGCGGGCACGCGTTCGCATCGCTTGATCATGGCTGGTAGTGCAACGGCGCTCTTTCTCGGCGGTTGGTCGCTGCCAGGGTTGGCACCGTCCGAGCAGGAAGCGCAGCCCTTGCTCGAAGCCATCGGGGCGATCGTTTTTCTCGTCAAGACGGCTACGCTCAGCGTCGCGCTGGCCTGGTCGGAGAGGGCGATGCCGCGCAGAGCGCTCGCCGAGGAGAGCCGGACGACGGCGCTCGCTCATGTCCCGCTATCTTTGGGCGCGCTCCTCGTGACCATCGGATGGAGCCGGTGGAGTCCGGTCCTCGCCACGCAGAAGCTCCTGAGCGATGCGCTCCTCGTTCTCGTGGTGGCGGGCGCCTTGGCATTCGTCCAGCGTGTGCGCGACGGCTTGGCCCAAGTGACCTCGGACGGTCATCTCAGCCCGTTTCTCTGAGGAACTGTGGTTTCCCACCGACCAGCATCCTCACGCCTCGACGCCCAGGGCTCGAGCGCGATCGAGCGCGTCGTCTTCGACCCGGCGAAGGCGCTCGGAGTAGAGTGTGGGCGCCGATGATCGACGTGATGGGTGTGGCGCCGCGCGTTGTCCCGTCCGGAACGCTTTGGCTGATGCTCGCACCCCTTCTTGGGGGGCTCACAGTTCTCGGGATCGGTGCGACGCGGAGCGGGCGTATGCCATGGGCCCGTCATGTCGGAGTCATTGTGGTCGGACTCTCGGCAGGGGCTTGCCTCGGCCACGGCGCAGGGCTGGCGCTTGCCTGGCCAGCAGAGCCCAATCGCACCCTCGTCGAGCTTCTCCCGGGCAGGATTCGCCTGGGATCACTCAGCATCGGCCTGACCCTCTCCTGCGACCGTCTGGCCGCCGCGGCGAGCGGTCTGGCCTCGCTCCTTGCGTTGGTCGTGGCGATCGCCGTCGCGTCGCGCGCGAAGACGGCGGAGTCGGTACGCGTCTGGGCGTGGATCGAGATCGCCTTGGGTGGCGTGCTGCTCTCCGTGCTCGCCGACGGTCTCGTGACGCTCGGGATGGGATGGGCGCTGGCGATTGGCGCCGGGGCATGGATTGGCTCGTGGACGGACCCCCAGAGGCTCTCGGCCTTCTGCTCGAGGGGCGCTGCAGCCATGGTGGCTCTGCTTCTCGGCAGCACCGTCCTTTTTTGGGGCCTCGGTGGATCCTGGTCGGGAGAAGACTACGTTCGGGACACTCGAGCGCCTATCGCAGCCATTCCTGTCGGCCCGCCTTCGGCCGAGGGCAGCTCCGTCACGATGGTGACACTGCCCGGCGCGCTCGTCTTCGTGGACGACACGAGGACGCCGACCGCGGTGGCTCCTTTTGCCAAGCTCCTTCTCGCTCCCGGTCCACATGGACTGCGGATTGAAGATGCGGCAGAGAAAGTTGTCGTCGACTTCACGGTGCCGAGCCAAGGAGCAGATTACGCGGTCATTTCGTGCGGCCCGACCCTTTCCTTCAGGGAACTGTCCGCCGCCTTGACGCAGCCCCGAGAGGCGGGCGATAGCTCCCTCGGGAGCGTCCTTCGCGGTCGCTCCGGTCCGGGAGGCCTCGACGTCGTGTCTGTAACAGTCGCTGCGTGGGGCATCGCCGCCTTCGGCCTCCGCGCGGCCTTGCCGGATCCGAAGGCGCCAGTCGCCCTGCGGGTCTTCAGTTTCGGGGCTCTTGGCGCTCTCCCAGGTTCGGCCTTACTCATGCACGCGGGGGTGCTGCTTTCACTGACGCCGAACATGGTTTGGCCCCTCGCAGCGGCATGGGCGTCTATCGTTTTCACTTCGATCGCAGGCCTCTACAATCTAATCGCTGATCGAGGTTCGGGGCGAATGACAACAGCCAGTCCACCGGGGCACGGTTGGTTCGAACGCGCTGCGTCGCAACTGGGCACTCTCCTCCTGAATTTCGAAGTCTGGGTTCTCGACTCCATCAGCGCTGCCGGGTTTGCCTTGGTCGGGGTCGCGGGGTGGGTGGCCGCACGGGTCGATGTTGACGTGGTGGGCGCTCCGGTGGACGCTGCCGCCGTGCGTGTGCGCGAGCTCGGGCGTCGCGTTCGGCCCGCCGTCGGGTCCTTCTCGTGGATGGCTTGGACGGCGCTGGCGATCTTTGGAGCCATCGCCGTCGTACGCGCCATTTGGCCGGGCCGATAAGGAAATGCACAGGGCTGCCCGAAAGTGGACCGCTCTGGCGCTGCTCTTCGGCGTCTGGCTCCTGGCCGTCTCGGCTCGGGCCGCGCCGTCTGCCTCCTTTGCCCGGGGAGGTCGCATCACCCTGTCGCTCCCCGGCGGGGGCGTCGGGCCGCTCGTGCTTTCACCGGGACCAATCGGTTGGTCGGGTGAACTCACGGTCGGCAATGCTGGCACCGATTTCTTGACGGTGTCGCGTATTGCAATCCGGGGCGACGAAGATGACGTTCGGTCCCCTTCGCATCTATCGGTGCGATTTCTCGATGGATCGGCGACGACGGCGACCCTCGCACCTGGAGGGACGAAGACGGCGATCGTCTCCTGGATTCCTGACCGTGATCCACGCATGCGCCAGGCCTTCGGACACGTCGTCGTGACGTCGACCGACGAGCGATCGGGCGAGGTCGCGATGGGCTTCTGCGCGCAGATCCCGACCGGCCTGGGTTTCGTGGGGGAGCACGCTTTGACGGTGCTCGTTTTGGCTCCGCTCGGCGTCGTCCTATTCGTGGCCGCACTTTGGTTGACAGGCCGGCGCGATGAGCCGTTCATCGCGCCTTTGGCCATTGGCGCGGCAGTATTTCACGTCCTGCTCGCAACATGGGCCTATCACATGTTCGCGGCCGACGTAGGCCGCGCAGACGGGAACGACGGCTACCAGCTCGTCGAGCGGTCGGTATGGGTCCGCTCGATCGGCTGCGAATGGTTTGTCGGGGTCGACGGTGCGAGCCTGCCGCTCGTCGTCCTGGCGTCCATCATCGGTCTCGTCGCCGTGCTCGTCGCCTGCGCTGAGCGACGAGGGCCGGCCTTTCATGCGGCACTGGCGCTCTTGTCGACCGGCGTCATCGGAACCCTGGTCGCGCTCGACCTCGCCTTGCTTCTCGCGGCGTTCGCGACGGTTTGGATTGCGCTCCTGCTGCTTGTCGGTGGCTGGGGGGCGGCGCGTGGGCCTCCGGCCGCGGCAAAGGTCGCCGTTGCGGGGATCATCGGGTCGGTCGCCCTGTTATTTGCGTTCGTGGCGCTGTCGGGAGCATCGGCACCCACATTTCTCGCCGACGGCGCCCGGGTTGCCCATACGATGGCCGTTCCCGAGATCGCGCGCAGTTCCTTTGCGGCCAGGCCGCCGATTTTCGGCATGCCCTTCGAAACGGTGGTCTGGGTTCTCCTCTTCGTTCCCGTGGCCCTGTGCTCGCCGCTCGTCCCGTTCCATGGCTGGCTTCCCGACGCCCTGGCTCGAGGTCCTACCTCGGGCGGAATCGTCCTTGGCAGCGTCGTCGTCACCCTTGGCCCATACCTTCTGGTGCGCATTGGCTTCGGTACGCTCCCCGAAGCCGCCCAGGGCGCAAGTGCCACGCTTTGCACTCTCGGCGCTTTGGGCGCCATCTGGGGGTCGCTCTGTGCGGTGACCCAGCGCGACCTACGTCGGTTCGCGGCCTACACAACGATTGCGACGTCGAGCCTTGGCGTTTTCGGTCTCGGGGGACTCACGGCCGAGGGTTTTGCGGGCGGAATGGCGGCGATCTTCGCGCACGGCTTCGGATCCGCGCTGCTGCTCGGCCTTGCGGGGAGCCTCGCGCAGCGCGTGAGAACGTGTGACGCGATGCGGGTCGAGGGCCTCGTGCTTCAGGCACCGGCGCTCGCCGGACTTGCCGTCGTCGGTTTGGGTACCTCGCTGGGTGTGCCCGGTCTTGCCGGCTCATGGGGGATCTTCGTCACGCTGATCGGTGGATTCGTCCGCCACCCGGCGCTCGCATGCGTGCTCGGCGTGGCTCTCGTCGTCTCGGCCGTCGCACACATCCGGATGGCGCGCCTGCTCCTTCTCGGGCGAGTGGATCCCGCCTGGGGCCGTAGCCACCACCTCGAGCCCTTTGGCGGCCGGTTGCCCGACGCATCTTCTTACGAGCTCGTGGCGTTCGTGCCGCTCGCCGCGCTCGCCATCCTCCTTGGGTTCTGGCCTGCTCCGGTGCTGTCTTCATTCGCGACCAGCGCTCGTGACCGAAGTTCAGAACTCGATTTGGACATAGCCAAGTAGGGAACGTCCGTTCGCGCGAAGGCCTGGACGCCCCGAGTCCGACGACGACCCGGAAGCCAGGACTACGGGACGTGTACCGCTCGAGCCAGAGCAAGTTGGCGAGCGCTTTGGGACGGATGCCGCCCCAGCCGGACCCGTCGAGCGCGGCGCGGCCGAACCCGCTGGCGCGTTCAAGGGTTGATGGCCGCGGCCGTTCGTTCAGATCGCGAGGGCCCGAAGCGAACCGGTAGTCGGCGCCGCGGAGCGATCGCGTTCAGGGATGGATTCATGTCTCGGTACTTCAGGCGCTCGCGCCTTGTCGCCTTATCCGTTTGCCTTGCCGGTGCCCTGGGAATCACCTGGGCGATACCCGCGCATTCCTTCGAGCTCAAGCACACCCAAGGCGGGCAGCTCGTGCGATGGTCGGGACCGACCGTCGACTTCATCATCGGCGACAGTGTCGAGAAGGCGGCCAATGGAGGGTCGGAAGCGACCGTGGCCGCGGCGCGCGGCTGGAGCGGGGAGTCTGGCGCGCCCAAGCTCTCGGCAGCATCCGGCGATGCGCCGACGTTGCCCGCCGTCGATGGTAAGAACACGGTCCTCTTCGCGCCGACGGGCTACGAGCCAGCCGGGTCGGCGCTGGCGGTCACGGTTCTAAGCTACGACGCGACGTCGGGCGAGATCGTCGACGCCGATATCGTCATCAACGGCCCTCATCGATTTGCCGTTTTTCCGCAGGGTACGCAGCCGCCAGCAGGGGCGGAGCCCGTCTCCACCGAAGGTGGCTCAGCCAGTGGGAGTGACGTGACATTCGACTTGCAACACGTCGTTGCCCACGAGTTCGGCCACTCCCTCGGGCTTTCCGACGCCAGCGGCGAAACCGCGGCGCTCATGTACCCCTACACCTTGCCAAACGATGCTCTCGTTCGTACGCCCGAAGGCGACGACCTGAACGGCATCGACGCCCTCTATTCAGACGCGCCAAACGTGTCCGCATCGCAGGGTTGTGGCGCAAACGTTGCTGGGGCTCGCGTTCGAGCGCACGATGCGCTGGCGGGACTTGCCCTCTTGTTCTACGTGGGTGGTTGGCTGATCTCGCGACGACCGGGCCGCGCCGTCGTGCCGTGGGCCGCGGCCTGGTTCGTGCTGATGATGGCGCCGGGCAGCGCGCACTCGAGTTCGGGCCTCGTGGCGGCCGGCGCAGGGGCGACGGCCCGGGTGGTGGCCGTGAAGACCCAAACCGCAGCTGTCGGGATCTACGAAACGATCGTGGATTCGATCCCGACCCGCTGCGTGCGTGTGGATGTGTGTCCGGGCCGGGTTCGGGCGCACGTATGGGGCGGCACAATGGGAGGAATCACCCAGGTGGTCGGGGACATTCCTCCACCTCAGGTGGACGACGAGGTCGATCTCGCGTTTACTGGCGTGGCCTCCGGCGCCAAGGCGGAGGGATCCGTTCTCGCCGTCCGGCGCCCTTAAGCGAGCTCTGCGGGCTACCGTACCGACATCAGGGGCACATCGACCTTCGGAGGATGAATGGCGGCGAGCGTCAGGCCGGAGGTGAAGGACGGCGGAGCTCTTCCCAGACCGAAGACGCTCAGACCGAGCGACAAGCACCCCACGGTACGTGAAGATTTAGCCGGCCTCCTCGCGCACGATCTCAAAACGCCGCTCGCGGCCATTGCGATGAATTTGGACTTCGCCCTCTCCGAGGTCGGCTCGGAGGGCAGAACCGGTTTGAGGAGCGCACTGGAGGACTGCCGGCACGCGAACGCGCGGGCCATACGCATCGTTTCGGACATGGCCGACGTGGTCCGTCTCGCCATGGGCGACTATCTTCTCGCCCTTTCCGAGCTCGACCCTTCGGGCCTTCTCGATGGGGTCGTAGGACGCGCCGCGGACGAAGCCGAAGCACGCGGCGTTCGGATCGCTTGGTCGGCCGAGGACGGCGTCATCCCGGCGGATCCCGATCTGCTGGCGCGGGCACTCGACCGACTCGTCGAGCGGGCTCTCCGACACGCCCGCGTGGGGTCCGTCATGACCATCGACTACGCAGGCGGGACGATCGTCATTCGGGTCCAATCCGCCTCGAGCGGGAGGCACGATGCGACCAATGCGCGCGCGCTCGCCCTGCACTTCGCAGAGGCGGCCTTGAATGCGCAGGGGGGCGCGCTCTTTGCCGAGTCCGACGGCCTCGGCAGCCTGAGCTACCGGGTGACGCTAATCACTCCTTGAGCGCCTCGGCGCCTCCGATGATTTCCATGAGCTCCTTGGTGATCGCGGCCTGTCGGGCGCGATTGTATTCGAGCGTCAAGCGCGAGATCATGTCTTTGGCATTTCGCGTGGCCGCATCCATCGCGGTCATCTGCGCCCCAAAGAAGCTTGCCTGGCTCTCGAGAAGAGCGCGATATGCGCTGATTTCGACGTACATCGGTACGAGGCGCTCGAGCAACGCTCGCTGATCCGGCTCGTAGAGAAAATCCGACGGTCCGATCGGCTCTTCGCCGGGTCTGTGAGACTTCGCGTCTCCGAGCGGGAGCAGGCGTTCAAGCGTTACCTTTTGGGTGATGGCACTCTTAAACTCGTTGTAGACAAAATAAATCGCGTCAAACTCGCCCTTGTCGAACCGGGGCACGAGCCATGCCGAAATCGACTGCGCCTTGGTCACGTCGAGGCCCTCGTAAATACGAGGAAAGTCATGGACGATTCGTGCCTGTCGGCGCGTCAGGTATTCACGCCCCTTCCGGCCGAGCGTGGCGAACGACACTTCGACGCCGGCCGCTTCTTTCTCGCGCCACGCCCGTTCGGACGCTTTGTTGACGTTTGTATTGAGGGCACCGCAAAGACCGCGATCCGATGAAAACACCAGATAGAGCGCCTTTTTCTCGGGCCGCCGAGCGAGCAGCGGATGGACAGGCTCGTTGTCCGATTCGGCGGCTTTCGTCATCGTCTGAGCGACCGACGAGAGCACAGATGCGGTCTTCAGGGCGTACGGGCGCATCGCGACGATCCGCTGCTGCGCTCGGGTTAGACGCGCCCCGGCCACCATCTTCATCGCGCGGGTGATCTTCTGCGTTGCTTTGGTGCTCGCGATGCGGTTTCGAATCGCCTTGAGCGACGGCATGGCTATTTCTTTCCGTCCGCCTTGTCGGCCCCGGTGGAGGAGCCGAATGCGCTCGCGTATTCGTCGAGCGCCTTCTTGAGCAGTCCCTCGGTCTGGTCGTCGAGCGTCTTTTTCGTACGGAACGTCTCGTATATCGACGGGTATGACTTTTCGATGAAGTCGTAGAGGCCTCGCTCGTATGCGCCGAGTTGCGCGATGTCGAGCCTGTCGATGTAGCCGCGCGTCCCGGCGTAGATGATCACGATCTGCTTCTCGACCGGGACGGGCACGTACTGCCCCTGCTTGAGGATCTCGACCAAGCGAGCGCCCCGCTCGAGCTGATCTCTCGTCACCTTGTCGAGGTCACTCGAAAATTGGGCGAAGGATGCCATCTCGCGATACTGCGCGAGCTCGAGCTTCAGGCGACCGGCCACCGTTTTCATTGCCTTGATCTGCGCGCTGCCGCCGACGCGGCTCACACTGATGCCGACGTTGATCGCCGGGCGAACGCCGGAATAAAAGAGGTCGGTCTCGAGAAAGATCTGACCGTCGGTGATGGAAATAACGTTTGTCGGAATGTAGGCGCTCACGTCCCCGGCTTGGGTCTCGATGATCGGGAGGGCCGTCAGAGAGCCGCCCGAGCGAGGATTGCGGAGAATGTGGTGACGATCGCCCTTCTTCTTCAGCTCGTCGTCAGCATGGTGCTTGCCGAGCTCGCCCTTGTGTACCGCGGCATCGCCACGACGCTCCCATTCGGTGACTTCCTTGGAGACGACCGCAAATTCATCGGCGATTTTTGCGGCGCGCTCGAGGAGCCGGGAATGGATGTAGAAGACGTCACCTGGATACGCCTCGCGCCCCGGCGGTCGCCGCAAGAGAAGCGAAAGCTGCCGATAAGCGACCGCCTGCTTCGACAAGTCGTCGTAAATGCACAATGCATGGCGCCCACTGTCGCGAAAGTACTCGGCCATCGTCACGCCGGCGTAAGGCGCAATGAACTGGAGGGGGGCCATTTCGCTGGCGCCTGCGACGACGACGGTCGTGTACTCCATGGCGCCGTGTTGCGTGAGCTTGTCGACCACGCTTGCGACCGTCGACTGCTTCTGACCGATGGCGACGTAAAAGCAGTAAACGCCCTGGCCTCTCTGATTGAGGATCGTGTCGATCGCGACGGCGGTCTTTCCGGTTTGCCGATCGCCGATGATGAGCTCGCGCTGTCCGCGGCCGATGGGAACCATCGCGTCGATGGCCTTGATACCGGTCTGCAACGGCTCCTTCACCGGCTGGCGCGCCAGGATGCCCGGCGCCTTCATCTCAACTCGACGCCGGTGCGGCGTCTCGATCGGGCCATGCCCATCGACCGGTTGGCCCAGAGCGTTGACGACTCGGCCGACGAGGGCTTCGCCCACCGGAACGTCGAGAATCCGCGCCGTGCGCTTGACGAGCGCGCCCTCCTTCACGTTCGACACGTCTCCAAAACACACGGCACCGACGTTGTCGGCTTCGAGGTTCAGGACGAGCCCCATCAGGCTGCCCGGGAACTCGAGCAATTCGCCCGACATCGCCCCCTCGAGCCCGTAGATGCGAGCGATGCCGTCGCCGACGCTCAAGACCGTACCGGTCTCGGTCGTGAGGGCCGCTTTCTCGTAGCTCTGGATCTGCTTCTTGATGATCGCGGAGATTTCTTCGGCGCGAAGTTGCATCGTCGGTCCTTGTCTTGGGGTCAAACGCTCGGCAGGAGCGCATCGCGAAGCGATTGCAATCGGGTGCGCAGGCTTCCGTCGAAAACCCGGTCTCCGATTCGTGTCACGACGCCGCCGATGAGCGATGGGTCCGTCTTGCGGTCGACGATCACGCTCTTGCCCGTCATCTTTTCGAGCTGAGCATGCAATCGCCCGTAGTAGGGCTCTGGAAGGGGTGCAGCGGTGGTCACCTCAGCACGCACGAGTCCGCGCCGGGCGTCGGCGAGCTCTCGCAGCGTCTGCGCGAGCGCAGGGAGCATCTGCACGCGCCGCCGATCGACGAGAAGGAGCAGGGTGTTGCGCGTCATCGCATGCGCCCCAATTTGGTCTGCCAGTTCTCCGATGACGGCTTTCTTGACCGCTTGGGGAACGCGAGGGTCCTCGATGGTGTGCCGCAGGTCCGGACTCGTCTGCCAAGCGTCAGCCACCGTCGCGACGTCCTCGACGATCTTGTCGAGCTGCCCTTGCTCGATGCCGAGTTCGAGGAGAGCCCGCGCGTATCGGCGTGCGACGATCTGAATGCTCACGGTGCCGTCCCCCCGGGCGCCGGCGCGGCAGGCCATTCAAGCTCAGACAGATAGTCGTCGGCAAGTCGCTCTTGGTCAGAGGGCGTGACCCTCTTTGTCAGCAGCTCTTCCGCCGCGAGGACAGCGGCTTCGACCGCATCGCGCCAGAGGTCTTGCCGGATCTGTTTGATTTCTTGAGCGACGAGAAATTCGGCGTCTTTTTGCATCCGTTCGGCCTTGGCGACGGCCTCCTTTACGATGCGATCGCGTTCGGCCTCGCCCGCGCGTACGAGCGCCTCATGCGCGATGCGGGCGTCGTCGTCGAGGGTCGCCAGCTTGGCTTGATATGTCTTGGCGCGCCCTTCGGCCTCGCGCTTCATACGCTGGGCTTCGTCGATTTCGCGTGAAATCGTCGATCGTCTTTGTTCGAGCGCCGACGTGATCGGTTTCTTGCCGAGCAAATAGTAGCCGGCGATGAGGATGCCGAAGTTGATGAGCATCGCGATAAACGGGGGGCTCTCGCCACCGAACTGGGTCCAGTTGATCGGCCCCGGACCTTCATCGTGCACCGCCACGGGGCGGCCGGCCTGCATCGACTCGTGACGATCGTTCGGCGGAGGCGCGACGGTGCGGCCTGGCTCGGCGGCGCTCGCGGCCGGCCTGGTCGGCTCAGCCCAGGCCCAGAGAGAGATGATGCTGACGGCCATCATGGCTGCAAGCGCCACGGGCCGAATCACGGTCGCTCTCGTCATGGTTGAACCTCCCGTCCGAGGACGCGTTGGGCCAGCTCCTCGGCGAGTGCGGGGGCCTGGCTCCGCAATCCCGCTCGGGCTCGATTGGCCTCGAGCTCGGCGGATCGCTTGCCGGCCTCCACCGCCTTCATCGTGGCCTCGCGCACCTCCGCCAAGATGTCTTGCTCGCGCTTTAGACCTTCGGCGCGAACCTTCTCGCGCGCAGCCTGCCCGGCCGCGCGGGCCCTGGCCATGTGCGCTTCGTAGGTCGTCAGCGCGGATGCCGACTTTTCGTCGATGTGGCGGGCCTCGGCCTTTGCTCCGTCGATCAACTTTTCTCGCTCCTCGAATATCTTCAAGATCGGGTCGAAAAGAAGGGGCTTGAGGACCATCGTCAGGGCGGCGAAGAGCACCACTTGGACGAGGAACGTAGCGTCGAAGTCGACCGAAACGGCCTGGGGGGCGGCCGCGAGGAGGACGCCGTCGAAAGAGGCGAAAATCATGCGTCTCTGTCAATGGATGAGAGGGAAAGAACGTCGCGCGAACTAGCACTGCGCGGCATCCGTGTCCATGGACGCGTCAGGTCAGCGGCGCCTTCGCGCGGCGGGGCGCCTCCCGTCGCCATTGGCCGTTGCGGCGACGGGCCCCCCCGCGGGTTGCTTGACGGCCGTCGCGTAGGGCGATTGCGCGGCGCTCCGGCTCGCCACCAGGGCCGGGAGGGCTCCGTGCACTTCGGGCCGGACACTCGCGAGCCCCTCGGCCGCAGCGAACCCGGCGAGATCGGCGACGTGCTCTTCCATCCACCGGCTGAACCGCTGCCAAAATGCGCGCGCCTCGCCGTCCGGCAAGCGTGCCCCGTCCACGATCACGATGAGCGAACTCACGGCGTTCTCATAGCCTGCATGTCTCCGGAGTGATGCCAGGCCGATTGCGCGGCGAAATGAAAGGTCGGCGTGACGAGCTGGTTGCATCGCCGCGAAGAAGGGTCGGGCGCTGGCGCCGTCGTCCGTCCTCCTGGCCTGTCCTCACAGGATCCCGAACTCCTTCAAGCGTCGGTAGAAGGTTCGCCTCGGAATACCAATGAGCTTTGCGGCCTGCACGCGGTTCCAATTGCTTGCTGCGAGCGCGCTCAGTATGCGCTCGCGTTCGGCGGTCTTGTGAGCCGCCTGATTGTCGGCGCGCGGAGGCCGCGCTCCGGCCGGTGTGGGAACGCCCCGCCGGCCGCCGTCGATCGCCAGCGTCGCGCGCGCGGCGAAGCTAGGAAGCTCGAGATCGTCGGCCCCTATCTCGCCGCCCTCGGTCATCAACCAGGCGCTCAAGAGCACGTGCTCCAGCTGACGGACGTTGCCCGGCCAAGGAAATGCGCAGAGCTTGCGCAGCCCGTCTCGCGAAACCGTCTTTCGTTCGCGTCGATAGCGCGCCGAGAAAATAGCCAAAAAGTGGTCGATGAGCATCGGCACGTCTTCGACGCGCTCGCGCAGCGGCGGCACGCGCAGCTCCACGACGTGCAAGCGATAGAACAGGTCCTCGCGGAAACGCCCGTCGGTCACCATCTGGGCCAGGTCGCGGTGGGTCGCCGCAACGACGCGCACGTCGACCGCTTCTTCACGTGTCGCGCCGACCGGACGGACGCGCTTCTCCTGCAGGACACGCAAGAGGCCCGATTGCATTTTTTGCGGCATTTCACCGATTTCGTCGAGAAGCAGCGTTCCGCCCTCGGCTTCTTGGAGCAGACCGCGACGGTCGCGATCGGCCCCGGTGAAGGCCCCCTTGACAGCTCCAAAGAGTTCGGACTCGAGAAGGTTTGCCGGGATGGCCCCACAGTTGACGCCGATGAACGGACGCTTTGCGCGTGGACCAGCCTCGTGGATGGCGCGGGCCACGACCTCCTTTCCGGTTCCGCTCTCGCCTGTGACGAGCAGCGGAATATCGGTGTCTTTGACTCGCTCGATGAGGGCGTACAGCCTGCGCATGGCCGTGCTCGTCCCCACGAGTCCCGCATAACCGAAGTGGCCCCGAAGCTTGGCTCGAACCTGCTTCAGGTCTCGCCTGACCAGGGCCAGCTGCTCGGTGCGCTTGCCGAGGGTGCGAGCGATCTCGTCTCGGGCGGCGGCGAGGTCGGCGTTCGCGCGTGCGAGATCGTCTGCACGGGCACGATTTTCGGCCAAGAGCCGGGCGTTTTCGATGGCGATGGCCGCTTGGTCGGCGAACGCCAGAAGGGTGGGAAGCTCTTGCTCGAAGCGCACTCCCGCCCGAAGACGCGTTTCGACGTAAAGGGCCCCGATGGTGGGAAGCACGGGGGGCGCTCCGCGGATGGGCACGCAGGCGATCGATTGAATCATCAGTTGATGGACGCTCACGGCGTGCGCAAGGCGCTCGTCGTCTCGGGCGCTGACCGTCACGACCGGCTCGCCATTCTGAACGACCCGCTCCGCGACCGACCGTGAAAAGCGGGCGTGCGGATCATCGCCCCCCGACCGCGTGCGCGCGGTGTGCGCTTCGAGCTCGCCCGCCTCGCTGTGCAGGAGCACGAACCCGCGTTCGGCGCCCAGTAGGGCCACGGCGTGATCGGTCACCCGCTGCAGAAGCCGCTCGATGTCGTGTTCGCTCGCGAGCTCGCGGGTAAGTTCGAGGATGCGGGCCAGGCGATCCTCGGCGAGTCTTCCAAGATACAAGGAGGTGTTGCCGCCGGCGGTGGTCGGGGTGCGCGCCAACGGTTGGGCGACCAACGCGGCGCTGATGAGCCCCGGTGAAATCACCGTCGCCGTATGAGCCTGGCGCAGGGCTCGGCGGCGGGGGTCATCCCAAAAGACCTCGCGGAGGTCGCGCGGCAGCTTGGACGCAAACTCCTCCAACATGGCCAGAGCCACTTCGGTGTCGCGCCGCGCGGTCGCAACGGCCCCCTGGGCCGCGGCCAGTCGGGCCCGTGCGTCGAGGGCCTGCCACGCCCACTCGCGACGACCCGCCTGGGTCGCGGCCTCGATGGCTGCGTCGAGCGATCGCCGGGCCCCATCCTCGTCGCCCGACGCCTGCGCAATGACGCCGCGAACGAGCTCTGCCAACGCGTCATGTTCGCCGAACCCAGCCTCTCTCAGGGTGGCCCGAATCTCCTCGAGCTCTCGCGCGAGAGAGGGGGGGTCACCACCCTTTGCCCGAGCTCGGGAGAGCAGAGCCTCGAGGCGCGACTCGGCTGCGTCCGGCGCGCGCCCTTGCGCTTCCCAGGCGAGCGCGGCCCCCTCGTAGAGCTGCGTGGCCCTCGCACTGTCGCCGGTCCGCGCCGCGTGCTCGGCCTCGAGGCCAAGGAGCTGAGCCCGCGCCGCCGGCGAAAGCTCCTCCCGGCGCGCCGCCAACTGTTCGATCGACGCCCGGGCGTGGGCCCAGCGCCCGAGGTAAAGGTCGAGGTTCGCAAGGTTGAGGAGCGCTTGGGTGACCGCGGCGCCGTTGCCGGCACGGCGGCCCATGTCGACCGCGGCGTCGAGGTGGACGAGCGCTTGCGCGAGTTCTCCCTCCGCCTGGGCCAGTCCCGCGAGATTGAGCCTCACCGTGGCGACCGTCGCTGCATCTTCTGCACGCTCGGCGGCCGACAGCGATGCCAAGTAGTCCGCTCGCGCTTCGGACGAGCGCCCCGCCCGCTGGTGTGCGATGGCCGCCGACCCGAGCGCGACGGCCTCGAGCCGCGGCGAACCGAGAGTGCGTGCCACTTTGACGGCGCGATCGAGCGTTTCACGCGCCCCTGCATCGTCGCCCATCAACGCGAGGGCCACTCCCCGAACGCTGAGGGCGTCCGCGGCATCAGCATCGGCCGCGTCGGCCTGTACGACACCCTCGGCGAGACGGACGGCCTGCTCGTAGAGCCCCGCCCGCAGGTGTGCGCGTGCCCGTACGGTGCAGAAGGCGCGCGCCCGGTTGGAAGCCATGGCCGTGGGCTCGATGGCCGCCAGCTCAGCCAGGGCCCTCGTCGCGTCCCCTCGACCGATCGCCACGCGCGCACGGCCGATTCCGAGACGCACCAGTTCCCCGTCGCCCCGCGCGGGCTCGAGAGCACGCAGCGCGTCCGCGGCGTCGTCGAGTCGCCCGCGATCGAGGGCCCGCTCCGCTGCCGCGAAATCGGGGCCGCGGCCGCGGCTGGCTGGCTCCGCGGAGTCGCGTTCTTCGTCGAGCGCGCGATCGACGTCATTTTCGCAGACGAGCGCGCGTCCCGATACGCGACGAACCGCCGCTCGCAGGGCACCCGGACGGCGGCCGGTACGTTCGAAGAGATGCTGATGGAGGCCATTCGACAAGGAAGGAACGGCGCGCCGGACGAGTTCGGTGGCTGCGTCGACGGGCAACGGCGGGACCGTGAAGGAGGCGTGCGGTCCTCGGGCGATCGCCTCGACGGCTGCCCGTGGCGCCACCATGATCAGTCGGGCTCCTGCCGCGGATGCTTGCCGGAGTGCGTCGCGCGCCGGACCGTCCATACGATCGCCGTCGTCGACGACGATGACCCGATCGGCGGCCGCGTGGTCGACGTCGAGCTCGAGCATGACCATGCCGCGATCGGCAAGCCCGGCCGTCGGAGGCTCGATGAATCCGACCGCGCGGCCCTCAACCCCCAGCGTCCACGCGAGGCGACGCACGAGCGTCGTCCTTCCGGATCCAGGGGGACCTTCGATCGCCATACCGGCTCCCGGCTCGAGCTGCCGGACACGTTCAATCAAGGCCAGGCCCGCGGCATCGGCGCCAAGCACCGGCCATGGGGCATCGGCCGGGTCGCTCGGCCCGAGCCCCGCAGCCAGCCGCAGCGCGCTCGCCAGCTCGTCGACGCTGGGCCAGCGCAAGCTCGAGATCGATTCGGTCGCCCGAGCGGCGACCTTGGCCAGCGCGAGCCGCGTCTCTTCTTTGAGTTCGTCGCCTCGACGACCCAACGCCTCGGTCAGCGTCGCGCCGAGCGCATAGATCTCCGCCCTCATGGTCAACGGCTCGCCGAGCAAGAGTTCCGGCGCAGCATATTTCGGCGTCATGCCCTGGGCGACCGTCCCTCCTTCGCGCCAGGGCGCCGCCAGCCCCAGGTCCACCCACGTTCCGCGCCCGTCCGGCCCGACGATGACGTTCGCGGGCTTGATGTCGCCATGCAGCAGGCCCGCGCGGTGCACGATGGTCAGCTGGTCGCAAGCCCGCGCGAGCGCTTCGATCCAAGGGGCCCGCTCGCCGTTCTGGAGCAGGTCGTCGAGGCTGCGCCCCTCGACCATCTCGCGGACCATGTACCGGCGTCCCCCCCGCAGCGTGCCGAAAGCGACGACGCGCGGGAGACCCATCCCTTCGAGTCCGCTGAGAGCAATCGCCTCGCGGACGAGGGCTTGGCTCTCCGCATGGCCGGCGTTGCTCGCGAGCACCTTGAGGGCCACGATGCGTCCCGTTGCGCGATCGCGCACCGACCACACCTCGCCCCCGCCGCCTGCGCCGAGGCAACGTACCGGTTCGTAGCGTGGCGGCAGGTCCCGCATTCGTTTCAGAGTGTACCGCGTGGCGATGCGGTGCCGCCCGTCTTCGCCCCGGGGTCCGGCCTTTGCTCCAAGCCGTAATCGGCGCTGATCCCGAACCATAACCCAGTCAGCTGGAAGCCCAAGCTGAACCGGGTCTCCAGTTGTTTGATGGGTTTGTACCGCAAGCTGAATTGAGGAATCGCAATGTGGGGAAAGATCACTGGCACCGAGCCTCCGCCGAACCAATTCGGCTCGATGTAGCCGCTAACCTTTGCAACCGCGGCGTTTGAATGGTCCATTTCCGAGCAGCCGAAACCGGCGTTCGTCGACGGGCACGGGGTGTAGTGATGTCCGTTGCTGCCGGTGAGAGGTCCCGACGCACCCGAGTCGTAAACCCAGCCATTTCGCAAGTCGCCGAAGACGGCTCCCATCCCGACTCCAAACCCGTACTCGAAGTCGAGCTTCCCGGCAACGACGGGAACCGACCAAAGCTCGTCGAGCCCGACGTAGATGGCCTTCAAGCCGCTATTGACCACCGAGTAGTTGTTGGCCGTATCTTGAGTTCCCTTTTGCCAGAAGAGAATGTTGCCGGTGCTGTAGTCGGAATACTGAATCCACGGAATGACGGACTGCCCGCCCTTCCGGATGTCGAACTCGAGTCCAACGTTGTTCGAATAAATGTCTTTGCCTTCGGAGACGAAAATGTTTTCCATCCATTTAGGAATCCAATTGCCGCGATACCGAAGGCCGATGAATTTATACGTCTTCGCTGGATCTTCTTTCGTATCGGTGATGTCCCATCTTTCGGCCGCGGGTGCGGCGAGCGGCGCAACCGCGATCGACGTCGCCCCACTCGGCTGGGCCGGGGGCGCTGGGGGCGGGCTCGGTGACCCGGCGTTCGCGCTGGGTGCTGATGTGCTTTCGGAAGCGGAGGCGGCCCGCCCCGTCTCCTGCGTCTGTGGCTGGGAGATGGCCGTCTGCGCCAGAGCCATCGGCGTCAAGGCAAGCACCAAAAGGATGGACAGGCTCATGGGGAGGCGATGTGCCCGGCAGGCGGCTGGGTGAGCGGGTCCGGGACTGGGAGCGACCATTGAAAACCTCGACGGCGTACGCAGGCAGAGTTGGCGCGAACAATGCTACACTAGAGGCTGGCGCCGGGGGGGATGCGCCAAGGCGCAGCGGGCGGAACCATTTCAGTGATTCTCCACGGCCGAACCGTCGAACAGGTCATCGATCGGGACGAGAGAGCCTCGTTCCGCAAGGAAATCGTGGCCACGAGCGGGAGCGTCCCGCTCGCTATGGTGAGAAAGAGAGCCGCTTCCGCCCCAGAGGAAACGCGCGCTCCCGTCCTGCTCGTTCATGGCTTCGGACAAAACCGCTATGCCTGGCATCTTCCCGCGCGAAGTTTTGCCAACCGTCTGGCTTCGGCCCAGTTCGATGTGTTCAATCTCGATCTGCGCGGTCACGGAAGGTCGCGTAACCTCGGCGCGGGCCGCTGCCGTGGCATCGGCGATTACGTCGAAGAAGATCTCCCTGCGGCCGTCGAGGAGGTGCAGCGGCTGTCACACGGTCGGCCCGTCTGGATCGTGGGTCATTCCCTCGGTGGTCTCGTGGCTTATGCCGCTGCGCCCGCCCTGGCAGGGGCAGTTGCGGGAATCGTATCCATCGGGAGCCCGTACGAAGATTTTACGCGCGGCTCTCTGACCCTCGGCGCAATCGCCCTCTTCTTTCGGGCGCTCAACGTCGCCCCCCTGCCGAACACGCCACTGCCGCTCGCCCCAGTCGGCTTCACCATGCGGTCGTTGTGGCGCTTTGCCGAAAGCCCATTTTACCCGCTTCCCGTTCGCGGATGGCACGCAGGCTCATGCGAGCCGCATGTCCTCGACCAGCACCTGCGTCTCGCATTCGATCGGGCCGCGCTCGGCGAGATGGTCGACCTCTTCGACTGGGCGGCGCAGCGCCGCTTCGGGGGTCGCGAGCTCGACTACGTCGAGCGGTTCGAGCGCATGGACCTCCCGCTCCTCGTCATCGCAGGGGGCAACGACGATCTCGCGCCCCCTGCGAGCGTCCGCCCCGCCTTCGTCCGCAGTCGCTCTCGCGATCGGACCTACCGGACCCTGCCGAGTGGACACATCGATTTGCTCGTCGGGCGGGATGCGCCGAGGACCACGTGGTCTCTCGTCTCCAACTGGCTGACCAAGCGCGTCGCTTGACCTTTGCGGCCGCCGACCGGAATGCCCATGCGCAGCAGTCGAGCGACGCCGGCTATGTCCCAGCCTCCGAAAGACGTCATCGTCGAGGTTACGTGGATCCTGCGAGTCGCGTGCAAGCTGGACCGGGCCAACCGAGAGAAGAAGGACCAAATTCTCGAGAAGGACACGTCTGGATCGCGCGGATCAAGTCACTCCGCCGCACGGCCCTTTCGAGCAACCGCCGCTTCGCCCTTCAAGGCCTGAAGCTCGTCTTCGAGCTTTCGGACGGTTCGACGCAAATCTTTGACTTCGGACTCCGTCGCGAGCGCCATCGCTCTGGCGATGGTCTCGGCCTGCTCTCGCGCGTAGCTTTGCGCCTTCGCCGGTGCGCTCATGGCCGCCATGACCGCCTTCATGAAACGCTCGTCTTGCATCCATTTCATGACGCGCGGATCGCTCATGACCTTCACTCCCTGCTTGAGCAGGGCATCCTTCCAAGAGCTCATCGCGCGTCTTCCCGTTTAGTCCTTCGCGTCGCCGCGGGCGAAGATCGACGCGACGTAGTTGAGCACGTCCGTCGCGCTCACTTCGTTGTAGCCGAAGTTTTTGATGAGGCGAGCCTTGATGATGTCGATTTTCTCTTGCGTGTCCTTGTCGACGACGGCGCTCACCAGGGTCTTCAGCTTGATGCTGTCTTTTTGGTCCTCGAAGAGCTTGAGCTCAAGGGCGCGGCGCAGCCGGTCGTTCGTGTTCCATTCGAATCGCTTGCCTTCGACGGCAAGCGCCCCGATGAAGTTCATGATTTCGCGCCGGAAATCGTCCTTCCGGTTCTCCGGAATGTCGATTTTTTCCTCGATGGATCGCATCAAACGCTCGTCGGGCTCCTCGTCCTGGCCCGTATATCGGTTCTTTACCTTTTCCTTCAGGGTGAAGGCCTTGATGTTGTCGATGTAGTTCGCCGCGAGCTTGCTGATTGCGTCCTCGTCAGCGCTGATTGCACGCTGGACCTCGTTCTTGACGATCTCCTCGTACTCTCGCTTCACCATCCCAATCACTTCCGCAAAACGCTTGCGCATCTCTTCGCTTGTGATGAGCGAGTGGTGGCGCAACCCCTTCTCGAGCTCGTTCAGCACCATGAAAGGATTGATCGTGCCCTCGCCGGATTCGTTGACGAGTGCGTTTGAAATTTTGTCCTGGACGTAGCGCGGGGATATCCCTTCCATCCCTTCGCGTTTCGATTCCTTTCGGAGCTCCTTGACCGTGTCCTGTGTGTAGCCCGGCAGCACCTTGCCATCGTAGAGCTTGAGCTTCTGGAGGAGCGAGAGGTTGTGCTTTTTGGGATCTTCGAGACGCGTGAGCGCAGCCCACATCGCGGCAACTTCGAGCGTGTGAGGGGCAATGTGCTTGCCCTTGATTTTTCTCGAGTTGAAGTCTTTTTCGTAAATTCGAATCTCCTCGGTCAGCTTGGTGATGTAGGGGATGTCGATTTTGATCGTTCGATCGCGCAAGGCCTCCATGAACTCGTTGTTCAGGAGCTTCTTGTACTCGGCTTCGTTCGTGTGACCGATGATCACTTCATCGATGTCCGTCTGCGCGAACTTCTTCGGCTTGATCTTGTGCTCTTGCGTCGCGCCGAGCAGATCGTAGAGAAACGCAACATCGAGCTTGAGGATCTCGATGAATTCCAACACGCCGCGGTTTGCGATGTTGAACTCCCCGTCGAAGTTGAACGCGCGCGGATCGGAGTCGGACCCGTACTCGGCGATCTTGCGGTAGTTGATGTCGCCGGTGAGCTCGGTCGAGTCCTGGTTCTTCTCGTCCTTCGGCTGGAACGTTCCGATGCCGACCCGATCCTTCTCGCTCAAAACGAGGCGCCGCACACGCACATGGTTGTGAACGACCTTGGCCCAGTCCCCTTCGTACTTCAGCATCAAGCACTTGAAGATGAACCGGCTGGCAGGATCGAGATCGCCCTCGACGCGCACCTTGAACTTGTCGTTCGACAGCCCAAGCTGTTCGATCGCCTTGGCACGCCATTCCGGTGGGATGACCCGGAGTGGCTCTTCGTTCATCGGGCTCGGGAAGCGGTCCTGGTCGTTGTTGGCCGTGCCGGCGATGCCTGTGCCGGACAGACCGACCCATTCGAACGTGTAGAGCGCTCCATCGGACGATCGCGAGTACTGCTCGATGCCCTGCTTGAGCAAACGAGCAATCGTGCTCTTCGACGAGCCGACTGGACCGTGAAGAAGAATGACGCGTCGCTCAGGCCCATACCCCTCCGAGGCGGCCTTGAGCACATGAACGAGACGCATGAGCGGGATGTCCAGGCCGTAGATGGCGTTGGCGCCCCCGTTTTGCTCGTCCTTGAAAAAATTGTAGCGGACGAGTTTCTTCTTATTGTCGATGTATTCCTCGGTACCGTAGCTGATGATCATATCGTAAAGCCGCTGGTACGCGTTGCGCGTGACCTGGGGCTTTTCGCGTACGATGCCGAGGTAGTCTTCGAAGCCGCCGTCCCAATGCAGTTCGCGATACAGTCTGAAGTCCTGCATCGCCGCGATGCGGTCAGTCATGTTCGAGGGACGGGTTTCAACCATCGGAGCTCCTCGTCGGGCGGGGCGTTCGGTGGCCCCGGTGTCAACGGATCGTACCATACCACCGACGCGGTCCGGCGAAAGCGCCGCGGCGGCGCTCCGGCCCGGTTCGGGTCCGCGAGCGGGTAGGGGTAGTCGGCGTTTGCTGCTCGGGCGCGGCGGCCGCCGCTGGACAAGTCACGCGGACGTGCTTCGATTCGTGAACCGTACTTTTTGGACGACCTTCAGGCTCGACCTCGCGCACGATTGCCTCATCGTGGCCGGATCGAAAGCGAACGCGATCGGTCGGGGGTGCTCATGACACGTCGAATTTTCGTCCTAACCGTCGCCCTCACGGTGTGCTCCGGCTGCGCCGAGGACGAACTCGACGGTCGCGAGGCTGCATACCCCGATCCCGTCGGCATCACGCCGCCGTCCGCAAGTTCTCCGGCCCCGACGGCGCCCCTCGTCCCCCTTTCGCCCGAACCGACCGTCGGGAGCGACCAGGACGAACCGGTCGCAGACTCCGAGGCGACATCCTCGCTCGGCGAGGGCGAAGTGGCGATAGGCGAGTCCGACCCTCCGATGCCGCCGGACGAGGCGGACGCTTACGCGGACACTGATCCGTCAGCGCTTCGCGACTTTCGTCCGGCGCTCGATCCGTACGGGACATGGATCGACGACCCGACGTACGGAACGGCTTGGGTGCCCTCGGCGGACGTCGTCGGTGACGACTTTACTCCCTACGTCAACGCTGGGCACTGGGCCTATGACGACGACTACACGTGGATCAGCGACTATCCATGGGGCTGGGCCCCCTTCCATTATGGTCGCTGGGCTTACGTTCGCGGCCCCGGATGGGAGTGGATCCCGGGCCGCCGCTACGCCGGCGCATGGGTCTCGTGGCGCTCCGGCGAGACGGGCTGGCCTTACGTCGGCTGGGCTCCGACGCCGCCCACCTTTGGCTGGAGGGGCGGGGTCGCCGTCAGCACGGGTTTCGTCCCGAGAGTCCCATTCGCCTTTATTCCGACACGTGATCTCTTTGCGCCTTCCCCCGCCGGTCGGCTCGTTACCGGCGTGGAGCTGGCGGTCGTTGCGTCTCACTCGCGCCCCGTCGCCGGTCGGGGGCTCCGATCGGGTGGCTTTGTGGCGCGCGGGCCATCGCTCGCGGCCCTTCACATTCCCGCGTCGCACGTGAAGCATCCGGCCCCGACCGATCGGGGGTGGTTTCAGGCGCGAGCATTCGCTCGCCCGAGTACCGCCGTCGCGCTCGGCGCCCACGGCCCTGAGTTGGCATCCGGCTCTCGATCGGAACCGGTCGCATGGGCCGCCCGGAGTCCCCTGACGCTTGGCCGCGCGCCCGACCGCGGCGCTTCAGGCACGTCACACTTTGGAGGCCGCTTTGGCGGGGGATTCACCGGCAGCCCGACCTCGGCTCACCCACCGATAAATGCGTCCGCACCTGGAGCGTCCGGGGGTGGTGAGGTCAGGGGAGCGCCGGCGGGAACAAGCTTCCGCGCGCCACCTGGAAGTCGCGGAGCGCCTTCCGCCCCGGCGGGCCGATCGTGGGCGGCAGGCGCTTCGACGGGTCGCGGCGCTCCATCCGGGGGAGGGTTCCACGGAGGCGGGACCGAGGGTGGGTCCCGCGCCGGCGGAGGATTCGGCGGCGGGCGCGGAGGTGGACACCGCTGACGGGGGTTGCGCAGCCGCGATGAAGGCGAGATGGTAGCGAAAGGAAGGCAGCGATGACGGCACCGAGCGCTGAGGGTGGACCCGGGCGGAACCGTGTCGCCTGGCCGCATGCGCTCGTATGGGTTGGTGTGGTCGCTTGCGGACCGAGCGACGACAGGGCCGTTTCCTCCGGACCTGACAGAGGCATATTTTCTTCGTCGGCGGTTCCGTCGCCGACGGTCGTTCTCATCGACACCAACCGGACTTTGACCGCATCGCCCGGCGAGGGGGTCGGCGTGTTCACGGAATACAGCGCGGGAGGTCATTGGCACGTCGGATGGACCTGCGACTCGTCGGAGCGCGAGGGCGGCCCTCCATGCCTTTTTCACGTGAGTGTTTCAGTATCGTCCGGAGCGATCACCCAAGTCGTCGGCAACAACGTGAACCTGGCGCTCTCGCAGAGCACGAGCGAGGTCGAAGCGAAGGCAACGGCCCTGTCGGATCCCGAAGGGATCGACTTCGACACCGCTCCGGGCCAGCCGATTCAGGTGAGCGTGCGGCTCAATGGCGTTCTCGGCGACCGGTTCTTTTTCTTCGTCCAGGACGGAGTCGTCAACGGAGGCTTCACGGGCCCGCTTTCCGATCCAGTCATTTTTGCTCCGTCCTCTCCCTGAGCCGTTTCGGGCCGTCGTCGGCCTCGGGGCCAACCTCGGCGACCGCCTTCAGTCGCTGCGCGCGGCCGCGCAGCAACTCGCCCTTCGGTCGACCGTCGAGGCCACTTCGCTCGTCTACGAGGCTGCGCCGGTCGGCCCACCCCAGCCGCACTTCTTGAACGCGGCTGCCCTCGTTCGCTACGAGGGCTTGCCCGAGGCGCTCCTCGACGATCTGCTCGACATCGAGCGCGGGCTGGGGCGCGTGAGAGCCGGGCGTTGGGGGCCTCGCACGATCGACCTCGATATCCTGTGGATCGAGGGCGTCGCCGTGAACACCCGACGTCTCGTCGTGCCCCACCCTCGTCTCGTCGAGCGCGCATTCGCGCTGGCGCCCATGCTCGCCCTCGTGCCCGAAGCGCGCGATCCCCACACGGGCGTCGCGTATGCCGTTCCGCCCGGCGATGTTCGCCCCACCTCGGATCGTCTCTGACCCGGCCGACCGCGTCAGCTTCGCGTCAGGTCGGTCAAAGGCCCAAGGTCCGAAGTTTCTTGTGGAGGCCTTCGCGGGTGATGCCGAGCGTCTTGGCTGCCGCTGTCTTGTTGTTTTCGTGCTCCCGGAGCGCCTCGATCAACAGCCAGCGTTCGATTTGGTCCATCATTTCTTTCAGCGTTCCTTTGGCCGGCTTGACGCGCTCGATGACGCCCTCGATCTGGCGGATCCGCGGAGACAAGAGCTCGGGTAAAATGAAATCACCTGGCTCGGTCTGGATGACGAGCCGCTGCACCTCGTTTTGCAGTTCGCGGACGTTTCCTGGCCAGTCGTAGGTTTGCAGGAGCTCCATCGCCTGCTGTGAAAAGCCAGAGACAGGCTTCGCCAGCTCGGTCGTGGTTCGGCGGAGAAAGTGCTCCGCGAGAGGCGGTATGTCGTCCCGCCGTTCGCGGAGAGGCGGCACGCGCAGCGGGAAGACCTTCAGCCGGTAATACAAGTCTTCGCGAAAGCGCCCCTCGGCAACTTCCTTTTCAAGCGTGCGGTTCGTCGCTGCGACGATTCGAACATTCACGCGTCGCTCCTGTGCTGCTCCGAGCGGTCGTATTTCACCCTCCTGAATCGCCCGCAGCACCTTTGATTGCAGGGGAAGGGACATCTCGGTCACTTCGTCGAGAAAGAGGGTTCCGCCGTCGGCGATTTCGAAAAGGCCCTTCTTGTCTTCGTGCGCCCCCGTGAAGCTCCCCTTCTTGTGCCCGAAGAGCTCGCTCTCGAGAAGGCCTTCGGGCAATGCGGCGCAATTCTGGGCGACGAAGAGGTGGCCACGACGTCTGGAGCCGTAATGAACGGCCGCTGCAATGAGCTCTTTGCCGACACCTGTCTCCCCCTCGACGAGGACCGTGACCCGCGTGTCGACGACCTTGGCCAGCTGTTCGAGGAGCTCGCGCATCGCTGCGCTCGAGCCGATGATTTCCTGCGCCCCTGCTCCAACCCGTCGCGACTCTTCACGGGTCTTGAGAAAGGCGTTTTCCTTTTTCAACCGCTCCTCGGCCGCACGAAGCCTTTGCACGAGGCGCGCATTGGCGACTGCCAACGATGCGTTGTGTGCGAGCACCGCGCAGATATCGAGGTCAGCCGTCGAAAACACGCCGGTGCTCCGGCGGCTGTCCATCTGCAGGACCCCGAGGATGTCCTCGCCACGCCACAGGGGGACGGCGAGTACGCTCTGGATCTGGGCTCCGAGTAGCGACGCCGACTCCGCGATTTCACGCGGCGCGTCCGACGCGATGACGGCCGCTCGCTCGACAATCACTTTCCGAAAGACACTTCGCGTCACCGGGATGGGCTGCGTCGTCGGTCCCAGCTGCCCGCGCACGCGAGTGAGGATTGGCACGTAACTCGCCGCAGCCCCGACTCCCGTTGCTCCGGTTCGCGCCTCATCGTCGTCGTCTCGCAGTACGATCGTGACGTGCGTCGCGCCGGCCGCCAGCGCGAACGCCGCGTCGCAAATCGCAACGAGCACGTCTTGCAACTCAACGGCCGACCCAATTCGCTTTTGGGAGTCGTAGAGCGCGCGCAGGCGACCGTCGTCACGTTCGACCGTGGATTCGACGCGCCCGAGTTCGTCGATCGAGCGCACCGCGAGCACCCGCGGCGCGTCCCCCTCGTCCGCGAAGGTGACGGTCAGGCGTACGACCTGGCTTCCGCTGCCGAGTTCGATGACGTCGCCGGGCTCGAGCGGGCTCTCCCGCCCCGGCGAATCCTGCAGCCGCACCCGGACCTCCCCACGCACGATGGCCGTTCCGTTGGTCGAGCGGAGGTCGCGCAAATGGTAGCGATCGCCATCGCGCAGGATGCGAGCGTGCTCGCTCGACACGTGCTCGTCGGGCAGGACGAGGTCGTTACCGGCTGCCCGACCGAGCCGTACGACGTCGGCCGCGTACTCGTGGCGCGACCCTCGAGCGACACCTTCGGTCACGTCGAGCCAAATCATCTACCCGAAGCATAACCTGCCGCAATCAAGGACCGCGAACGCGCAGGCGCCATGCCACCTGGGCCACAGTGTTGTCGGTCGCCACGACGTCCTGGTCGCCGCTCTTCGCGTCCGCTGCGATCACCTTGTCGAGTGCGTCGGCTGCGGCGACGTCGCCGTGGGGAGCGAGCTCGTCGATGGCCTCGCACAGCGCTATCCGAGCCCCGGTGTTTTTCACGCGGTCGACGTGGTTCAGCAGTTCGGCGCGTGTGGCGTCCGGGGTTAGGCCGCCGTAGATAACCGCCATCCACGTGGCCTTGATGGCGCGCCAATTGGCCGTGGCTGGCAGGGTAGGGATGGGCTCGTCCAGGAGCGAAACATAGCATTTTGTATCCGCGTGGCACTTATCCAGCGCGGAGCTTGCTTTGTCGAACATTTGCTGGCTGAGCCCGAAGATGTCCGAAGGAGCCTCCTTTTTGACCGCCGTCATGGCGTCCGCGACCTCTCCCTTGTTCTCGAATGTCATCAGCTTGAAGGCGGGTTCGAGCTGCAGGAGCTTGGCCGTGTAATCGGGCGCTTTCTTCATTTCTTTGAGCAGCCAGCCAAGGAGCTTCGGATCGTAGAGCTTGGCCGATTGTTGGGCGAGCGCCGCCCGGGGTTTGAGGCTCCCGAGCAGCTTGTCGGTCGAATCCCAAGTGAGCTTGTTGTACGCGGCCAGATAGGCCGGCTCGATGCGCGGATCGCTTGGAGTCTGCACGAGCGCTTGGGCGAGCTCGGTGCGTGCCGTATCGGTGTCGGCCGTCGGCAGCGCGGCGAGGATGGCATCTCGGCCCCCGGGTCGTCCAAGCTGGGCGAGGACCTCCGCGATGACGCCGATGTTTGCCTTGTCCTCGAAGCCCGTTGCCGCATTGACGTAATCTGGGTCCTGCCCATTCAGTGCCTTGATGAGCTCGGGCTCTGCATCCTTTGCCATCTTGAGCAGTGCAAACTGGATCGTGGCACCGAGAGTCGCTGTCTTGGCCGGCGAGAGCAGTGCGATGATGAGCGGCTTCACCGCTTTCGTGTACCGAAGGTCGCTCAAGACCTGCACGCTGGTGCGCTGCCACCACATGAGCTGGTCCTTTTGGGAATCGACGCTGTCGGTCACGGGCGCCCTGAGCATCGCAATCGCCTTGTCGCCGTAACTGCGGTCGTGGACGTTCACGACGGCGTCGTGGATTGCATGGTAGAGGCGCTGGCTGTTCGTCTTCGACAAGCGAAACTTGGCAAATACCGACCAAAGTTCGTCGACCACGGTCTGCTCGATCTTCACGCCCGACTTCGCCATCGCGTTGATCGACTCACAAGCGACACGCACTTCGTCGTCGGTCTTGCCCGGCTCGAAATCCTTCAGCGCTTTGGCGAGGGCGGGCTGGGTCCGCGGATCGCGTGTCTCCGCGAGGAATTTCATGAGATCAGTTCGAGTCTTGTCATCGAGTCCGCCAGCCGTGTACTGCTTGGTGAGCGGATCGATGATGGTATCGAGGAGCTGCTTCACCTCCGGGGCCGAGGCGTTGTTGCTCGCCTTGGTCATGCCATCCTCGTAAAATTGCGTCAGGCGCTTAATGGCGTTCGCGCGCTGCGCAGGGTCATCGAGCCGTTTAACCCAAGTCTTCGGGTCATTCTCGTCGTCACAGGCGACGATGACGGTTCCGACGACGAACGGCGCAGCCGCCGTCGTAGTGGCCGCGGCCAGACGCAAGGTGCACCAGAGCGTACGCACGGTCCTCATGTGAACTCTCCCGTTGTGCGCCGCATCGCGTCACCCCCCTCAGGCCCCGCGGCGCATACGGCGTCGAGCCGCGACCGTACAAGGCCGCGGGCGCGAGTGTCAAACGCAAGTGCCCGCCGCGCGGCCGGCGCCGAAAAGTGCGCAGTGGCCGTCTGCCTCGCCGAGGACGACGGAAAGGCCCGAGTCTTCGCCCCGCCAGCACCGAGCGTTCGCGAACGCTCGGACGGCTCGCGCGTACCGCGACCCCAGTCCGAGAGCGAGGCCGCCGATGAGAACGAAGCGATTCGTCCCGATCGCCATGTGGATGGCGGCGAACACCGATCCCAATCGGGCGGCTCCCTCTTCGATTTCACGCGACGCCCACGGGTCGTCCTCTGCATAGGCTCGTGCGAGCGCCTCGGCTGTCAAAGTGCTGGCGTCGAGGCCCATCACCGACGAAAGAATGGAACGGGAAAACTCCGCGGGAGCGTTCGCGCCCCGTCGGCGTGCCTGCGCAACCAGGCCTCGGCCCGAGGCGATGGCCCCGAGATGGCCCCGGCCGCCGCAGTCGCAAGCCGGTGCCGACGGCGACGAGTCGACTTGCAAGTGCCCTATCTCGCCGCCTGCCGACGAGGGGCCGATGAGTGGCCGCCCGGCCACGAAGACTTTGTTCCCTATCCCGGTGCTGACGGTGACGATGCAGAACTCGTCGAGCGCGTTGCGCAAATAGCGGTAGCCAGCCGCAGCCACGTCGTTGAGCAGGAGAATGCGGGTATCGGGCCATGCCTCCTTCAGATCTTCTTCGAAAGCATGTGGGTACGATCCGAGCGGCCCCCACAACGTCGGAGCCGCAAGGACGCGGCGCTGCTCATCAAGAGGCCCTGGAAACGAGATGGCGACCGACCGTATCAGGCACGCCGGATCGAGGACTTCGCGAAGTCTCGACATGGCCGCACCGAGCTCGCGCCGGAGATCGGGCCAAGAGAGGTCCGGGTGGCGCACGTAACTCGGCGCCGCAACGGCCGTCACCCTCGAGAGCGAGCCAGAGACCGAATCGTAGACGGCGGCGCGAAGCTGCGTCCCTCCGACGTCGAACACGAGATGTTGCACGAGATCGTTCACGACACTCGACGTATCCGTACCGTGGATTCGCGTTCGGGGCATCGAATCAACCGAGAATCATGCGTTCCGTGAGCAGCTTGCCTTCCGCAAAGCGTCGCAGACTCCAGTGCTCGAAGAGGGGATCGGCCGGCGCTCCGGCAACGACTGCAGCGAGTTTTTGCCCGACGACCGGCGCCATCATGAAACCGTGCCCCATGAAACCGCACGCCTGGTAGAAGTGATCGACGGAGTCGACCGGACCCACGATCGGATTCGCGTCCGGCGTAACGTCGTAGCACCCGGCCCATTGGCGAAGGACTTTGACGCTCCCGAGCACCGGGCACGTTCGGATCAAGGCGCGCGCGTACTTGCCGAGAAAGGCATGTGAACTTTGCTGGTCGAGCCCGGGTGGAACGTGTTCGTTCGAGATGCCGCCGACGATCTCGCCTCGCGACGATTGCGAAAAATAAAGGCCGTCCGAAAGGTCCGCAACCAAGGGCTTCAGCCATGGCTTAAGGGGTTCCGTCGAGCAAATTTCATGGCGGCGAGGCCGGTTCGGTAGGTGCACACCGAGCATCGCTGCGACGTCAGGCGACCAAGCACCCGCCGCGTTGACCACCTTTTCCGTCCGGATGGTCGAGGTTGCGCCATCGACCGGCGCTCCTTTTGGTCCGCGGCGTCGGACATTGACCGCCCGGATTCGCGGGCCCTCCGTGACGAAGCTGACGACCTCGTGCCATGGCGCGATCTCGACGCCGAGCTTGCGCGCACCTTGCGCATAGCCCCAGACGAATGGCCAGGGAAAGACCACGCCATCGTCGGGATTGAAGCTCGCCGCCTCGAGCCCCTCGGGATCGATTTCGTGTACAACGCGGCAGGCCTCGCGTGCCGTCAGCATCCGCGTTCGGAGACCACAGGCCTTCTGTAAGGCGACGCTCTTCTCAAGTTCGGCACGCACTGCGGACGTCCGAGCCAGGAATAGATATCCGCCTTGCCGAAACCAGACGTTGATCTTCATCTTGCCGGCGAACTCGCGGCAGAGCCGGATGCTCGCCTGCATCAATCGCACGTTCGCCTCGCTCGACCACTGAGCGCGTACGCCACCGCCGTTGCGTCCGCTCGCACCGCCGCAAAGGTAACTCCGGTCGACGACGGTTACGTTCCGTACACCCCGCTCGGCAAGGTGGTAGGCGACGGACAGGCCCATGATGCCTGCCCCGATGACAAGTACGTCCGCATGGTCGCGCACGCTCGTCACAGTGCGCGGAGCGCTTCGACAACAGCAACGTGGAGCAGACCGTTGGTCGCGACGAGGCCGGATGCGTTCAAGAGCTCTCCGCTCGCATATTCGAAATGCCGTCCTTGCTGATCCGTGCACTCACCGCCTGCCGCTCGCACGAGGGCGTCGCTGGCGCATGCGTCCCACCGCATCCCGGCGATTCCCGGCTGCAGGTAAACGTCATGGGCGCCGGTCGCGACGAGCACCGCTTTCAAGCCGGAGCTCCCATGGACGACGGGGGCCCCGGCACCCATCGAGGCAAGGAGCGTAGGCACGCGGGGGTGCTGTCTTGAGCGCGAGACGACGACCGAAGCCCCCGCCAAAGACGTTCGATCGGAGACATGGACGGGACGCCGTGATCGGTCGCGAGCGATTTCCCACGCTCCACTGCCGACGACGCCGACGAACGCTCGATCCCATGACGGGGCGACGATGACGCTCAGCACGGCGCGGCCCAGTTGGGCCAGGCCAATCATCACAGCGAACTCACCGTTGCCGGCCACGAACTCGCGTGTGCCATCGACTGGGTCGACGAACCATGCGGCCTCGGCGGTTTCAAACCCGGAGTAGCTGCTCGGAGGGCTCTCCTCGGCCACGATGGGGACGCCAGGAAAGGCGTGCCCGAGCCGCTCGCACAGCAAGGCGTTCGACTGCCGATCGGCGCGGGTGACCGGGTCGTCCGCGGCCTTGTACTCGACATCGAACCCCTCCTTGTAAACGCGCCTGACGAGCGCGCTGGCCTCGAGCGCCGCGTCGAGGGCCACCTCGGCCGCGTCCAACAAATCCTTCACGATTCGACCCCAACGACTTCGAGCGCGCGAGGGATCCGGGCGAGGTCCCCGTCGCGGAGGTAAACGGGCCCCATGCCCACGTGCCGGACGAGGTCTTCCAACTGGACGACCGAACGGGGTCCCAGGACGGCACTCGACACGATCGTGTTCGCGAGGACGAAGCGCACGGCCGCGGCCGCGAAGGTCTGTACGTCGCGGTTCAAGAGAAAGCGCATCGCGCCGACCTGCTCGAGGCGCCGTTCCAGCTCGAACTTCGTCCATCGCTGCGCACGATGATCGTCCGGCGAGAAATCGCGCGCGAGGGTCAAGTGGCCTGCGAGCAAGCCGTAGGCGAGCGTCGATCGCGCGAGGACCCCGGCGCCCGAGACCATGATGTCCCCGGCAAGGCGATGGAGATCTGCGGGCTGAAGCAGGTTGTAGGCGATTTCGATCACTTCCGCGCCGGATCGAAGGGCCTCGCGGCCGACCGCCACATTGCCGGCGCTCACGCCCCAGTGCCCGATCTTTCCCTCGTTTTTGAGCTCGAGGAGGATCGCCACCGTCTCGCCGCTGAGGAGAACTTCAGCCGTGGGCCCGTGCAGGAGGTAGACGTCGAGGACGCTCCGGCCGAGGCGGCGCAGCGATTTTTCCACCGATTCGCGAAGAAACGGGGCGTCGAAGCGCTTCCGGGGAGGACTCGTCGATCGGTCGGTGCCTCCCTTGGTCACGACGACGACGTCGTCTCGGTCTCCAATGGCCTCCCGGATCGAACGCTCCATCTGTCCGGCGCCGTAAACGTCAGCGGTCTCGATCAGCCTGATCCCCATGTCGAGGGCCCGCCCGAGGACGCGGTCCCTCTCGGCCGCGTCGACCGGGCCGTAGCCGTCGCCCGAGAGGCCCCAGGTGCCGAGGGCGAGTTCGCTCACCTTCAGGCCTGTCTTTCCGAGGTTGCGAAAGCGCACGAGATCTCTTGACGATGGTCCTTAGCGCTCCCGCAGTCCCGGGCAAAGCTCCCCATTGCATCGGCTGCGCTTCCCGATGGGCCATGGGCGAGGTAGAGGACGTCGCCCTTCGTCGTCTCCGGAGAGGATTTTTTGATGCCATCGAACCATTTCGCAGGGGCCATGGTTGTGACGCTCGCGCTCGCGGCCGCGGCCTGTGCGGGGCAGGAGCCCCTGCCGCAGCCGCCTTCGCCGCCCTCTCAGGCATCCGCCGCGGCCACCGTCACGGCGGCGTCTCCGGCGGCGTCTCCGGAGTCTCCCGCTCCTCCGGCTCCGCCGCCAAAGCCGTCCCTCGCGGATCTGATCCAGATCGCACTGAAGGGCATCGAGGAGGGTTTCAACGCCCACGACTCGAAGAAAGTGGCGGCTTACTATGCGGATGACGCGACCGTCATCGATTTCGGCGGCCCCGCACCAGGTCACTCACGGAGTGACGTCGCCACGTCGGTTCAGGCGGTGTTCGATACGGTGAGCGACGTGAAGACCGCGAGCGAGCGCATCTGGATCACGGGGCACGTGGCCGTGTGCGAATGGGCGTGGGCTGGTACGATGACGGGCGACATGATGGGCTTGAAGGCGACCAAGAAGCCCATCGGCCAGCTTCGGGTGCACGTCTTGTGGTTCACTGACGACGGCCTCATCAAAGAGGAGCACCAATATGCGGACGGGGCGGGCCTCCTCGCACAAATGAAGGGCAAGGCGACTGCGCCCGCGGTTCCGGCATTGCCGACGAACCCCCCCGACGTCCACCTGGCCAAAGGAACGCCCGAAGAGGACGGCCTCGCCGAATGGGGCAAAGGATTCGCCGAACAGTGGAGCAAGGACGATCCGAAGACCGTTGTCGCCGCGTTCGCCGACGACGCGGACGCATGGGCCAATCTCTTCGGCGGTCCCGCCATCAAAGGCAAAAGAGAACTCGCGAGAAGCTACGCAGCGTGGCTCAAGGCGTTTCCTGATCAAAAGTGGACCACTTCGCAGGCTTGGGGCATTGACGGGTTCGCCATCGTCGAAAACTCGATGATGGGCACGCTGAAAGGCCCCCTCGGGCCCATTCCGGCATCGAGCAAGCCGATCATCGGCTGGCACTGGCTCGCAATTTGGCAGCCTACCGGCGACCGCCAAGTGCAGCACCTATGGAGTTATGCGAATGCCACCGAGCTCTTCCGCCAGACGGGGGGACCGCGGGGGGCGGGAAGCAAGCCCGAACCACAGGAGCCGCTCATGAAGGCCCCGGGGCCGACCGGGAAGCCGCGAGCGTCGACCCCTGAGCGGTGACGCCGCCTTCACGGCGATGGCATGAACCAATAGTGGAAAACGGTGACATGGCCACCGCTCATCCGTAGCTCGATGTGCGTTCGTGCCGATGCCAGCTGCCGAGGGACGTCGAACGTACGCTCGACCCACGCCCCGCCGGCGTCGCCCAGATCGAACTCGCCGGTGGGTTCGCCGCCCGCTAACACGTGGATGGCCGCCGTCCGGGGACCCTCGAGACGAACGATCGCGTGGGCGGGCGCGCCCGGGCACAGGTGCGCTGAGAAGCGCTCGGTCGTCCGTTCTGAACGGCCCCCGTCGATGACCGACCGTCCATCCGGCGCTGGGTCGTTACGCACCACCTCGTCGCCGTCACGCGCGCCGAGCAGCTCGTACTCGTGTTCGGCTTCACTCTCGAGGTCGGCGACGTCAACTGAATCGAGAGGCTCGACCCCTCTTGCACCCGCGGTCCAAGGCTTCTCGCCCGTCCCGAGTGCGGACCAATCCGCAACGTACGCGATCATCGTCTGTCCGCCCAAAATGGTCGAATCGGTGACGGTTGCCTCCTTCAGCGGCTCCCCGAGAAGCGCATCGAGACCCAGCCACGTCGGATACACGATGAAGTGGGTCGGCAGCCGTTCCGGGCTCCTCGTGCGAAGCCGCTCGTAGTGTTCGAGGCGCGACGCAGGCCCCGCGACCCAGTAGCGCCCCTCTTCGCGCGTCGTCAAGCCGACGATGTCGAATGTGCTGTGCCCACCGAAGTAGGCGATTGCTCCCGTGTCGTTCACGCCGATACGCGCTTGTCCGGGAAGGTGGTCGCGCGCCCATCGGCCCCGTACGCCAACGGGGACGCAGCGCACCGGCCAGATCGCCGCAAAGCCGTGCGAGACAGGCGACTCCGACGATCCAGCCCGTCGCGAACGGCCATAAGTATCGAAGGCGGTTCCAGAGGAACGTCACGTAAAAGCAAGGCGCGAACATCGTCAGCGCGATGAGCAGAACGCCAAGGCCTCGCCACGCCGATCGTGTTCGGGCGGCGAGAATGCCAACGGCCCCTAGACCCGCCATGGCAAACGGCGCACCATGGTGCGGAATGAACTCGGGCGACCAGACGTCTCCGTTCAAAATCGTCGATGCGAGCAGCCTGACGTTCTTCGCTACGGTGTCGAAGAGCAGAGGGCCTGCGTAATAGGGATTGCCGGGTAAGAGCTTGACGACCGCGGTCGTGCTTTGCGGCGACCCGGTGATCGACCAGAGCAGGGCCGGGGTCGCAAGCACGCTCGCGCCCGCCGTCGTTGCCGCCACCACCCGATGCAGCCGTCGGGCGGACGAAGGGAAAGTGGCAAGGGTCGTAGCGACGAAGATCGCCGATACGGCCCCCTCAGGCCGAAAGAGCGCCGCCAGCCACGCGAGCGCAATGAGCTCAGCGGTACGGCACCGCGTCCGCACGGGCTTGTTCGCCTCCGCCCATTCGCTCGATCGTCGCGAGGCGCGGGCCACCGCCCAAGCGAAGGGGACCACTTCCATCCCGCTCGCCGCAAACCAGGCAAACCCGCCGAAGGCGAGCGTCATGGCGCCGGCGCCGAGGGCCGCCGTTGGGCCCGCCAGGCGATCGGTCAGCCGCGAGGTCTCCCATGCAAGGCCCGCGAGCGCGGCATACGAGAGGGACCACGCAGCCCACACGATGGCATCGTCACGGGCGCCGAGGGCCCAGAACGGCGCGAGGAGGAAAGGCCACAGAATGCTCGTTGCTCCGCTCGTCGCGGGTTCCCCTGGATGAAAAGCAAATGGATGACCCTCCGCGATGGCTCGCGCGTATTGAAAATGAATGTAAGCGTCGTCGAGCGAAGCGGAGGGATGCCCGACCTTTGCAATGACGGTGGCGATCGACCGATGGGCGAGTATTCCGACCATCCCGACGAGAGGCAGAACGATCCGGGCGCCGCGTCCCCATGCGCTAAAACCGCGGAGCGCATCGCTTTCGGAGCGTTCCTGGACGAGGGATGCACGAATGGGCGGGCGCACGATCGGGCACGGACCGTTGCCGACCGCAGCGGCTCGGGTCAAGCCCACAGTGCTTCGAGGACGATCGCCTCGGCGGCACTCCGAAGCGCGGGGGCGCCAGGTGCGGTATCAAGCACGGGCCTTGCCCGACCAACGTCCTTACGAAGATGCGCCGCGACTCCCCGAAGGGGGACAGGTTGACCTGCGGTCTGTCGTGCGTGCCGAGTGGCTCGAGATCGAGATCGGGCCCGGTCGCGGCTGGTTCCTGGTCGAGCGCGCGCAGACCGAGCCCCGCGCCGCGCTCGTCGGGCTCGAGATCCGCCGAAAATGGGCAAGCATCGTCGATGAGCGACTGCGGCACCGTGGATTCGGCGCCCGCGCACGCGTCTTCGCCGAGGACGCGCGCGAGTCCCTGCCACGACTCGGTCCAGACGGCACCGTCCAGCGGGTATTCGTGCATTTTCCCGACCCGTGGTGGAAAAAGCGGCACGCGAAGCGAACCCTGGTTCGTGATCGCTTCTTCGACGACGTCGCACGCCTGCTCGTCCCCGGTGGCGAACTCTTCGTTCAGACCGACGTCGAGGAACGTGCGCGCGCCTACGAAGAGTTGGCGTCGTCCGACGACCGCTTCAGCCCTGCCGGCGACGATTCCGCTTCGCCTCGCTTGATCGACAATCCGTACGGGGCCCGGAGTTCACGGGAGAGGCGTGCGATCGCCGACGGATTGCCCGTCCATCGCCTCCGCTACCTGCGGAGCGTGTCCCCGCGCGCCCCTTGATCCGCCCTTCGACGCTCGCGTCGGGGCCATTGCGGTCCCGACCGACGTGACGTGATGGGCAGGCCTCGATTCGATGCGCGGGGCGCGCGGTCTGCAGAGGACCTCCGTCGGGCCGCGGTCAACCGCTGCTGGCCCCGAACGCCCGGCCGTTCCGCCGTGAGCTCTGTGGTGATGGCTTATCGCGCCCGCAGCCGGAAAATCAGATCCTTCGTTGCCAGGCGTCGTTTCTTGAGCTCCGAAGCGCGGACCCTGTCCTCGGGCGTCATATGAAGGCCACGCCGGTCGAGCTTGTGAATCTGCTCGTCAAGCGCCCTGTGACGAAGCGTGAGCTCTTCGATGTCGTGCTTCATCGGACAATCACCTCCTCGGGGTCACGGAGCCGTGCCGCAAAGCCGACGGTACCTCTCGCGGGGGTGTCGTCAACCGATGCAAGCGTTCAGCGCTGCCATGCGGATTGGCCGCACCGGGGCCGGCGGGCCGCCGCCCACAGCCGGGTCGAGACGACGTTCCGCTATCATCCCGCATGATGAGGATGCGCCGGCTGGAGATCCTCGCTGCCGTCCTCAGCGGGATGCTGCCGATCGCATCGGGTGGCTGCGCGTCGGACGGGAGCTTGGACCGGCCTGCGGCCATTGGGCCTTCTCCGGTCGTGCAGGCGGAGGCTCGCATCGTCACGCCCACGGAGGTCAGGACGGAATCCGAGCTCGCCGCCGAAGCGGAGCGCGAACTGATGGAGCAGCGTTGGGGAGCAGCGGCCACGGACTACCGCTTGCTCGTCTCGGCCGACCCGACCGGTCCGCGCGCCAGCGACTACCTGTTCGACCTTGGTTTGTCCTTGGAAGGCGGACAGGACCGACCAGGCGCCCGCGACGCGTTTCTGGAGCTTGCGCGCCGGTTCCCGCACGGCCGAAGCGCCCGAACGGCCCTCGTGCGAGCGGCCACGCTCGATGCGTATCTCGAGGATTGGCTTTCCCTCGCGAGCATCGGTGACACGATCCTCGCTCGCGACGACATCGAAGACGTCGATCGGCTCGTCGCCCTCGGCGCGCGCGGTCTCGCGCGCATCGAGTCCGCCGATGACGGGCGGGCCGCACGAGACATTTATGACGGTCTGGAGCTGGCCGACCGCCTTCATTACGGCGCTCGCGACGTGCTGCCGGTCGCTGTGGCCCAGCTCCGATTTGCGCTGGGCGAATTGCGTCGCTTTCGATCCGAGCGCATCGCGCTCGACCCGGCACCTGCGGAATTTCTCGACCGGCTCGACGCGCGTTGTGCCGGGCTCCTCGATGCCCAGGCGGCGTACGGAGAGGCGGTCCGTTCGGTGGACCCACACTGGGCTTCCATGGCCGGCTTCCGCGTCGGCGAAATGTATCGCACCCTTCACAAGGCGCTCGTCGAGATTCCCCCGCCGTCGACTTCGAAGACGCAGAGGCAGAAGGACATCTTCTTTGCCTTCATGCACGTGCGATATCGCGTGCTGCTCGAGAAGGGCCTGCGCGAAATGGAGCAGACGATCGCGCTCGGCGATCGCACGAACGACTCGTCCCGATGGGTCGTTCGTGCCCGTGAAGCCAAGGAAGAGATGCAGGCCGCCCTTGCGGTCGAGGAGGCGACGCTCGGCCGCATGCCCTTCACGGAGGCCGAGATCAAGATGGCCATGGATCTCTTGCGCCAAAAGGCCGCGATCCGGCGCTGATAAGGGGCTGGACCTTGACACGACCAGGACGGCGAGCTAGCGAGCGCCCCCCTGCTTCTCGTCGCCCACGACAGAGGCTCCGCCACAAACGCCACTGGACGGGCCGGGGGTTGTCCGGACCGCTCGTTCCTCCATTCACCCGTGCTTTCTCCGGCTCTCCCGCTCGTCATCCTCGGGTTCCAACGAGCGCGAAGCTTCCTTTCAACGCGGAGCTTTTTTAAGGTGTCGTCAAGGTATCCGTACACAAATGGCTTCCTTGTTGCTTGCGTAGCGGCGCCCTGGGAAGTAGTCTTCGCGCCCCCTTACCCAAAGGCGTTTGGTAACGCCGGCGGGCGCGACGGAATCCCGTCGTGAGGGCTGGCGTAGCTCAATCGGTAGAGCACCTGTTTTGTAAGCAGGTGGTTAGGGGTTCAAGTCCCCTCGCCAGCTCGTCTTCGAGCGCAGTGCGAGGATCGCTACGACGAACGTCAACGAATCCGGAGGGTTGCCCGAGTGGCCAAAGGGAGCAGACTGTAAATCTGCCGGCTATGCCTTCGATGGTTCGAATCCATCACCCTCCACACGAGACCGAGTCGAACCCCAGGCGGAAGGTGCGCCACGTCGAGATGATTTTGCGGGAGTAGCTCAGTTGGTAGAGCGTCAGCCTTCCAAGCTGAACGTCGCCGGTTCGAACCCGGTCTCCCGCTCGGAGGAATCAAAAGGTCTCACCCATCGTTCCGCCCACCTAGCTCAGTGGTAGAGCACTTCCTTGGTAAGGAAGAGGTCACGGGTTCAAGCCCCGTGGTGGGCTCGACCCCAAAACGCCCCTCTCTATTCTTCGACACGTCTCAGGAGACTTCAGCCATGGCCAAGGAGAAGTTCGTACGCAGCAAGCCGCACGTGAACGTGGGCACGATCGGTCACATCGACCACGGGAAGACGACGTTGACGGCGGCGCTGGTGAAGGTGCAGTCGAAGAAGGGCT
>JBEKFX010000036.1:0-58475 GCA_050013115.1 Polyangiaceae bacterium
TTGTATAATGCACATGATACCGGCCTTCGACGGCCTCTCATTCCCCCCCAAACGCCTCCGCGAGCCGCTGAGATAGGGCTCGCGAATCCCAACTCGCGCCTTCCGGGACGGGAACTAGCTAGGACGGTCACATCGAGGCGACAATCGCGTCTTCCTCGGAGCATCTATGATGCCGACTCATAGCTCGTGCCATCGGCGAGCGCGGATTGCGACGCGACAAGGGTTCGCCCGCGACCGGGCATGGCGCCCAAGAGCTCCCGCGTATGCTCTGACGTGGGGTTGCCGAAGACCTCGGCTGCCGGCCCTTGCTCTACGGTACGTCCCTGGCGCAGCACGACGACCGAGCGCGCGAGCGTCGCGACCACCGAAAGGTCGTGCGACACGAGCACGTAGCTCACGCCGAGTTCTCGCTGCAGCTCGGCGAGGAGATCCAGCAAACGCGCCTGGACGGACACGTCGAGCGCGGACACGGGCTCGTCGAGAAAGAGCAACTCCGGACCGAGTGCAAGCGCACGGGCGATCGCCACTCGCTGCCGCTGTCCCCCCGACAGCTCGCGCGGGAGCCGGCGCAAAAGGCCGTGCGGCAAGCGAACCTGGTCGAAGAGCCGCCGCGCGGTAACTTCGAGCTCCTTGCCGCGCTGGAGCTCGAACGAACGGAGCGGTTCGACGACGCTCTCGAAAACGGTGTGCCGCGGATCGAGCGCCGCATAGGGGTTCTGCTGCACCATTTGGATTCGGCGGCGCAGCGGTCGAAACTCGCGCCATCCAAGCTCCGTCAAGTCTTGGCCTTCGAAGGTCACGCGGCCCGACGTCGGCTTCTCGAGTCCGAGCGCAATCCGGAGCGCGGTGGTTTTGCCCGAACCCGACTCGCCGACAATGGCGGTCGTCTGCCCCGCGCAGACGCGGAAACTCAGCGAGTCGAGAACGCGAACGGGCTCCTTTTTTTCGCCGAACCAGCCCCGTGCCGCGGCGACGTAGAAGGATTTACTCACCGACTCGAAGCGTAGAATCTCCCTTCCTCGCGCTTCTTCCTGACGCCCGAAGCTCGTCGCGCTTCGGGCGTTGATTGCAGGCGCCGCGGAAAGAAGATCCTTCGTGTAGGGATGCGCCGGTGCTCCGAACACGGTGGCGGGCGTGCCCTCTTCGACGATCCGGCCGGCTCGCATCACCAAGATGCGATTCGCCCGATCGGCGGCGACGCCGAGGTCGTGGGTCACGACGAGCAGGGAGATCCCCCGCTTCTGCACGAGCGTCTCCAGGTGATCGAGAATCTTGCGCTGCATGGTCACGTCGAGTGCGCTGGTTGGCTCGTCCGCGATGAGAATCGACGGCCGCCCCGCGAGCGCGATCGCGATGAGTACGCGCTGCCGCATTCCGCCCGAGAGCTCGTGCGGATACTGGCGCGCGCGTAGGACCGGATGATCGAGGGCGACCTGTTCGAGCATCTCCTGCACCTCCTCATCCCGGCCTCGAACCGGCGCTCCCTCGGTCCGGGCGATCGCCTCTGCGATCTGTGCGCCGACGCGCATCGTCGGGTTCAGCGCGACCATCGGATCCTGCGGGATGAGACCAACGACGCGCCCCCGCGTGGCACGCCATTGGGCATCCGTCGCGTGGGTCATGTCCCGCCCATCGATCGCGACGGTTCCCGCGGTGCGCTCGGCGCTGTCCGCCGAGAGCCCCATGAGCGCGTGGGCCAGGGTGGATTTCCCCGAACCGGATTCGCCGACAATCGCAACGGTCTCGCCGCGACGAATCGAGAAGCTGACGCCGGTCACCGCGGTCACGACTTGCACGCGCGAGCGATAGCGGATCGTGAGATCGTGCACGTCGACGGCGTTTGCCGGCGCGAGGGAGTCGCGGGGAAACTCGATCACCGCCAGTGATCCTCCAAACTGCGGGCGATGTGATTCAGTCCGAAGACGGCGGCCGCGACGAAGAATCCCGGCACGAGCGACAGCCACGGCGCGGTCACCAGGAAGTTGCGGCCGTCGGCGATGAGAGTGCCCCATTCCGCTGCCGGCGGCGCCGCGCCGAATCCGAGGAAGCTGAGGCCGGAAGTGGCGAGAATGGCGGCGCCGACGTCGAGTGTTGCCAGGACGGCGACCGGCCCGCACGAGTTCGGGAGCACGTGGACCCAGAGAGTGCGAGGCCAACTGGCGCCGCCCAAGCGCGCCGCTTCGACGTACGGGAGCGTCTTGACCCGTAGCACCTCGGAGCGGGACGTCCGTGCGAAACCGGGAATGATGCCGAATCCCACGGCGAACGCGACGGGAAGCGTGCCAAAGCCGATAGCGGTGACGACGGCCAATGACAGGAGCAATCCCGGCAGCGCGAGGAGCATGTCGATCACGCGCATCAACAAGGCGTCGACGGCGCCTCCGACGAAACCTGCCAGGACGCCGATGCTGACCCCGCAGAGAAGCGCAACGCCCACCGCGGAGAGGGCCGCCTCGATTGAAAGTCGCGAGCCGTAAATCACGCGCGTGTAGAGATCACGCCCGAGCTCGTCGGTGCCGAACCAGTGACCCAGGCTCGGTTCGCGCAGTACGTCAGCCGGCGAGGTGGCGTAAGGATCGAAGCGGGTGAGCCAGGCCGGAGCGGCGGCGGCGAGCACGATGAAAACGAGGAATGCCGCGGCAATGGCGACCCCCGGACGACGGAAGAGACGGGCGGCGGAGGTCCAACGGTCGAGGGCCGCCGATTGAATCACCGCTTCGGGCGGAGCCACGTCGACCGGCGCACCGGGCGCGCCCGCCGCTGCCGCGCCGCACGGCGCGGATTGGCGTACCGGAGTCCAAGGCAAACGCAGACCCATCCGCGCTCAGATCCCACGCGCGCGGGCGACACGCGGATCGATCACGGGATACAGGAGGTCGACGACGAGATTCACCGTGACGAAGGCCGCGGCGGAGACGCTCACCACGGCGAGGACGACGGGCACGTCCTGATGAAGCACCGCCTCCTCCGCGAGACGGCCCACTCCGATACGGCCGAATACGGTCTCGATCAGAACCGTGCCCGAAACGGTGTTGCCCACCTGCAATCCGACGAGCGTCAGGAGGGGGAGGGCCGCGTTTCGAAACGCGTGGCGCCATTGAACCTGTCCCCGGGTCAGTCCTTTGCTGCGCGCCGTACCGATGTAGGGTTCTCTCGAGACGTCGGAGAATCCGCGTAGCAAGACCTGCGCATAGACGGCGCCGCTCGGAATCGAGAGCGCGAAGGCGGGGAGGACCAAAGAGGCAAGCCCGTCGTTGCCGGTCGATGGGAACCAATTCAGGTCGAACGCGAACACCTGAATGAGCAAGAGCCCGACCCAGAACACGGGCACGGAGAACCCCAGCGCCGGAAGCCGCTCGAGGAGGTGCCGGATCCATTGCCAGCGAAGGGCGCCAACGGCATAAGCAAAGCCGATCCCGCGAATGATGGATAACGTCACCGCGAGCGACGCCAGCGCGAGAGTGTGCGGCAAGCGCTCCGCGAGGAGTGTCGAGACGGGCACGCCCTTGTTGAGCGACAAGCCGAAGTCGCCGTGCAGCGCGTTCCAGAGCAGGGTGAAGTACCGTTCGACCGGACCCTGGTCCAAGCCGTAGTGTCTCCGCGCCTTCGCGATCTCCGTGGCGCTGAGCGTATCCATGTCGATGCCCGATGCCGTCAGCATGAGCGCCAGTTCGTCGCCGGGGAGGAGATAGAGAATCAGGTACGCCACGGTGTAGGCGCCCCAGAGCACGACGACGGCCTGTGCGATGCGCCCGACGACGTAACGCTTCATCGTGACGCCGAGCTCTTCATGGCGTGGCGAGCCAAATGTCGTTGAAGAGGGCGAAGGCCTCCGACGTCCAGTGGAAACCTTGAACGCGCGGCGAAGCGGCGACCTGCCAGATGCGCTCGTACACCGGGAAGGCGACGTTGTCGCTGATCAGCACGTCCTGGAGCTCCGCATACGCGGCGGAGCGGGCCGGCGCGGCCGTCGCCTGGAGCCCATCGTCGAAGAGCTGCTCCGCCCGTTCGAGCGTCGCCGGCGAATAGGCGTTGACGGAAAGCGCCGAATGATTCGTGTATCGCGGATCGAGAAATGTCTGCAACACGACGGGGTCGGCGCGCGTCATGTAGGATGCCGATAGGTCGTATTTGCCGGCCGCGATCGCGGCCTGGTACTCGCCGGCCACGAGCACGCGGAGCTTGAGCTCGATGCCGACGCGCCGCAGCTGGTCTTGCACGAGCACGTCGCCAGGCGTTTCAGCCTGAAAGAGGAGGCGCACGAGCGTGAGGCGGGCGCCGTCCTTGTAACGCCAGCCGTCGTCGGCCTTCTTCCCTGCTGCTTCGTCGAGCAGCCGAGACGCCCCGTCCGGATCGTATCCGAGCCGATCCTTCTCCGATTTGAAGAAGGGAGTCGTGGTGTCATAGAGACTCTCGACCACGGGAAAACTCGCGCTGAACACCGTATGCGCGTAAGTCGCACGATCGATCGCCTTTTGCACCGATTCCCGGACCCGGCCATCGGCGAGAATCTTACCCGCGCTCGCGTTGGGATAGAGATTGAGGGCGGGGCCGGGTAGCGAGCGCGTGAGGATCTGCGCATGGTTTCGCTCAAACAGCTCGACGTCGACCTGGCGAAACGGGTCGCGCGGCCAGACGAGATCCACCCGCCCCTGGAGAAATTGGCCGTTGCGAACGCTCTCTTCCGGCACGTAGTGAACTTCGATTCCGTCGAGATATGCCTCTCCGCGGTTGCTCGCGGCGGCCGAGGGCCACGCGTAGCCGCTCCGGCGAACGAGTGTGGCGCCCACCTCCGGCGTGTAGCTCTGCAAGACGAAAGGTCCCGTGCCGATGATGGCTCCGAGCGACCGCTCCTTCGGCGTGTGCGCGTACGACTCGGGGGCGAGAATCGCCAAATTGGTCGTCGACGTGGCCTGGAGAAATCCACCATTCGGGTGGGAGAGGACGAGCTTCACCGTCTCGTCGTCCAAGAGTTCCGCGTGGTCATAACCCGCAAGGTAGGTCGCCCCGAAAGTGCCGGGCACCGACGCGGCGAATGCCTTGTTCGCGTCGAACGCGGTCTTGACGGCTCGCGCGTCGAGACGAGTTCCGTTGCTGAAGGTGACGTCGTTCCGCAGCACGAACGTGTAACTGAGCCCGTCGCCGCTGATCTTCCAGCTCTTCGCGAGCCAAGGAATCATCTGTCCCGTCGACGGATCTTGATCCGTCAGCGACTCGGCGAGGTTCCTGAGAAGCACGCGATGTTCGATCCAATAGACTTGAAACGGATCGAGGCTGACGAGCGAGGTGTTGTCGGCGCGAAAGTTGATCCGCAAAGTGCCGCCTCGGGTGACGCTGCCCGGGCGAATGGCGGCGAAAGCGGTTCCCGTAGGGTCGGCTTTGCGAGAACAACCCGCAACGACGAGGCTCGACGCCGTCAGCGCCAAAGCGATCAGCACGTTGGTTCTGGAGAAAGCCGCGCGGAAATCGATCATGAGAGCGCTCGGGTCAGGATCGTCGAGAAACGCCGGCGGCCTATTGGTCGTAGCCTGGACTGTATCGATCCACCTTGCGCCGGATCGCGTCCCACCCGAGATCCTCGAAGCTACGCCGTCGCTCCGGTCGGTCGCCCCCGTAAAGACGACCTCCCCCCGACATCTGCCGCCGGACCTCGTCCTGCGCCGCTTGCGGCGCGATCAGTACCCCGTTGCGACCTGCTGTCAGCGCGCCGATCTGTGCCGTGGCCGCTTTCTCCAAACCGTAGATGCGGTTCCAGGCCTTCGCCGCCGTCTCGCCGAGAGCAAGCGTCCCGTGATTCCGGAGTACGAGCTGGCTCTTGTCCCCGAGGTCGGCGACGAGGCGTGCGCGTTCGTCCAGGTGGAAGGCGATGCCTTCATAGTCGTGGTACGCGAGGCCCGGAATGATCGCGAGCGAGCGCTGGTTCAGCGGCAAGAGGCCCTCCTTTTGCGAAGAGAGCGCCACGCCGTCGTCCGTGTGGAGATGAACGATGAAATGCGCATCCTCCCGCGCCGCGTGAATGGCCGAATGGATGACGAATCCCGCGTAGTTGATGTCGTGCTCCCCTTCGACGATCGCCCCGTCGAGCGTGATCTTGACGAGGTTAGACGCCGTCACCTCCTCGAACCAGAACCCGAGCGGATTCAGCAAGAAGTGACGTTCGGGGCCGGGGATGCGCGCCGAGATATGGGTGGCGAGAAAGTCGTCCCAGCCGTAGAGCGCGGTGAGCCGGTAAAGCGCCGCCACCTCGACGCGTCGATGCCATTCCTCTGGACCGACGCGGTCTCTCAGCGTTTCTGCTTTCGCATTCATAACTTCGTCCTCCGATTGGATTCCGCGTTCCGAATCAATTCAGTGCCGACGGCGCCGCCATCGGCGCACGTCCTTGGCCAAGCTCCCGATCGATACGAGCGGGATCGACGGAGCCGGGGGGCGCTCCTGTCCGAACGAGCTCCTGCGCCAGGCGGGCGAAGCACTCGTTGACCGGCGTCGGCACGGCATGGATCCGGCCGAGCAATACGATCTCGCCATTGAGGTAGTCCGTCTCGATCGTGCCCGCGCCGCGCGCGAGACTCTGCCAGGAAGAGCCGCCGGGATGCGTTTCGCCTTTGACCGGCGCGAGCATCCTATCCCCGCGACGAGGACTCGAGAGGCCGGCGTCGCCTGGAACGATGCCGGCCACGCGAAGCACCGCCTCGCCCTCCTTCCGTACGGCTTCGCGAAACTCACCGGCGCGCGGGTGAGCGCCGAGAACGGCCTGCACCGCGTTTCCGAGGTTCAGAAGCAATTTGCCGTATTTCTGCTTCATGATCGCGGGGTCGGCCTCCGAGGCGAAGCCGGCGCGCGTGAACAGCGCCGCGAGACTCTCGGCCACGGGATCGCGGCCTTCGGGGTAGCGGCCTACGTCGAGGATCGCGGGCTGCGGGCGCGCGTAGCAACGGATGATCCCCGGTTCGAGGAATACCGCGGGCGTCATCACGCAAACTCCGTAGACATGGGGGAAAAGGCGCAGCGCGAGCCGCTCGTTTTCGACGCCGTTCTGCAAGCAGACGATCGGCTGCCGTTCCGCGCCCGCGCGCCGAAGCTGCTCGAGGGCCGAGGCCGTATCCTGCGTCTTCGTGCAGATCAGGATCACGTCGTCGGACCGGAGGCCGGCCTCGGCGGCCGTTCGGTATACGGGAAAACGCACGTGCTCGTCCCCGTCCGGCGTCTGCAACGTGAGGAGTCGCGCCGCAAGCACACCTCCCACCGCGCCCACGCCAAAGATCAGGTGCCGCATAAAGGAGGCCTCCGTCTGTGTGCGCCTCAGCTCGAACAGTGCATTCGCGCCAATCCCCCAAGTGGTGGTTCATCCGAGTTTACTGAATACAAACGTCGGCGAATTGGAACCTCGTGTCGCGCTCGACGTCGAAGCGATACCCGCAGCTACATCCCCGCGGCTCAGCCCGGCGTCTCGGCGTCATGCATCGCCGGGACGTATGCGGCCTACAAATGCCCGGGTTTCTCGCCGACCACGTCCTATTCGGAGGTGCCCCCTTATCAGAACTTGAACTCCGGTGGAATTTCGCTGCGCGCCATTTACAAGGCAACCAAAGAGCTCCAGCTCAAGTCGATCACCTCCCGTGGCGGCTTCGATCTGAACCCGGTCTACTACGACAACGACGGCGTCGCCGCGCTGATCCAGAAGAACCTGATTCACTACGAAGACGGCTACTTCACCGAAGATCTCCAGGCGACGGGCGACTACGGCTGGCTCAATTTCAGTGGCGGCGTTTTCTATCTCCAAGAGCGGTTCTTCGTGAACCGGGACGGGTACAGCCGCAAGAACGCGATGAACACGGACCCGACGACGACGCCGAGCAACTACGCGTTCCTCCGCGCGCATAACGTCACGACGACCAACAGCGGCGCCGTCTACGGCGAGGTCAACGTCAAGCCGCTGCAAAACCTGACGATCACGGGCGGTCTGCGCGAAACGGTGGAATGGAAGTCGTTCACCTTCGCCAACAGCGTTCTGAACGCGACGGGGGGCGTGGTAGCGCCGTCGATCCAGGGAGAAGCGAGCCACAACTGGAATGCCTTCACGCCGAAGGGCACGCTCTCGTGTCAATGGGTTCCCGAGGTGCTGCAATACGCGACGTACGCGCGCGGCTTCCGGTCCGGCGGGTTCGACAACCGCGCCACCAACTTCACCCTCGCGGAGACTCCGTTCAATCCGGAGTACGTCGATACGTACGAGACCGGGATCAAGAGCGAGTTTCTGAACCATCACGTCCGCGCCAACGTCGCCGCGTTCTATAATGATTATACGGATCTTCAGGTCTCGCACACGGATCCGGCATACCCCGGCAACTCGATCCGCGGCAACGCCGCGAAGGCCGAGACGGAGGGCGTCGAGCTCGAAACGGACACGAGAATCCCGCTGGGGCCGGCCAACCTCTCGATCCAGATCGGCGGCGGGTACCTTTATTCCGTTTACGACAGCTACAACAATTGCGGCGGTCCGGGCGTCAATTGCGGCGGTCACCCCCTCATCAACGCGCCGCGCTGGAATACGGTGACCGGCGGCACGCTCGACTTTCCTTTCCCCGTGCCGGGGTACTGGCGGCTGGGAGCCGACGTCGAATGGGCGAGCGAAGCGTTCTCCAGCGCTCTCGCGCGCCCTCAGGACGAGTACCCGGGCCAGACGTTCGTCAACGGGACACTGAGCTGGACGTCGGAGAACGAGCGCTTCGTCGCGACCCTCAGCGGGCGCAACATCTTCAACAGCCAGAAGCCCGTGTCGGCGTCGTACACGCCGTCGAGCGGTATCCTGTATTACAATTTCGCGGATCCGGCGACGGCGCTGGTCACTGTGAAATACCAGCAGTAGCCGCCGCTCAGTAACGAATCGGCCCTGGGGTTCCGCCCCCGGCCAGAAGAGCGTCGCCGTTCAGGGCGGCGCTCTTCGGCGACGCAAGGAACGAGACGAGCCAGGCGATTTCTTGGGATTCGACGATCCGTCCGATTCCCGTCGCGGCCCCGAAGGAAGCAGCGGCTGCGGCGTCGGTCCGCTCCGTACGGGTTGCCCCCGGATGGACCGCGACGACGTTGATTCCGCGGGGTCCGAGCTCGTCGGCGAGGCTCTTCGTGAGCGCCGTTACCCCGATGTTGCGCAGCGTCGCGATCGGACGGCCCGTCTTGTACGCGGCGAGCCCACCGATGTTGATGATGCGCCCCCAGCCGGCCTTGACCATGTGAGGCGCGGCGGCGCGTGCCGTGCGAAGGTAGCCGACGACTTTCACGTCGATGTCCTGGAGAATGTGCTCGTCGACGAGCTCTTCGAGGCGCGCCGCAGGCGAGACCCCGCCGGGGATCGCGGCGTTGTTGACGAGGATGTCGATTCCTCCGAGCTCCGCGACCGTGAACGCCACGAGCGCGTCCACCGCGCGTTTGTCCGCGGTATCCGTGACGGCTGGAAGAACGCGCTGCCCCGTCGTTGCCGCGAGCTCCTGCGCCGCCGCCACGAGGGGCTCGCGCGAACGCGCCGCGATGACGACGTCCGCGCCCTCCTTCGCGAGCTGGCGCGCGATCACCTTCCCGATGCCTCGGCTGCCCCCCGTGACGATGGCGCGCTTTCCCTTGAGTTCGAGGTCCATGCTGCGGTCCTTTCCGGAGCCGAGCTCGTACCCCGATCGGACGGCGTTTTCCCTCGCGTATTTCTCAAGAGCTACTGGCGAAAACTCATGCGCGGGCGGGGGGCGCGCGCAGGAGTCATCCGGGTGGCAAAGGATCAGGGACGCTTCGCGGCGAAGGCGGGGTGCCAGACGAGGAGGCGGCGTTCCAGCCACCGCGCCAAGAGATCCGAGCCGAGGCCGATCAAACCGTAGAGGACGATCACGAGCACCATCACGTCCGTCTGCAAGAACTCACGCGCATTCGTCGCGAGGAAGCCGATCCCCGAGGAGGCGCCGAGCGATTCGGCTCCGACGAGCGCAAGCCACGCGGTCGTCAACGCGAGCCGAACGCCGTTCAGGATCGATGCCAGGGCTCCGGGCAAGAACACGGAGAAGACCAACTGCAGCGGCGAGAGACCGAAGATTCGCCCCATCTCGACCAGCTTGGGGTCGACCTGCCGGATACCGAGAACGGTATTCAAATAGAGCGGGAACGTAGTGGCGAGCGCGACGACGAACACCTTGCCCCATTCGCCGACGCCGAACCAGACGATGACGAGCGGCATGATCGCGAGAAACGGAACGGCGCGAAACATCTGCAGGCTGCGATCGAGCAGCGCATCGGCGAGCCGTGAGAGGCCGACCAAGACCCCGAGGGCGAATCCGGTCGTGCACCCGAGAGCAAACCCGAGGGCGGCCCGGCGTAAGCTCGCCGCCAGGTCGTGCTGCAGCTCGCCAGCGGCGAGCGATCGCCCGGCCGTCACCAGTACGGAGCTGGGTGCGGGCAAGATCGTAGCCTGGATCACGCCGGCGCGCGCAAGGACTTCCCACGTCAGCAGCGCTACGGCGGGAAGGAGCCACGAAAGGGCGCGGCGCACGGCGCGATCTTTTTTCGGTGCCCCGGAGAGGTTTCTCGCGTCTACCGGGACTACCCCTAATGACGGCCGCGTCGGTTCGCTTCGCGGGCGCGGGCTCGCGAGGGTGGTCACCTGTTCAAAGCTCATGCTCGCCCGCTCGCTGGGGGCCGCAGACACTGCGCCGGCTCTTGTTCGTCGCGGTGGCCGGTCTCGGCGCCAAAGCGTCATACGACGTAGGTCGGCGTTGGAGTGCGCCGTCAGCTGTCGTGGAGTAGTTGGCACGACCGACGGCCGTCGACGCACGGGTCAGGCGGTGTCTATAATAACAGACGCGAGGTGCCGCATGTCCCGCTCCGACCGTTTCTCCATGGGATTCGATATGCAAAGTGTCTCTCGACGCGCTTTCGTCCTCGGGGCGCTCGGAGCTCTGTCGGCACATTGTTCGCGGAGCGAGGCCCGTCAAGAAACACGCCCCGGGAGCGGAGGAGCACCAAGCCCCGGTGGCGAGCTTCGCGTCGCCTTCGACGGCGCGGGGGTCTCCTCGATAACGCTGGATCCGCAGAACTCGGCGTACGCGCCCCACAACCGCGTGATGCGCTCGATCTTCGACAATCTCACGCGGCTCAATTCCGATCAGACGGTGAGCCCGTGGCTCGCCGAGTCCTGGGTGGTCTCCCCGGATCGAACGGCCTACGAATTCAAGCTCAGGCCGGGGATCCACTTCCACGACGGAGCGCCGCTCGATGCCGCCGCGCTGAAGGCGAACTTCGATCGCCTCGCGGAGCCGAAGAACGCGCTGAGCTCCCGCGTCCATCTGGGGTCCTACGCCGGCTCGGATGTCCTCGACGCCGAACGCGTGCGCCTGCGTTTGACGGAACCTTTCACGCCGCTCCTGCGCAACCTTTCGTCGACCAAGCTCGCGATCGTCTCGCCGGCAGCGGTGGACAAATACGGTGCGACCTTCAACCAACAACCGGTCGGGACCGGCCCGTTTCGCTTCGTCAAGCTGGAGCCCGGCCGCGCCATTCATCTGGAGCGCAATCCGGACTACCGCTGGGCCCACGGCGCCACCGCTCACAACGGCCTGGCCTACGTGGAGCGGCTGATCTTCACGAACGTGCCCGAGGAGTCGACGCGAATCGGCGCCCTGAAGGCCGGCGAGATGCACGCGGCCGACCTGATCCCGGCGCAGTACATCCGTGAGTTCCGCGGCGATCCCGCTTACGCCCTGCTCGAACGGGAGGTCTTGAATACGAACTATTCGCTCTCACTCAACGCGGCGCGGGAGCCATGGAGCGACGAAGACTTGCGTCTCGCGGTGAGGCTTGCGCTGGACATCGACCAGTTGGTTCGGACGATTTATCTCGGGACCTTCCCGCGCGCCTGGTCGTACCTGAGCCCGAGCATGTTCGGCTCGGGCGAAAAAGCGCTGGCGTCGTCGTGGGGGCCGGATCCGGCGCGCTCGCGGCAGATCCTGGACCAAAAGGGTTGGCTCGTGGGAGCCGACGGGGTCCGTGAGAAGGACGGCAAGAAGCTCACGCTCCACTTCATCGATTCGCAGGGCAATCGGGAAAAACGACTCGACCTGATGCAGCTCGTCAAGACCCAGCTCCGCCAAGTCGGCATTCAGTTCATCGTCGATAGCCGGCCGGGGAGCGTCGTCCTGGGGGCGATGCAGAAGGGCGACTTCGACGCGGTCGCGGGGGCGAGCTTCCATCCCGATCCGGACATGCTCCGCCAGACGTACGATCCCACCGTTCGATCCACCTATGGATGGCTACGCATCGCGGATGATGAGCTCATCGCGGCGCTGCGCGCCGGCGCGCGCGACTCCGACGGGCCGGCGCGGGAGGAGGATTACCGCAAGGCTCAGAAGCGGATTCTCGACAAGAACTACGCCATTCCCTTCTACGTCTTGCTCTACAACATGGCGGTCGCGAAGAGCGTTGCCGGTGTAACGATCGACAACCACGGCTTTCCGGAATTTTACGACGCGCATTTCGTCGGCTAAAGCGGCGGTATGGGCATGAACGCCGCAGCCTCCCCTGGCCCGCGCATCGCGCGCCGCCAATGGCTCGAGGCCGGGGCTATCGGCTTCGTCGCGACGGCGCTCGCCGCGTGCGCCGAGCGGCAAGCCACGGCGCAACTGACGGTCACGCCGCTCACGCCGAGCACGTCGGGGCTCGTGCACCTCGACCTGAACGAGAACCCCTTCGGCCCGTCTCCGCGTGCCATCGAGGCGATTCGGGCAAGCTTGGGACAGCTCGCCCGATATACAGGTACCGAGGCCGCTTCGTTGCGCAAACAGATCGCCGCCGCGGAGGGCGTCGCGGCGGACCAAGTCGTGCTCGGGGACGTGCTCGACGCGATCGCGGTGCATCTCGCTCTCGAAGGCGGACCGGGCGGCGAGTTCGTCTATTCGTCGCCGGGCTACTCGGCCTTCGCGGATGCGGCGCAGCTCGCCGGGGGCAAGAGCATCGCCGTTCCGTTGGATGCGCGGCTCGAGAACGATTGGCGGGCCCTTGGCGCGGCAGTCGGACCACGCACGCGGGCACTCTTCGTCGTCAACCCGCACAACCCCTCGGGAACCGTCTCGGACCCGGCCGTGATGAAGAACGCGCTCCGCTCCGCTTCGAGCGGCGTGTTCGTGCTCGTCGACGAGGCGTACATCGAATACACGGACGATGCGGGAGCGAGATCGTGCGCCGACCTCGTTCGCGAAGGCCATAACGTCGCCGTGTTCCGGACCTTCTCGAAGATCCACGGGCTCGCGGGGCTTCCGTTCGGGTACGCGCTCGTGCCGTCAGTCCTCGCCGCACGGCTCAGCCAGGCGGGGATCGGCAATCCCCATGCGCTCGATCGGCTCGCCGTCGCTGCGGCTTCGGAGAGCCTGCGCGACGCGGCGTTTCTGAGGACAGTGAGGCAACGGATCGCCGACGAGCGAGCCCAGTGGTTTGCGCTCCTCCGCGCGCTGCATGTCCGCTTTGCCGATTCGTGCGCGAACTTCGTCTTCTTCGAAACGGGCCGCCCGCACGCCGAATTCGCGGAGGCGATGCGAGCCGGCGGGGTCGAGATCGCGCGCACGTTCCTTCCGCTGGACTCATGGGCGCGCATCACGATCGGCTTGCCCGAAGAGAACGCACGCGCGCGGGAGGCGGTGCGTCGCATTCTCGGTTGAGCGTCTCGTCGTAGCCGGCGCGCGGGCTCTCACGACGCCGGAACGAGAAGACGCTTTACGCCGTGAAGACAGGCATAGCGCGCTACGCCTCCAAACCGCGACAATGGCCACGCGGCGATGCCGCCGGCCAGGCTACTCGCGTGGACCAAGACGGGCTCACCGTTCTCACGTGCGCGACATATGAGATTGGACGAAACATGTATCATTGTTAATCGTAGTTCGAGAGCGGCGACGGTGGTAGACGCCGAGGGCAACTGGAGGACGGCATGACGAAGGTATGGGGCCGCGCTGGATCGAGCTCCGTGCAAAAGGTCGTCTGGACGCTCGCCGAGCTCGGGGTCGAATACGAGCGGGTCGACGCGGGGTTCGGGTACGGCGTGACGGATACGCCTGCGTATCTCGCGCTCAATCCCAACGGCACGGTTCCGACGCTCGAGGAGCCGGACGGTTTCGTCCTCTTCGAGTCCAACACAATCGTGCGGTACCTCGCGCGGCGGTACGGGCAGGGGAGCCTCGCTCCGGGAGACGACCGCGAGTACGCCCGCTCGGAAAAATGGATGGACTGGGCGTCGATCGGGCTCGAATCGTCACTTTCGCCTCTGTGGGTCCGGCATCTCTTGAAAAATTACCCTGCGTTCGCCGCGCAGTCCCCCGCGCTTGCGGCGCGCCACGCTTCGGAGTCGGACGACAAGCTAATCGGCGCGGTCGTTCGCTGGTTCGAGGTCCTCTCGGCGGCTCTTCCGCCGAAGGGCTATCTGCTCGGCGACCGGTTGACGATCGGCGACGTCCCCGTCGGGCAGCTCGTCAGCCGATGGTACAAGCTCCCTATCGAACATCCTTCGCTGCCGCGCATCCGGGCTTATTTCGAGTTGCTCTCGACGCGGCCGGCGTACCGGGATCACGTCGTCGCCGCTCGCGCGCTCACCTGAGCGCAGGCTCGCGGCGCGCTGCGGCTGCGCTCAAGGGGGGAAACCCGTGTCGACTCGCGAGCTCGACGACCGGGCCATCCGACGACGCCGCCCGGGCAAAGGGTCCGGCCAGCGTGGTGCCCGGCGCGGCAACCCTCGCCGTGGGCTGGCGCGGAGCACCACCGCTCGGACGGCGCACGGCGCATCTCTGGCGATGCATGGCGCAGCCCTGGCGCTCCATGGCGCATTGCGAGGCGAATAGGGGACACGGGCGCGACACGATGGCGCTCGGCCGCAACATCGGAGCGCTGGCAACGCGCGCAATGGCGCTCGCCGCGCCACAGACGGCGACCGACAAGCCGCGGCCGGCGCCTCGATGGCTCGTGGTTGGCGCAAATGTGCGCGTCGATGGCGCAGCTCTCGATAGCGGGAGCGACACTGACGCGCGTGAACGCGCCACGATGGCGCAGTAATGCGACATGAGACGCCACGGCAGCGCACGGCACGTCACCCTGAGCGCCACGGAGTGCGGAAGCTGCGCCACCGCCACCCTAGATTGCGCCATCGGGTGCGCGAACGCGACTGCGCCACCACGGCGCCGCGCCCCGCCGGCGCTTTGGCGCGCCGGGCACCCACGACAACGCGCGTTCGTGATGCGAAGGGCGGCCCGAATGAACCTCAGCGGACCCTGCTACGCGGCATTCGCTGCACCGTCTCGCCGAAGCAGTGGAGTCGCTCGCGATCGCGCTCCATTTCTTCGATAGCTTGCTCGTGCATCGGCCAAAGAGGGACGTGAGCTCAGGTCAGCCTTTGCGTCGTGACGCAAGCGCTGCGTCGAAGCGTCGCAGCTGGCTCGCCAACGCCTCGCCCGCGCGGCGTGTCATGTCGGAATCCGGATGAGAATCGGCCGTGACGATCATGCGCACGCGCGCTCCTTCGGGTTGGAACTCGACCACGATGTCGTACGGATAGGGCTCGACGTCCGGAACGAAATCGACGGTCATCCGGATGCGCAGCCGTTCATGGCGGACAACCTCCACGAATTGGCCGCGAACCCGGGTGCTCGTCGATCTTCCAACCCTCGCCATATAGGCGCGGTGCTCGTCGGTAAGGGCGGTCATCACGTGATCGAACGCGCCGCCGAGGCGTGGATCGACCGCCGTCATCTCGACGTGCATACGTTCTGGCGCGTACCACTCCTCGAGCCAGTTCTTCGTAGTCCAGAGCGCCCAGAGATCGTCGACCGGTCCATCGTAGACGCGCTCGAAACTGATGCGGAGTCCCGATTCAGCCAAGCGTGCCAAGCTCTGGACGGTTCGCGCTCGCCCCCCGCAGGACCGGTGATGCTCCCCGATCGCTACGACGAAGAGCACGGCGAGGGGCGTCGGTTCACAAGGGCTTCGGCCACATTGGCGACTACGATCCAGGGATGTGGCGCGCAATCAGCGATGCGATGCACCTGGTCATGGAGTGCGATCCACTCTTCTTCGTTCCGCGGGACACACGCAAGAACGATGGCGTTGGCGTCGCGGATGGCGCTTGCGTCGTCGGGATCCGCATCGTTGTTCCCCATGGACGAAGTCTGCGCAAGCGCCGGGGTCCGGCGTGTTTCGCGATCCTATTTGGATTCGCCGCTGCCCGCATGCCTTCGGCGAGATCGCGGTTCGGTAGAGCTTCCCGAACGCACGACCCCGCTTGAGTGCCTCTCAACCCACGATCGACGATTCCTCGATAGCCTGTTGCCCCGCCGCGCCGTAAGACGTGGGTTCTGGAGCCAGCGAGTACAGATGACAGATCTCGTAAAAGTAGTCATCGCCGACAAGATCGGCGGGCCCGAGGTTTTGAAAGTCATCGAGCGGCCGTTATCCCCTCCCGGTCCCGGAAGCGTCGCCGTGAGCGTGAAAGCGGTCGGCGTGAATCCCGTGGATCTCAAGATCCTCTCCGGAGCTCGCGGCCGCGCGCCGGAGCTACCGTGGCAGCCGGGCTTCGAAGCGGCAGGCGTCGTGAAGTCGGTGGGCGCCGAAGTCACGGCGTGGCGACCGGGAGACGAGGTGATCGTCTTTCGCGCGGCGGGGACGTACGGATCGGTGCTCGTCGTACCGGAAGGGGCACTCACGGCGAAGCCGCCCGCGCTGTCATGGGAGCAGGCTGCGGGGTTGCTCCTGGCCGGCGCGACCGCCGTCCACGCCCTGGAGGCCACGCGCGTTGCGAGTGGAGACCTCGTCTTGGCGCACGGAGCGGCCGGTTCGGTGGGGCAGCTCCTCGTGCAGCTGGCGCGCCGTCGGGGAGCATCCGTGATTGGCACGGCCCTGCCCCGCAACCACACGCTGCTGCGCGCGCTCGGCGCAACGCCTGTCGAGTATGGCGACGGCCTTATCGAACGCGTGCGCCCCGTCGGCGCGCCCACGGTTGCAGTCGATCTGGTGGGTACGGACGAAGCGTTCGAGGTCTCCCTCGCCTTGGTGGCCGATCGCACGCGTGTGGTCACCATCGTCAATGCGCCTCGCTTTCTTGCTGCCGGTGCCCGCGCGATTGGCGGCGGACCGGGCGCGGACCCGGGTACGGCCATCCGTGACGCCGCCCGCGGCGAGCTGGCGTCGCTGGCAGGCGCGGGTCACATCGCGGTGCGCGTGGCGAAGACGTTTCCGCTCGACCGCGCGGCCGATGCTTTGCGTTTCGTGGGCGATGGCCACGCCGATGGCAAAGTGATCCTTCTCCCGTAGGCGGCTGCAGGGGTCTCTACCGGCTCCTCGTGGAACGTCGCGATCGCCTCACGCGACGTGAGCTCGCTCTTGCTTCCGCCGAAGATCACGAACGTCCCCTCGGATCGCTCAATCGACCTATGAGAGAAGCTCGCCGTAATGAACGCCCGCGCGAGGTAAGGTGTCCGCGGAGAAGTGAGAATGGCACGACGCGTAATCACGATTCAGACCCGGAGTGGCCAGAGCACCGCCTCCGTATTCGAGCCAGAAGCGGGGAAGGGACCCTGGCCTGCCGTGCTCGTGTTCATGGATGCGCGCGGAATCAGGCCTGCTCTATTCTCGATAGGCGAACGAATCGCGAGCGCCGGCTATTTCGTTCTCTTGCCGGATTTGTTCTATCGCGCGGGCCCCTATGAGGCTCCGACGCCGGCCAAGTTCAGCCAGGACCCGGAATTCCGCAAACACTGGCAGACCACGTTCGTGGCGACGGCGAGCAAGGCCAACGTTCAGTCGGACACCGAGGCCTACCTCGCATTCCTCGCGAAGGAGCCGGCGGTGCGATCCCTGGCGATCGGAACGACCGGCTACTGCATGGGCGGCGGCTTGTCGCTTGCGACGGCGGGGAACTTCCCCGACCGCGTGATCGCCGCCGCTTCCTATCACGGCGGCAATCTCGTGACCGACGCTCCGGATAGCCCACACCTCCTGATCCCGCGTATCAAAGCGCGCGTCTACGTCGCCGGGGCGGTGGAGGACGCGTCGTTTCCCGACGAACAAAAGCGGCGATTGATCGAAGCGTTCAAACACGCGGGCGTCCAGTCCACCGTGGAGACGTACGCGGGTGCGAAGCACGGATGGGTTCCGTCCGACTCGGCGGCTTACGATGCTGCCGCCTCGGAGCGCCATTACCAGACGTTGCTCGCCTTGTTCGACGCGACGCTGAAGGACGCGCCCGCCAAAGGGTGAGGGCGTTTACGGAACGGAGAGACGGGCCAGATTGATGGCGCCGACGAGCGCCATGACCGGAGGAACCAATGCCGAAGCTTCGAGAAGGTGACGCCGCCCCCGAGTTCACGCTGCAGAGCGACGGAGGGGCCGACGTGGTCTTGTCCGCCCTCCACGCGAAGCCCGTCGTCCTTTTCTTTTACCCAAAGGACGACACACCGGGCTGCACGATCGAATGCAAAGAGTTTCGCGACGCGCGGACCGAGTTCGAGAAGCGCGCGCACGTCTTCGGGATCAGCCCCGATGACGTCGCGAGTCATCAGTCGTTCCGCGACAAATACGCGCTCAATTTCCCGCTGCTGTCCGACCCTGGGCACAAGGTCGCCGACCAATTCGGTGTCTGGGGCCCGAGGCCGAACGGCAAAGAGGGCATCCACCGGACGACGTTCATCGTCCGTGGCGGCAAGATTGCCCGGGTGTTCGCCGATGTGAAGCCGGAGGGGCACGCGGCGCAGGTTCTCGCCGCGCTCTGAAAGGCGAGAGAGCACGATGACCGATCTCGCCCAAGTCCTCGCAGCGCACGCTGCCGCGTTCCCCGCCCATCGTTTGGATCCGAGGGTCCGGGAGCACCTTGCGCTCGATCTCGTCGACGGGCTGGCCGCCACCGTCGGTGGCGTGAAGGCCCCGGGCGTCGCAGAGCTCGCGAACGTGCTCTCCGCGCAGTCCGGTCCCGGAAATGCCCAACGCTTTGCGACCCAAGAGCGTTGGCCTGCCGTCGTGGCGGCCCAGCTCAACGCTACGGCGGGCCACGCGCTCGACTACGACGACACCCTCGATGAGGGCGGGGGCATGCACGCGGGAGCGCTCGTCCATAGCGCGGCGCTCGCCGTTGCCGACTCCCTCGGGGGCGTGAGCGGCGAGACGTTCGTCGCCGCCACGGCCGTCGGCCTGGACATCGCCGTGCGCTTGGCCCTCGCGCCGACCCGCGATTTCGGCTGGCACCGCACCTCGGTGTTCGGCGTTTTCGGCGTCGTCGGTGCGGTCGGCCGTCTCTATGGCCTGAATGGTTCGCAATTCGTGAACGCGTTCGGTATCGCCTATTCGCAAGCCAGTGGAAACCGGCAGTGCGTCGCCGACGGCGCCCTCTCCAAGCGCCTCCAGGCGGGGTTTGCCGCCCGCGACGGCATCGTGGCGGCGCAGCTCGCAAAAGCGGGCATCACGGGGGCGACGCGCGTCTTCGAGGGGCAGGATGGCTTCTTCCCGCTCTACCAGCGCGGCGAGTACGTCCGGGAAAGAGTCACCGAAGGCCTCGGCGAACGGCTGCTCAGCCATCTCATTTCGCTCAAGCCCTATCCTTGCGGGCGCAATCTCCATGGTTTTCTCGACGCGACGGCGCGGGCGCGGGCGGCGCACGAGGGGCGCACCATCGAAGGCATCGACGTGCACCTCGAGGCCAAGTCGTTCGGGCGGGCCACGCTCACTTGGCCCCAGCACGTCGTCGCCGCGCAGTTCAGCATTCCGTTTGCCGTGGCGTTGAGCACGGCGACAGGCCGTACCTCACTGGCCGACTTCGACGCGCCGGACCGGGCGCCGGCTGCCGTGAAAGCCCTGTTCGACCGCATACGCGTGCAGCCTCACGAAGGAACACCGGAAGAGGACCGGATCGTATTCCACTATTCGAATGGCGCGTCGCACGAAGAGCGGACGGCCGGTGTCCGTCTCGGTCATCCGGCGAACCCCGTTTCGCGGGAACAGACCGCGGAGAAGCTCCGCGACTGCAACGCATTCGCCGGGTCACCGCTGTCTGAAGCGGCCGTCGAGCAGGTGCTCTCCGCGGCGCTCGGCATCGCGAGCCTGCCTTCGACGAACACGCTCACGCGCGTGCTCCGCGCGTGACTCGCGCGGCGCGGGCCGGGGCGTACCGCTAACCGGGTGGCCGATGGCCGAGGCGCGGCGTCGAAGACGAGCCGTCGCAGCCCAAAGCACGAATCCGCGGTGCGCCGTAGAGGACCAGCGCGTGCCATAAGCGCCTGAACTGCGTCCGCATCTCGTCGATCGATTCTCGCGGATGACCACCCCACGCGGCCGGATCGCGCTCCGCTGCGTTTGCAGCGTCGCCGATTGCGGCCGCGTCCACCATGCCGTCTCGAGCCACACGCGCCGCAAGGTCCGTCAGCGCATATCCGCGGAAGTGAGCGGGCACTTTGCTGACGGGCAAGACGAAGCCGGGATGCCACGTGAGCGGGAGATCGAAGCGCGCGCACAATTCTCTCAGTGCATCGCCGATCGCACCCCCGCGGAATGCCGGATCTGCGACCAGCGCCCGAACGTCGGTGCGCAGATCCACGGGCCCGTGAATCTGCGCTTCGATGAAGCTGTCGAGGGCCCGCCCCAATCGCGTTCCGAACTCGCTCCCCTGGGTCTCCGGGGCTGCCACGAGACGCGTCACCAGAGCTTCGAGGCGGAGCTGGTCGTCCCCGAAGGCGCCCTTCCTCCGGCCGAGTGCATCGACGAGCGCCGCGAGCACCGGCTCGAAGACGGTGAGCGTTCCGGCACGATCGAGAGCGTCGTCCTCTTGGCTGCCGCCGAACGTGAAGCTGCAACGCTCAGCGACGTGCTCCCGCAGAACGAAGAAACAGGACCCAAATCGAGGGGACGCCCCGTCAGGGTGAGCTAGAACCTGGAGCGCTCCGTACTTCGGACGATCCGCGTCGCTGACGCCGTCGGCATGGTATGCGGCTCCAAACAGCCGGCGCTCCCACTCGTCTCGCTCGCCGCCCGCGTAGGCCGTCGGGCTCCCCGACGAGATTCCCGTTTCGAATTGGCTGCGTAGCCGGCCATGAACGAGGAGCCCCTCGGCAACCGTGCGTCCGTCCCGCGCGAGCCGTTCCGGATGGAAGTGAACATTTAGCCGTGGGTTCGCCATCACGGTTCGCATCGCCGCGTCGAATCGTCTCCACGAAATCCCTGCGGTCGCGACTGCCGTTCGGATCGAGGCGACCGCACCGTACCGTCGCCGCATGGCGGCATCTTCCATGTGCTGCAGGGCTCGACGCTGGGACTCGCGGAGCTCGTGAGTCACGCGGCCGTTCTCGTTCGATCCGCCGCGCCGGTCGACCGGTGGCCGATCAAGCGTGCGCGACGCTCTGGGCACGTCGCAGCTCGACCGGTTCGGGCGCGGATCCCGCCGCAGCGAGCCGGCGTTTCGCCTCGGCCACGACGCCGGGCGGGAGAGGGCCCTTCGCGGCGATGCGGAGATTCTCGCGCAGGTGCTCCAGGTTCTTCGTACCCACGATGGTGGTGTGCAACCCCGGATGCGAAAGGGTGAAGCGCAGAGTGAACTCAATCCGCGTCGTCCCATCGAGGAGCTCGTCGAGCTTCGCCTGTTCCCAGCGATCCTTCAGGGTCGTGCCCGGCACCATGTAGTAGGTGCGCTGCCAATCCGTCGGGGCGCCGCGCGCGACGCCGCCGCGGATGATCGTGCCGAGCCCGGCGCGCGCGGCGAGGGTGATGGCGTCTTCGTGTTCGCGCTGCAGCGCCGAATACGGGATCTGGAATGCGTCGAAGATGCCCGAGGCGATCTGCTCCAAGAGGTTGGGCAACGTCCCCGAGACGCCCACGAAGCGCACTTTGCCCTCGGCCTTGAGTTTCAGGGCCTCTTGCAGCGCACCCTCCTCTTCGAACTCCTTCCGCGTCAGACTGCGGTGAAACTGCACGAGGTCGAGGTGGTCGGTCTTGAGGAGCCGCAAGCTGTTCTCGACCCCGCGCCGGATGTTGGCCGCGGTGTGCACGTGTTCGCCCTGGGCGCCGCCGACGACGCAGCCGCACTTCGACGCGAGGAAGTACTCGTGACGGCGGTGGGAGATGAACTGGCCGATGAGCTCCTCGCTCCGTCCGTAGTCGATGGACGTGTCGATGAAGTTGATCCCCGCGTCCAGAACGCCGTTCAGGAGCTTCTCCGCCTCACCATCCGTGATGGCGGGGCCCCGCGGCGCGCCGCGAAGTTCCATCGCGCCGAAGCCCAGCGTCGTGACGTGAAAGCCAGTCCGGCCCAGAGGACGCGTCGGTAGTTGGGTCATGAGGACGGCGTGATAAAAGCAAAGCCGCCCCTCCTCAAGCACGTATCAGAAGAACTCATTGAACATCGCGCGCTTTCATGGCGCACTCATCTCATCCTTGCCGTCTTGCCGTCTTGCCGTCTTGCCGTCTTGCCGTCTTGCCGTCTCGCCCGATTACAATCGAGCCGATGCTCGAGTTTCGTTCGATCGACCTTTCGGATGCAGCGGGTAAAGAGGCGGCGGTCCGGTTCCGCCGCGACTCGTTCGTGTGCAGCTTCGGCGACGACGCACGGTTCGACGAACGGCACTATCTGACCTGGCTCGAGGCAAAGCTGGCGCGCGATCCGGGGCTGGCGCTCCACGCCTTCGAAGGTAATCGGCTCGTGGGCCAGTTGGAGCTTGGTACATTCACGCCGATCCCGTCGATCGGATACGTCAATCTCTACTACCTCGTTCCGTCGAGGCGTGGCGCGGGGCTCGGGGCGGAGCTCGACGGGCACGCGATGCAGGCGCTCCATGCGCGGGGCTTTGGGACCGCTCGACTCAGCGTAAGTCCGAGCAACGGGCGCGCGCGCCGGTTCCTTACGCGGCACGGTTGGAAAGAGCTCGGCCCTCGGCCCGAAGTGCCCGACGTGATCTCGCTCGAAAAGGAGCTATACGCCCCTTCGGCACGGTCGCCGGCGGTAGGCACGGAGCCACCGTGAGAGGCTCACGGCCGAGCCTAAGGGGTCGACTTGAGTGCTACTCAAGGATCGAAAGACGATTCCTCGATGGTCCGGTCGCACCCTTGCAGCGTAAGACCGTGGCGGAGGCAAGGGGAGATCTTCGCGCGCGGCCGAGAACCTTTCGAAATGACCTCGAAGCTATTCAAAGACGCGCTCGTTCTCGGCCTCCTCATGGCCGTAGGGCCTTTCGCGATCGACATGTACTTGCCGGCGCTGCCGGCGATCGGGCGAAGCCTCGGCGCGGGCATGGGAGCCGTGCAGATGAGCCTCGTTGCGTTTCTCGTCCCGATGGGCTTCGGCCAGCTTCTCTGCGGACCGCTCTCGGACATGGTGGGGCGCAAGCGGCCCCTCTACGCGGGCCTCTTGCTGTTCATCCTGGCGAGCGTGGGGTGCGGGCTCTCGCCGAACATCACTTCGCTCGTCGCGTTTCGCTTTCTCCAGGGTCTCGGCGCATGCGCGGGAATGGTCATCCCGATGGCCGTGGTGCGGGACCTCTACCGCGGCAACGACGCGGCGCGGTTGATGTCGCGCCTCATGCTCGTCTTCAGCGTCTCGCCGATCGTCTCTCCACTCGTCGGAACGCTCGTCGTCGAAGCCTGGAGCTGGCGGGCCATCTTCGCCCTCGTGACCGTCGCCGCGTCCCTCGGGGTCGTGCTCCTCGCCTTGATCCTGCCCGAGACGCGCCCTGCCGAGCTGCGGCGCGAAAGCAGCGTGGCGAGCGCGATCGCGGGTTACCGCACCCTGCTCCGCGATCGCAACTTCATGCGCCTCGCGCTCGTCGTGGCGTTCGGCGTTGCCAGCTTCTTCGCGTACCTCGCCAACTCCGCGTACATCCTTATCGAGCACTTCGGCCTCACACCGAGGCAATACAGCCTGGCTTTCTCCATCAACGCCGCTTCGTTCATCGGCGCCTCGCAGCTCACCGACAGGCTCGGAACACGCCTCGGATTGCGGCGCCTGCTCCGCGTCGGGGTGACGGGCTTTGCCGCCGCGACGACCCTCCTGTTCGCGCTGACCCTCGGTGGCGTCGATCGCCTGGCCGCGGTGACGGGCCTCCTCTTCGTCGGCTACGGCTTCCTCGGCCTCGTCGTCCCGGCGACGACCGCGCTCGCCCTCGACGAGCACGGCGACATCGCGGGAACGGCGTCGGCGTTGATGGCGACCTTGCAGAGCGTGACGGGAATCACCGTGATCGCCGCCGTGGGCCTGTTTCTCGACGGCACCTCTCGCCCCATGGCGGGCGGCATCGCCGCGTGCGCCATAGCGTCCCTCACCCTGGCGTTCCGGCCTGGAGCGCGCGAGGCGTCCGACGCCAAGCCCCATCGCGCGGCGCCAGGCATCGAGCCGTCGGCCTCGTCACTCCCGGTGTCGTTGACCGAATGAAGCTCGAGCTCGATGGCGGGTACTCCGTTTCGGACCTATTGCCCTCGGACCGCGCAGCGCTCCTCGCGCATCTGCAAGAACGCGAGATCTACGAGCACACACTGAACATGCCGTATCCCTACCGGGAGTCGGACGCCGATCGGTGGTTCGCGCAGGTAGCAAACGAGGTGAAGACGCACGGGCGATCGGTCAACTGGGCCATCCGCGCACCGGACGGCTTCTACATCGGTGGCATCGGAATGCACGGACTCGCAGCGGCGCACTCGCACCGGGCGGAACTCGGCTATTGGCTCGCCAAACCATATTGGGGTCGAGGCCTCGGTACCGCCGCCGTCCGGCGCGTGACGGACTTCGCCTTCGACGACTTCGGCCTCGTAAGGATCACCGCGACGGTCTTCCACTTCAACGCGCGCTCGGCGCGGGTATTGGAGAAAGCCGGCTTCGCGCTCGAGGGCCGCCTCCGCAACCACTACAAGAAGGACGGTCGAGTCTTCGACGGCTTGCTCTACGCGCGCGTGCCCGCGAGCAGGCCAGAACGACCACGCCCCGTCGCCCTGGAGCAAGGCTAACGGATGGCCAAACGGCAACTCAAGCTGGGCGCATTCATGCGGCCCGTGAGCACACATACGGGCGCCTGGCGGTACCCGGGAGCGTTCCCCGACGCGAACTTCAACCTGACGCACTTGAAGCTGTTCGCGCAGACGCTCGAGCGCGGCCGCTTCGATGCCTTCTTCATGGCGGATCACCTCGCGGTCCTCAACATGCCGATCGAGGCGCTCAAGCGGAGCCACACGGTCACGTCATTCGAGCCGTTCACCCTGCTCGCGGCGCTCGCTGGCGTGACGTCGCGCATCGGCCTCGTCGCGACCGCGTCGACGACGTTCGACGAGCCGTACCATGTGGCCCGCCGCTTCGCCTCGCTCGACCACATCAGCGGCGGCCGCGCGGGCTGGAACATCGTGACGACGGCGAACCCGAGCGCGGCGCTCAACTTCGGGCTGACGGAGCATGTCGAGCACGACGAGCGCTATCGTCGCGCGCGCGAGTTCTACGACGTCGTGACCGGTCTCTGGGACAGCTTCGCCGACGACGCGTTCGTGCGCGACGTGGAGGCCGGCGTGTACTTCGACCCGACGAAGATGCACGTCCTCGATCACCATGGCGAGCATCTCTCCGTGCGCGGCCCGCTGAACATCGCGCGCCCCGTGCAGGGCTGGCCCGTGATCTTCCAGGCCGGATCGTCGGAGGCCGGGCGCCAGCTCGCCGCCGAAACCGCGGAGGTTATATTCGGCGCGCAGTCCACGATCGCGGGAGGGCGGAGCTTTTATACCGACGTGAAGGGACGGATGGAGAAGCTCGGGCGCGCGCGCGATTCGCTGAAGATTCTCCCGGGGGCCTTCGTCGTCGTCGGCGACACGGTGGCCGAAGCCCGCGAGAAGCGAGCGCACCTCGATAGCCTCGTGCATTTCGAAAGCAGCATCGCCTCGCTCTCGGTCGCCCTCGGATGCGACGCCTCCGTATTCGACCCCGAGGGACCGCTCCCTCCCATTCCGCCGAGCAACGCGAGCCAGAGCTCGCGCGACCGGGTCGTGGATCTCGCGGCGCGGGAGAAGCTGACGGTGCGGCAGCTCGCCCAGCGACTCGGCGGCTATGGAGGTCTCGCCTTCGTGGGAACGCCGCGGACGATCGCCGACGAAATGGAGGAGTGGCTCGTCACGGAGGCCGCCGACGGATTCAACGTCGTGTTCCCCTATCTGCCGGGCGGGCTCGACGAGTTCGTCGACAAGGTGATTCCCGAGCTGCAACGCCGCGAGATCTTCCGTCGGGAATACGAGGGCACGACCCTTCGGGAGAGCCTGGGCCTCGCGCGGCCGAAGAATCGATTCTTTTGAAAGTTACTTCGTTGGAGACCGAGTCCGACGGGCTCCGACGATGGTGAGGAACGTCCGCATGGCAAAGCTGAGCGCTCGGTTCTGGCGGTAAACGACGGCGGCGCGGCGGCGTAGCGGCCCGTCACGCCACCTCGGCTTCGAGCTCGCTCGCCCGCAGCCACTCGTCGTAGAGAGTTCGATAGGCTCCGCGCCGCGCCATGAGCTCGTCGTGGCTTCCGATCTCCGCGAGGGCGCCGCCGGCGATGACGGCGATGCGGTCGACCTGCTTCATCGTCGAGAGGCGATGGGCGATGAAGATGACGGTGCGGTCGCGCATCACGCTTTCGAGGGCGCGGTTCACCTGACGCTCCGTCCCTGGATCGAGGCTCGACGTGGGCTCGTCGAGGATCAATACGTCTGCCGACAGAAGAGCGGCGCGCGCCAGCGTGATGAGCTGTCGTTCTCCCGCTGAAAGGAACGCGCCCCGTTCCCCGACCGCAGCCCGGATGCCGCCCGGCATCGCGGCGAACCGTTCGTACGCGCCAATGCTCCTCAGGGCCTCCGCGACTTCCTCGTCGGTAGCGGTGGGCCGTGCCGCGCGGACGTTGTCGGCCACCGTGCCCTGGAAGAGATGCTCCTCTTGCGACACGATCGCGATGCGCTCGCGAAGCGACGCGAGCGAGGCCTCCCGCAGATCGACGCCGCCGTACGTGACGACGCCCGAGGAGGGGTCGAAGAGGCGCGCGATGATCTTGGCCAACGTCGACTTGCCCGAACCCGTGGGGCCGACGAGCGCGAGGCGTTCGCCATGCAGCAGCTCGAGCGACACCTCCGAAAGAACAGGCCGTCCCTCCGGTGCATAGGAGAATGACACGTCGCGGACGGCGAGCGGCTGCCGTGCCGCGAGCGCCGCGTCTCCCCCGCGCAGGTCGACGGGCTCGTCGAGCACTTCGAAGATCTTCTGCAGGGCCGCGGACGCCGACTCCACCGTGTTGAAGAGAAAGCTCAGCGCCTGCACCGGCTCGAACGCCATGAGCAAGTAGAGGGCGAACGCGGTGACGCTCCCCAGGGTGGCTTGGCCGTGCCATACGAGCCATCCGCCCGCACCGAGCGCGATCGCCGTGCTCAGCACCGTGGTCAGCTCCACCACCGGTAGATACCGGGCCTGTACGACGATGGCGTCGATGTTCGCGTCGAGCTGGCGGCGGTTCTCGCCGACGAAACGCTCGATGCGCGCCCGCTCCTGGCCGAACGCCTGGACGACCTTGGCGCCCGTCAGATTCTCCACGAGCGTGGACGTCGTCGCGCCGACGCGCTCACGCACGTCGAGGTACGCGCGGCGCGAGCGGCGCTGGAACCGGCGCGTGGCCCATACGAGGAATGGCGCGGGAACGAGGCAAACGAGCCAGAGCCTCCACGACAGAAGCGAGAGCAGCACGACGAGCAGTAACAGCGTGAGGACGCTTTGCACGAACTGCACGAGGCCGAGCTGAACGAGGTCTTGCAGCGCGTCGATGTCCGAGGTCATCCGCGCGATGAGCCGCCCGCGCGGATGGCGATCGAAATAGCGCACGGACATACCGAGGAGGTGCGAAAAGACGGCGTTGCGGAGGTCGCGCACCAAGCGCTCGCCCACGATCCCCGTGAGCCGCGTGTGGGTGCGCCCGAAGGCGACGGCCGCGAGCGCGACCGCGAGGTACGCAGCGCTGCACGCGCGGATGACACCGAGGTTCGGCTTTCCCCCTTGGAGGCCGTGATCGACCGCGTATCGCAAGATCCACGGGCCCGACAACGCGCTCAACGTCGACAGGACGAGGAAGAACGAGGCCGCGAGCGCGAGCCACGACGGGGCAAGCACACGAAGGGCCCGGATGACGACGGTTCCGTCTCTCATGGCCGTCACGGCCACGTCGAAGAGGATGCGCGGTCACCGAAAGGCCGCGAAGCGCCTTCATCGATCGACGCGAGAATTCTTCGATAAGAGTCGTTCCGCGCGACGAGCTCCGCGTGTGTCCCCGATGCGGCGATGCGGCCGTCCTCCAGGAGCAGCACCCGATCGGCCATTTGCAGCGTCGCGGCGCGATGGCCAATGAGGATCGTCGTGCGCGTGCCCAGCACCTTCGCGAGCGCGTCGCGGATCTCGTCCTCCTTGGATGCGTCCACGGCGGTGGTCGCGGCGTCGAGGACGAGGACGCGGGGATTGGTGAGCAGCGCGCGTGCGAGCGCGATGCGCTGCCGCTGGCCGCCCGAGAGGCTGTGCCCGCGCTCGCCGACGGCCGCGTGGTAGCCCCCTTCGAGCTCCACGATGAAGTCGTGGGCACCCGCGGCCCTCGCGGCGCGTTCGACGTCGCCGTCCGACGCCTCTGGTCTGCCGAGCGCGATGTTGTCACGAATCGACCCACTGAAGAGGAGCGGGTCTTCGAACACCATCCCGACGTTGGCGCGCAAGTCGCGCAAGCGAATGTCCCGAACGTCGACCCCATCGATCGACACGCGCCCGTTCGTCACGTCGTGGAAGCGCCCGATGAGGCCTGTCAGGGTCGTCTTGCCCGAACCGGTGGCGCCGACGAGCGCGATCGTCTCGCCCGCGCGAACGCGAAGATCGAGGCCCCGGAGCACGAGCGGGCTGTCGTCGTACCCGAACTCGACGCCGTCGAAGTGAATCTCCCCGCCCGCGTGCCCCGCGGGCAACGCGCTCTTCGCCTCGGGCGCATGCGCGCCCGGCCTCCAGGGCACCGCCGACGAGCCGTCGACGATTTTCGGTGCGACGGAGAGGAGCGATTCGATCCTTCCCGCCGAAACCACGGCGCGCTGCAGCTGCGCCACCGTCATCCCCACCATGCGGAGGGGGCCGACGAGCATCAGAACGTAGTAGTCGAACGAGACCAGCTGGCCGAGGGTCATCTCGCCGGCCGCCACGCGAGACCCGCCGAGCCAGAGCACGCCGACCAAGCCGGCCGCCGGCAAGAACTCGATGAGGGGCATGAAGGTGGCCCGCGTCTCGTTCAGGAGCACCGCGGCCTGATAGGCTCGCTCCGCCTGCCCTCGCGCGCGCGTCCGTTCGATCGCCTCGAGACCGAGGCCCTTCACGGCGCGAATCCCGGAAATCGACTCCTGCACGATTCCCGCCAGCGTGCCGATGGCTTGCTGGAGCCGACGCGCCCGCGGGCCCAAGCGGCGGGCGAACTGCCAGGCCACGACGGAGACGAGGAGCGCGGGGCCCAGGGCGACGGCGGCCAAGACGGGATCGAGGCTCGCCAGCATGACGGCGGCCCCTACCAACATGAAGATGTTCGATACCGTAATGGGAATATTGACGAAGGGCTGCTGGATTTGCTGCAGGTCCGAAGCGCATCGCGAAACGAGGTCGCCGGCCGGCATGCGGGCGTGAAATCCGATATCGAGGCCGAGCACGTGGACGAACAGGCGTTCGCGGAGATCCGCCTCGACGCGCGCGGCGACCGATTGGCCGTAGTAGCGACGCAGCCCGGCGAACCCCGCGCCCAGGAGGCCGATCCCGGCCACGGCGCCCACCGTCGCGGCGAGCGCGCCGGGATCCGACTCGCGGATCCCGTGATCGATCCCGCGGCGCAGCAGGAGCGGAATCGCGAGCTTCGTGCTGCTCCACGCCAGTCCGGCGGAGATGCCGAGCACCGCATCCCGCCGATGCGCTCGGAGGGTGTGCACGAGCAGGCGCAGCCCGCCGCTCGTTACCGGCGGTCGAGGCGCCATCTCGATACGCGCGTGCGTGAAGGATGCCGTCACCCGGTCACCGGGGCGCTCACGCCGCCACGCTGCGGGCCGGTCGGTTCTTGACCAGCTCGCGAACGACCGGAATGAGCTCCCGTCCGTACTGGATCGCGTCGTCCAGAGGGTCGAATCCGCGAATGAGGAATGTGGTGATGCCGAGGTCGTAATAGTCGAGAAGCGCGTCCGCGACTTGTTCTCCCGTTCCTACGAGCGAAGTCGAGTTTCCGCCCGCGCCCGTGACCCGTGCGACGCCCGTCCAGAGGCGCTTGTCGAGGCGTTCGCCTTGGGCGGCAGCGTGAAGGAGGCGCGCGGAGCCTTCGCTCCGCGGCGCGCCGGAGAAATCTTTCAGGCCTTGGGCATCGCGGGCGCGCCGGACGCGGGCCAGAATTTCGTCCGCGCGCTTCCACGCCTTGGCCTCGGTCTCGGCGAGAATCGGCCGCAGCGAAAGACTGAATCCGATCGATCGCCCGTGGGCCGCCGCCGCGGCGCGCACCCGCGTCACTTGCTCGCGGACTTGCTCGAGCGTCTCGCCGAAGAGGGCATAGATGTCGGCATGGCGCCCCGCCGCTTCGATGGCGGCATCCGAGGAGCCACCGAAGAAGATCGGAATATGCGGTTTCTGCACCGGCTTCACGTCGACCTTGGCGCCCTTGAAGCGGTAGTACTTTCCCTCGTGATCGAAGGGCGCGTCGCTCGTCCATAGGCGCCGCAAGAGGCCGACGTATTCGTCCGAGCGCGCGTAGCGCTCGCCTTTGTGCAGGAAGTCGCCGTCGCGCTGCTGCTCTTCGTCGCTGGCGCCCGAAATGATGTGGACCGAGGCGCGTCCGCGACTCAGCTGATCGATCGTCGCGAGTGTCCGCGCCGCGAGGGTCGGCGCGACGAATCCCGGCCTGTGGGCCAGCATCACGCCCAGCCTCTCCGTCACGGAAGTGACGTAGGTCCCGAGGTGAAGGCCGTCCGGGGACGTCGATCCGTAGCCGATCAACACCCGGTCGAATCCGCCTTCTTCGTGAGCTTTCGCGAAGGCGCGGAGATAATCGACGTCGAATGCGTTCGCGACGCGGCCTCCCGCTTCGGAAGGGTCGCGCGCTGCCACAAGCCCGGTAAACGAGACTGCCATGATGGCTCCGTCGCCGACGGCCCGGCACTCGCGGGTCCGTGGTCGCTATCGAAAGCAACGTAGCGGCTCGCGGCGGCACTTTTCGTGAGGTTTTCTCATAGCTCGATTGAGCCGAATCCATTCGGTGCGGGTGGCGAGACCCGCGCCGCGAATGCACGATAGGAGACGCCAATGACAAAGAAGAAGCAGGTTCGGCTCGCGATCAATTTGCTCGCGACGGGGCGTCACAACGCGTCGTGGAAGACGCTTCCAAAACCCGAAAAACTGTCGACCGACGTCGATACGTTCATCGAGATCGCGCGGATCGCCGAGCGCGGGAAGCTCGACGGCATCTTTCTCGCGGACGGCCACGCCGGCGTGGGCGAAGAGTCGTTCCGGCGTCCGTTCCGTTCCCTGGCGCCGTCGGTGCTTCTGGCCACGCTGGCGGCGCACACCCAGAACATCGGGCTCGTCTCCACGATCCCGGCGCTCTACGGAAACCCCGCGACCCTCGCGCGCGAGGTCGCGAGCCTCGATCACGTCAGCAAAGGTCGTGCGGCCTGGAACATCATCACCAGCCAGGGCGATGAAGTGCTCCACATGTTCGGCCTCGACTCGGCGCTCTCCCAGGCGGCCAAGTACGACAAGGCCGAGGAGTTCGTGAGCATCGTCACGCAGCTCTGGGATTCGCTGCCGCAGGAAGCGATCGTCGCGGACAAGAAGACCGGGGTTTACATCGACGCGGCGCGGACGCGCCCCGTCGACTTCAAGGGTACGTACTATCGGACCGCAGGGCTGCTCAGCGTTCCGGTCTTCAGCGGCAAGAGGCCCGTACTATTGCAGGCGGGCGCCTCGGGCCTGAGCAAGCAGTTCGGCTCGAAGTGGGCCGATGCCCTGTTCACGAGCCACTGGCTCCGCAACCAGGCGCAAGAGTTCTACGCCGACGTGAAGAAGCACGCCGCCGAGACGTGGCACCGCGACCCGGACAAGTTGCTCGTGGTCCCGGGCCTCTACCCGGTGCTCGGGTCCACCGAGGCCGAAGCGGTCGCTCGCAAGGCCGAACTCGACGAGCTCCTCGATCTGGAGTCGATCAAAGCGCGGCTCGCGGAACAACTCTGCGTCGACCCGGCCATCCTCGATCTGTCGAAGCCGCTGCCGTACGACAAGATCCCGCTCGATAACCCCAACGGGGACACCGCGATCCTCCGCCGCGCCAAGCTCGTCGAAGGGGCGAAGAACAACAACCTCACCACCAAACAGGTGCTTCTGAATCAGGTCACGGGGGGGCACCGCATCGTCGTCGGCACGCCGGACCAAGTTGCCGATGATCTTCTGGGCTGGATCGACGAAGACGCGTGCGACGGATTCAACTTCAACATCGACCGCTACGTCGACGGCCTCGAGCACCTCGTCGATTGGCTCGTTCCCGAGCTCCAGAAGCGCGGGCGATTCCGCAAGGAATACGAGAGCACGACCTTCCGCGGAAACCTGGGAATCGCATGAGGTGAAGTCCCGCGGCATCCAAAAAGCGTCCTCGTCACTGCGCGAGCAATACGGCGCCTCCGACGACGAGCGCGGCGCCGCCGAGTACACGCCAGTCCACTCGCTCGCCGCTCCACAGCGCGAGGCCCTGCGCGAAGAGCACCGAAGTATTGCGCAGAGTCAGTACCGCGCCGGCCCCCGATGTCGATAACGCATCCAGGAGCACGAGGAACGATGCCGTGCAAATCGCACCGCCGGCCGACAACACCCAAGGGCTCTTGCGAAGCGCATCCAGGCTGTCGCGCCATCCGGTCCTACCGAGAGAGGCGGCGTTGATGGGTAGGGCGCAGCCCAGTGCCACCGCGAAGAGCGCACGAGGCTCGGCCCGGGCGTCGAGCGCCAGCTTGTAGCAGACGTGATATCCCGCGATACCGAACGCACAGAACGATGCCCATGCGAGGCTCGACGCGGTGGCTCCCTCTCGGGGTCGCAGCACCGTCAGGGCGAGACCGGCGGCGATGAGGAGGGCGCCGATCCGTGCCGGCCAGGCGAACGCTTCGCCGAGAAATAGGATCGAGATGGGCCATATGACCAACATCGCGCCTCCACGGGCCACCGTATAGGTCGGCCCCAACGGTCCTCTCGCGAGCGCCATTCCCAGCGCCGCAAAGTAGGCGCCCTCGAACGCGCCCGCGCCGAGCGCCCACTCGAGTGCGCCGGGATTCGGAAACGCGGTCTGCCTCGCAAAGGGTGCGAGCGCAGTCGCGACCGCCACGGCGACGGTGAGGACCGCGAGCCCGGCGGCACGCGGGTTACGCTCTCGCTTGATGAGTGCGTTCCATGCCGCATGAAGGAGCGCCGACAAGAGGACCAGAACCGCAGCCCGCAGCGTCATGGGAAGGGCCGGTCCGTACGACTTGGGTCTCTCATGGCTTCGTCATAGCTCGCCCATGAGAATGAGTTTTTCCAAACCCAGTCTGTCTTGCGTACAAGACATGGAGCCTTTAGACCTTACCCGATGCCGAACGTCCAGCTCACTCTCGATACGCCCGAACTCGCCAAACACTACGACGCGGTGAGCGCCGATCGCCAGCTCAAGGCGGGACGAAAGCTCGTCGAGCGACTCGGCGTGGGGCCGGGCGATCGTGTCTTGGACGTGGGCGCCGGCACCGGCCTATTGGCCCAGTATGCATCGGAGCGTGTCGGCGCTACGGGCTTCGTCGCCGGTATCGATCCGCTAGCGTATCGCATCGAGCTCGCCAACGCGAGGGCCAAGCCGAATCTGACGTTTCGTGTAGGAACGGCCGACGACCTCAGCGCGTATCCGCACGGGAGTTTTGACGTCGTGGTGCTCAATGCGGTCTTTCACTGGCTTTCCGACCAGCGGCGCGCTCTCGCCGAGTTTCGTCGCGTCCTCAAGCCGGGCGGGCGACTTGGCATTACGACTGGTTCGAAGGACCACACGAACTCCCTGCAAAAGATCCGGCGGCAAGTGCTCGCACGCGAACCGTACAATCGCTATCCCGACGCGCAGGACGGCGTCGCTCATCGCGTCAACGCCGAGGAGCTACGGCAGCTCGTGACGGGCGCGGGGCTCGAGGTCACTGCCATCGATCTCGAGCCGAACGCGGCGTCGTACCCGACGCCCGCCGCGGCGATCGAGTTTTCCCAAGCGAGCTCGTTCGGTAACTTCTTGTCGCAGTTGCCCGCGGAGCTGCGCGCCCCGGCGCGTGCGGAGATCGAAGCGGAGCTCGAGCGGCTTCGGACTCCCGAAGGGATCCGTACCGAAGGCGCGCGGCTCTTTGCGTTGGCGCGCAAACCGGCCGCGGCGTAATCCGTCGCCGCAGGTGTGGTCCAGCCCTTCAGTCGAGGAGGGCTCACGGCGCAGCAAGCCACGCAAGGTATTCGGCCTCGGAATAAATGGATTCGCACGTCGCACCGTGCGAAAGCCCCTCGTAGCGGGTGTAACGAGGCCGACGTCCGGCCGCCGCCAAGGCCGCGACGGCCGCGTCCGAGTCCGTGACGGGCACGCGCGCGTCTGCGGCGCTGTGAATCACCCATGTTGGGACGGCGGGAAGGCTCTGGGCGAGCTGTTCGGCGGTGGTCTCCGGGGGAAGGTGCGCCGCGACGGGCGAGAGACGGACTACCCGCTCCGGGTGGCGTCGGGCGAAAACCCAGGCGCCCCGGCCTCCCATACTGAAGCCGGTGACAACGGTGCGTTTGCTACCCAAGGCATCGAGGAGCGATGCGAGCCGATCGACGCAGGCGCTCCAGCGCTCGGCCGGCGGACATTGGGGAACGGCGATGCGGATTCGTGCGACCTCCGGTCGGTAAGCGAATTTCGGTAGCCCGTACCGCAATGCGCTCCAGCCATCGACGCCGCGCTCTCCGGAGCCATGCAGAAAAAGGGCGAGGGACGGCGCCGCCCCGGCGTCCGTCTTCGCAGGTTCTCGGATCAGAACGGGTAAACCTTCGAAGTCGAATCGTCGGAACATGCGAGTTACCCAGACCGCTTGCGACGGAACATCTCCGGAGACAGCGAGAATCCGCATCGCAGGTAGAATGGATGATTGACGGGATCGGCGTGGAGAACGAACGTCAGGTGGTCACGCCCGTCGACCAGTCGCCGCACGAGTTCGCGCCCGATTCCCTGACGCTGGTACTCGCGCAGAACCGCGACCGACCCGACGTAGGCGCTGAACGCGCCGTCGGAAATCGCGCGCGCGTACCCGACGAGAATTTCGCCATCGTAGGCGAATACGTGGAAATCCGAGCCTCGTACCATCTTGGCGAACCGCTCGGGGTCGCGCGTGCGACTTTGCCATCCGACGCGGTCGAAGAGCCGCGCGAGGGGCCCGAGGTCCGCCGGAGGAGAAGTGTCGCGGTATTCAATCATGGCTCTTCGCTCCGCACGCCTTTCTCAATACCGTGAGCGCGTCGACGGTCACCCATGGATTCGAGCGGATCTTGCTTGTTCCGCCCCAATCGACCCAATCGTTGCCGAGGGCCACGGTCTTCGATGCTTTGGAATAACGATGCTCGGCCGGGAATCCCCCATCCGGGAGACGCTTGCTCGCGAGGAGTGCAAGCGCGTCCGCGCATCGGACGTCGCCGAGCATGCCCATCTCGGCGAACACCTTCAGAGCCAAAAGAATGTCGTAGTGCCAGTAAAGCGGGTAATGCAGCCGGGTGAACTCCTCGCGGACGACCGCGCCGTTCGATAGCCGCTTGTAGAGCCGGCGCGAGAGGAAGATCTCCGCCGCCTGCCGCGCCGCCGCGAGAGCCCCGGCGTCCCCGAAGCGCATTCCGTAGGCGTGGAGCGCGCGCATTGTGTGGATGAACGAAGATTTGTGAGCCTCTGGTTCCTTGTCGCAATTCCATCCGCCATCCGGCCGTCGCCAGTGCAGGAGTCGTTCGGCAAGCTCGTGGAGCCGGGGATGCTCGAGCCCGAGCTTCAGTAGGGAGTGGAGGGCATAGCCCTGCTGCGATGCGCATCGCCGGTGGCGCCCCTGCATCACCGGTACGCCCTCATTCTTGTAGGCGTCCTCTTTGCGCTCCGCGGTGAACTCCTCGTAGAAGCGTGGCGCGACCCACTCGTCGAGCACCTGATCTCGGACCGGGAAGAGGGATTGGTCGCCCGCTGGGTAGCCAATGTCCGACAGCGCGGCGAGCACCCAGTGCGCGCCCTGCCATTTTTCGTCGATACTCTTCTTGCACGCCAGGCGTCCACGCGCGTCGCGATGCGCGAGCAGGGCCTGCACTCGCGGGGATGTGCGGACCTGCTCCTGCACCGCGCGCACCGTCGTGCTCGTCGGCTCTTCTCCGAGCACGCCCGTCAGCGTCTTGTAACGAATCGACGGCTCGCTCGACGCGAGCAGCGCATCGACCATCGGGGGCGGCGACGAGCGCCCGCGGCCTGCACTCCCGACCATACGCAAACTCTAGGCGACGTGCGGAGGGAGCGCACCGCGCATATCGAGTAGGACGGCTTGCTCCGCGGCCCGGAAACCGCTACTGCCGGTTTGTCTAGTATACGAGACCATGATCGCTCCAGCCGTAGCCCCAGACCTCAAGTCTCCCATAGGACCGCGCCTCGGGCGCGGGCGGCTGTTGCCCTCCCGCGACGCGATCGCCGGAGTCATGATGCACCTCCGCGCGGCGCTCTTTCCTCGCCATTTCGGCTCCCAGGACGTCTCGGATCAAGGACAAGCGTTCTACGTCGGGCGAGCACTGGATTCTGCGCTCAACGTCCTCGAGAGCGAATTCCGCGTCGCATTTGCTTTCCAGAGCGAGAACGAGGGCAACAGCGGCGCGCAGCGGGCTGCGGCAGCGACGTGGGAGTTCGCCGCGAGCTTGCCGGCCCTGCGCCACCTCCTCGCGAGCGACGCACAAGCGGGGTATGACGGCGACCCCGCGGCGACGAGCCTCGATGAAGTGATCTTCTCCTATGCGGGAATGGTGGCTGTCATCTACCACCGAATTGCCCACGAGCTCTACAAGCTCGGCGTACCCCTAATTCCCCGGATCATCTCGGAGCTCGCCCATGCCACGACGGGGATCGACATTCATCCGGGCGCCCAGATCGGGGGGCGTTTCTTCATCGACCACGGCACGGGAGTCGTTATCGGCGAGACGTGCCGGATCGGCGAAAACGTGCGTCTTTACCAGGGGGTGACGCTTGGGGCGAAGAGTTTTCCTTTGGACGAGCACGGGCACCCGATCAAGGGAATCCCTCGGCACCCTGTCGTGGAAGACGACGTGACGATCTATGCCGGGGCGACCGTGCTGGGGCGAATTACGATCGGTCGTGGCTCGAGCATTGGCGGCAACGTCTGGCTGACGCATAGCGTCCCTCCGCACAGCCACGTCTCGCAAGCGCACGCTCACGAGCAACTTCTGACCGACGGTGCGGGCATTTGAGAGCGAATCGTGTTTTCGAGCCATGCTTCGCCGGCGATGGGCCAGATGCGCGGAGCTAGGCCCTAGACGCGGCCGGCAAAGTGGAGGCAGGCTGCCAGCCGAGTGCCGGCGCGACCTGCGTTGCGATCAATTCGAGGGTGCGCACGGCCAGGTCGTGCTTCACGATCGCCGGATTGAATTGGGTAATGAGATCCGTCGCGACCGGCAACACTTTTTCGCGCCGTAGAGCGGCGACGACCTCTTCGGGGTGCCCGTAAAATGAGTGGAAGCGCGCGAGGGCGCCCTCCGCGTCCAGTCCGGGAGGGAACTTCAGCGCGCCCGAAAAGCGCTGCGCGGCCGCCAAAACATCCGCTCCAAGTACGTCGAGAGCGGTCTTGCGATCCTTCGCGGGAAACACGAACCGGGAGAGCCCCACGCGCGGGGTCCGGTCACCTTTCCACGCGGCGAAGAAGCGGTCCGCCCACGGCCGCTGCACTTCGTCAGTTGGTTCGTCATAGCCATACGCCGCCCGGTTGAGGAGCAGGTTGGATCCCGCCTCGGCAGCGTAGGCCGCGCCATCGGCGCTGAAGACGCCTTGCCAGATGCGGTCCGAGAAGTCGGTCGCGCGGGGCTGGATCGTGAACCCGGTGGTTCCAACCTCTCGATTGGCGAGTGCGTCGCGAAGGACGCGCAGAGCCTCGGACGTGAGCTCTCGTTTACGGTTCACGTCCTTGCCGAAGGCGGCATACTCAAGCTGGTTGCCCCCGCTGCCAACGCCTATCTCGACTCGGCCTCCGCTCAGGGTATCCACCACCGCTACGTCCTCCGCGAGGCGCAGCGGATCCTCGAGCGGAAGGACGGTGATGGCCGTGCCGAGACGAATACGCTTGGTGCGGGCAGCGGCATAGGCCAGAAAGGTCCACGGCGAAGGGAGACCTCCGGGACCTCCGCGAGCATGGTGCTGGGCCACCCAGCCGACGTCGAAGCCGAGTTGTTCGGCGACGACGAAGAGCTCCTGGGCGTCGCGATAAGCCTGGGATAGGTCATCGCCCCGCGCCTGCACGTGGGTGAGAAAGCCCAACCGAAAGCGGGGCCGCGCGCTCGACATCCTATTCCGCGGCCTGGGTTTTCGGCGCAGCGGCCCAGCGGTTCTCGGGCACGGGGAGCCCGAGGTGCCCTCTCATGGTATCGGCGAAGTATTCGGTCTTGAAGAGACCTCGCTTCTGCAGAATCGGGATGACCTTCTCCGTGAACTTCTTGAACTCGCTCGGGCGCGAAATGTGAAGGTTGAACCCGTCTGCGGCGCGTTCGACGAACCAACGCTCGATCTCGTCGGCCACCGTCTTGGGCGATCCCACGAAGCTTTGACGACGTTCGCTGAGCGAGAGGGCCGCTTGGCGCAGGGTGAGATTCTGCTCTCGGACCCGCTTCAGGATCCGTTCCGCGTGACCCTTGTAGCTGTTGAGGCTCAGGTGCGAGACGTCTGGAAAGGGGCCGTCGATCGGATACTGGCGGAAGTCGTGGTACCCGAATGGCCGTCCGAGAGCGACGAGCGCCTTGTCGATATCGAGCTTCTGTCGGCGGCTCTCGACGAATGCTTGCGCGGCTTCGTCGGTGTCTTCGATGATGGGATTGAATCCGGGCGTCACGGTAATGTGATCGGGATCTCGGCCCAACGCCGCCGCTCGCCCCTTCACGTCGGCGTAATACTCTTGCGCGTCTTCGAAGTTCTCGACGCCTGCGAACAGCCCGTCGGCGATCCGGGCCCCGAGGTCGCGTCCGTCGTTGCTGATTCCCGCCTGGAACAAAACGGGGTGTCCCTGCTTGGAGCGCGTGAGCGCCAGCGGACCGGCCACGGAGAAGAATTCGCCCTTGTGGTTGAGCGCGTGCTGCTTCGGCTTGTCGAGGAAGACGCCCGTCTCCTTGTTGCGCGGGAAGGCGTCGTCCTCGTAGCTGTCCCATAGGCCGCGGACCACGTCGACGAACTCGTGGGCACGCCGGTACCGCACGGCGTGATCGAAGTGCTCTTGGCGACCGTAGTTGCGCGCGGCCCCTTCGAGGCCGGTGGTGACCACGTTCCAGCCGGCGCGTCCGTTCGAGATGTTGTCGAGCGACGCGAAGAGCCGGGCGACGTTGTACGGCTCCCAGTACGAGCTCGTGAGCGTCGCGATGAGCCCGATCTTCGACGTGGAGACGGCGAGGGCGGAGAGAAGCGTCAGCGGCTCGAGGCGATTGAGGAAATGCGGCGTCGTATCGGGCGTGATGAACGGGCTGTCGACCATGAAGACGAAGTCGAACTTCGATGCTTCGGCGAGCTGTGCGTTCTTGATGAACCACTGGATGTCGACGCTCGCATTCCCGGGTACCTCGGGATCGCGCCAGCCGAATTGATCGTTGCCGACGCCGACCAGCACCGCGCCCAGCTTGAGTTGCCGTGCATTCGCCATGACGATGGTTTCCTTACTCGCTGAGATGACTGAAAACGGTGCGGTCTCAGTTCGGACGCCAGTCGCCGCCCTCGATCGAGATCTTCAGGCCCCAGCGCTCCTGATCGCCGTAGTCGTCCACCGCGTAGTGCCAGACCGATCGGTTGTCCCAAATCACTAGGTCGCCCGCGTTCCAATGATTGCGGTATTGGTAATTCACGCCGCTCGCGTGCTGCCTGAGGAACGAGAGCAGCGCGTCGCTCTCGGGCCGCGGGATACCGACGAGATGGGTGATGCGGCTCGTCAGATAGAGGCCTTTGACACCGGTTTCAGGGTGGGTCAGGACCAAGGGATGTTCGACGACGTCGCTCGCGTCATACTGGCCCCGGGCGATCGGCTTGACCTGCTTGCTGTGCGCGGCGCGCAGGCTGCTCACCAATTGTTGGAGAGGCGTGGAGAGATCGCGGTAAGCCGCCTGCAGGTCGGCATAGAGAGTGGCTCCGCCGACGGGTGGAACGACCGCAAGCTGAAGCATCTCGAACGCCCAGGGGTTCGCTTTCCAAGTGCCGCCTTGATGCCAGTTCGACGGACGGCTCCCTACGGGCGACGGGCCGATTTTCGCGATCTTGTCGTGGCCTTCGTAATGGCCGTATGCGTAATCCGGGCTTTCAAAAGGCTCCCCGAAGTACGCCGCGAAGCGAACCAGCTCCTCGGGGGCGAGACTCTGCCCGCGAAAGACCAACACCTTTCGTTCGAGCAACGCAGCGCGAAGCGCTGCGATTCGTGTTGTGTCGAGCGGCGCGTGGAGATCCAGGTTCGTCACGGCGCCGCCGAGCGTCGGCTCGAGTGCTCTTACCTCGAAGGAGCCCGCGGTCTTGGGCGCCTGGGCCGTGCTCGGGTTCTGGGTCGTGATCGTCATGGTCCGCTCCGGCGTCGTGGTGTACGTCGCCCGATCGATTTCGAGCGCGCCTCCGTCATCGGGCGGTGACCGTAACACACGAATTGCGGCCGACATCCGCGTAGCTCTTGAATGACGTATTAGATTCTCTCAAGTCGCACGCTCGCAGTGCGCGCGTGCTACCCATGAGGTCACTGACTGTTGTTGGGAGAAAGTCCATGCTTCATGACTCGCTGACGCTTCGCTCGGGCCTGTCGACGCGCAACCGCATCTGGCTCGCGCCGATGACCAATCGGCAAAGCCATGCGGACGGGTCACTTTCGGAAGACGAGCTCCGCTGGCTCCAACGCCGCTTCGCTCATTGGGGAGACGCCATGGAGCGCGACGGCGTTCGCCGCGCCTGGCCTTGCCCCGGCTCGCGCCGGAACCGAGGGGGACATCGAGCGCGTCATCGCGGACTTCGGGGCGGCTGCGGCACGTGCCCACCGGGCCGGCTTCGCGGGAGTCGAACTTCACGGCGCGCATGGCTATCTGCTCGGGCAGTTCCTGAGCGCGACGATCAACACGCGGGTTGACCGTTGGGGCGGATCGCTCGAGGGCCGGGCACGGCTCGTGCGGGCGGCGACTCGCGCAGCGCGGGCGGCGGTGCCGGCATCGTTCACCGTGGGGGTCCGTCTTTCGCCCGAAGATCGGGGCAATGCCGTGGGCCTCGACCTCGACGAGTCGATTCAGGTGGCGCGCTGGCTCGCCGAAGACGGCGCCGACTTCCTGCATCTGTCGCTCTGGGACGCCTCCCAGAACACGCGAAAGCGTCCCGAGGATCATCCGCTCCCGCTCTTCCGTCGCGCCGTTCCCGCGGACGTGGCGTTCGTCGCCGCGGGCGGCATATGGTCGCGACAGCAGGCCGAAGCAGTTCTCGATAGAGGAGCGGACGCGGTCGCGCTGGGTCTTGCGGGGATCGCCAACCCGGAATGGCCGGCGCGGATTCGCGAAGTCGGTTGGGAGCCGCGGCGCCCGCCGCTGACCATCGCGGAACTTCGCGGCCTCGGCCTGAACGAGACGTTTGCCGAAGCCATGCGCAACTGGAAGGGCTTCGTCGCGGACGCAGGGTGACGCCGGTGGCGTCTCTTTCTCGACTCGCACTGTCCCATCTGTCGCTGGCGACGCAGGGGCGGCGGTGAGTGGTCCAGCGCGACTCTCGATCGAAGGGGGACACCGCCTCGCGGGCGAGATCCACATCTCGGGGAACAAGAACGCGGCGCTGCCGATGATCGCCGCCGCGCTTCTGACCGAGGAGCCGGTCACGCTACGCCGCGTCCCGCGGATCCGGGACGTCGTGGTGATGCAGGAGACCCTCGGTGACCTCGGCGCGGACGTCGTGCCGCTCGAAGGCACCGAGGTGTGGCGCTCGCTGCGCTGCCGCGCGCGCGTAGTCCGGACGTCGGTCCAGAGCCCCGCGCTCTGCCAGCAGACGCGCGCGAGTTTCGTCCTCGCGGGGCCGCTCCTCGCGCGCACCGGGCGGGCGGAGCTGCCGTCGCCTGGCGGCGACAAGATGGGGCGGCGCCCGCTGGACACGCACATCGAAGCACTGCGCGGACTCGGTGCCGCCGTCGACGTCCGGGCCGACCGATACGTGATGAGCGCGCCCGCCGGCCTCTCGGGAGCGGATATCTTCTTGTCCGAGATGAGCGTCTTGGCGACCGAGAACGCGCTCATGGCGCATCCAGAACGCGCAGCAAATCGACCGAGGCTACGAACGCATCGAAGAGCGTCTGCGCGCGCTCGGGGCGAGCGTCGAGCGGACGGAGGGCGACTCCCCTTGACCTATCGGCGCTATACCCTGAGGCCGATGGGCGATCCGATCCTCACGACGTTCGACTGGGTCCCGGAGTTTCCGCGCGGCTTCGTGCGAGATCTCCGCGTCCGATGGGCCCTCGAGGAGGCGGGGCTCGCCTATCGCGTCGAGAGCGTGGCGTTCGAAGAGCGCGGCCCGGAGCATTTGGCGCACCAGCCCTTCGGGCAAGTGCCGTGGCTTACCGACGGGGACATCTCGATCTTCGAGAGCGGCGCGATCTTGTTGCACATCGCCGAGAACCGCGACTCGCTCATGGCGCGAGACGTGCGCGGTCGAGCCACCGTCACCGAATGGCTCTTCGCGGCGCTCAACTCCGTCGAGACGGCGACTCTCCCGTGGTCGTTCTTCGCGTTCAAACATGGCAAGGCGGACGCCCCGGGCCGGAAGCCGTTCGACGACTTCCTCGAGTTACGCCTCCAAAGGCTCGAGCCTGTGCTCGGCCGCCGCGAATGGCTCGCAGAGACCTTCTCCGTCGCCGACATTCTGATGGCCGACGTGCTCCGCATCGTCGACCGTTTCGACGGCCTCGCGCAATACCCCGCCTGCCAAACCTACGTCGCGCGCGCGAAGGCGCGTCCCTCGTTCGTCAAGGCCCATAGCGATCAGCTGGCCCACTTCACGAAGGCCGACGAACTACGAAAGTCGATGCGCTGAGTTCCTGCCAGGGGGCTCAGGCGACGGAAAGGTCGTCCTCGGCGCTGTCTTCTTGCAGGAAGCCACCGACCTGGCGCCGCCACATCGCGGCGTAGACGCCGCCACGCGCCACCAAGTCCGCATGCGCACCGTCCTCCACGACGCGGCCGTGCTCGAGGACGACGATGCGGTCCATCCGCGCGAGAGTCGAAAGTCGGTGCGCGATGGCGATGACCGTCTTTCCCATCATGGCGCGCTCCATCGCGTCCTGGATCAGCGCCTCGGATTCGCTGTCGAGTGCCGAAGTCGCCTCGTCGAGGACCAGAATGCGAGCGTCCTTGAGGAGAGCGCGCGCGACGGCGATGCGCTGGCGCTGGCCCCCGGAAAGCTTCACTCCACGCTCTCCTACGAGCGTGTCGTAACCGTCGGGGAGGTTCGCGATGAAGTCGTGTGCGTTGGCACGACCCGCCGCGTCGATGATCGCGGCGCGGTCCGCCTCCGGCCTTCCGTAGCGGATGTTCTCGAGCAGGGTGCGATGGAAGAGGACCGTATCCTGAGGAATGAGAGCGATGGACCGCCGGAGACTGGCCTGCGTCACTTCGTCGAGCCGTTGCCCGTCGATCGCGATCGAGCCTCTCTGCAGGTCGTAAAGACGCATGAGGAGCGTCGCGAGAGTGCTCTTGCCGGCGCCGGAGTGACCGACGAGGCCCACGCGTTCCCCCGGCGCGATCCGCAGATCGAGCCCTCGAAAGACGGGTTGCTTGCCCTCGTAGGCGAAGTGCACGTCTTCGAAAGCGATCCCGCCGCGTTCCACCAGGAGATCCGGGGCGCCGGGCGGATCCAGAACTTCGCGTGGGGCGATCAACATGCCGAGCGAGTCACGGATGCTTCCGAGGGTGTCGAACGTGTCCGGCAGAACGTTCGCCATGTCGAAAACGGTTCGAATGAGCTGAATCAACAACGTCGTCACGAGAACGAAATCGCCGACGGAGATCGTACCGCGCAAGAGCCGATCCAGCGCCAGCGGCAGCAAGATCGCGTAGATGGCGATGTTGAGCACCTGCAGGATCACGCGCATCTGCACGAACGCGCGATATTGGGCGCGCTGCGCCGCGAACGTGTCGTGCACGGACCGGCCAACGATCCGGTCCTCGTTCTCGTGACCCGCGAAGAAGATGACGTTCTTGATGTTGGTGATCGAGTCGACGATTCTCCCGGTGAGCTGGGCCTTGGCCTCGCTGTGGATCGCTCCGAGGGCGGCGATCCGACGGCCCATGACGATGGTCACCGCGAGATAAAGACCGAGCCACACGACCAGAACGACGGCGAAGACCGGCTGGGCGCGGAAAAACAGGAACAGCAGGAGCGTGGACTGCGCGAGCAGAGGCAGGTAATCCCAATTCGTACGCTCGAAGAGCGTCACCGTCTGTTCCGGCAAGAGCATCGCCCGGTGCGCGACCTTGCCCGTGAGCATGTTGTCGAAATAGGTCGGGCTATGCCGCTGCGCGTAGGTGAAGACGAGCTGCCGCCCGCGGGCGAGGACGGGAATGCGGCTGGAGTACGAACAGAACCATGCCCCCCATTCGACGACCATCGACGCGCCCAGGATGCAAAAGAATCCGACGAGCGGGCGGGCGACGGCGCGCCACGCGCCGGGAGAATGCAGGTCCGTCCACGTCGCCGTGTCGATGATCTGTTTCGTGGCGTAGAACTGAAGGACGGAAAATGCGCGGAGCGAGACCGACGCGCCCATCATGCAGACGACCGGCACCGCGAAGGGCCGTGCAAATAGCCAAAATAGCCGGATGATCGATCTTGGCAGAACCTCAGGGACCTCGGTGACGACACTCGCCGCTTCCGGGACGACCCTTTGTGCACGCTTTCGGGCGAAGACGGGCAGCACGGCGGACGGATTGGCCATCTCAAGGTCGCCGGATCGGAGCCGCTGCTGTTCGCGTGGGGCCTGCGGAAAAAGAGTGCTTGCCCGTGAGGAGCCCGCCTGCGAGCGGGTTGTACGGGATGACCGCGAGCTGCTCTTCGCTTGCGAGCGGAAGGAGCTCTCGCTCGATTTCTCGGAACAAGAGTGCGTAGCGCGGCTGCACCGACGCGATGCCCACGAGCCCGTTGTGTTCGGCGCGACCTATCGCGCGCGCCAAACGGTATGCGAGGAAGTTCGAGACCCCCACGTAACGCGCCTTTCCCGAGCGCACGATGGTATCGAGTGCGTCGAGTGTTTCATCGACGGGCGTCTCGCGATCATCCGAATGGAGCTGATAGAGGTCCACGTAGTCCGTTCCGAGCCGCCGCAGCGAGCCGTCAATCGCGTCGAGCAGATGCTTGCGCGAGGCACCTTGATCCCAAGGGGACGGTCCCACTTTACCGACCGCCTTCGTGGCCACGACGAACTGGTGCCGCTTGCCTTTCAACCAGCGACCGACGATCTCCTCGGTTCGGCCGACCGTGGGCAGGCCACCGCCGAGCGGGTAGACGTCCGCCGTGTCGATGAAGTTGATCCCGCCTTCACTCGCGAGGTCGAGGATCCGCCGGGCCGGCTCCTCGTCCGTTTGCAGGCCGAAGGTCATGGTCCCCAGACAGAGCCGCGAGACGCGCAGGCCTGTCGCGCCGAACTTCGTGAATTGCATGGTCCTCGTGCTACCCCGTGATACCGCGGCGGCGCTTGAGTTCCTTCAAACACGCTATGAGTATTCTTCATAGGGACGTCGCGTGCGTCCGCGGAGGCGGCGCGGTGGGCGGGGCGATTCACAACGGGCCGCGGCCCTCGAGAGCTCGCGCAACGGCGCGCTCGATCGTGTCAACGATGATCTGGGTCTGACGGTCGATCTCGAGGTTCACGCGATCGCCGATGCGTTTTTCACCAAAGGTCGTGAGGCGAAGGGTCTCCGGGATCAGGTGAACGCGAAACGTGTTCGTCTGCCCGTCCCACCCGTTGACCGTCAGACTCGCGCCCTGAAGGGCGATGAACCCCTTGTTGAACACGTATTTGCCAAGGCCGCTGGGCACGCGCACGACGAGCGCGAGATTGTCTGCGGTGCGCTCGACGGCCGCGATGTCCGCCGTGCCATCCACATGCCCGGAGAGCACGTGACCGCCGTTCTCGTCGCCTTGCCGCGCCGATCGTTCGACATGGACGAGGGAGCCTTCGGCCAGCTCGCCCAGAGTCGTCACACGCAGCGTCTCGTCGTTCGCATCGAAACGGACGCGCGATCCCTCGATCAGGGCGACGGTCTGGCATACGCCGTCGATCGCGACGCTGGCGCCGCGTTCGAGGCCGGCGAGGAGCACGTCGGGAAGCCCAACGGAGTAGGACATCGCGTTTTGGGTCCGGACGATGCGCTCCACCGGGAACGCGCCGCGCACAATTCCAGTGAACATGCGGGCGGACTCTAGCTCATTGCAACGCCATCGCACGCGAGCGTCCGTTTTGCGCGGCTCATACGCGCTATGGATGATACGCGATTGCGTGCCGCCATCGGCCGACCTAACCATCTCGAATTGAGCTGCCCTCGTGCCCGACCTGAGCAAGACACACAGCTTCGTGGGTAAGGCGTGAGCCTTGGATCGTGCGGCGCCTATGCCCGCATCGGATGGCTTTGCGTCTTCGGATTGCTCCCAGAGTTCGTGGCGCTCGGGTGCGGTGCGGTCCAACCGTCGGACGCGCGGAGTTCAGTCGCGTCGTCCACGCCTTCGCCGAGCGCGGTAGAGGTCGCAGCACGATCCGTCACTGCGAGCTTCTTGCGTTCCGAAGTCGCGCGGATCTCCGCCGATGACTTCGAGGGTCGAGGTCCGGGAACGCGGGGCGATCGCAGCGCACGTGCCTATCTCGCGAATCGCCTTGCAAGCATGGGGCTCGAACCGGGCCGGGGGCTAGAGGGCTGGGAGCAACCGGTCGACCTCGTTTCGATCAAGACCGAGATGCCCAAGGTCTGGACGTTCGAGCACGACGCCAAGAGCCTCTCGCTCTCGCTCGGGGATGATTACATCGCCGGCAGCGGAGCGCAGACGGAACGAGGGGCGATCGAGCACGCCGAAGTCGTCTTCGTCGGGTACGGAATCGAAGCGCCCGAATACGGCTGGGACGATTTCAAAGGCGTCGACGTGAAGGGCAAAGTCCTTCTCATGATGAATAGTGATCCGGATTGGGATCCGGCTCTCTTCGCGGGCACGACGCGGCTTTATTATGGCCGCTGGACGTACAAGTACGAAAGCGCGATCCGGCACGGGGCGGCGGGCGCGATCATCATTCACACGACGCCGTCGGCGGGGTATCCATTTCAAGTCGTGCGCTCCTCCTGGGGCGGCACACGGTTCGAACTACCGAGCCAGGACGGCGCGACGATTGCCGTGAAGGGCTGGGTCAGCGAAGACGCGGCCCATGCCCTCGCCGAGCTCGCCGGAAAGAGTCTCGAAGACCTTATCGCGTCGGCCCGCCGCAAGTCGTTCGTGCCGGTTCCGCTGGGGATCACGACGTCGCTCCGCTTCGACAGCCGCATAGAGCACGTTCGTTCGGCCAATGTCTATGGCATCGTTCGCGGCGCGGATCCTCGCTTGGCGAACGAGTACGTCGTCGTCAGCGCGCACCACGACCATCTCGGCATCGGCAAGCCCGACGCAAAGGGCGACTCGATTTACAACGGCGCGGTCGACAATGGCGCCGGCGATGCGCAGGTGCTTGCCATCGCAAAGGCGCTAAAGGCGCTACCCGGTCCGCCGCGCCGGTCGGTCGTCATTCTGTTCGTCGCCGCCGAAGAGCAAGGCCTTCTCGGTTCGGAGTTCTTTGCTCGACATCCGCCCGTGGCTGCCGGTCGCATCGCGGCCGATGTGAATTACGACTGCGGCGACATCTGGGGCAGGACGAGGGACGTCACCCAGGTGGGGATGGGCAAGTCGTCACTGGACGCGATCCTTGCGCGCGTCGCCGCGGCGCAGGGCCGGGTCGTCAAGTCGGATCAGTTCCCCGATCGAGGATCCTTCTATCGCTCCGATCAATTCAGCTTCGCGAAGATAGGAGTCCCAGCGCTTTACCTGAAGACGGGCACGGACTTCATCGGGAGGCCGGAGGGGTGGGGAAAAGAGCAGGTCCTCGACTACGAGGCTCATCGGTACCATCAGCCCAGCGACGAGCTCGGGCCCGAGTGGAACTTCGACGGGATGGTCGAAGATGCTCAGTTGGGTTTCGAGGTTGTGGTGGAGATCGCCGATGCCGATCAGGCACCGACTTGGGTTCCCGGCGACGAGTTTGAGGCGGCACGCAAGGCCGCTCTCGCGCGGATAGCCCACTGAGAGGCAACGCGAGTAACCCTAGCCCGCGCGCGGAGGCGCTTCGCTGCGAATTTGGGTTCGGTGCAGTAGGCGACGCGCATGGGGATCGAAGCCGTTGCGGCGGTGCATGGTGCACCGGTTGTCCCAGATCACGAGGTCACCGACACGCCATCGGTGTTTCCATATGAACTCGGGCTGCGTCGCGTGGGCCCACAGAGCGTCGAGCAGCCTCTCCGATTCGTCGAGCGGCAGGCCTTCGATATGGGCGTTGCGCCGCCGCCCGAGGTAAAGCGCTCGCTGCGCCGTGTCGGGATGAGAACACACGATGGGGTGGTACGTGCCGGGCGCCGTCAGAGGGTCATCACTGGCGACCACACCCTCGCGGACGTAGCCGCCGCTGTTGTACGTGCCGTCGTGCTTGATTCGTCGGCCTGCGATCGCCGCCTTCATGGGCTCGGGGAGCGTCCGCCACGCCGTGGTCATGCTGCAGAAGCTAGTCTCTCCACCGGACGCCGGCACTTCGAGCGCGTAGAGCATGCTCGCCTTGGGAGGCCGCTCCAGATAGGACATGTCCGTGTGCCACACTGCCTCTCCGGCACCGAGGCTGCCAATCGCAACACCGCGCTCGACGATGTTGGAGACGACATAGATCTCCGGGTGGCCCGCGACGAAGCGCCGTCCGTTCTCCTGGATGGGGGCATCGTCGAGCTCTCCAAAGTAGCGGCTAAAGGCGATGAGGGCGTCGTCGTCGAGCCGTTGGCCGCGAATGAGCAGCACCTCGTGGGCGAGCCACGCTTCGCGAATCATGCCGAGAACTGAGAGGTCCACGGCGCGTAAATCGACGCCGCTGATCTCCGCGCCCAGGGCGGCCCTCGTCGGCTTGACTTTGACCCCCAGCGTCACGACGGCCATGGAGGTCACGAGGCGACCTTTCGGGACGCGTCGATGAACGCCGAGGCGATGGCGCCGAGGCCGAGAAGGCCGGCGGAGACGACGAAGGACGCCGTGTAGCCGCCGGTGCGTTGGAGGAGCCAACCGAAGACGACCGGAGAGATCATTCCCGCTAGCCCGAATCCCGTGTTCATCATACCTCCCGCGGTTCCGGCGAAGTCGCCTGCGATATCGAGCGGCAGGCTCCAGAGGACGGCGTTGGTCAGCTCGAGAAAGAAGAAAGCGAGCGATAGCTCGCAAACCGCGGCAGTGGCGCTCGGGGTCGTGACGGCGGGAATTATGAATACCAGGGCACCCACCAAGCCGACGAGCATGGGGGTTCGACGGGCCAGCGTGAGCCGGCCGATGCGGCGGTAAATCGCGTCGGAAAGGACGCCGCCGAGCGTATCGCCCACGACACCGCCGAGGAGCGGCAACGCGGCCATGAGGGCCATCTGCTTCAGAGGGAACCCTCGCGCTTCCGTGAGATAGGACGGGAGCCAAGTCAGGAATACCCAGAGCGACCAGCCATAACAAAAGTCGACGAAGGTCACGAGGACCATCGCGCGGAAGATCCGCGACCACGGTGTGGAGGCACGATCGCCTTCCAGCCGTTGCCGCGGGGGGGGTTGCTCCCCTCGGATCTCCGTCAGCTCCGCAGTCGTCACCCAGCGGTGGAGCTCTGGTCGATCCTGGAAGGCGACGAGCCATAGCGCGGTCCATGCGAGGCTCGCGAGACCGAGCACGACGAAGGATTGCCTCCATCCCCATGCCGCTGCGATCGCGAGCACGACCGGCGGCGCGACCGCACCGCCGAGACGCGCGGCGCTATGGGTGACACCCTGCGCCAGGCCCCGCTCACGAGCCGGCATCCACGAGGCGAGTGCTCGCGTCGCCGCGGGAAACGCGCCGCCTTCGCCGATGCCCACCAGCACGCGGACGGCAACGGCACTAGCGAGGCCCACCGATGTCGCCGTGAGAATTGTCCCGATCGCCCAAACGACGCTCAGCGCCGCGAGAACACGGCGAGGACCGAAGCGGTCCGAAAGCCATCCCCCGAGGACTTGAAGCGCCGCGTACGGATACGCAAAGGCGGAGAAGACGAACCCTAGCTGGATCGGCGTGAGACCGAGCTCCTTGCGCAAGAGGGGCGCGGCAACCGATACGTTTACGCGGTCGACATAGGCGATGAAGTACATGGCGCAGAGGACGAGGAGCACGATGTGACGGACGCGCCCCGTATGTACGCCTTTGCGCGCCAAGGCGCCTGCCTGCGCGGAAGTCTCTTCGTCGGGGCGAGTTTCCGGCGCAGAGGACCGGACTGTGGCATCGACGGCGGTCATTTTGCACGGCTCTAGAAAGGCTCTTTGAAAGGCCGCAGGTCGAGCTCCTGGGTCCATGCGCTCTTCGGCTGGGCGTGCAGTTGCCAGTAGACTTCCGCAATGTCGTCGAGCGCGAGAAGGGCTGTCGGATCGCGGTCGGCTCCGAGGCGGGTACGAAGACGTTCGCCGTCGATTCCGCCGTCGATGATCACATGAGCGACATGAATCCCGCGCGGTCCAAATTCGCGCGCGAACGTCTGACCCACCGATCGCAGGGCGGCTTTGGCAGCCGCGAACGCGACGAAAGGAGGCCGGCCGCGAAGGGACGCCGTGGCCCCCGTCAGAAGCAATGTTCCACGCCCCTTGGGCAATAGACGCCGCACCGCCTCGCGTCCGAACACGAAACCGCCGACGGCGCTCGTCTTCAGGGCCTCCTCGAACGCCGCGCTCGTGACATCGAGCGAAGGCGCACGCAGGCCCCCCGAGGCATTGAACACCGCCGCTTCTAGGGACCCGAGCGAAGCGAGGCGATCGGCGATGGAGATGACGTCGTCTTCGCGGGTCACATCTCCCGCGAACGCGTGGGCCTTTCCGCCTGCGGACTGAATCTCGCGGACGACCGTCTCGAGGCGTTCGGCGGTTCGACCGGTCACGGCGACGGTGAAGCCCTCTCGGGCGAACCGGCGAGCCACCGCTGCGCCCAGACCGGCGCTAGCGCCGACCCCTGCAATCCATGCGAGGGGGGGGGACGCCCTCCTGAACGGCGTTCATCAGCCTAGCTCCAGTTTAACCAAGGTCTGCACCATGTTGAGCCATGTCTCTTGAGCGATGGCATCCATCGGAGGCGCTAGCCGTCGTCGCTTCGGGGCCGCCGTCAAAGTTCGGATCGTCACGGGCTGTTTCGGTCTCAAGCTAACCCCCGAATGCGGCGCGCCCGGCGCCGACGAGAATCGTGTCGCTTTGCGGCGAATGGATTCGACCGCAGAGAACGTCGCGGTAGTGACGCTCGAGTGGGTTACGGCGGCTTAGGCCCGGGTTGCCCGTCAACTCGAGCCCGAGCTCCACGGCACGAATCGAGTTTGCCGTCGCCGTATGTTTGATGAGATTGGCCTCGACGGCGTTCGGTACCGCCCCTGCCTCTGCACGTGCCGCCGCCGACTCGACGAGCACTCGATTCGTGTAGAGGAGGGCCTCGATCTCGCCGAACTTCTCCTGCACCCGAGGTAAGGTGGAGAGAGAGGCGCCGAGGTTGGTGGGGGTCCTCGTCTTGAGATAGTCCGCCAGCCAATCACGGGCCGCACGCGCGACCCCATCATAGATCGTCGCGATGGACAGCGCGTTCCAGAGGCCGGGCGTCCGCTCACCCGGCTTGGGCGCCCACGCGGCCGGGAGGCGCACGTCGACGGCATGCTCCGCGGGAGTCCAAACGCCCTCGAAGACAACCTCGTGGCTTACGCTCGCGCGCATGCCCAAGTGATCCCATGCGGGCTCAATCCGAATGCCGGGGCTATCCGCCCTCACGAGGAAGTTTCCGACGCGCGTCTCTGGCTCGTCGGTCTTGGCCCAGACGGAGAACCAGCGCAGTCCTGTCGACCCGGTCGAGTAAATCTTGCGACCGTCGATTTTCCAGCCATCGGCGGTGGCACGCGCGATCGTCGCGGGAAGACCGCCGCGGACGGGCGTTCCAAGTTCGGGCTCCACGCGTAGCCCGCCGATCAGGGAGATATCCGTGGCGGCTTCGCGTGCGAGCCTTACGAACAGGGCGCGCGGCCACGTGTCCGTGCGGCCGAAGGCGCCTGCATAGAACGCATACGTCATGAAGAGAATGAGAGCTGTCGAGGGTTCGCCCTTTGCGACGGCTCCGAGTACCCGTAGCGCCTCGGAGAGGGGAGCGCCCACGCCACCGTACTCCTTGGCGATCGTCAGGCCCAAGAGGCCGGCCTCGCGGAGAGCAACGAAGTTCTCCGTAGGAAACACCGCGCGCCGGTCGTAGTCCTCCGCGGTGGCGGCGAAGCGGCGCGTCAGCTCGTCCAGCAGTGCTTGCGGCACCCGCTTGGGCAGACTGCGATCCGAAACCTCGACGGGAGTTTGAAGGCTCATCGTTTGCCGTCCGTTCACGTGCCGACTTTGCGCGCTCGCGCGTCCGAGCGCAAGACGTGCGTCTAGTTTAACGACGCAATCGGCGCCGGAGGCTCCGGCATGCACCGGCAGCCTACGCTATGTTCGCTTGTTGCGCGCGAGCACTCCAGTACCGCTCATCGAATAGCCGCCTTCTATGAATTTTTTTGTAGCGGCAATTGGGTGCGACCCCATGTTGCGTCAGTGATGCCGTTTTCCGGGAGTGCGCGCCGTTGACAACGAGAGCTCTCGTATACGAGACATAAAGGATGCCCGGGCAGTTCGTCGGAGCAGAATGCCGCCGAGGGTCGCCCGGCCAGCGATCCGGTGATTGACAAGCCCTTCGTCCGCGCCTTCACGCGAGCGCACGATGAAGAAGGCGTGGACCAGTGAGGGCCCTTTTGATCAGTTCGCGGGGGCGAGTTCGCTGACGCTCTAAACCCAGGATCCACTTGCGTTCGCGCTGCGGGCGTTATCTGCGGAGGTCAAGCCGAACCCGCGCGCAACGTCCAACCGATCTGCTTCCACGACGGCGTCGCGACGTTCTGCGCGTAGGCGCCCCGCGCCGACTTCAACGATGTCCACGCCATCGGCGGGCAGACGCTCGACCGCTGCACGCGCATGGCGCAGACGCTCCACGGGGCACGCTCCAAGGCAGATCGCACGACCTGGGTGCTCGCTGCGTCGTCCGAAGGATGGCTTCGGGAAGGCATGCGTCTGCGCATGCGCGGCAATCCGGTACGGAAGTCGTCCGCCGAAGTCGTCCGGGGCATCGATTGCGAGCGGCGCCATCACCCTCGTCGATGGCACGTTGCCGCTCTTCGCGTGCGACGCGCACGCGAGGCGTGGTGCGGGCGATGAACCAGCGCTGGGGCGGGCCGTGCGGAGTCGCGTCGAGAGCACGCCAATAGACGGGCGAGGGGATTGCACTCGTCGCTCGCCCTCCTGATGAAGTCAATAATACCAGCTGAAGTTCGTCCATGGACATGCAGCGACGATTCACCCATTGTTGCGCAATGTTTCGTGCACCGTGCGTTCGTTGATAGTTTTCGCTGCGACGATAGAAACGAGGCAATGGTAAACGGAAATGGCAAACGGTTCGGACGAGGACGTCCGTGCAGACGAGCGCGGTCTCGGCACCGACGTGAATCTCTCTCGCCGCAGCGCTTTGACGGTTCTGGTGGGAGCGGGATTGGCATTTGGCTGCGGCAATGGGGACGATTCGAGCTCCGCCACCCCGACGTCGCCTGATGGCAGCGTGGGTGGCGCAACGGATGCGGCCGCGGATGCCGCTGCGGCGACAGGAGACGGCGCGCTCGAGGCGGCGGGCGACTCGGCGACATGCGCCGTGACTCCGGAAGGGGAGATTGGCCCGTATTTCGCGGACGACAGCACGGCGGGGTTCGCCCGTAGCCTCATTACCTCGAATCTCGACGGCACGAGCACCCAACCGGGCGTCGCGCTGACACTGCAGGTCACGGTCATCGATGCGCAGAACGGCTGCGTCCCTTATGTCGGTGCGCAGGTCGACATCTGGCATTGCAATGCGTCGGGCGTGTATTTGGATATCGACGCCGAGGGCACGTCGAGCGATAAGTGGCTCCGGGGATACCAGCTGACGGACGCGAAATGGACGAGTGACGTTCATCACGATCATCCCCGGCTGGTATTCGGGGCGAACGACGCACATTCATTTGCGCGTCCGGTCGACGTACAGCGAGGCGTCGTCGACGAGCGACGGGACGAACACGACCCAGTGTTTCTTCGATCAGACCTTCGTCGACAGCTTTATACGACGGTCGCGCCCAGGGTGCTTCGCGGCGAAGTGGGCGACATCGACATGGACTCTGAATTGAAGCGCCGGTGGGAGCGCGATCTCTACAGTTGGAGTCTCGTGAGGGCATGTATAAGCGAGGCTCGAGCACGTGACATACCGGTCAGCCAACGCTGGTACGATTGTGTCCCGGTCTTGGAATTGGGCTATGGCGTAAAGCGGCAACGGATTGTCGGGCCCGTTTCAGAGGTCGACTCCGGTACGTCGATAATGTTGGGATCAAATAAGCTAATGGGCCGCGCGCTGCTACAACAGCTGCATATCCCATTTCCGCCGGGCGCCGCTGTAGCCAATCTGCGAGGCACTGTGGAGATGGCCGAGCGGCTCGGCTATGAAGTCGTTCTCAAAACGCCGACTGGCTCAAACAGTACGGGATTGGTAACTTCGATAAAAAACCGAGAGCAACTTTCGGCGGCGTACGACTATCTGCGCAGACGCTATCCAGGCGGTCCACTATTATTGGAAAAAATGTTGATCGGCCGCTATTTTCGCGTCCTTGTAGTCGATGGGAAGGCGATACGGGTTTCAACAGGCTGGGCGTCGGAGGTCACCGCTGACGGCGAGCAAAATGTTCGTGCTCTGTTGGCGAGCCACCGCAGGCACCACGGGGACGACGTTTTTGACTATCGACTAGAGGGATTACTTCTGAGTCAAGGTTTGGCGCTCGACAGCGTTCCGGCGAAAGGCACGACGATCAAGCCGACGCCGGTAACTGCCAACTGGGCACATTGCGAGGGCACCGTTCATCCGCGCAATATCGCCACATTCGAGGCGATAGGGCGAGCTCTGGGGCCCTCGGTCATCGGGATAGATGTCATTGCCGAAACTCTCGATACGCCTTTAGTAGCGAATCGGAGCAGTATCGTCGAATTTAACGCGGGGCCCGGGTTCTTCTTTCACGATAACGTGCCGGAGATTTGGAGACTCTTGCTGACGCGCTTGTTTCCGATCAAGAGCACCGGCCGGGTTCCCGTAATCTGTGTTGTAGGACCGGGACCAAAAGCGGCGTCGTCAATAGAAACTCCGATTGCTACCGAAGGCCGTGCCTCCGACGTTGTTATGCTTTCAATGACTGAATCGGAATTTTGGGAAGCAGGACTCCCGTTCGACTTGTGCGACACTTTAATCATAAGTGGCCCGATATCGCGGAGCACCACTTCACTTATTATCGAGGCTATCAAACCCGGTGGGGCTTTAGTGGTGGCGCCCGGTTGCGATCTCGAAGATGAGGTCCATAACACCCTCCAGTCGCAGAATATCTTTTGGCGGGTAGCCATACCAGCTCCGCAACCTGCGTGAAAAAAGTGCGCGCTGGGCCCTAGCAGGCGCAAGACTCTGATCGTGGCCTGGGCGGAGGAGCAGCCTTGAACCTGGAATGGGAATACACCGTGCACACTATTCACTTCGGACAACCGGCGTCAATCCAATCGGCGATCGGTTGAATCTGCGCGTCCGTGGGAAACGGAGGACCGTCCGCCGGCATTTGCGGAATGGCGCCGGTGGTCGGACTGAAGACGCCCTGTCCACGCATCGCCATGATCAGATTGGATTGCGCGGAACGGCCTGGAACGAGGATGGGCATCGGGTTGCCGGTAGTGGGATCCTTGACATGCGGAACCGGACCGTGGACGAATTGATCATATGTGAGCGTGTTCCAGAAGACCCCGTGGGGAGAGTCGTCGCTCGTGTCCTGGAGTTCGTTGTTCCCCGTCGACTGGGACACGAGACCTCGGAAGAGGTTGGTCATGTACGTCTGAAGCTCGGCGTATGACGTGATTGGCATGATAGTTCGCTCCTATTGGCTCAGCAGGCTTCTGAGCTTCGAGATTGACCCCCCGGGTGGCGCGAGATGAAGGTCCCGGAGTTGGGGTTGGCTGGGGCCCGTTCCGAGCGGTGAGGGAAAGGCGTTCAACGCGAGCGCCCAAAGGAAATCTGTCTGCGTCCGCGTGCCGTTGTGGCAGTTCATGCATCCCTTCGTAATCGTGCTCTGATCGAAGGTCTCCATAGTGACATTCGAGAAGGCGCTGCTGGCTCCAGCCCCGGGGAACGAGAACGGCGGCGTGCCGGGGTTCGACGGCGCGTCCGCAGGGACCGGCCATTGCGTCATGACCAGCTTGTAGAACTGCCAGACCCCAGAACCCTTCGCGGCAAGTGCCTGCTGATAGGCTACGTTCGTCGCATCCGTTGAACCCGCGATTGGCTGTACGCGAGTCACATTGAAGGGAGCTGGGGGGGTTGAGGGCGGCGGGAAGCCCACTGGATTCGCCTTTGGCATCGGAGCTGGCGTGCCATCGTTGTAGGTAAACGGGGCGACGGCACCCGCGCCCGGAACGTTGTCGACTTGCTCGAACGTGGACCATATCCACTGGGGACGGCTCTTGGTCTTGGTCACGATGTGCAGCCCGACGAGGCCCACGGTGGTCTCGCTGCACTTGCCCGTGGCTGCATCCAGCAACCATGCGACACGCGTGTGGTAACGCTCCGGATGCGGGACGCCCGTCATGTCGATCCATGCCGACTTGACGTCGATCGGGTTATTGCCTTGTGCGTCTGGCGCAAAGGTGACGTTGTTCAGGTTGGCCGGCAGGTAGAGCTTCTTGGCCTGGATGGAGCTGAACTCCACCTGATTGAAAGCGGTCAGATAGCGTGTGTAGGTTCTGGTCTGCGTGATGAGCGGCCCGACCAGGTTGCCAAATCCAGCTTGCCCCAGGTTCTCGAACTTCGAGAAGGCCGCGAGGACCATATCGCCGAACTTGAGGCTGGCTCCGCACGGGTTCATTCCGGTCATGAGCTCCCAGTCGGAAGGATCAGCGCCCTGGGGCTGAAAGACCTCCCAGTCGGCCTTCAAGGTCTCGAACACGAGCGGAAGGTTCGACGCCCCGATCGTCTCCCGCCCATCTGGAACGCCGCGCTGCTCGGCCAGGGCCGGCCAGACCATAGCGACAAGACTTCGCCAGGAGAAATCGTCGAAAAATGGAAACGGGACGCCAGGGAAGCCCTGCAGGATACAGACGTCGTCGGGAAATTGCGGCGAGATCGTCACGGGAGGTTGTTGCGGAGGATTGGCCGGACAGCGTGCAGGTTGGACCGGCGGCGCCGAGGAGCGCGCCGGTGTGGTAGGCGCGGCGGCGCCGAGCAGCGCGAAATGGCCTCCGGGAGATCGGCCCGAGTCGGGGGCCGTCGTGGTGCTGGTCACTGAGCGTCGTCGCGTTGTTTGAGGGCCTGAGGATCAAGAAGATTGGCCTCCTCCGCAGAATCTGTGGGCGTGCATTTTCGCGCGAGCACCGCCGGAAGGGCCGTCTTTCCGCGCGATCGTGGCGTTTGGCCGGAGGCGAGATGGTGCAGCTTTCGGTCATCAAATCGTAGCAGTCGCCCGGGCTGTGGACCCTGTGGGGCCAGGCCGGCGCGAGATGCGGTTCAGGCCGTATTCAAGGCAGTTCAGAGGCCTGGCTCCACAAGTCCACAGCCCTCTCGTCATCTTTCCTCGCCCACAGATCCTGCTGATGGACGACAATTAGATTTGCAGGTCGACGACAACTACTTTTGAAGGTCGGCCGCCGTACTGACGGCGCGTGCGAGGCTGCCCCCCGGAGTTCCGGGCGGGTCCCGGAGCTCGAGGAGCCCGGATGGTCACGGACGCGCAGGTCAGGTTGTTGAGGCAAAAAATGG